>CAUZFZ010000094.1:0-41255 GCA_963579025.1 Planctomycetota bacterium | reverse complement strand
GCGTCTAAAACGTAATGCTTTTCACGGCGACTGGAATTATGAGATTCACCCACATAAAAACAGGCGAAGCGGGTAAGTTAATTCTGAACGACGCCTTAGCAGGCTCCCACCGTTGAAGCCGAACCACCCGAACATCAGCAGCATCGCCCCCAGCATGGCCATGGGCAGATCGTGGCCACTAATCTCGTGCGAGGCACCGTCGTCCGTAAACCTGCCGCGTCGCGGGCCGACCACAAGGACCGCCGCCAGCGCGACCCATCCTCCAACGCCATGCACGACGGTCACACCGGCAAAGTCACGGAAGCCGAGTTGATATAACCAGCCGCCTGGTTGGTCACTATCAATCCCATTCCAGACCCAATGTCCGAAGACCGTGTATACCAATCCGGAAAGCACGCCGGACACGAGCAGGTAGCCGCTGAACTTCATACGCTCGGCGACCGCTCCGGAGACGATCGTGGTGGCAGCACCGGCGAACATCAGTTGAAACAGAAAGAACGCGGTGTCCCATCCGTCATTCATCGAGGGCAGAAACCGATCCGTCCCAAACCAACCGGATTGCGTGACCCCAAACATCACGCCGAATCCGAACATCCAGTAGAGGATTGTCGCGATGCCAAAGTCCGCGACATTCATGATCGCAACATTGATGCTGTTCTTGGAACGGGTGAGTCCGGATTCCAGACACAGGAACCCCGCCTGCATGACGAATACCAGCCCGGCACAAACAACCAGCCAGAGGATCCTGGCGTGTTCGACAGAGAATGGCTCGATTTCAGAAACGATCGGAGGCATGGCATTTGTGCTGTAAACAACAAACGTAGACATCCAGGCGGGCCACGATAGCACATCACACGCCCCCGCACGGAGGAGTTGGAACGGTGGACCGAAACCAGGCCACGATCGCTGTTATGTTCCTTGCCTGTTTTCTGGTGAGGATGCAGGCACATGCACGGCGTGGGTCGGGAGAGACAAAGTCTCTCAGACATCATCTCATTCGCATGCTTGATCAATCGGATACTCGATCAAGATCCCATATCCGCGTGCCTGCACGTCGTCTGGCCGAAAGTCCGGGTGAATCGAGACAAGTCGAGCACCCGAGTCCAGGTGAAACGACAGCACGGGATCGGCGAAGCGTCCGGATTCCGTCCGCCTATTTGTGTAGTCTTCGATCGACAACTCCGACGATTCGTGGAATCGCGCGGGTCTCGTAAATCCGATGATTCGTACGACGCCCGGTAGGGTCCGGGCGAACTCGATCTGCCGATCAATCAGACTGCGACCGATTCGCAACCCATGAGCCGACTGCACGACTCCGACGCCGATCAGTTGGTACCAGGTACCGTTCGCGACGTGCGTGCCGGCATACGATCCCCCGCCGGTCACCAGATCGTAGGTCAGATCGCTCATCGGTGGCAGAGGTGGGTTCATCCGTTGAGCGAAGGCAACGCCGACGATTTGACCGTCTCGAACCGCGACCCATTGCCCTTCCGGATAAACCGAAACCCTTCGTGCGATCGCATCCTTCGAGGCAGCCAGCGCCGAAGGCCAACTGTCGGCTTCAACTCGCGTGATCGCGTCGATGTCCCCTTCGATTGACTGACCGATTTTGATCATGCCGTGGTGCAACTTCTGGCTCGCTCTCGTTCGTGGGCAGGTCGATTGCAACATGCTGATCAAGACGGTTCGGACAACCAGCGTTGAAGAACGTCCCGCAAATCGGCTCCGAGTTCCGGTGCCCGATCCGAAACTCTCGGCACCTGGCCGTCAATCCGGATTGGAGTACCAACGGTCGTGAATGTCTCGTCGCCGTCGCCGTGCATACGATGAAAGATGCCGCGACTCTGCAGGTGCTGGTCGTTCAACACGTCGGCGATCATCTGAATCGGTCCGGCGGGAATACGTGCCTCTTCAAGTAAACGCAGCCACTCCCGTGACGTACGAGTGCGTGTCCGTTCGCTCACTCGCTGCTCCATGTATGCCTGATTCGCCGTGCGGTCGGAATTGGAAGTCAGAAGCGGATCATCGATCCACTCTTCGGCATCCAGTACCTCGCAAAGCCGGCGCCAAAGTGATTCATTACCCGCTGCAATCACAATGGCACCATCACTTGTGGGAAAGGCCTGGAATGGCGAAATCGATGGATGCCGTGTCCCCAGTGGCACGGGCGATTCTCCAGACAGGTCACACCGCGCTATCGCATTCTCAAGCACGGCGACACTGCAATCGAGCATCGCCAGGTCGAGCGTCGCCCCATGTTTGCCTGGATCACGAGCTCGCAGGGCGGCAAGAATGCCAATCGTTGTGAACAGCCCGGTGACGATGTCGCTGATCGACGCGCCGACACGGGCTGGTGCGTCGGCGTCGTGGCCCGTGACACTCATCAGTCCGCTCATGGCTTGAATAATCACATCGTAAGCAGGCCGTTCACGATACGGGCCTGTCTGCCCGAAACCCGAGGCCGAAGCGTAGATCAACGACGGGTTCACTTCGTGCAACGAGTCGGAATCCAGTCCAAGGGCGTCCATCACACCCGGACGAAAGTTTTCGACCACGACATCAGCCTGTTCGACCAGCTTAAGAAACGTGTCACGGTCCGACTCGCTCTTCAGATTGAGGGTGATGCTCGCTTTCCCTCGATTGAGACTCGCAAAGTACGCACTCGAGCCGGACGGCAGGAACGGTCCGAATGCGCGACTTTCATCACCAGTTTCGGGTCGCTCGATTTTCACCACATCCGCGCCCAGGTCGGCGAGAACCATGGTGCAGTAGGGACCGGCCAGGACTCGAGTCAGGTCGAGCACCTTTAACCCGGAAAGTGGGAGAGTCGAGACGGCGCCGTCTCGTCCGCTCGCTGCTGCCGGCACTGTATCTCCTGTCTCATTCGTGACATCGCTCATTGCGTCAGCCCGTCATTGTGAGTTGCTCGGACTGAGCAGGAGAGTAAGAGAGCTGATCCGAAACCAACAGCTTCAGCTCGACCGATTGCGAAGTCAGATGGCCATGCTGATACTGACGGCCCGAATTCTCGGCAAGGCGAATCGCAGACAGTGAGCAAGTGCCACCAGTCAGCCGAACTCGCGGTCTGAACAGGACAACCAACCAGGAGATATTGGCCATGAGAATGCCCTCTGTTGTGTTGCTCTCCACATTGCTGTGTTTGAATCCGCCGAGTCTTGATCAGGTGTCGGGGGCGGATCGTAAATCTGCTGTTGAACACAGTCTTCAGGACGGCCTGATTGGTTATTGGAAACTGAAGGGTGATTGTCGCGATCATTCCGGCAAGGGGAACCACGGGGTCAATTTCGGAGTCGACCTTGAGACCGGCGAATTCAATGGTCGAGGCGCTTATGTCAACGTCCCCAACAGCAAGTCGCTTGCGATCGGCACTGGCGACTTCTCCATTTCCGCCTGGGTGCACACGAAAGCGGACGTTGATGATGTCCTTGGAGACATCGTCGGCAAGTACGATCCATCGCTGAGAAAAGGGTTCACGCTGAACCTCAAAGCCAGTTCAGGTGGTTACCAGTCGTCGGGAGATGACAGGCACGTCTATTTCGGAATCGACAACGCCAAAATCAGTGAATGGCAGGACTGTGGCAGGCCCAGCAGGACAAGCAACTATGTCAGCAACTCACTGACGGTATTCCAAGGCAAGCTATACGCGGCAATCACGGACGCACAGGACGAAGAAGACTGGTGCCACGTTTACCGATACGAAGAAGGAAACAAGTGGACCGATTGCGGACGTGTCGGCACCGGCAAAACGACTGGCGTGATGTCAATGATTGTCCATCAGGGAGAACTGTACGCGGCCACGACGACGTACGACTGGACCCGTGTGTTCTCAGGCAAATACGACCCCGTGCGCGTCTACCGTTATGCAGGCGGTACGCAATGGAGAGATTGTGGGCAGCCGGGCAAGTGTCTGCGTATCAACTGTATTGCCTCGTATCGTGGCAAGCTGTACGCCGGAGGAGATCGCGGGCAACTGCTTCCGGGTGAACGCCAGTGGGCAGGTCGACCTTATCGTGTCTACGTTTACGATGGCGATCACGAGTGGAAGGTCTCCGGGACGTTTCCGGCCGAGGAACCTCGAAATTGCTACCCGCATGCCATGGCTGTGCATGACGGACGACTGTATGTCGGCTACCCGAACGTCTACGCATTCGATGGCAAAGAATGGACGTTCGCAGGCACGCCAATCGGCAATACTCCAAAGCGTCTGCGTCCCCTGTTGCAGGTTCATTGTCTGGAGGTGTATCGCGGAGCGCTGCATGCCGGAATGTGGCCGGAAGCTCGGGCGGTCGTGTATCGAGGCGGGGAATCCTGGGATGATCGCGGACGTCTTGGCGATGGAACGGAAATCAACGCACTGACTGTCTACAACGGAAAACTCTACGGAGGCGCCATCCCCAGAGCAGAAGTCACGCGATACGACGGCGGGATTTCCTGGACCTCGCTGAAACGGTTCTACTCGCCCGACGGTTGGACTCCAACGTCCCCCACGACCGCGACCAGCGAAGAAGCCAACGACTGGACGCGGGTCACGAGCCTGACGGTCTACCAGGGTCGACTGTTCGCGAGCATCGGAAGCTGCACCAGTTCGGTTCAGGATGCGCCGGCAGACGTGCGTGGGAAGGTTTATTCAATGGAAGCGGGAAAGTGCGTTTCCTACGACGGCGACATCGGGCCTGGCTGGAAGCACGTTGCGGCGATCCGGCAAAACGGCCAGCTTCGAGTTCTGGTCAACGGTAAAGTTGCGGCCAGGTCCTCAGCATTCCAGCAGGATGATTACGACATAACCAACGACAAACCGTTAAGCATCGGCTTTGGAGAGATGGACTACTTCTCCGGTCGCATCAATGAAGTGCGTATGTACGACCGGGCCTTGAGTGATGACGAGGTAATCGCGGTACAGGCTGTGAACTCGCCAGCCGCGTAGAGGCGACATGTGATTGTGAGGCGTTCCTCTCAGAGTAAAAGCCCCACCGCACGGACCTGTCATGGGCGAGTCAGCTCTTCTCGCAGGCACCGCGCAAGTGTCATGGCCGAGTCATCATCCAGACACAGAGGGTTGATGACAAAGACTGCGTCCCTCAGTTGCCCGTGCCCGACATACACCGGCGGCGAACCATTCCGCAAACTCCGGCAGACTTCGAATGCTGTCCGGCCCAGGCTGGATTCATCGAGTGTGATCTCCAGTGTGGCCCAGCGATCGGACGCTGCCGCTTCGACAACCCGGCAGGTCGAGCGAGTTCCGTCAAGCTCTTTGACGATGACTTCCAGATTCGAGCGCATGCGCGGCAGATCTTCGTCGTAGGCTCCGGAAGCGAACAGGTCCAAGGCTGTCAGCAATGCAGCAATTTCTTCTTTGGAGACCTTAAGAGCCCGACCAATGCCATGCCGCGGAATGCCTTTCAGCTTGGACTGATCGATCAGATCGGCCGGCGGGTCCCACAGTTCGAGATGATCGTCCATGTCGAGCATTTGAAGCGCTGCTGAGGAAATCAGGTCACGACGCCCGCACAGAACTCCCGTCGATTGCGGTCCGCGGATCGACTTGCCGCCACTGAAGGAGACCAGGTCCGCACCAGTCGCCGGAATGCGCTTCAGGTTTTCTCGAGGCGGCAACTCGCCCGCGGCGTCAACAATGACCGGCAAATCATGGGTGTGAGCGAGGGCCACGACGTCTTCCAGGGGCGGACATGCTCCGGGACCCATCACGTACGCGATACCGGCCGTCTGCGGGGTGATCGCCGCCTCGTACTCCCAGACTTCGGCGCGTCGGACCCCGGCATTCGACGTGATCTCATTGAATCCCACTTCCACCAGCCGAGCGCCGGCAGCGCGAATGGCATGGTCATAGCCACTCCGCTGCTCTCGCGCGATCAGAATTTCGTTCGGAAAACCGTCCGTGTGGGGCAGCTTCTCCATCCGACCAAGGTCATACCCAGCCAGAATCGCTGCCGTTCCCAGCGTCAGACCGGCCGCCGAACCAGCGGTGACGAGTCCGGCTTCCGCCCCCGTGACTTCCGCGATCTTTCGACACGCCGCCGCTTGCAGTTGCTCCAGTGGCACCCACTCGGCCGCCGCATCTCGAAACGCATCAAGGACCGCGTCACGCATCGGAGCGCCTCCCAACCGGGTGACAGTTCCACATGCGTTGATGATTGGCTCGACACCCAGGTTCCGGTAAATGCTCATCAGGACTCCAGCGCATATGCGCGCATTCAGGTTCGCGTGATGGAAGAAAGTTGATCGGGCAGAAAGATATCATGCTTCCCAGTGTCTCTGCCCTCTCATCGCTCCGCCAATTCTCCAGCCATCGGGATACACGATGCTCAATCAACCCATGCGACGACGCGAGTTTCTTCTCGGTGCCGCGTCGAGTCTTGCCGCGGCTCAAGTCGCGACTGCTGCTCCGAAGGCCCGGCCTGGCCGTTCGATCTGTGTCTTCACCAAGCCGTTTCAATCTCTGACGTACGACGAGCTGGCCGATCACATCGCGGAACTGGGCTTCGACGGCATCGAGGCACCGATCCGCATCGGCGGACATATTGAGCCCGCCCAGGTCCCCGACGAATTGCCGAAGATGGTGGACGCTCTACGGAAGCGGGATCTGGAAATCACCGTGATGACGTCGAGCATCAACGACCCGAATGATCCGTTGACCGAGACGGTGTTGCGCACGGCTGCGAAGCTCGGTATCCGTCGGTACCGGATGCAGTACTTCAAGTACGATCTGAGCAAACCGATTCTCGGCCAGCTCGACGAGTGGCGGCGGCAGTTTCTGGACCTGGCCGCCCTGAACCGCGAGATCGGCATCACGGCCGTGTACCAGAATCATGCCGGACGAAACTATCTGGGAGCGTCGCTGTGGGATCTCGGTCGATTGCTCGAAGGAATTGCCGTCGACCAGATCGGCGTGGCATACGATATCCGGCACGCGACTGTCGAAGCCGGCATGAGCTGGCCTGTGACGTTTCACAGAATTCGCCCGCACATCGAAACGGTCTACGTAAAAGACTTTCACTGGGTTAACGGAAAGCCCCGCAACGTGCCGCTCGGCGAAGGGCAGATCAGCCCGGAGTTCTTTAGTATGCTGGCGGAGTCGAAATTCGACGGACCGATTTCGCTGCACGAGGAGTATCTCGACCACCGCAAGCCGGAACTTGTCCCGCAGCACCTGGCAGCAATCAAAAAAGACTTCACAACACTGAATCGTCTCCTGCGCTGACTCGTTAGTTCAGAGGCCATCACGACATTCACGACGTTGTTTCTGAAGAAAGCAGCCATCCCGATGCAATATGTCAGCGCCGCCATAGCTGTCCTGCTGAGTTCTGCTCACGCATACTCGGCCGAGTTCATTTATCCGCTGGGCGCCGTTCGCACAGAGGACGGCACACTCCTTGTGGTCGACCGAAAGTTGCCGGGTGTGTGGCAGAAAAAGGCGGCCGCGCTGGGCCATCTGTTCAAGGGCTCAAAGCAGTTCCGCACGCCACTCAATGCAGCTCGGTGCATCGCTCTGGATAAAGACGGCAATGTTCTTGCCGGTGACACGTCCACGCGCGAAGTGTATCGCTTCAAACTTGGCGGAGACGGCAAGCCGGAACCGCTGACGAATGGTGGCATCGGGATGCCCATGGCGATCGCCGTCGATCCGGAAGGCACGATTTTCGTCGCTGACCTGGAATTGCATCGCATCTTCAAGGTTCCGCACGAAGGCGGAAAGGCGGAGATTATCACACAGATCTCCGCACCGCGCGGGGTGGCGTTCAATTCCAAAGGCGAGCTGATCGTTGTCTCAACGACAAAGGACCAACTGCTGAGAATGTCACCCAAAGGCAAAGTCTCGACGATTGTTCCTGGCCGGCCGTTTTCCTTTCCTCACAACGTCGCGGTCGGACCGGATGACGCAATGTACGTAACCGACGGCTACGGCAAGTGCGTGTGGAAAGTGACGCCCGCCGGAGAAGTGTCGAAGTTTGCCGAAGACGCAGCCTTCTCGAATCCTGTCGGCATCTGGCTCGCCGGAGAAACACTGCTGGTGACGGACCCGCGG
The DNA here is from genome assembly GCA_963579025.1 of Planctomycetota bacterium. Taxonomy (GTDB): domain Bacteria; phylum Planctomycetota; class Planctomycetia; order Planctomycetales; family Planctomycetaceae; genus CAUZFZ01. The sequence goes on along the minus strand of CAUZFZ010000094.1, from coordinate 33,190 downwards.
GCCAATGGCGTGTTTGAAGTCACGCTCGACGGAGCGGTCTCGCAACTCGGTTCCGGCGAATGACCACGTGCCGTCGTTTGCGGGTGGACGTTCGAACTTGCCGGATAGACCACCGACCGCACAACGCCGTGTCAGGCACGGCGTGTGACGGTGGTGCTGCAAAAGCCGAACAGACAGTGGTCAGCACTTACTTCGCAGTGACCAGCTTGTAGATCGCACCGACAGGTGTTGTGAAATACTGCTCGCCCTGCTGGTCTTCGCCAAACGACATGACCGGCAGTTTCGGGTTGCCGATGCGGCGATTTTCGGTGACCTGCTTCTTCGCCTTGTCGTATTTCAGCGCCCAGACACCGCCCGACACGTAGTCGGCGTAAACATAGTAGCCGGCCAGATGCGGGATCGCGGAGCCGCGGTAAACGTGTCCGCCCGTAATCGACTTGCCGAACTGGCCGCCGACCGTGCCCTGCTTTTCTTCGTGCGGGTATTCCCAGATCGGATCGATCAGCTTGTCGCTCTTTTCCGAACCGTTCTCGTACTTGTGCTTCGATTCACGCAGGTTCCAGCCGTAGTTGCCGCCGCTGGTGACAATGTTGATCTCTTCCCATAGCTTCTGCCCAACGTCGCCGACCCAGAAATCACCGGTGGCGTAATCGAACGACATCCGCCACACGTTCCGCAGGCCGTATGCGTAGATTTCAGGTTGAGCGTCTTTGTTGCCGACGAACGGATTGTCTTTCGGCACGGCGTAGGCTTTTCCGTCGTCCTGATGATCGACATCGATTCGCAGAATGCTGCCCAGCCAGGTCTTCAGATTCTGACCATTCTTGTGCGGGTCGCCGCCATCGCCGCCATCGCCCAGGCCGATGTACAGCATGCCGTCCGGGCCGAAGCAGATCGTGCCGCCGTTGTGGTTCCAGTACGGCTGTGGAACGCGCAGGATTTCCTGTTCCGATTTCGGATCGGCTTTGTTCGGGTCACTCTTTGACACTGTGAATCGTGACACGATCGACATGCGGGGCGCAACTGTCGACGTGTAGTAGATGAAGAGCTGGCCGTTTTCCTTGTACTTCGGATGAAAGGCCATGCCCAGCAGACCCTCTTCGTTCATCTTGTCGTTGTAGACCACCTGTTTTTCGATATCGAGATACACAGCCGACTCTTCGGCTTCCGGGTCATTCGGCAGGACGTGCACCACGCCCAGTTGTGACGCAATGAAAATCCGGTCCGAGTCGTCGTTCGCGTGCGTGACGACGATCGGTCGGCGGATCTGAATCTCGTTAAAGACTCGCTGTGACCCGGCCGCGATTTCCGACGTATCAACATCGGCGGCCGGGGCCAGACCGGCCGTCATGACGAACAGACTCAGGAATGCTGTCAGCAGTCTCATAATGCACCTCGTGCAAGTGTGAATGGAGTCAATCGCGACTGGCGAACCGCCAGGCGGCCGGCCAGGATAGCGGACCGTCCGACCGCGTCAACGCGCCGCGAATGGGGCAGGCGCGCGAGTACTGATTTCGACACGGCCGGCAATCTTCAGAAACTGCCTGGCGACATTACCAATTGAGTACTGTCGCGACATTACCCGGGCAGCTTCTCCGACCGGTTGGAACTCGGCAGGATCGTCCAGAATCTTCACGGCGCACGCGACACCCAGGCATCGATGTCGTCGTAATCACACAGAAACCCGTTGACGCCGTCCGTGATCGCCTCTGGCACAAAACAGCGATTGCTGCCAATCACGATTCGCCCGCGGCCCAGCAGTGTGGCCAGGGATTGTTTCAGAAAACCAGCCGAAAATGCCAGGACAACTGCGACAGATGCTTGAACCCGGACAGGCCGCGAGCTTTTCCGTGTCGCGACGACGCGATCGGATTCGTGGTCAACAGCCACACATCCGGAATCGCCGCTTGGGGTGTGACGCATGGCACGTGTAGAATTGCGGGACGCTGTGAACCTCAATCCGAGGGCAGGGATCGCCTGAATCTTTCGACCTGCGGAGTTCTGTCATGTTTCGGAAGTCACTCGTTGTCTGTCTCACGCTGAGCGTATTGGCTGTCAGCTCGACTGCATCCGCCCAGAGTCGCACCTACAGCCAGGCACTGAGTGCCTACTTCGCTGGTGACTACGAGATCGCCGAGGCTCTGCTGACGGTGGCCATTGGGGACGGCAGCAGTGATTCCCGGCAGTACTACTTCCGAGGCCTTGCACGACTGGAGAACGATCAGCCGGATGAGGCAGCAGCCGATCTCACATTCGCCGCTGAGCTGGAAGCATCTGGACGCAGTCGTGGAGGCGATGTGAATCGGGCATTGGAGAAGGTTCAGGGAACTGCCCGGCGAACTGTTGAGAAGTACCGTCGGGAAGCCCGACGGACGGCCGCCATCGACGCCGGGTATCAGAAGAAAGCCAAGGCGCTGGACGGCATGTATACGGAAGCCCGCGGGGCATACTTTTCAGGCGATTACGAGCGTGCGGGGTTGTTGCTTGATCAGATCATTGAGCACGAAACGCGAGACCCGCGAGTCTACTACTACCGAGGCCTGTGTCTTGAGCAACTGAAGCGGCATGAAGACGCCGCCGAGGATTTCGAATCGGCCGTGCAACTCGAGCTGTCGCCCAGCAACCGCATCAACGTGGATGCCGCTCTGGAGAAAGTGCAGGGTGATGTTCGCATCGCGCTGGAGTCTCATCGCCGTGAACTGCTCTCGACGCTTCGCCGGCAGAAGCGGCTTGAGCAACAGCAGATGATCGCGAAGCTTGTGCAGTCACGCTTGGGAAGTGTCGGTGCCGGTTCCGTCTCAGCGGCACCGTCGCCAGGAACCGTGGCATCAACATCACCAATGCCCTCACCCGGTCCCGCTTCTGTGACGCCACCGCCCGCGGCTGGAACGGGAACGCCGACGCCTCCCACACCAGCAACAACTCCCGTCCCAACGACGACGGTCAACGTGGCCAGTGACCCGGCGATCGATCTGGCATGGATTCCATCAGACGCTGAACTGCTCGTGCATGTGCGAGTCTTCGAGGCGTGGAATTCTGAGCTGCTGACTCCATTTCATGACAACGAAGATGTGCAGGGCACATTCGCGATGATGAAAGCCGCGGCGGGTGTGACTGTGGCGGACATCGAAAGCCTGACCGCCGGAGTGAGCGACGTGACACAGCTGGCTCAAATGGCCGCTGTCGCCGGTCCGGCTGCGCTCCAAAACCCGGCCGACAAACTGGTCGCTGTCGTCCGATTGCGACTGCCGTTCGATACTCAGTTTCTGGACGCTCAGACCGAGCTGTTCGAAAAGGCCGACCATAACGGTACGAGCTATTACCGGGCTCTCGATGAGGGTGAAACCCCCTGCATTTATATGCCCAACTTGAAAACGCTTGTCCTGGCCGACGACGGCGTTCTCACCGGGCTGATCGACGACGGACCAGATGCGGCACCGCGGCCGGAACTCGCATTCGTCGACGCCACTAATCAGATCGTTATTGCGTTCGTGCCGGCGGATCCGACTGGACTGACCGATCAGATTCCGGAAGAGCCGACAGGGTCACCTGGTGGGGACGCGCTACTGGCCGCCATCAAAGGCCAGTTGAATGGTTTTTCATTGGGGTTCGGCCTGACCGACAGCTTCACGCTGGAAGTGCGACTGCTGGGAGCCGATGCCACGGCGGCTGGAGCAATGGGAACGGCGCTGGGTCAGGTCGCCCAGGAACTTGCAGGCATGTGGCAGATTACCAAGGCACTGGCTCCCGAGCCGGTGCAGCCAATCGTTGACACGCTGCTGCGGTCACTCAAAACGTCATCGCAGGGTAATGTTGCGATGGTTTCGACCCGCATGTCCGCCCAGTCAGTTCAGCGAGCCGTGGCTGACGTGGGCGAAATGATTCCCATGCTGCTGGCAGGCGGAATGATGGCTGCGGCTGGCGGTGGTCCCCCGGGACTGGGGCCTGACGACTTCGGAGTCCCCACGCCGGATCCGCCGATGGCAACACGCCCGGCGACGCCGGTTCAGATCACGACAAAGGCACGCGTCAGCGAGGAACTCGATTTCGACAACGAGGGCAACGAGCAGGCCAAAGCCATCGAACTGGTGCTCGATATCGTTGGCGACGATGCAAAGGCGGCAAACGCCTGGGGCTTTCCGATGCTAACGGCTGCAAAGGACAACAACGGCACAGACCTCACACAGCGTGATCGCAGCCTGTTCGCGTCCGGCGCCGGATTCTTCCAGATCGATCACGACGATTTCTTCGTCGAGCATCCGGAAGACGGCTGCCAGGTGGCGATCGCGTTCGATCCGCCCGCGAATATGGCCGACTCCATCGCATCGGCTGACGGCATGATCAAGCTGCGCGTCCTGGCCGATTCCGAGTCATTCGAGGTTGCGGACGCCGCGAGTTTCATTGGCAAGAAACTGACGGACAGCAAACTGACCAGCGCCGGCTTCATGCTGTCGATGTCGGAAGGTGAAGAGGATCTGGGTGGTGGTCTCAAATTCAAGTTCTGGAAGCTGAGCTGGGACAACCCGGATCCCAAACTGATCGACCAGATGGCCGACGGTGGCGGCCTTGGCCTGCAGTCCCCGCTACTTGTTGATGCGGCCGGTGACGTGCTGCAGGAGTTTGACAGTGTCGAGGCTATGGGGGCATTCGGGGGCGGGACCGCCAGCTTCGCATGGACGATGACTCTCGATCCCGACAATCCACCGCCAGCCGATGCAAAGCTACGCTTCACGTTGAACAAGAAAGTCGACTACATCGACGTAAAGTTCAGCGTCCAGGACGTCGAAATCACCGCTGCGGCATCCAACTGAATGGGTTCTTTACGGGTCCGATTCCCGACACCGACACGAATCGCGACACCGATCAGTCGGAGAGTGGCGGCAGCGATTGACGCCCCCGCCCGGCGAGCGGCGACATCACCGCATGGCATTCCGGTCAAACCGCGTCCGCAGGAAGCGTGACATTCGTGACCGGACTGTCACGCCTGCCGTCGAGAGGTCTCCGGTTACTGGGAGTTGCGGAGAATACCTCCAGTTCTATTTGACGCCCTTTCCGGCGTGACGAATGGTTGCGTGCACCTTGAACAGCAACTTGAGTCACAGCCGGGGATGGTGAGATGCAACTTCGAAAAGACGGTCTGAGTCTGCGCGCCGTGCTGCTCGGACGGCGACGCGACCGACGAAGAAACCTCACGACAACTTCCAGATGCTTCGAATCACTGGAGCCTCGTTTGCTTCTGTCGGCAGCGTCTGCCCAGTCGGACGGCTCGGTCGCCGCGGCAGCAGCCGAAGAATTCGTCGTGTCCGAAGTGCATCTTCGGGTGAACGGTGACCGTGACATCGTCGTGACGAATAGCTACGAAGGGATCTCGCTTCGATCCGGAGACACGCTGCAGGTTGTCGGAATCACATATGAGTACAACCCGTTTGCTGACACGCATGACGGCGTCATCGCATTTGAAGCGTATCTGAGCCGACTCTCCGAGTCTGGCCGATCGCCGATCGACTACACCACAGGCCGTTTTGGTGCGCCCAGTACACCCTCACTTGTACCGGGTGAAGTCGTGTCGCATCCAGGCCTGGACGGCGCATGGACGGTTGCCGCTGGTGACAACAGGATATCGATCTCGATGGTGCGATACTTTGGAGATCAATCCCGGCTCGAGGCACGTTTTGCAGTCAACGTGCAGGTTGACCAGCCTGATTTCCAACACGTTCTGGTGGAAGGCGAATCGCGTCAAAGGCTACGAGCCGAGCGCGAAGTCCAAATCACCGGAGCGTGGATGAACAACGGAGGCGGGACGTTTCATAACTATTCAGAACTCGACATCTACAATGCCAACGATCTGAATACTCCCGTCTGGGTTGGCGTTCTCGTGGGTACTGTCGGACCGGGCGAGACAATTCAGGGTGAGTACATTAACCCCAATGAATCCGATGCGTTCGACACCAGGTGGACTCCCGCAGAGCGCGGAAGTTACGTCCTCAAGTTCAGTGTCGACCCGGAGCGTGCGGCTGCCGAATCCGACGAATCGAATAATGCAGCGGAAGTGTACGTGTCCGTCCGCAAGGCAAAACGAGGTGACACACAGGTACTGAACCTCGTGCCCGGGCCAGATTCCAACGACTCGCGGCCAACAGATGACGACGAGAACGAGCAGCGGGAGCGTCCGAATCCGCGTCGACCGGAAGACGAGTTGCCACGACGGCCTGAGGACGACACTGAGCGAAGATCGCGTGGGCGTGTAGAGGAACGTGAACAAGAAGAAGAACGCGAACGAGCAAACGAACGGGAACGAGCGGAAGAACGAGAGCGAGAACGCGCACAACGAGAACGTGAGGAACGAGCAGAAGAAAGGGAACGCGAAGAACGGCGCGAACGAGGTGAATCGCGCGGACGAGAGCGACATGCACGACGTGTTGACTTCCGTGCCATCGCTGACGCGTCGTCATAGCATCGCCCGCGATGGCGAGCCAATCAGCGATCCACTATCTGAAGACATCATCGCCCTTGCGAATGCCGTTTCAGCCGATGTCGGCGAAGTGTCGGATGAACGGCTCACAGAGCACGGCGACGGTCTTCTTCAACCGGCTGCTAACCGTTGACGCATGCGGGCGATCGCTCTGTCCCCGCCGCTCGGAATCTAAGCCCGCGCAAACGGGCCGTAGGGGAGTGTCGCGTACTGGCTGATTCCTTCCTGTACGCACTCTCGAACGGCGTCGGATGCCTGGATGACCTGCTCGTGAGTCACATCCAGGTGCGTGCAGGCTCGCATTCGGTGTGGGCCCATCGCTCCGATGCGCACGCCTTTCTCCCGCAGAGCCGCTGACATCTGCCCAGCGTCGCCGATGTCTGGATCAACGTGGAAGAACACCATGTTGGACTGGACGGCGGAGAGATCGATGTTGATCCCGTCGATGTCGGCAATCGCCTCGGCAAAAGCTCGGGCGTTAGCGTGATCGTCAGCCATGCGATCGACGTGATTTTCGACAGCATAAACCGCTGCCGCCGCGACGATGCCCGCCTGACGCAGGGCGCCACCCATCAACTTGCGAATGCGTCTGGCTCGCACAATGTCCCCGGCCGAGCCGACCAGAATGGAACCCATCGGACAGCCAAGTCCTTTGGAAAAGCAGATCGACACCGTGTCCAGGCCAGCGCAGATTTCACGTGCGCTGTGTCCCGATGCGACGACGGCATTGAACAGTCGGGCTCCATCCAGATGCGTCTTCAGCCCGTTTCCGTGCGCCCAGTCACAAACGCGATTGAGTTGCTCCAGCGGCCAGGGTCGACCGCCTCCTCCGCCGGCCGTGTTTTCGACACACAGCAGCTTCGTCACACACAGATGCTGATTGTCGGCCCGGATGCGTCCCTCCAGGTCGGGGACGTCCAGCATCGCGCTGTCGCTTCGCGCGCGAATGGTGCGGCAGGTGACACCGCTCAGTGCGGCCGGTGCCCCACCCTCAAAGTTTGCGATGTGGCCGCGTTCGTCAATCAGCAGTTCATCACCGGGCAGGCAGTGAGTCCTTACACCCATCTGATTCGACTGCGTCCCGGAGCACGCGTAAACCGCCGCTTCCTTGCCAAGTAACTCGGCGACCATGGCTTCCAGCCGGTTGACCGTTGGGTCCTCGGCATTCATGTCGTCACCGCATTCGGCGTTGAAGATGGCCTCACGCATTCCGGCAGTGGGCTGCGTAACCGTGTCGCTGAACATGTTGATCATGGAGTGATGTACCCTGGGCCAGAACAAAAGAATGCGGACTGTCACGTTTCCTGAGGAACGGCGAGACCGCATGAGGAAGCATCGCTCTTTTCACCGCGTCCTGGAACTCAACTCGGATGTGGCAGACGCTTCCAGGCTCCCTTTCCGAGAAGTCTCACCGGCGATGCCAACTCAAGGTACTCAGCTTCCCCTGACGGGATCCGATTTTGTTCGCGTCAGGCTGTTCTTATTCCTGCAAGCGAAGTTTGGGAACAAGCCGCCGATGCGCTACACTCCGCGCGGTGACGGACACCACCCGCAACCTGGAACGGATATCTGCCATGACCGAAACACTGAACGCTGACACTCCAAACGTCGACGCAGTCGATGACAACCCACTGCTGGCCAACTCCGGCCTGCCATCCTTTGATCGTATTGAACCCGCACACGTCGAACCCGCGGTCCGGCATCTGCTGACAGAAGCTGAGCGGCAATTCGTCAAGCTGGAAGAGTCCATCGAGCCAACCTGGGACGGTTGCTTTGCCCGTTTGGAAGCCATCGATCGTCCGTTTGAGTACGGTTGGGGGCCGGTGTCCCACCTGTTTGGCGTCAAAAACTCGCCAGAGCTGCGCGAGGCATACGAGTCTGTCCTCGATGACATTGTGCAGTTTGGCTTGCGTGCCTCACAAAGTCTGCCTGTCTATCAGGCCGCCCTCGCCATTCGAAATGGCGACGACTGGAACGGACTTTCGCCGGCTCGGCAGCGAATCGTTGAAAAACGCATTCAGTCGGCCGAACTGGCGGGCATCGCGCTGGATGGTGAGCAGCAGGAGCAATTCAATGCCATCGTGCAGGAACTCTCGCAGCTCAGCACGAAATTCTCGAACAACGTGCTGGATGCCACCAAGGCGTTCGATCTGATCCTGACTGACCTGAATGACGCTGAAGGTATTCCGGCGACGGCACTCGCCATGGCCGCGCAATCATTGAGCCAGAAACAGACGGACTCGGCCGTTGGCGACAGTGTGGACGAGGCGACTCCCGAAGCGGGACCGTGGCGGTTTACCCTGGACACCCCCAGCTTCATGCCATTCATGCAGCACTGCCGTCGATCCGATCTGCGCGAGCAGATGTACCGAGCATTCATGACTCGTTCGTCAAGTGGCGAGTTTGATAACTCAGAAGCGATCAACCGAATCCTGACTCTCCGACAGAAAAAGGCGAAGCTACTGGGTTTCGACTCGTATGCGGAACTGAGCCTGGCCAGCAAGATGGCTCCGGATGCCGCCGCCATCGAACAGATGTTTGAAACGCTGCGATCAGCTTCGTGGGACGCCGCCGTGCGTGACATGGACGAAATCCGGGAGCTTGCCAGTGAGTCCGGTGTCGCGGACGGTCTGATGCACTGGGATGTTGCGTTCTGGTCAGAACGACTGCGCGAAAAGCGGTTCGATTACACGGACGAGCAAATGCGACCGTACTTTCCACTGGAGAAAGCCCTCGACGGCATGTTCTCACTGGTTGGGAAGCTGTTCGGAATTCAGGTGCGACAGGCTGATGGCGTTCCGGTCTGGCATGACGATGTCCGTTACTTCGAGATTTACGACGAGGACGGAACACAGATTGCCGGGTTCTATCTCGATCCGTATTCACGGCCGGAGAACAAACGCGGAGGCGCCTGGATGAATGATTGTCTGGGCCGCTGCCTGATCGACGGCAAAGTTCGTGTGCCTGTGGCTCACCTGGTCTGCAACAGCACACCGCCGGTCGGAGACACACCCTCGCTGATGACGTTTCGCGAAGTCGAAACGTTGTTTCACGAGTTCGGTCACGGTCTCCAGCATATGCTGACAACTGTCGATGAGGCCGACGCCGCCGGCATCAACAATGTCGAATGGGACGCGGTCGAACTGCCCAGTCAGTTCATGGAGAACTGGTGCTATCACCGGCCCACCGTGCAAAGCATCTCGGGCCATTGGAAAACGGGAGAGCCGTTACCCGAAGAACTGTTTGAAAAGCTGAAAGCCTCCCGCACATTCCGGGCGGGGAGTCTGATGCTGCGGCAGCTCACATTCGGTATGACGGACATTCAGTTGCACAGTAACTTCTCTCCACCAGCCGACGGTGACACCTCGGCCGAGACGGTGTTTGATGTCCAGCGGCGCGTGGCAGAGAAGACGTCGGTACTTCCGATGCTTCCCGAGGACCGCATGCTCTGCGCGTTCTCGCACATCTTCGCTGGCGGTTACTCGGCAGGTTACTACAGCTATAAGTGGGCTGAAGTCCTGAGTGCGGATGCTTTCAGTGCCTTCGAAGAAGCAGGGTTAGACGATGAGGCAGCCGTCGCCAGCATTGGTCGACGGTTCCGAAACACAGTGCTGTCATTGGGTGGGAGCCGTCATCCTATGGATGTCTTCCGCGAATTCCGTGGTCGGGAACCGGACCCGATCGCCCTGCTGCGGCACAACGGACTTGCGTGAACGCGAGCGGCCGTGTCACGCGCCGGCCGGACCCATGTGGACGCTCATTCGGTCAGTCCGAGAATCTCCAGACTCTCGCGATGGATCAGCGCTTCAATCTGCTGTTCATCCAGACGCGGCAGTCGCGTTCCCTCCACCTGCTGATTGAGGTTTCGCAATCCGTCAATCGATGCGTCGACTGTCGTGAACGGGTAATCGCTGCCGAATAGCAGCTTGTCCCAGACCCCGTACTCCTGCACCAGAATCAGGCTGTTGTAGAGCTGATACGGTCGGTAGTGAAGCGCACTGACGTCGGCATAGACGTGTGGGTGCTTGCGAATCAAGGCAACGCATTCCGGCTCATAGGGATGGCCCAGATGTGCGGCGATGATCCTGACGTCGGGGAACTGGATCGCCACTCGATCAAGATGCCTTGGCAGTGTGCACTCCAGCGGTGCCTGCGCAAGAAACGTTGTGCCGGTGTGCAACAACACAGGCAGCGCGTGTTCGGTCGCGTACTCCCACAGCGAATCCAGCCGCGTTTCATCCGGGCGAAAACCTGCATACATCGGCATCAGCTTGATGCCCCGTAGGCCCAATTGCTGATGGCCGTGACGCAGTTCGTCCTGCCAGCCTTCCTGAGTTGGATCAAGCGATAGAAATCCGATCAGGCGGTCCGGTTCAGTCGCGACGTAATCCGCCACATAACTGTCGTCGACCCACAGCCCGCTTAGCCGGGCTTTGCCTCCGAAAACAATCGTCCGGTCCGCGAGTGTCGCTGTCGCCTGATACTCGGACCGCCGCACGGTCAAATCGACCTCAACGCCCGCCCGCGCACGACTCGCCTGCCGACGGAAGTCATCCGTGAAATGTCGCGGATATTCCCACGCGTGGCTGTGGACATCGACGATCATTCTCAGCCACCTTCAGGCGCTCAGGCAACTTCCAGCAGTCGGTGCCATTTCTGCCCACAAGCTCAGTGGGCATTGAGTGCAGCTCGGATTTGTTCTCTACCTCCGCTGTTCCGGCGGCGCAGCCAGCACGAAAGAATCGATTGTGAGAACACTCGTGCTACTTTGAAGTCATTACCCAGACGCCCGTCCATTCCCCTTCCGGCGGGTTTTCCTTCAGGAACTCACAACGCTCGATATACAGCTTGGATGCCTTGTCGTTGGGATGCAGTTGGAGAGCTTCTTCAAACGAACTGGTCGCCTTATCCCAGTTTCCGACACGATACTCGGTGATTCCATCACGGAAGTAATTCGTTACGTCGGACATGGACGGAAACGTCTCTTCGGTGTGGTAGTCCAGCACTTCGTGGACGAGAACTGGCTCGGTCTTGCCCTTGACCACTACGGAATCTATTTCTCTCGTGCGGTATGTGCCCTTCAATTGCTTGATCGTAAACTCGCTGATCAAAAGATGCGCACCATATTGTTTGCAGGCACTTTCCAACCGAGCCGCGAGGTTTACTCCGTCACCGATAACGGTGTACTCCTGCCGCTTGGGAGAACCGATATTCCCTGATACCACCTGATCGGTATTCAAGCCGATACCGATGTCGATGGCCTTCAGGCCCCTTTCCTTGCGAACGACGTTGAACGCCGCCAGATCGGTCATCATTTTGATTGCCGTGCGCAGTCCCCGATCCGGATCATCGGGATGCACAATCGGTGTGCCGAATACCGCCATGATCGCGTCACCAATGAACTTGTCCAGAATCCCGCCTTCTTCGGTGATGCAATCGATCATGACCGTGAAGTATTCATTCAGCATCGTGACCGTGCCTTTGGCACCCAGCTCCTCGGTCAAGGTCGTGAAACCACGAATATCAGAGAACAGGACCGTGGCTTCGCTCAGATTGCCGCCCAGAATGTCGCCGCCCGCTTCCAGCACGGTCTCGGCCAGTGCGGGATCCATGTAGCGGGACATCGTCGACTTCATTCGTTTTTCGGTGCTGATATCCTCCAGTAGCACCATCGACCCAAGATGCTCTCCCTTGCCACCAGTCAGTGGCGAGACGTTGACATTGACAGACTTTTTTTCTTCCGACGACTCAAGCGCAATCTCGGCATCCATCGTAACAATGGACTCGTGCTCTGTTGACACTCGTTCGATATTGTCGACGAGCCAGCTATTGTTGTCTCCAAAGAATTCCTGTGCGGACTTGCCGATAACTTGATCCAGTGCCACGTCAAGAATACTCAGCCCGGCCTGGTTGCAAGTCACGATCTGCTTCTCTTCACCAAACGTAACCAGCCCGTTAGACATACTTTCAAGGATGCCCTCGTTGTATTGCTTGATACTTTGCATGTCGTCGAACAGTTTGGCATTTTCCAGCGCGATTGTGATTTGCGCGGTAAATGCCTTCAGGCGAACTTGATCATCTTTGGTAAACGTGCCCCCGATCTTGTTCAGGACCTGGGTGACTCCGATTCGCTTTCCCTGCTTGTTGGCGAGGGGCACGCATAGCAGCGAACGAGTGAAGAATCCTGTCTGCTTATCAAACGCGGGATTAAAGCGAAGATCGGCATAAGCGTACGGAATGCTGACCGATTCACCCGTTTGAAAAACTGTACCAGCGATACCTTTGTCATTAGGGAATTGAATCCGTTCCCGCTGACCCACTGCACCAGCACTGGTCTCGGTGTATAGCTCGTTCGTCTTCTCGTCGTTGATGAACAATGTCGCCCGCTCGGCATTCAACATGCCAGTGATCATTGACATGATCATGATCAGCAGCGGCCCCAACTGAATCTCGGACGAGATCTTCGCAACCATGTCGAGGAACTCAGCCTCTTTCTGCTGGTTCTCCAACATCTGAGAAACGGAGAGGGATCCCTGCAGCACCGTAGATGCCTGAAGCGTGATCAGTTCCAGCAACTCCAGGTCCGCTTTTGTGAATCGACCTTTGGTTTTGTTGAGCGCTTGGGCGACACCCAGCGCCTTCCCACACCTGGTCCGTATCGGCGCGCAAATGATGTTCCGTGTTTTGTATCCCGTCATTTCATCCACGGCCGAATTGAAGGTCTCATCGGCATAGGCGTTCGCGATCAGGACGCCTTCACCACTCGTGAAGACCTGGCCGATTACCCCGGCCGTATCCGAGACCCGGATTTCCGGAATCTTGTCGCCGAGCGAAGCGCGGGAATAGAGTTCGCTGCTCTCTGCATCGTGCAGGAACAACGTGCCGCGTTCGGCACCCGTTTGCTCGTTGACGATCTTCAACAACTGCTTCAGTTGTTCGTCAAGCGTGCGGAGTTCGGCAAGCGAATCCACAACATGCAGGAGCAATTCCGGTTCCGCGCCACTTGGCGTGGACGAACTACTCTTCGAGGTCGATTTTGTTCTACTTTGCGTTGCCATGAGCTTTCTCTAACTCGGCTCGAAGTGCTGCTACCATGTCCTGATAGACTTTCACTTCTTCGCGGTTTTTTTGTTCAAGAGCACGTTGGTCAAACTTGTGCGTTTCTTCGACTGAGTCAAGTTCGTCGCGTAGAACTCCAATTGCCTTCTTTAGCGTCCCATTTTCGGCTGCCCATTTGCTGCGTTCAGACGCCTCAGCCGAATCAGCTCGACCACGTATCACTTCCAATTCATCCCGCAGTGCTTCGATTGCTGACTGCAGGTTCCGTATCTCGCCATTTTTTTCAGTGAGCATAGCATGTGTTCGCTCGTTAGCTTTATCGCGGACAAGCTCCATCTCGTCCCGCAGTGACGCAATAGCGTCCTGCATCTCACTGACAGCGCGACTCGTGTCGCCGGCCGCGCGTGTCAAAGCATTCTGCTTTTCCTGGTTCGCGATCTGTAATTCATCTCGCAGTGCTGCGATTGCTGACTGCAGATTCCTTATCTCGCCGTCTTTTTCACTGCGCACTGCATGTGTTCGCTCGTTAGCTTGATCACGGACATGTTCCATCTCGTCCCGCAATGACGCAATAGCGTCCTGCATCTCACTGATGGCGCGATTAGTGTCACCGGCGGCGCGTGTCAGAGCGTTGCTCTTTTCCTGGTGAGCTTTCTCTAATTCCGCACGCAGCTCACTAGCAGTCTCCTGATGCTGGACGAGTTGGCTTCGCATCCCGGCAACAGCATTAAGTACCTGCTGATTCGTTGAACCAGCTTGTTGCTCGAGTTCATCGCGCAGCGCATCGATCGTTGCATGCAACTGACGCTTTTCGGCGATGCTTTCGGTATCTACCATCGGATGTCTCAGACCTCTCGATGTTCCACGTCAAACACGTGATTATGCATGTTCGCAACCCACTGCTTCCCCTCCTGGGTGACCCGTAAGTACCGCAGTGCGTCGATCACGTAGGGGCGTACCACGTTCCAGTAGAACCCGGAGTAATTGTGCCGCATTTCCGTCGGGCTTGAGCATCCGATGTGGCCGAGCGTGCCCAGTTCATGAAACTCATAATAGAGGGCGGGAAGCTTCCTCAAATATCCGGGGTCTCCCAACTGACCGATCAAATCAGCGGAGCGCATCATACCCCCCAGGCTGGTCGTGTCCTGATGGAACTCGTCGTCCGGAATCGGAAATCGTGTCATCTCGATGTAGTCTGCGATTCGATCGACATCGATATCGACCAGTTGCGAGCCACCGAACCGTTCTCTGACGAACAGCTTGCTGCGACTGACATGATGCGGCGTCAACACCACATCCGTACCCGTCGGTTCGATCTCAATCGTGCCGCCATCGACGCCAGTGGCTACGACATTCTCGTCGTCTTGTTTGCAGACCCCTCGGACGTATCCGATATCGTGACACAGTGTGGCCAGCGTAAAGTGCAGCCAGTCCCTGGGAGAAACCCCACCTTCGCTAAGATGCTTACCCTTCAGGATCGCCTGACCGGCCATGGTGACCATGACCGTGTGTTCGACGTCGTGGTAAAGCATGTCTGAATTCGAAATGTTCTCCAGCGACAATCGCCCGGCCCATTCCAGCACGGAGACATACGTCGACTCCAAGTCACCATACATCTGAGTATATGCCAGCTTTATTCCGGCGACAAAATGTTCGACAAGCAGGTGTTGAAGATTAAGCATGGGTTCCCAAACACTGGATGAGGTGGGCGCCTCAACTCACGTACGCGACTAGCCAGGGAGTGTATTGTGCCACACCAGCAGAGTCCGCCACCGTGGCCCACAGGCGGTGTCTCTGCCTTGTCTTGTTGGATGGATTAGCGTACCCCCTGGTTGGGCAGCGACCTCGTTACGACGACGTATCAACTCAAGGCGGTACTCGACCGAGCCAGCCCCGCGGCAATCGCGTTGGGGCGTCCAGCTCCGACTGTACAGCATTACGGCAACGCCGCAATTGCCTCAATTTCCAACAGCCATTCGCCTTTCGGCAGTTGATCGATAACGACCATCGTGTTTGTTGGATACGGACCTTCGGGTAAGTACTTCGCAAACATTTCGAAGCGGGTATCGCAGTAACCGGCGACGTCGTCAGCGTTGACGAGAAACGTCGTCATTTTCACGACGTCCGCGAAAGTCGCATTGGCACTCGCCAACGCTCCAACCAGATTCTCGTAAACCTTGGTCGTTTGACTTTGAATGTCGCTACCTACGGTTTCGCCATTGACATCGACCGAAAGTTGGCCTGCAACAAACAGAAGCTTACTGCAGCTAACGGCGATTGCCTGCCCGTAGGGCTGCGGAGGTTTAACAAGTCCGTCGGGTTGTAAATCCTGTCGATCAATGCTCACAGTTATCTCCTCCTGGGTGCGCGTTGTCGTTTACCAGCGTTGCCTGTTCAGGACGCGGCCTTCTTCTTTTTACCCTTTTCCGTTCCAGAAGGTGCCTTGGTAATTGAGGCTATTGGCGATGAGCCCTTCTTAATGAACTCTTCTTTGAACGTCCGCACGCCCAATTCCGGGTCGAGACCAAGAATCTCGCTCGGATTCAGTGCCTGCAGGAACGTAATGGTCTCTTTTGTAACACACTGGCCCGGGGCGATCATCGGATAGCCAGGCGGGACGGGAACGACGAACGACGCACCAACAACCTCTTTCCCCGCGTTCACCATCTCACCCAGTTCATCGATTGAGTAATACTGGACGACGTCGGAGTCGTATCCATCGAAGTAAGCTTCCCGCATCTTCCCGGCTATCCCGTCTGCATCCAATAGGTAATTCGGATGGTAAGGCGGAATCGGCGGCAGAGGTGGCAGTTTCGTGACCGTTTCTCGCTTCTCCTGGAACTTCTCTCTCTGTGCGTCAGAGAAGTGCCGGTCTCTTTGGTCGCACTCTTCAGCGATCAGAATCAGGCAATTGATCAGATAGGCGACACTGCTGCGAGTCGTGCCAACATTGGTCATCAGGCAGAATGTATTCAGTCCAGTCTTGTTAACTTGAATACTGTACTTTTCCGCCAGGTATGCAGTTCGCAGCGTGAATCCGCTGATGCCTGTCTTAGCCGTGTAGACGTTGATGCGACACGGATCAAGCACAAAGTCGTCCATTTCCCACGCCCGAGCGACAGCTTCCCATTCCTTCTCTGCCTTGAAGCCTTCCTTCGACGACTTGACACCTGAAATGCGGTAGTGCTCAGGAATCAATTCCGCAGGTCCCATGGCATGGAAATACTTCTTCAACAGCGGATGTGTGTTGATGGCCTTTCGTATCAGGATCGCCATTTCGATCTGACGCTGAACCAGTTCGTAACCCTCCAGGTGCATCTGCCGACGGGAGACGTCAAGCGATGCAATAATCTGGTAGTTGGGCGAAGTTGTCGTATGGGTAAAGTAGGCCTTTGTGAATTGATCTTTGGCTTTTTCGTTGAACTGGTCGTCGTAGACATGAATCATCGATCCCTGCCGAAAACATGACAGCGTTTTGTGCGTCGACTGTGTGGCGTAAACACGAACCTTTGCCTCGTCCGGGTCGGGCATCAGTCGCTGTTCGATCCATGCGTCGTCGGGTTCAGGGTGCTTCGCAAGGAATGACTTTTTGTACTGCTCGTATTCCTTCCGGTACTCGTCACTGTTGTATTTCGCGGAAAGAACGGACGCCGAGTGCATGCCTGTCCGTTGCCGATAATGCGGCACGAAACGGGCAAAACCGAACCACGCTTCGTCCCATAGAAAAACGATATCTGGCTTGATTGCGAGAATCTCATCCATGTACCGCTGCACGTTGTAGGTCAGCCCGTCGAAGGTGCAATTGGTCAGGATGATCATCTTGACTCGGTCCAGCAGCCCCTTCTTTTTCAGGTCGAGCATCTGTTTCTTAATCGTAACCAATTGAACCGACCCGGCGATCGAGTATTTATCCAACTGGTAACTGTTCAGATAATGCGGCGAAGCTCCGGTGAGCAGGAATGCAAAGTGGTGCGACTCATGGCAGGCCCTGTCCAGCATGACGATGTCGCCAGGTCGCGTTATGGTTTGATGGACGATTTTGTTTGCCGTCGAAGTACCGTTTGTCACGTAGAACGACTGTTTCGATCCGTAGCACTGGCTGGTCTTTTCCTGGGCACGTTTGAGCGTCCCGGTTGGCTGCAGAATCGAATCCATGCCGCCTGTTGTTGCCGAGCTTTCGGCCAGGAAGATGTCAGCGCCGTAAAACTCGTAAAAGTCCCTCATCCAAGGCGAAGTGAACACGGAGTTCCCGCGTGCGATCGGCAACGCGTGGAATGTTCCGACCGGCTGTCGGCTGTACCGCTTGACGGCGTCGAAGAACGGTGTTTCGTAGCGATCAGCGACCGCCTTGACGATGCTCAGGTGCAGTTCGCTGGCCGCTTCGTGGCGATGAAAAATTCTCTGGAAGAACGACTTCACGTCGCCGGCCAGTTTTTCGGGCGAAATTTTCGTGCAGAGAAACAGGTTGATCTCTGGGCGCAGCTGGTGAATGAAGTCCCCAAGCAGCACGCTGTTTGGTCGGTCTGGTGATGCCGCAATTTTAGTGGACAGGCTCTTCTTGAGACCTTCCAAAGCATGCAGCGACTGATGCGAATCGAGTGAGATTTCGTCGTAGATCACACAGGCCTGAATGTTGAAGTTCAACATGATCGCCATCATGGCGTCTTCGAAACTGCCCACGGTGACCACGTTGTATGCGAAATGGTCATGGGTGCTCCGCCACTGCCACAATTCCTGTCGGATCCTCTCCTGTCCCTCGGGCGAGGTGTTACAGACAACCAGCACTTCAAAATAATGGGCATCGGGAGCCGAATGTCCAAAGGCCTTTTCGATTTCGGTACGACGATACTCGCCGCTTTCCAGCAACCCGGACGAAGCTTGAACTGCGGTCTCGAAGCCTACGTAGTCCCTGGCCTGAAACAGGGTGAAGATTTTTTCGAAAGCCGCCTTGCCGGGAAATCCCATGTAGGCTTCCATGGGGCGAAGCGTATTTACGAGGGTGTCGGTTTCCCCGTGGAGCTTCTCAAACTCGGGCGTCCCGTCCGTCAGACCTGAAAGCTGACTAGCAGAGTTGCTGAGTTGCGCCCACGTGTCGAACCGAACACTGGGGGCATTGAAGTGCACGTTGAGATTCGTCGTAGCCATTGGCCTGGAACTCCTGGAATCAGGTGACACGAGAAGCAGATTCAGATGATGTTGAGCAGCAAGGGGGCAAAGCGTACGCCTCACCAGATTTGTTCGCAACCAAGCGAGACCACTCCCTGGCAATTTGGCATAGCCGTGAGCAGGCCCGTCGTGCCTGCCAGAGTCATCGTGCGGTGGTTCAGGTCGTTAGCCCGTTTATCTATTCGAGCGTACTCGGTTCCACTTCCAGGCAGAGCACACGAACAGAACTGACGCCAGAGTGTTCTTGCGGGTGCTGATGACCGGATCAACGTCCAAGACAGAGCTATGCGCGGCGGCGCACGCGCTCATTCCAGACAGTGACTGAAATCAGGAGCACACCAACGACGATCAAGCGTGATTCGGCAGTCAGAAACGAAACACGGGTGCTCAGGAACTGCAGCCCCGTATCAAGCAATGAAATCACTGCCAGTCCGAGCAATGTCCGGTGCACGCCTCCGTGGCCGCCGGTAATGAGAGTGCCGCCGACAACCACACATGCGATGGCCTGCAGTTCGATGCCCTGTGCGGCATCGGGCACCGCCACGTTGTGTCGCGCCGCGTTCGTCACGGCAACCAGCCCCGCAGCCAGACCACTGGCCGTGTACAGCAAGCAGTCAGTGCGTTTGACTGGTATCGCGGCGTAGCGCGCCGCCAGTCGGTTTTCGCCGATCGCGTAGCACCGTCGACCGAATGTCGTGTTGTGAACGACAACGACCCCGATCGCTGCCACAGCGATCAGCAGCCAGAACTGAATCGGCTGCCCGGCCACAAGTCGCCAGTCGGTGAACGAGGGGGGGAATCCTGTCACTCTTTCGGCGCCTGAGATCTTCATCGCCAGTCCACGGAAAAATGCCATCGTCGCGAGGGTCGTCACGAGGGGCGGAAGACCAGCAATGACGAGCAGTCCATTGAATGCTCCTGCCGCTATTCCGACTGTAACACCGCACATTGCTGCCAGTTCTATGGAAACACCGCAGTCCTGCCACAGGACGCCAACCACCACGCCACACAGCGCCACGGTCGATCCGACAGACAGATCGATGCCGCCAGTAAGGATGATGGCGGTCATCGCTATGGCCAGAACGCCGACCTCGGCCCATGGCACCAGCACACTGAGGAGCAGCGCCGGACGTTTAACCTGAGTAAAGACCATCGTGCAGGCGACGATCAGCAGCAGCCACGGCAGCGCGTGCTCAATCAGCAAACGGACATGTGGTCGCCATTTCACAGGGCCAGCCTCCGTCGCCAGGCGAGGTCCAGCAGGACGGCCAGCAGCAGCATGCCACCCACAAACAGATCCACTTGCGCATCCGGAATGCCCCACCGCACGAGCGCACTGTTCACCAGTCGCAAAAGGATCGCCCCGAGGACGACACCAAATACCGTTCCACGTCCGCCCGTGATCGAGACGCCACCGATGACAGCGATCGCGATGGCACTGAGTTCCCAGCCGGCGCCCAGCCGCGCCTGCATCTGCTGTGTGTGAGCCAGTGTCATAACGCCCGTCAGACCAGCCAGCCCGCCACTGACCGAAAACGCCAGCAGCCAGGTCCTGGTTTGAGAGACGCCACACAACCGGGCGGCTGAGAGGCTCGAACCGATCGCATAGACATGCCGTCCGCTGCGACAGTATCGGAGCCAGAAGGCCAGCACGGCCACAACGACTGCCGCGACCAGGATCAGTCCCCGCAAGCCACTGGCCGGATGCACGGCCAGGTGGCCGAAGGCATCGGGCAGGCCGGTCATTGCTTTGCCACTCAAGAGAAGAATGACAATCCCGCGATACACGGTCATCGTCCCAAGCGTCACGACAATCGGATGCACGCGTCCGGCCAGCGCGATGGCTGCGTTCAGTGACCCACCGAGGGCTCCGGTGGCGACGCCTGCCATCACTGCCAGTGGAATCGAGACGATTTCGGGCAGCGTTGATTTCAGGATCAACGCAGTCACTGCGGCGGACAATCCGACCAGCGAACCGATCGAGATGTCGATTCCACCCGCCAGGATCGTGCAGGCCGCAGCCAGCCCAAGCACGACCCAGATCGATGCATGCGTCGCCAGATCGGTGAGCCGGAATTCCTCACTGCCCACTCCCAGCCAGGCGGCCAGAATCAGCACGACTGCCAGGAGCGCGGTTTCCGGTCGCCAGACCAGGCCGGCCAGTCGAACTCGCTCAGGTGGCCGATCAGTGGCAGCCAGCGAATTGGTCGCGTCGTGCGATATCGGGGGGCTGACACCGCCCCGCTCGCCTGTGCTCCAACCAACCGGCATGTCATCTGAGTCGTGAGGTATCGCTGCCGATGCGATGCCCTCTGCGCTCGCTGTTGTCGCGTCGAACTCTCCGCTAACGCGGCCATTGCGGAACACGATGATCCGGTCTGAGTGCGCCAGCACTTCGGGTAAATCCGAGCTGATCATCAACACGCCGCAGCCACCGTCGGCCGCGGTTCGCAGCAGCCGGTGGATCTCCGGCTTCGTGCCCACATCGACGCCGCGAGTTGGTTCATCGAGGATCAGCACTTTCGGTTCGGTCAGCAGCCAGCGCCCCAGCACGATCTTCTGTTGGTTCCCGCCGGACAGTTCTGCAATCGGTTGCTCGATTGAGCGACACCGCACGGACAACTGTTCAATTTGACGCGCCGTGGCAATTCGCTCGTCGCGCGCACTTGCAAACGGTCCGTGTGCCCATTGCTGCAGGCTGGCAATCACCGAGTTGGCTCGCACCGACAGACCGCGGAAGATCCCCTGTCTCAGTCTGTCTTCCGGGACGAATGCGATGCCGGCTTTCACGGCATCCATTGGTGACCGGGCCTTCAGATTTCGACCGTCGAGCAGGAGGTCTCCGCTCGACGTCGGTCTCAATCCAAAGACGGACTCAGCAAACTCCGTGCGTCCGGAACCGACGAGTCCATACACGCCGACAACCTCGCCAGCGTGTACAGCAACCGAAACGTCCGTAAAACGGTCGGCAGCGTCACTCAAGTGTGAGCATCGCAATCGGCATTCACCGGGATGCTTGCCCGCGGGCCGTTTGTCACCGGCAGTTCGTGCGCTCGGCAACGGGCCGGATACACGACCGACCATTCGCTCAATCAGTTCGCCTGGCGAAGTGGTGTGCGTCGCCCCGGTCCAGACATGTTTTCCGTCTCGCAGCACGGTGATGCGATCGGCGAGTTGAAAAATCTCATCCTGCCGATGCGAGACATAGATGATTCCCGCGCCGGATGCTCTCAATCGGTTGATCTGCTCGAACAGCCATTGCGCTTCGACTTCACTGAGTGCACTGGTCGGCTCATCGAGGACCAGAACGCTCGCCTGTTGCAGGACAGCAGCGGCGACATGCGTCATGTGGCGATGTGCAACGCTCAGTTGCGAGGCTGGGGCGGTCACATTGATTGCCTCACCAACGTGTCGCACGGCTTCCCGTGCTGTGTGATCAATGGCTCGCCAGTCGACCAGGCCGTTTCGGAGTGGCAGGCCGGTTGTCAGCGCCATGTTTTCAGCGACCGACAACGTAGGAAACAGCTCCGCTTCCTGATGGACCGTGACGATACCGCGTCCCCGCGCATCGACCGGGTCTCGCAATTGAACTTCCACGTTGTTCAATCGGACGGAGCCGGAATCCGGTTTCAAGACTCCCGAGACGATATTTATGAGAGTGCTCTTCCCGGCTCCGTTCTCTCCGACAATTGCATGTACCTCGCCCGGCTGGAGTAAGAACGTCACCCCGTCCAGCGCGCGGACCCCTGGAAAGGATCGGCTCACGTCGGTGAGTTCAAGAACTGGAGGTTGCATGGTGTTCACAGTTGCGAGACTTCCAGCACCTCGCCTCGTGGTTCTTTTCGAAGTTCAGTGGATCCGCTGCATCATCGCGCGGAGGCGGTCTACTCAGCCGGCCGTTGCCAGGGGACGGCTCCGTAGCGCTGGAGCTGGCGGCGGAATGCGGCTGACAGTTCGTTGAATTTCCCTCGGTTCTTCGTCGCGAGGTCGGTCGTTTCCTGCGGATCGTCGGCCAGGTTGTAGAGTTCCAACGGCTCGAACGGGCTGTTGTGCAGCAGTTTCCAGTCCCCTCGAATCACAGCTTCGATCGTCTTGCCCTGGTATCGCGTTCCGCCTTCGCGGCGACTGAAGAACCAGTCCTGTCGCAGTGGCTGCTGCTCTTCGCCGAGGAGTGTGGGCAGGATACTGACGCCTTCAATCTTGTGATCGAATTTCGCGCCGGCGATCTCGCAGACAGTCGGGAACAGGTCCATGCTCATCGCCCGCATGTCAGTGGACGATCCGGCCTGGACATGGTCCGCACCCAGCCACGCGACGCACGTCGGGACTTTCAACCCGCCCTCGTACACGCTTTGCTTGCCGTCACGCAGCGAACCGTTGTTGGCTCCGACGGAGACCTGCCCGCCATTATCGGACGAAAAGATAACGACAGTGGGCCGCGGGTTCGGCCCGACCTGCTCGGTGAGGATTGTCTTCGTGACCTGACCAATGCCCTCATCCATGTGTTCGATCAACGCCACCAGTTTCGCACGACGATCGGTAATGTCCGGGTCGCGAGCCTTCACTTTCGTCACCCATTCGGCCGGCGGTTGAATCGGAGTGTGTGGAGCGTTGTAAGCCAGATAAAGGAAGTACGGCTGATCCTTGCTGCGGCTCTTGATGTAGTCGCCAGCCCATTCGGTAAACAGGTCCGTGGCGTGCCCTTTCGGGTCGATCGTCTCCTTACCGAGCGTCATGTAGTTGATGCCATGACGGCGGTGTTTGTAGTAGTCATCCATCATGTCGCCGAGATAGCCGTGAAAGTGATTAAAGCCTCGATCGACAGGTGTGTCGGGCGTTTCGAGGCCGAGATGCCACTTACCGACAATCGCTGTGTGATAGCCAGCCGGCTTCAGCACTTTCGGCAACAACACCGCCGAGTCGATCAGGCGCCCCCAGTTGTTTTCCGGATGCGTGCGGATGACTCCGGGAACGCCGACAAGATCCTGATAGCGTCCCGTCAGCAGAGCCGCGCGAGTCGGTGAGCACACGGGGCAGTTGGCGTAGAAGTCCGAGAACTTCATGCCGTGCTCAGCAATCCAATCGATGTTCGGAGACTTGAGATCCGGTGCTCCCATATAGCTCAGATCGCCGTAACCCAGATCGTCCACAAGGATGAGTACAACATTGGGTTTCCCATAGTCGTCAGCACAAGCAGCCGGATTGACCTGGTTCAGCAGGATGATCGTCGTGAGAACGAGGTACGAGAGGAAAGTGCAGCGGCGGATCATGGGTGTCTCTCTCAGACAGAAACCGGTTGTTGGTGCGATGACACCTTACCGGTCGACATTTCGGAACGGCAGCGTCCGCGAGGCGTCGGAAGTCATTTTCGCTCAGAGTTCACGAAGGTCCCGAGCCGAAGCCGGCCCCATGCCAGGACGCTGTCGAAACGATCTGTTCGCCCGGAATCCGTGGATCGGCCGGGTTTGGCGGGTGGTGTCGCGTGCACATCCAAATGCGTTTTGCATCGTGCAGCCGGATTGTGACAGTCGAAGTCTGTGATACGCGTCGTCGATTGGGCGATCCATGTGGTCGGGATCGCGGACGCAGGAATGTCCAGCCGGGCATTGAATTCGGTTGGCTGAGGAGACACTGGAATCATGACGATTCGCCGTACGTTGCTGTGTTGTCTGCTCACACCGATCGGACTGCTGTGCTCGGCGGTCTCTGCTCCGGCCGGGACATTTTCGGTGACGAATACGGACGACACCGGTTCGGGGTCGCTGCGGCAGGCGATTACGGACGCGAATGCCCTGGGCGATCCGGCGAATACGATCAGCTTCAGCGGTGCCGGTGGGAGTGGGACGATTACGCTGGCCAGTCCTCTGCCGCTGATTAATGCGAAACTGAGCATTGACGGGCCGGGCGTCACGACGTTGACCATCAGCGGGAACAATGCCCATCGCGTGTTCTATGTGGAAAGCGGCACGGTCACGATTCAGTATCTGACGCTCAGTGGAGGTCAGGCCACAGGCGGCGACGGCGGTGACAGCAGTGCCGGCAACGGTGGCGCGGGTGGCGGCGGTCTGGGTGCGGGGGCGGCCGTGTTCGTTCGCAGTGGGGCGGCAGTGACGCTGGATGATGTTGCCATTACTAATAACAGTGCCTCAGGCGGTCAGGGCGGGACTCGTTCCGGTTCCAACACGTTCGGCGGCGGCGGTGGGGGTGGTGGACTGGGTGGTAATGGTGGAAGTGCTTCAGATATGGGCGGGGCCGGAGGTGGCGGTCTCTACGGAAATGGCGGCAACGCGTCGGCCGGCGCAGGCGCCGGCGGTGCAGGCTTCAACGGCAACGGTGGAAACGCGACCAGCTCTGGCGGTGCGGGCGGCGGTGGCCTCAATGGTGACGGCGGAAACGCGTCCAATTCCGGAGGCGCTGGCGGTGGAGGGCTCAATGGCGATGGCGGCAACTCTGCGGAAAGCGGCGGTGGCGGTGGTGGTGGAGGGGCGAACGACGATGGTGGCGACAACAATTCATCATTCGGGGCAGACGGCGGTGGCCCGAATGCCGGTGCTGGCGGAAATGTACCTGGAAACGGCGGAGACGACTCTGGTGGGGGCGGCAGTGACGACAGCGGCCTCATGGGCGGAAACGGTGGCACGAACGGTGGTGGTGGTGGTTCCGGACTGCGAGGGAATCCGCTTACGGGGGGGAGTTCGCTTCCCGGTGGTGCTGGCGGTGAGAATGGCGGCGGCGGCGGCAGCGGCAACGGGGGAGACTCGGCAGGATTTGGTGGCAACGGCGGACGAAATGGTGGTGGAGGTGGGACTGGCAGGGCGGACAACGGCAATTCTCAAGGAGGCGACGGAGGCATCAACGGTGGTGGCGGAGGACTCGGAGAGGGGACCAATGTGGGGAATCGCGCGGGCAACGGCGGGTTTGCTGGTGGTGGGGGCGGTGCCAGTGGCGGCTCATTCCTGGGGAATCTTGGTGGAAACGGCGGCTTCGGTGCCGGTGCTGGCGGCGGCGGCGGATCAAACACTGCGACTGCCGGCGATGGTGGCAACGGCGGATATGGTGCCGGAGCTGGTGGAGCTGGCATAAGCCAGCTCAGAGCCGATGGACTGCCTGGAACGAGCGGGACGTTTGGTGGAGCCGGCGGCGAATCGACCGCCGGCCACGGTGGCGGCGGAGCGGCCCTTGGAGGCGCTGTGTTTGTCGAACAGGGCGGGATGCTCGTCATCCGCGGCAACACCACGGCGAGCAGCAACGCGGTCACCGCTGGTTCCGGAGGCGGAACGGGTGCCGGTGACGGGCAGGCGCTGGGAACGGGCTTCTTCCTGCACAATGTTGACCTGATGTTTGACATCACCGGGATGACAACCATCAGCGACAACCTGACCGACAATTCGCTGCTCAACGGTGGAGACGGCACGGTCAGTCAGTTGTTCAAGTCCGGGCCAGGCACGCTCGTGCTGGGTGCCGCGAATCAGTATCACGGCGGGACGTCAATCAACGGTGGCACGATTCGCCTTGAAGACAATCTCGGGCTGGGGACCGGCACGCTGACCGTCCTCGGTTCGACGCTGGACCTGGCCAACGGCATCACCTCCGCGAACAACATCGATCTGCAGAATGACCTGACGATCAGCCAGGCCGACAGCGGCGGCCTGGGTACTCTGACGGGCATCATCAGCGAGACCGGTGGCCCGTTCGGACTGACGAAAACCGGAGTGGGTACGATCGTGCTGCAGGGACAGAACACGTTCACGGGACTGGTCTCGGTGCAGGCCGGCCGACTGACGCTGAACTCAGGCGACGAACGCTTCGCCAGTGGTGTCGGCATCGACGTGACCGCCGGAGCCGTGTTCGAGATCGACAGCATCACGGAAACGGTCAGCTCACTGACCGGCCTGGGCAGCATCGAAATCACGAATGCCGGAACGTTCCGCGTGAACAACTCTTCGGCGAGTGTCTTCGGCGGCGTTATCAGTGGGACGGGAACGCTCACCAAACTGGGAGCGGGCACAGTCAATCTGACCGGCACCAGCCTGCTGCCCGGGAACACGTCCGTCGACGCGGGCACTCTGCGCGTCAACGGCAGCCTGCCCGGAGCGGTCGCGGTCAATAGCGGTGGGACACTTGGCGGGGCCGGGATGGTCGGAAATACCACGATCAACAGCGGCGGACGCATTGCTCCAGGTAACTCGATCGGAACGATGACAGTGAACGGCAACTTCACTCAGGAAGCCGGGTCGGAATTCGAAGTCGAACTGAATCCCGCGAGTAACCCCACGACGCCCGGCACGGACAACGATTTCATCGATGTCAACGGCGGGTCCGCCACGCTCAACGGCGGCAACGTCAACGTGATCGCCAGCGGCAATCCCGATCTGGGGACGCTATACACGATCCTCGATGCCGACGGTGGCGTGACTGGTACCTATGCATCCCTGACCGACAACGTGGTGAGTCGCGACTTCAACCTGATTTACAACCCCGGCAACGTGCAGTTGTCCGTGTCGCGAACGGCGCTGAATCTCGGAGCACTCGGGCAGACGTTCAACGAACGCGCGGTGGGCTCAGCTCTGGACGTCATTTTTCCAACGGCGGGCGGAGAAGCTGGTGCGGCCCTGGACCAGTTCTTCCTGCTCACACCGAATCAGCAGCAGGCCACTCTGAATGAACTCGGCGGCGACATCTTCGGCTCGCTGGGAGTCGCCAGTCTGCAGACAACCAGCTTTATCCTCGGCCAGTTAGGCGACTCGCTGAACGCGACCCCATTCAGCAGCCCGCCGCCGCTCGTGATCACAACACCTGGCGGTTTCGGTGCTGGAGACGCATCCATCCGCCTGGTGTCTGCGTCAACCGGATGCGCGTCCGTTCTCGACAATGCAAACGCGACCGACATCGACACGCTGATGATTCACGCACCGCAAAGACGAGCACAGTCGCCATCAGCGTGCGACTGGAACGGCTTCGTGACTGGTTATGGCATGGGCGGGTTCCTGCAGAGTGACGGCAATGCAGCAGGTCTGGACTATGGGCTTGGTGGAGTGATGGTTGGAGTGTTTCGAGAAGTCGAACGCGGCCAGCGGATGGGTCTGTTCGGCGCCTTCGGCCGATCGGACGCCAGCACGGGCAGCCCGAGGCAGTCGGCAGAGACGGACCACTACCTGGGTGGCCTGTTCCTGCAGTCGGTCGATGGCTGTGACAAATGGACACAGGACGGAGTCTGCGGCCCGATCCGCCCGACACTGTCGGCTCTGTGGATGCACGAATACGCCGACGAGTCGACATCCGTGACCAGCAGTTTCGGCGGGACACCGTCGTTCACCACCCGCGGGCTGGACCTGGGCAGCGACTGGGCCGTACTGGGAGCGGGCCTTTCGTGGCAGGCCACCCGCCGCCTGACGCTCAGCCTCAATTACACCACCCAGGCCAACGACCAGACATCCCTGCACTACGGAGGCGGAACGGCAGTCTGGGCCTGGTGATTAAGCCACGTTGCGATGGTCCGGCGTGGAGTTCGACTTTCACGCGGCAGACGACTCGTGCACAATTCTCGCGTGATCAAACGAGACAACAGGCCCGAATCCTGTGAGCTGACGGACCAGCGGGTCACTGTCATGGGGCTTGGTTCGTTTGGCGGCGGTGCCGCTGTAGTCCGGTATCTGTGTGAGCGTGGGGCCCGAGTACGGGTATCTGACCAGCGAACCGAGGAACAGCTCGCCGGGACGCTCGCCGAGCTCAATAACGTAACCGGCGCTGACTACGCCCTCGGCGGACATGAGTGGTCACACTTTGCCGATGCCGATCTCGTCCTCGTAAATCCTGCCGTGCCCCCAAATCACCCCCTCCTTCAACGGATGCATGCGGCAGACATCCCGCTTAGCAGTGAGATGAATCTGTTCTGGCAACTGAATCGTGGGCGGGTCGTTGCGGTCACGGGCAGCAACGGGAAGTCCACGACGACGGCTCTGATCCACACACTGATCGATCAATCCGGACAACACTGCTGGTTGGGTGGCAACATCGGCCGCAGTCTTCTTCCGGAAGTCGACCGCATTCGCAGTGATGACTGGGTGGTGCTGGAACTGAGCAGTTTTCAGCTACACCAGCTTGACGCGATCCGTGCCCGGCCGGACATCGCCGTTGTCACAAACTTCACGCCGAATCACCTGGACTGGCACGGTTCGCTGGAGCATTACCGCCAGTCCAAGCAGGCGATACTTCGATGGCAGACGTCTGATGGCTGGTGCGTCCTCAATGCTCTCGATTCGGATGTCGCAGCATGGACTTCAAATGCCCAGCGTATTCTGTGCGGGCAGCCGGGTCCGAATTCCGTGTGGCTCGACGGGGATCAAGCAGTCTTGAAAATGCCGGACGCCAGGGGCTCGATTGATCTGAACGAGAATCTGAATCTGCCAGGAGCTCACAACCGCCAGAACGCCCTGCAGGCGATGGCTGCCGCGATACTCGCCGGAGTTTCGATCGACGACGTCTCGCAAGGCCTCCGTGAATTTCAGCCGTTGCCGCACCGTCTGCAGTTTGTTGGCGAATTCCAGGGCCGGAGGTTCTTCAATGACTCCATCAGCACGACACCGGAATCAACGATTGCGGCGCTGAAATCGTTTACTGAACCGGTCGTCATCCTGGCGGGCGGATACGACAAGCTGATCGATCTGACACCGATGGCACGCTGCGTCAGCACGAATGCGAAGGCTGCCGTCCTGATGGGTCAGACCGCAGCCGTACTCGAAGAGCTGATTCGCTCGGAAACACCGCTCCACGCCTGCCGAGTTGCCGCGGACTTCGACGCAGCATTCAAGCAGGCAGTCGCGTACTCGGCGCCGGGAGACGTTGTCCTGCTTTCCCCAGGCTGCGCCAGCTATGACTGGTTTCGCAGCTTCGTCCAGCGAGGGGAACGCTTCGCCGAACTCGCCCGAGAGCTTGAGCACGGCGAATTGTGATTGGACTTATGGCGTAGCTGGATTCGCAAGAATTCAGACCGAATCGGCAGACTGAATTCTTGCGAATCCAGCTACCAGACCCGGCACGAAACGCTACTCGGCCTTCTTCGGACGACGTTCCTTCAAGCGTGTGGCTTTGCCGACACGATCGCGGAGGTAGTACAGCTTGGCCCGGCGAACGATGCCGTGCCGCTTGACTTCCAGGATTGCGATCTTGGGCGAGTGCATCGGAAAAAGACGCTCGACACCCTCACCGGCGACAATGCGGCGGACGGTGAATGTCTCTCGTGTTCCAGAACCGCGACGGGCAATGACCACACCGGTGAAAACCTGGATGCGTTCCTTAGCCCCTTCCTGAATTCGACAATGAACATCGACTGTATCGCCGATCTCGAAACTCAGCGGCTCTGCACGCAGACTGCCCTGTTCGATCTGATCGAGAATTTCGTTTCGCATGGCTTCAACCCTTGTTTGTAGTCACCCGATTTATCGGGTTTTGATGCCGTCTGGAACCGCACAAGTGCGGTTACTACGAACGTTTGCGGTAGGCCTCATAGAGGTCAGGCCGCCGCTCCCGCGTCGCTTCGATCGCTTGCTCGTTCTGCCACTCGGCGATCGCTTTATGATGTCCGCTCAATAGAACCTCTGGAACCTGCATCCCGTTGTACTCCCGGGGTCGGGTGTACTGGGGATATTCCAGGAGCCCCGTCTCAGCGAATGATTCGTACTTGTAACTCGTTTCATCGCCGAGGACGCCCGGGATCAGCCGGATGACCGCGTCGATGATCAGCATTGCCGGCACTTCGCCGCCGTTGCAGATGAAGTCGCCAACGGAAACTTCCAGCGGTTTCAGGCCCTGGCGAATCCGATCGTCAAAACCCTCGTACCGCCCGCTCAACAGAAGCACTCGTTTGTACTCCGACAGCTCCTGAACAAACTGCTGATCGAGCTTGCGGCCGCGAGGCGTCAGCATGATCAGTTGCCCTGGCTCGTCACCATCCGCTTGCACGGCTTCGACACAGTCGAACACCGGCTCGCACATGATGAGCATCCCAGGACCACCACCGAACGGCTTGTCGTCGACCGAGTGGCGTTTGTCCTTCGTCCAGTCTCGAAAGTTCCACAGCCTGACGTCGACCAGTCCATTCTGAATCGCCAGCTTGAGCAGACTCTGCCCGAGCCAGCCTTCTAGAATCTCTGGAAACAGTGTCAGGACGTCGAAACGCATTTTGTGTCAAAGTGACAAGGTGAGGGGGTGACATGGCGACCGGGTGACGAGCGAGGAGCACCTTGTCTCCCCTCACCTTGTCACCCTGTCACAACTCACTCAGCCGCCGCTTCCGCTGTTTCCTCAGCCGGCGCTTCGGCAGCTTCTTCCGCCGGAGCTTCCGGAACCGGTGCAGGCTCAGGCTGCTTCGGAGCGATTGCCGCAGGTGGAGCAGAACCTGTCGTCCACTTGCCGGCTTTCAGTTTCTTGATCAGCACGGCGAGTTTTTCACTGGGCTGCGCTCCCACGCCGATCCAGTAATCGTAGCGCTCCATGTTGACGGTCACGCGCTGCGACTTATCTGGAACCATGGGATCGTAGTGACCAATATCCTCGATGGATCGGCCATCCCGTTTCACTCGCTGGTCCATCACCGAAATCCGGAAGAACGGTCGGTGAGTCCGCCCCATTCGCTTCAGTCGAATTCTTACCACTGCCTGGAACTCCTCATCTGGATTCCCTCTGCGTTCCTTCAAGTCCCCGTGGTGATGATCAACCAGGGAGGCCCAGAGGGACGCAGAGGACTGCTGTGTTACCTGTTTCGTTTTCGCGCCTTCTTCGTGTCCTTGCGTTTCTTCTTCTTCAATTCCTTCGCCCTGCTGGAATCAACCGGTCCCCGGCGACTCCGCTGCTTCTGTACTTTGAACTGACCGCTGGGATCCGTGTTCTTCGCCATGTCCTGGACGGCCTGCATGCGTTCCGACATTCCCATGCCGGACATGCGCTTCATCATCGTCGACATTTCATTGAACTGCTTCAGCAGTCCGTTGATTTCCGACGGTTCGACGCCGCTGCCTTTCGCGATACGGTTACGGCGACTTCGATCGATCTTACTCGGGTTCTCGCGTTCCCACTCGGTCATCGAGTTAATAATTCCATCGACCCGTTTCAGATCCTTTTCCGGATCGTCCCCGCCGTCCATTGCATCCGTAAGACCGCCCATCCCGGGGATCATCTTCATGATCTGCTTGATGGGGCCCATCTTGCGGATCGACTTCATCTGCTTCTGGAAGTCCAGCAGCGAGAACGTGCCCTGCGCCATTTTGTCCTGGGCGTCGAGCAGTTCATCCTCGTCCATCTGCTCCTGAGCTTTCTCGAACAGAGTGACCATGTCACCCATTCCGAGAATCCGACCCGCCATCCGATCCGGATGAAACAGCTCGATCTTGTCGAGCTGTTCGCCGATACCAACGAACTTGATGGGCACTCCGGTGACGGCCTTCACCGAGATCGCCGCACCACCGCGAGTGTCACCGTCCAGCTTGGTGAGGATGACGCCATCCAGTTCGAGGGCTTCGTTAAATGCCTTCGCACTGTTGACCGCGTCCTGACCGGTCATTGCGTCGCAGACGAGCAGGATCTGGTGCGGCTGCACCTTGCTGTCGATCTGCTCCAGTTCGGCCATCAGCTCGTCGTCAATGTGCAGTCGGCCGGCGGTGTCGAGGATGACGACATCGCGTCCCTCGGCCTTCGCCCGCTTCACGCCGTTCTGGCAAACCTTCAACGGAGTCGTCTGCTGTGGGTCTTCTGAATGGACCGGCACACCAATCTGTTCGCCGACAACGCATAACTGATCAATAGCGGCGGGACGCTGCAGGTCGGCCGCGACAAGGAACGGTTTGTGTCCCTGTTCCGCCAGCATGCGAGCCAGCTTGCCGCAGGTGGTCGTCTTTCCAGACCCCTGCAAGCCGCACATCATCAGAATCGTGACGCCCGACTTCTGCAGGTGCAGCGAGTGATCCACCGGGCCCATCAGATCGACCAGACCCTGATGGACGATGCCGACAATCTGCTCAGTCGGGCTCAGCGATTTCAGGACCGTATCACCAATCGCCTGCTCGGTGACGGAGTCGACGAGTTCCTGGGCGACGTCATAATTGACATCGGCTTCCAGGAGCGCCTGGCGCACGGTCTGCATTCCTTCGCGGATGCTGGCTTCGGTGAGCCGGCCGCGGTTCAGGAACGACAGCGCGTTCTTTAAGTTGTCGGTGATACCTTCAAACATACCGTCACCGTCAGATGCCAGAGGTTGCAACGTCCTGTGAATACACGGGTTGCGTTGCGACTTGGCTGATCTTGACTTAACCCGTCTGGCATACGGGTGTTGCGGAAAGTCGCGGATTCTAGGCCTGTCCGAACCGATTCGCAATGCAGTTCACCGAACGGCCACTGCAGCGCCGCATCCCGCAACCACTGAATGTGGCCGCTAATTCACGCCGTTAGCAGACGAGCGTCTTTGTACGCACATTGCCTCAATTGACGGTGCGATCATCG
>CAUZFZ010000093.1:0-41406 GCA_963579025.1 Planctomycetota bacterium | reverse complement strand
GTCCATCCGCTTCCATGCGAATTTCCATCGAGACTCCTTTCCCGGTCCGACTTCAACCATCAACCGGAAGGGAGTCTCGATATTTTCCCGATTCCCCAACACCCACGTTTTGGGATCACGCCCGACGCCAACTAGCACTGATAGAAAGAACGTCGCTGCTGGAAAAGAAACGAGTGAAGATCGAACAAGGCGTTTATTCTATGTGACATGTACTCGTGCCGAGAAAAGCCTTGCTCTTGTCGCATACACAGAAAACCCTGAACTGTTGGCCTCAACCGTCACCAACAAAGGCTGGTTTGAACAGGACGAGATCATCTCTTTGTGAGCGGAGAAAAGTGCCACCCATTGATTGTTCAGGCCGCAGGGAAATCGCGTGACCGAGCCGTGGCGTGATCAGGCTGGCCTGATGAAGACACTCTCGGCGGTTCGCGTGCCTTGCAGCCATTGGCGGTCACGGCGGGACGCCTCTGCGGACAGGCTGGCTGGCGATCCCGCCGCTCGTCGGAAGTCGCGGCCAAAGTCTTTCACCAGATGTGGCCAGCCCTCTTCACTCATTCCCAGACGGGACAGCATTGGCGGCAGATCAGCGGGAATGGCGCCCCGCTGGCCACGACTCATTCAGCCAACGTAAGCGATCCTGCTCGTACCGTTGCGGTTCCAGAAGCCCCGTTCGTGGCCTGGATTTTCAACTCTGCGGCCGAACTGTCCTGCCGATCGACGTGATGTTCCCGCAGGCCACTTCTCGAACAGCTTCGCGACACCAGGCTCTGTTTGAAAACTCGAATCCGCTCGTAGGATGGGCACTCCTGCCCGTCCATTTCTCGATGAATCGTGATGTGGGGACGGGCAAGAGTGCCCATCCTACGGGTTTTCAAACAGGGCCTGGTACAGTTCGGTGTCTGCCAACAGAGCACGCAACCTGTGCCAGCCAGCGACTCAACAGCTCGAGCGCGTGGAAGGAGCGAACGCATCGGAAGACGGTTCGGATGGTTCGATGCGGACTTCCAGTCGGGAATGGGCTTCTCTCAGCGCCGCTTCGACCGCGGTCGGTGAGGACGCGCGGGCGAACACGAAACCCAGGTACAGAGACCCTTCAGGCAGGGGTAGCAGCTTCTGGCCGGAATGCGCTGTGATCGATACTCGTTCGATGCCCGCAACGGATTCCGCATCCCGCAGACCTGATACGTCGATCAGTCGTCCCGCACGCGGAACGGGGATCATCATGACTCCGGCAGGAACGCGGTCGCGCTGAGGTGGACTGAAGTCGGCGTCGAGGGCGTGTCTGATGATCAGTTCTTCCAGCGACATGCCCGTGCCAAATCTGAGGACGTGAGAGCACTGGCCGCCGATCGAGCGGGCGTTGACCTCGATCATCGAAGGTCCATCGACGCCCAGGCGTATCTCCGCGTGGATCGGTCCTTCCGACAGACCCAGCGCCTCAATGGCGTGGCTGGTGCAGTTGACGATCTGTTCCTGAACATCCGCCGGCAGACGTGACGGCGTTACATAAATCGTCTCTTCAAAGAACGGCCCCTCCAGTGGATCGGGTTTGTCGAACAGCGCGAGCGGCTGCAGTACTCCTCGGCTGACGAGTCCCTCCAGTGCTACCTCTGGCCCACTGATGAAGTCTTCGACGAGGAAGTGGCTGGTCAATGACGGCGGCTGATCTGCCGCCGGTCGGTGTTCGTCGACGTCTCGTGTGCCGACATCAGTCCTCGCGGCGGTCTGCACGATCTTTGTCAGCCGACCTGCGGCGCGAACGAACTCCGATTCGTTGTCAGCGCGAATAACTCCCGCACTGCCGGACAGCTCCAGCGGCTTGACGACGCAGGGATATCGCACCTGAGCAGCGAGGATTTCAGGATCAGCATCCAGCGGGCAGAGTCTGAAGCCCGGAGACGAAACACCGGCCTGATCAAATAGCAGGCGCGTGATGTGCTTGTTGCTGGCTGCCCGCACGGACTCGACCGAATTGTGCCGCAGAGACAGTCGCTGGCAGACCGCAGCTCCGACCGGGGTCGCCTGATCGTCCACCGGGACAACGGCATCAATGGGATGAGCGGCCGCGAACTCGGCCACCTGCCGGGCGGCTTCAACGGGGTTATGAAAGTCGAGGGTGAGGAACGCGGTCGGATTCAGCCTGGCCAGCGCGTTGGGCTGTTCAGAACCGACGGTCACCTCGACGTCCATCTGTCGAGCAGCGGACACGAACGCATCGGTTCGATACGTTGTCGTGGGCAGCAGCAGCAGAATACGAGATTTGGTTGTTGATGGCTGATTGCTGATTGCGATGACCTGGCCTCAAGTGCCGTTTCTGCTTCTCCATCAACTATCGACCATCAACTATTTCTTCGACGGCGTGTAGTACGGGTTCCTGCCGGATGCATGATCGGTCACGTCCAGAATGTCGCCTACTCCGTCCACTGCGGCACGGATGGCCGTTGCAATCCCGAATTTCAGGGTCACGTCGGCCTGGCCGCATCCCTGGCATCCGCCGCCCATCTGGATATAGACCAGGTTGTCTTTCACGTCGATCAGCTTGATGACGCCACCGTGCGATGCCACCGACGGATTGATCTCCGTGTCCAACACCTGCTGCACGCGTTCGCGGATCTCGTTGGCCGGCGGGATGCTCTTCCGAGCCGAGTCGGACACGGCCGGTTCCCCGCTGGCCAGAAAATCTCGGATGGCTGTTCCAATCTGCCCGCCGATCACCGGCCAGTCGGCGGCTGTCGCCTTTCCGACGGTGATCTGGTCGTGCGAGACCTGGACCGACGTGACGCCGTCAATCGCGAAAAGGCGTTCTGCCAGAGCCGATCCCGCGGCCCGGTCCTTGCCGCCGAAGTAGAACGCGGCCTCGGGATACACGGGTGAGCCGACCGTAAACCGACACATGGCATTCGAAATCGGCTCGGCAGTAATCGCAACGGGAGACGGGGTCATGCTCGCAGCTCCTCGGACAAGTAGAGAGTTCCTCACAATAGCAGAACCGATTGTCGCATCCCTGGTGGCATTAGCAATGACGCGACGGGCTTTGGGGACAACTGCCTGTTTGAGCGGATGCCACGTACCGGTCGAGGGCGAACCGCGGAGGCTCGCGGCAGCCATAGAAAGTTGAAGGACTCCGTTCCGCCGTCATCGTCTTGCGCGACCACAGATACGACTGGCTGAGCCAGCGCGTGAGAAAAGTGCCACCCATTTATCCTCTTCCCCATTCCCAAAGCCGCCTGGCAATACCCGCGCAGCGCCGACTGGTGCAGCGTCAGAGCGCTGACAAAGACCTCTGTCGCGGAGTTTTCGCTTGGATTTGGCATACAGACGGGCTCGGCGAATGGGACGTCACGGGGTAACTCCGCGAAATCGGCTCGCGGTCACACGATCCTCCAAAATCCGGGCAGATCCTGTAATCCAACGGCCGTGAGCGACGACACTCGGGCGTGATGAGCAATTCAGACACGGTTCAGCGGATGACTCAACGCCTCGAATTCACGACTGACGCGAGTCGCGACGATGGCACTGGGATCACGGACCATCACGTCATTGATGGCTTCTTCGTTTTTGTCGAACAGGCGAGCGATGCAGACGTAAGTCCGTTTATCGATCACGTGGTCCTGTTCGACGCCGGCAGGCGGGAATAATCTGTGTGACATCTTTCTCGCCATGACAGGAGCACAACCATGCCAGCAGCCGATTGGATTCCGCGTCTATTGGTGACTCTCGCAATCGTCACCGCGAACACAGCGTTCGCGATCGCCGATGAGAAGGCGTCACGCAAGCCGGCCGAGAGCACACTGACCATTGCCGAGTTTGAGCAACTGCATCAGAAGTTGACTCGGATGAGTCATCAAAGGGTCTGGTCGGTTCCGTGGCAGTTGTCCGTCCGTGAGGCTCGCGAGCTGGCTGCGAAAGAGAATAAGCCAGTCTTCCTATGGATTTCGAGCAATGGCGGCACTCACCCACTGGGCCCGTGCTGAGGCTCCGCCAGTGTGGGCCGCGTGACGGCCTTTAACGATGCAGAGATCGTAAACCTTCTGAGTACCAGAGTCGTGCCGGTCGCGACTCACGTCCGTGATACAAAACGGCAGGATGCCGACGGTGAGTTCTTCAGAAGTGTCAGCAAGCACATCCGTTACTGGCAGTCCGGAGCATGCATCTTCACACCGGACGGGCAGGTGCTCGGCCAGTGTTCCGCCACCAGCAGGAAAGAAGTGCTGAACCTGCTCGAGTCTGCCTTGCCGAAGTTTCAGCCGCCAGATGAACCATATGTCGTCGAGCCGCTGGGTGAAGTTGATAAGAAGAACCTGTACGTCGAGGAAGCACCGGAAGGCACAGTCGTCGTTGCCACGATGATGTCGCATCTCAGCGAACGCGGGAGCGGACGCACTCCCTGGTTCGACAAGTTGCTGCCAGAAACAGTTGCCGTGGATCGACTCTGGATCCTCAAAGAGGAAGCCACGGCACTCGCAGAAGGGACGTTTCCCGAGAGTCTCAAAACGCGTATCGCCGTATGGCATCTGGTTGACAGCATCACGTTCGACCAGAACCGTGGCGGCACAATCAAAAAGTTCGATCTCGAACTGAAGAACGGTCGATTGACGGGCTCGATGCGGATGGCGACCGAAAAGAGCCATTCGATGCAATTGAGCATTCTGGGATTCGTCGAGTCGAAGGGCGGTCAGATCACGCGATTTGACTTTGTGGCCCGCGGGACTCGTCAAAGCCATAAAGGTGAGCCCTATCCTGTTGCCTTTGCTTTTTCTCTCGCCGACGAGAAGCACGTCGCTTTCAACGTGCCGCCGTATCCCGTGTTGGGTTACAGCCAGAAAGTCTATTTCAGGAATTGAGATAATGTGTTGCGCGGACTCACCATGTCCGACGATGCCTGGCGGGCGGCCAAGCGACAACTCACAACTGAGGACACAACCGTGATTCGATTTCGACTACGAGCGATCCGTGCAGCGCTTTGTGCAGCTTTGTTCGTTGCGCTGTGCCCATTCAGTGTGATGGCGGCGGAGTCGAAGGGATCATCCATGTCAGTCTGGCCTGATCTTGCGCCGGGTGAAACGCTTCGAGACACTGGAACTGCCCAGCCGCCTCGCAAGGGTGAGAGTCCGCCGATCACCCGGGTCATCAAAATCCGACGTCCAACACTCGACGTGTTTCTGCCCGAGAATCCAAACGGGACTGCGATACTGATTCTGCCTGGCGGGGGCTTCATGAAGGTCGTGCCTGACATGGAAGGTTCCGAGGCGGCACCGTTCCTGAATCGACTGGGCATTGCGGTGTTTGTTCTGAGCTACCGCACGAACGAGACCACACCCGACGGCGAGCCGGCATGGAGACGTCCTCTGCAGGATGCGCAACGAGCGTTGCGTCTGATTCGTTCGAAAGCCGATGCCTGGAAGATCAAAGGTGACCAGGTCGGCGTGCTGGGATTCTCTGCAGGCGGTCAGGTCGCTTCGATTCTTCACACGGCCGAAGATGTTGCCGCCTACGAAACAATGGATGAGGTCGACAGGCAATCGTGTCGCACGGATTTCTCACTGCTGATTTATCCGTGGCGAGTCCTCGACGACAAGACGGGCGAGCTGCTTCGCGAAATACGACTTTCAGAAAAATCGCCGCCAGCGTTTATCGTCCACACACACGATGACGGGTCGTCGTCACTCGGGAGCGTCCTGATTTACGCCGGACTCAAGCGTCACAAAGTCAGCGCGGAACTGCACATCTACGAGAACGGCGGACACGGCTACGGGATGCGTGCCCGCAAGAACTCGAATATCGGCACCTGGCCCGACCGCGCCCACGACTGGCTGATTCGACGCGGACTCGGACGCGTCGAGTAATTCGCCCATTCTGCTATCTCTCACCGGCTGCTGAGACGAAGTGCGTGTTGACCCAGGCATCCAGGATGACCTTGCCGTAACGCCGACAGCTCGCCGGGTCGGTTGCTTTGCCGGGTGGTGCGAACGGAATTTCCAGAGTCGCCGCCATAATCGCGTTCTTTTTGGACCCGAAGTACCACGAGTTCATCGGAGCCGGATTCGGCTTATCCCGGAGCCAGACAAGCGGCCCGTGAGGCGCATTTTCCGGCAGACCTTTTCGGATCCACTTCGTGAATTCTGAGACGTTGTCAAAGTTGTAGACGGGATGCCCCTTGGCCCCGACGAAATACATGACCTGATGGTCCTGCATGACCAGCGTCGGACAATGGAAGTCCAGCGAGAATCGAAAGTCGTGTTTTCGGTCGAGGTCTTTGATCGCCTGTACTTCCGGGTAGATGCTCTTTTCTCCGTAGTCTCGATTGTGATCGTGAGGCTTTCGGTTCTTTCCCTGGTCACCGTCCTCCACGCCATCCTTATCAACAAACGGGATGGCGAAGAGCGCATACCGCGAACGAAATTCTTCCGCCGCTGCCGAGTCCGACATTGCGGCCTGCAGAAATCCCTGCAGGACATAACTGGCAATTGTCTCGGCCGCATGATGACGCGCCGTCATCAGAACCGGTCTCTTCCCTGGTCCTGGTGCCCCGATCTGTAGCAACTCGACGTCGCGTCCCTTTCGACTCTTCGTCAGAACACTGGTCTTGAGATGACGATTGTCGGAATTGATCTTCAGAAACGCGGTCAAATTGCGCTGAACATACGGAATCGTTACCGCAAATCGATCGGCCTTGTCCTCCTTGGCAAAGTCATAAGCGAACGAACTGCCGTCGACATTGTCCGTGCCCATCCAGTTCCAGGTTGCGCCACCGTCGAGACTGATTGCAGGTCCCTGAAAGCCGATCGCACCGTTCTGAAAACCGATGACCTTCTCCGGAAACACGAAGCGAACGCGTCCCGGCTTCGACGCCGTCGCCTCGAAGTGCCAATAGAACCAGGCACGATCACCGCGCAGA
This sequence comes from Planctomycetota bacterium, assembly GCA_963579025.1. Classification (GTDB taxonomy): domain Bacteria; phylum Planctomycetota; class Planctomycetia; order Planctomycetales; family Planctomycetaceae; genus CAUZFZ01. The sequence goes on along the minus strand of CAUZFZ010000093.1, from coordinate 34,508 downwards.
TCGGGAGCAGCGTGAATGGTGTTCCCGTCGTTTTGCGTGACTTTCACATTTCCGCCTGGAAAGTCAGACCGAATCGCGACGGAACGCTCGGCCGCCGGCACCGTAGTCGCTGCCACGATGGTCGTGATCACTGGCACAATTGCCATCGAGACGAGGATGGATCGAAACAGCTTCATGGTATGAGTCCGATGGGTGGTGTTGATTCCAAACCGTGACAGTCAGCTTTGTTGATGCGTTCCCAAACCTCCGACCGGGAACGAACGGACAGAATGCCCGAGCATTCCGGCCCATTGAATGTATTGTATGTCCGCTCAGCCTGACGAAGCAGAGCTACCGAGACAGTGCACTCTCTCTCGTGCGGGAGCCTGCGAACCAGTCATTGCCTTCCTGGACGAGTTTTTCCACCTCACATCTAAGGCTGGTCCGACGTTCTATCCGGTCTTGTGGCTCCGGCGCAGCCTTTGATATAAGCCCGCCCCCTACCAATTGGCGATTCCGCCGTCTTCAGGACTTTGTCCTCACACCTCTCATCTTTCTCGACACGTCGTCGGCCAGTTCCAGGTCACGCGGCTCACTCCTTCGCCCACTCAATCGACACTTCTTTTCCGATCCCATACCGATCGTCTGCGCTGTCAGCCGGTTGTCGTGTGGTGTCTCAGGTATCCCCCATGCGAACTCGATTTGCGGACTTTGACCGCCTTGCTCGTGACGGAGGCACTCCCGTTCGCACCGAGCCGCTGCCGCGGTGGCCGGTCTTTGACGACGAGATGCTCGATGCCGTGCGGGCCGTGCTTGAGTCCGGGCGTGTCAATTACTGGACCGGCGACTTCTGCCATGCCTTCGAACAGAATTTCGCCAGCTACACCGGCTGCCAGCACGCTGTTGCCGTGACCAATGGCACGGTCGCTCTGGAACTGGCACTGGTTGCAACCGGCATCGGCGATGGCGACGAAGTCATTGTTCCTTCGCGGACATTCATTGCGACTGTCAGTGCCGTCGTGATGCGTGGGGCGAAACCCGTCTTCGCAGATATCGACCCTGTCAGTGGTAACCTGACCGCTGAGACGATTGCCGCGCAACTGACGCCGCAAACACGTGCTGTCATCCCCGTTCATGCCGCTGGCTGGCCATGCGACATGGACCCGATCATGGACCTCGCCCGCGCTCACGAGCTGACGGTCATCGAAGACTGCGCTCAGGCACACGGAGCTACGTACAAGGGCCGGCCAGTCGGTTCAATGGGACACATTGGCGCGTTCTCATTCTGCCAGGACAAGATCCTCACGACTGGCGGTGAGGGCGGTATGGTCACAACGAATTCGCCCGAATTGTGGAAGAAAGCCTGGAGCTTCAAGGATCACGGAAAAGACTGGGACGCCGTCTACACACGCCAGCATGATACGGTCTTCAAGTGGTTACATGAGTCGTTCGGGACGAACTGGCGCATGACCGAAATGCAGGGCGCGATCGGCTGTATCGGTCTGGAACGCCTGGACGAGTGGGTTCGGAAGCGTCGCGACAATGCCGCAATTCTGGATGAGCAGCTTTCCGACATCCCTGAATTTCAAGTGCTGACACCAGGTCCGGACTTTGGACACAGTTATTACAAGTACTACGTCAACGTCGCCGCTGACTGCCTGCATGGCGAGTGGTCGCGTGATGAGATCGTGAAATGTCTGCAGGCCGAGGGCATCCCGTGCGGCAGCGGGCTGTGCTCTGAAGTTTACAACGAACTGGCAATACAGCAGGCCGGTCTGGCGCCGACAGATCGCTTGCCCGTCGCCGCGACGCATGCGGATCAGGCCATCATGTTTATGGTCCACCCGACGCTGAGTGAAAGTGATTTGCACGACATGGTGGCCGCAGCCACCAAAGTCATGCGGGCTGTTGAGCACTCACAGGGGTCCGTGAGGCATGCGGCCTGAAAGCGGTTCCTGAGCACGGATGCAGAACATGACGGGACAGAACAGACTTCTCGCGGCCATCAATCGCCACCCGCTGCGACGTCGACTCTTCGGCAATGCGTCGCTGAAACGCGTCGTGTTCCGGATGAGTGTTGACTTCATGGTTGCCAACGCCGTGCTGGTGGCGGCCGCGGTTCTGCGCGTGACATTCAGCGGACAGTTGAACTTCGACGACCCGGTTGGCCAGTTGGTCGGAAAGTTCAACAGGGTATACCTGCTGCACGCCGGCTGGTTCGCCATGTGGGCTGTGTTTCTACTGACACTTTCCGGACTTTATCGGCCACTGCTCAGTTCGCAGATCCGATCGCGGTTCATGGGCGTCACAACGGCATGTGGCATCGGTCTCATACTGCATTTGTTTCTGGGTGGTCTCGTCCAGAATCGTCTGGCCGCGACGGCCGAAATTGCCGTCCCGGCATGGGCTCTGCTGAGCATGACCGTATTCGCTATCCGCTATTCGCGGATGTCGTTGACGCAACGCTATCGGGTCGTGACACGCGCCGGCGGTGATGACAAGGTCGAGGACATTCTGGTCGTCGGCGGCGCAGGTTATATCGGTTCGGTCCTGACGGAGCAGCTTCTGCGGAAGGGCTACCGTGTCCGTATTCTGGACCTCGAATTGTTTGGCCGGGACGCACTGAAATCCATGCTGGATCATCCTCGGCTGGAATTCATGCATGGCGATTTTCGGAACGTCGAGGATGTTGTGCGGGCGCTGCGCAATGTTGACGCTGTCATTCATCTGGCAGCCATCGTTGGTGATCCCGCATGCGCTCTCGATGGAGATACAACGATTGCCGTGAACTACGCCGCGGCACGCGTGATGGCCCAGCTCGCGCGTGCCAACGGTGTGTCACGATTCGTGTTCGCATCGACGTGCAGTGTGTACGGAGCCTCGGACGAAACGGTAACGGAAGATTCGGAACTCAATCCCGTCTCCATCTACGCGACAACGAAAATTGATGCGGAACGAGCGCTGCTGGAAGCCGCCGACCCGACATTTCACCCGACCGTTCTTCGATTTGCCACAGCATACGGCTGGTCGTATCGGCCGCGGTTCGACCTGGTCGCCAACCTGCTGAGCGCACAGGCCGTTACGGAAAAACACATTCGCATCTTCAACGGCGAGCAATGGCGGCCATTCGTTCATACACGCGATATCTCCCGAGCCTGCGTCCTGGCGATCGAAGCTCCGCTCGACAAGGTCAGCCGCGAGATCTTCAACGTCGGTGATCACACTCAGAACTTCACACTGACACAACTTGGTCAGATTGTGGCCGACTGCACGCCGGGTACGTTCGTCGAAGACATTCGCAATGACGACGACCCACGAAACTATCGCGTCGACTTTTCGAAGATTCAGCAGACACTGGGCTTTCACGCGTCTGTACCGCTGGAAGTTGGTATTCGCGAAATCGTTACGGCGGTGCGTGAAGGCAAAGTGGATGACTGGAACGACCCCGTGTACAGCAATGTGAAGACGCTGCAGGTCGAGGGGCTGAGGATCCTCAATTTCGAGCATGTCAACGAAACCGAAGAGCTGGCCGCGACTCGCAAGTTTCTGTCTCGCGCAGCCTGAACCAACGCCTGCGATGGGTTAACGAACGCAGCGGATTCGATACCTTACGACCCATTCGGGCCGAATCAGGAGTGGCCACTATGCATGTACTTTTTGTCCATAAAAACTTTCCGGCTCAGTTCGGCCACATCGCCAGTTATCTGATCCGAGATCACGGCTTCCAATGCTCCTTCGTGTGCGAGTTGCCGCCGGGCAATTTCGAGGGAATTGACCGGATTCAGTACAAGACGACGGGCGGTGCGACGCGTTCCACCCACTACTGCAGCCGCACGTTCGAAAACTGCACGTGGCATTCGCACGCCGTGTATGAGGCCATGCAGGCCCGGCCGGATGTCAAACCCGATCTAATTGTCGGGCACAGTGGTTTCGGCTCGACGCTCTGGCTCGCCGATCTGTATCCAGACACGCCGATCATCAACTACTTCGAGTACTACTATCGGAGCAAAGACTCGGACCTGGACTTCCGTCCGGATTTCCCGGTCAAGCCGCTCGACGTGCTGCGTTCACGCACACGAAACTCAATGATCCTGCTCGACCTGCAGACATGTTCGCAGGCTTACGCGCCGACGCAGTACCAGAAGAGTCTGTTCCCCGACGAATACCAGCCAAAGATCGAGCCGATCTTTGATGGTGTCGACACGAACATCTGGACGCGCCGCGAGAACGTGCCACGCACAGTTTCCGGCCTGGAGATTCCGGCAGGGAAGAAGATTGTCACGTACGTCTCACGTGGCTTCGAATCGATGCGTGGGTTTGACGTCTTCATGAAAGTTGCAAAGAAGATCTGCGATGCCAGGGACGACGTGGTCTTTCTGTGCGTTGGGTCGGACCGTGTGTGTTACGGCGGCGACCTGAACCGGATTGACGATGACAGTTACCGCGCGCATGTCCTGAAGCAGGACAATTACGACCTCGACCGCTTCCTCTTCACGGGTCGAGTCGAACCCAACGAACTGGTCAACGTCTTCAGTCTCAGCGATCTGCACATCTACCTGACAGTGCCATTCGTGCTGAGCTGGTCGATGATGAATGCTCTATCATGCGGCTGCACAGTCCTGGGCTCGGCAACGGCGCCGGTGAAGGAGATGATTCAGCACGGAGAGAACGGCCTGATGGCTGACTTCTTCGACGTCGACGGCCTGACCGAACTGGCCCTGAAAGTCCTCGACGATCCCGAGGCGCACCGCTACATGGGCGAAGCCGGAGCAAAAATGATCCGCGAGTCCTACAGCCTCGAAAAGAACCTGCCAAAGATGCTGGAGCTCTACGAACGAACGCTCAACGGTCGTGGGAATTAACCCAGAAGCATTCTCACCGCAGAGATCGCTGCCAGTTACGGCGCCGGCCTCAGAAATCGGTCGGGCGTGTCTCGTCCCGCCGAATCGGCACCAGCTTTCGCTGCGCGGTGTGCCTCTTCGTGACGAATCGCCCGGGAGCGATTACAGACATTCCGAGAAACTCCGGCAAACTGTTGCCCCTGCGTGAATCCAGGGTGGAAGGAGTCGGGAGTCTTTTTCGCCGGAATGAGTCAGGACAGGTCGAAGATCTGTGAGCGAAAAAGACTCCCAACCTCCTGATGGCCCTGGTGCGGTTGGCCGGCGGAATCAGCCACGAACTGTTCGATGGCCGCGCGCTGGTCGCTGTCAAGCTCGTTCGTTGCGAGCAGGATGCAGCGCGGGGCTCCACGCCGGCCGGAGGCGACCACCGCCAGCGTGCGGTTGTCCGAACACCATCCAAAAGGTAATTACAATGCCTGTCCGTGTTATCTCGGGGTTGAACTGGCAGTACGACATTGAAGATCAGGCCTCCTGTGGCTGCGCCATGCCGGTTGCAAAGCAACCGCTACCACCCAGATAAAACACGTCAAACGGTGCCACCCCGCCAGCTCCAGCCCACAGCTTCTCGCCCAATCCAGGAATCGATGCACCGCGTGTCGACAGGTCTTCCGCGTCCGAGGATTCCTGATCCGCCCATGAAAGAACTCGTCATACGCGAACCGAGCCGCGTCTCCTGACTCAGCAATCAGCCCAGGCAGCTTCTCCGGATTAGTGACACCCGACCCCGCCCGAAGCGATATCTCGTTTCTAGTGTTTGGCATACCAACCAGCAGTCAGGCCTACCTCACAACCGCTCGCCAGGACCTGACATCTCCAGCCTTGTCGAACGGTCTCCCCGGTCACCGTGCCGTTCATTCGCTCACCCGGCTCATCGGGAATCGCAGACCTGCGAGTTTTCCAAGTCCCAACCGTAGCGCAGGTAAACGTCCTTTGTCGAGCACAAGAGTGGAGTGGGCTTAGCGAAGTCACGAAACGGCGTTCCCGCTCCATTTGCAACCCGATCGGTCGGAAATGTGCTCCACCCGGTGACTGTGGCTGGGGTCCCCGGGCAACTGTACACTTCACCTGCATGGTCTCGATACGCAGATTTGTCCGAGGAGAATTGGATGCCCGGTCTCAGAGATCTCCGAGTCTCATTGACGAAAAACGGCTATTACAAAGTGGCGGAAGTCCTAAAGCGTCACTCGGGCAGTGAGGTTCTGGATAACATTTCTGGTCAGTATGAAGGCATCAATCTGGATCGTGCCCAAATCATCAACATGTTGTCGGGCGACGATAGCACAGGGGAACTGCCGGAAGAATGGGATGAGGTTCGCGAACTCGGAGACCGTCAGGTCGAAGTCCTGACGTTTATCGCAATTCTGTTTAGTCATGAAGACCTTATTCGGTCCTTTGCTGCCGCCAGCACTGGCGAGATGCGGGGAACGATTACGCGTGAAGCACTCGGCGACAAGCCATACACGAATTTGGTATTCAGCATGGAGACTGCCGGACTCTGTGTCCGGCGCGTGGGCCGTGATTCGACTCCCTACAAACTCGCCCCGCTGTTTGAGCTTTCAATTGGTCCGCTCATCAAGAAAGTCATTCGGCGTAAACTTGAAAAGACTGGTTGGACCGAACCGGGACAACAGGACATATTCAAACGCGACTTCTACGAACAGTGCTTCTATTACAAGTTCCACAAGACGCTCGGTATTTCAGAAAGGCAATTCCGCGACTGTCTCGAAGGCCAGATCGTCGAGGTCGAAGCTCCCCCTGAGGCAACTCTTTCAACTGAACCAGTCATTGTAAGCGCGAGTTTGGTCGCTGCTCTCTCCGCAAAGCCATTCGTGATTGTGTCCGGGACAGCAGGAACCGGGAAAACGCGAACAGTCCGAGAATGTGTGCACAGCCTTTGCCCTGCTGATCTGGATAAGTCCTTTAATAATGTCTTCATCCCGGTCGAGGCTGGTTGGACCGATGGACGTCACCTCCTTGGATACCGAAACCCGTTCGGCAGAACAGGAGAAACATACGCATCCACGCCGCTGATTTCGCTACTCTTGAAAGCGAACCATCCGAACTTCGCGCATATTCCGTTCTTCATCGTTTTGGACGAGATGAATCTGTCTCACGTCGAGATGTACTTCTCGCGATTCCTTTCACTGATGGAGACCACCTCAGCCGGGAGGCCGGAATCAGTGTTGGGGACAATCGAGCTGGAGTTGCTGCTCCGTTCAGGCTTGACAGCTATCGAGGCCGTTTACGTCGAGCAGGCACTGTCGAATGGCGGAGTCTTTCTGACTCCAAACGTAATGATTGTCGGTACTGTCAATGTCGACGAGACGACATCCATGTTCTCACCAAAGGTTCTCGACCGAGCTTTCGTGCTGGAGTTTCCAACGGTGAAACCGTCTGAAACGTCCGCCGACTTCAAACTGTCAGCGAGTGACACAGCCAACGAGTCTCCGGCATTTTTTTCCGAACGACTGGTTAGAAGTGAGAAGTCTCTGGATGCAACCGTCCTTGGTTTTCTGGATCGCGTGTACGAAAATCTCGGAGCGTTCAAGTTTGGACCGAGGGTGACGCAGGAAATTCAGCGGTATGGGGCCGTAGTCACAGAAATTGCGTCTGCCTGCGAGGAGTCATTCGCCGAGGCGACAAACGTCTACGATCGCATCCTGATGCAGAAAGTCCTGCCAAAACTCCACGGCAACCGCGTGCAGTTGTCCGCCATCGTAAATGATCTTACCAGGATCGCGGAGGCAGACGGGTGCCAACAAAGTGCCGAGCGACTCAAAGCGATGGCCAATGATCTCAAGTCTCCCGGGTTCACCAACTTTTTCGCCTGACCAATGCTGGCACTATCTACATTCACAATGCGGGCAGACGATGTCGCATTGCGGCTTCGCGCATCGAAATCTGGCCGGGAGTCCGGCCAGAGCATTGTACTGCCAATCGAAAACGCCACTGCGACGATTGCTCAGGAATACTCGCCTGCGTGCCGTCGAGCGCCAGCAATCGGATTCGAAGACGACAAAACGAGATGGGATCTTCTTGAGCCGTTGAGACTTGTCGAGAATGTTGATTACGAGTTCTCTGTTCAGACGCCATGGTCGAAGGCCGGATTCAGTCAGCGGTGCAGTGAAGCGGATAACGCTGTCTGGCCTTTTGCCAATTTGAAGCTGGGAAAAGCGATCACCTTCAATAGCTCGGAGGCGTGTCAGGAAGTCGGCGGGCGATATCGGGTTACCGGGCATTTGAAGTTCGATAACCAGCTCGGCAGTGTTGATCTGTCTTTGGTGTCTGACTTATGCCCGCTGTTGCTGCGAGCAGAAGTCACTTCCGAGAAGATTGACTACGAACATGACTTCTATAGATTGCTACACGAACTGGACAGCGTACATCACGAGCTGATTCTTCAATTGGATGCACCAACTGAAGTCAGTCTTGAGTCACAACACGACGACAGTCTCTCCGCTCATTCGACAATATTACAACTGCGCCGCGTACTTCATTCGGATGCACTGCCACACGCTGTGGCAACAATCCTCGGTAATCCAGTTTCACGATACGAATCGCACCGTGAAGTCGAGGCAACAGCATTTGTCACGACGCCTGACTGGATGGAACTACAATCACGACCAAACGTCGCTACCTGGATGACTGACGGTCCACTTGCCCCGGTATTTCGGGGAGTTACTCCGGTAACGCTGCCCACTCGTCGTATCGAGAGATCGTTCGATACGCCAGAGAATCGTTACGTCAAGTTTGCGATTGGCAGCCTTCTTGAGCGGCTGCATACTGTTCAGCGACAACTGGATCGTTCACATGTCGCGAGCACGAAGCAGATTCAGGACTGGAAGTCGTTGATTGAGGAGATGTTGATTCATCCGTTCTGGCTGCAGATTGGCATCTGTACGGAGCAGCCGTCGTCAATGATCTTTTATGAGCGTTCCGGATATCGCGACTTCATTCAGGCGATCAACGATCTTGAATTGTCACTTACCATGGTTTCCCGTCTTGATGCTGTCGATTTGACGTCAGGTGACCTTAGGCCTGTTTGGGCACTGTATGAGTTCTGGTGCTACCTGCAGCTTCGAGGAATCCTCGCTTCGATCACAGGTGACAGCGGTTCTCCGACGCTGTCGTCCGTTGTCTCAAGACGCAAAGTTGAGACAACAATCCAGACTGGTGACCCAGGGCGTACTTGTTTCAGTTTCGAGTGTGTGGGATCCGACGTCGAAATCGACTTCTATTTTACGCGATGGTCGAAACCGGAGTTGCATGTTGACTGCGTCTGGCTGGAAACCTATTCGACAAGGTTCCGTCCGGATTTCAGCATTCGCATTACATCGCGTGGGATCACTCATTGGGTTCATTTCGATGCGAAGTACCGAGTAAGCATTCCGAATTCTGCCGGTGAACCTCGCTCGTATCGATCCGACGACATCGACACGATGCACATGTACCGGGACGCGATCCTCGGAACACGAGGCAGCTACGTCCTGTTCCCGGGCGACACAACCTCACCGACAATTTACGTGCGCCACGCATCGCAAACGTATCGATCGAGTTTCCCAGGGCCGAGTGTGGGTGCATTTCCGCTTTGCCCGAGCGACGAGGCGACAACTCGGGCACAGCTCAACGCTCTCTCGTCGCACCTGCGTTCTGTCATTGAAGCTGCTGCGACACATTCCAGCTATCAGGAAGAATACGGCTGGATCTGAAACCGGATGTGCATATCTGATCTTGATGCCACCATGTTTCGTGCATCAGAAACAATTTGCCGGACCATCTGCTAAGCTGCCCGCGGAAATTGCACGAAACGCGCTGGAGTCCCGCAAGAACGAGTTCGACGACCCCGAGGATACTGGCTGCATGGACGCGACTCTCTTCGATCAACTCGAAACACATGGCGGACTTCGCGTCGCCGGCCGAAACCAGTACATCAAGTACATGGGTAGTAAGGCCTCGATCCTCGATTGGGTAGTCGACGGAATTAACGATGTCTACGACGGGGGCGGCGTCTGCGATCTGTTTTCCGGGTCATCAATTCTCAGTGCCGCGATCGGTCGGCAGGTGCCGGTCTACTCCAATGACATTCAGCACTATTCGAAAGCGCTTGCCGGCCTCTATCTGAACGCGTGGCGAACACCGAAAACTCCAGACGCGAAAGACTTGCTGGCTGAAGCCGGCAAGCTGGTCAGGCAACGGGCAGATTTGATTCCTGTATCGCTTCGATATCGGGCGGACTCCACGCTGACGGAATTCAACAGGACCGAAGAAGCCAATCGTGCTCTTATCGACGAACGATTCAGCCATCGTTGGCACTATTTCCTACGGGTCTATTCAGGCACGTGGTGGTCGGCAGAGCAATGCCTGTGGATCGATGCGATGCGTCAGGTGATTGAACGGTACCGGGAGCACTCGTGCTTTGATCTTATGATGGTCTGTTTGATGCATGCGATGGCATACGCAAGCCAAGGGACTGGCCATTACGCGCAATATCGAAATGCCAAGACGGCCTCAAGCCTGCGCGACATCATGACGTATCGGACGCGTGACCCGCGTCCGTACTTCGAGCGAAAGTACACGGCGACTCTGGCAGCCTTACCCAGACACGCTCCTCAACTTAAGCACGAGATTACGGCGATCGACTATCGTGATCGACTCAGGACGCTTCCGCCCTGCACGGTGTATGCTGACCCACCATACTGCTTCGTGCATTACTCGCGTTTCTACCACGCTCTCGAAACCCTCTACCTGTACGACAAACCGGAATTGCAGGTGAAAGGCGGATCGGTCGTAAAAGGACGCTATCGTGAGGACCGGCACCAATCCCCGTTTTGCATCGGTTCTCAGGTGTACGGAGCGTTCGAAGACCTCTTCCATGGCGTGACCGAATCCGGAAGCAACCTCGTCCTCAGCTACTGCAATACCGGGATGATCTCGCTAGAGGAACTCGAGAAGTTGGCGAATCAAATCTTTGGCGACTACGACCTTCAGATCTTGTTGTCCGACCACCGTCACATGACGATGGGACGTCGCCAGGACAGGGACCGAGAGGTCAAGGAATGCTTGATCCTTGCGAAGAGACGCGGTTAGTAGTTTGAGGGATGTCGAAACACGACAGTTGTTTTGAGCCATGCAGTATGGAGGGAGGCGGTGGTGCTTCCCACCTGGGAGAACCTTAGAAGTCGTCGTCCGCGTCGCGGTTTCCGTTGCCATTGGCGTTGGAATCGCTGGATGACTCGAAGATCCATGTGTGGGCCTCGTCGGCGACCTTGGCCAGCACGGGCAGGTCGGTGCTGCACGCTGCACAGGAGTCAAGAGAGATGCTCTCAATTGCCGTCGTTATGAGTACGGCAGGAACTCGATGCGGTTTCGCATGTCGTCCGGGTCGAGCACGCTGGCCATCAGTTCGAGATCGCGGATGGCCTGCCCGATCGTGATTCCAAGCTGGTGCGCGTAAGCCACTCCTGCGAACTCACGCGCCGATTCCAGCCAGTCGGCAGCGATTGCCAGGAAGTCGTCGTCGAGCGTGAAGACGACTCGTTGCAGTTCAGTGGCCCGCTGGAGAATGTCAGGATCGGTCCAGTCTGCCGATTTGTCTTCGTGGGCGGTCAGAACCTCAACACCGCGTTCCCGCAATCCTTCAGTAATGGCCAGTGGGACGTGCTGGTCCATGTAAAGCGCGAGGCTCATGGCTTGCCGGTGACCGTTCGCAGGCGGTCACGAATGTCGGTAGAGCCGTGCCGCGTCTGAAGATCGGCCACACGCTCACGCCGGCGCTCGATGTCCTGGTCAATCTCCTCACGATGGTCATAGTACCAGGCAAGGGCGGAGTGAATCTGACCAAGCGTCAGACTCGGATACTGACGACGGATCTCAACACCGTCCCAGGAGTGGGCGAGGTGGTCCTGTACGATTTCAACAACCTTTGTCGTTGTTCCGGCGATCATCGGAACGCAGTCATCGCCGACGGCAACGTGTGGGTAGTCGGTGTCTGACATCGCTTGTCCCGGAAACTATCGCGAACAGATATCGTCCATGCAGTCAAAGCCCGTGATTCCAGCATAACGCACGCGGGCGTATCGACGCAGAGCAGTCACGGATTCGGGCATTTCCGAGGTACGTTCATTAATGCAGATCGCCGAGACAAGTACGGGAACTGGCGGATCTCTTTGCCAGTGATGTGTGTGCCTATGCGGTGCTCGATAATCATCTGCATGTGTTTGCGGGCTTTCGTTCTGCGACCCCGACAACACGACTCGTGTTTGGTTGCGAACAACTGCGAGTCTGTGTGTGTCTCACCTGTCCGGCCCGAGCAAGCGGCATGCCGGAATGCCAGCAGAATCTGAACCGTCGGTGAAGTTGCCATTTTCTCGGCAACGACTGCTACTTCCGACGCGATTCCAGGCGTAGAATTGAGAGACTCACGGAGGGACACTGGAGCCGGGCTGAGCCAGCTCCCTCTGGTACGAACGCGATTACTGACCTTTCAGACCGTGTTCCTCTGCCAGGACCACAAAACCAAACCGAGGTGTTCATGATTCAGGAAACACTTTCCTTCGAAAGTCAGGAACAGATTCGCGCGCTGTTTGGATGTCAGGATGAAAACCTGCGACTGCTTAGAGAGCGACTGGATGTCCAGGTCGTTGTCCGCGGCGAAGAGCTGCGGTTGACCGGTGCCGACGACCATGTCGCTACCGGAGTCAAAGTCTTTGCAGAACTGCAGGATGTTGTGCGCCGGCACGGCGAACTCTTTCCCACCGAGATTGAGCGGATTCTCGGACGCCACACGGGTGAATCGGTTGTCTTCCCGCGTCTGACCGAATCAGAAGGGCCGTCCGCACGCTCACGGCACGATGGCAATGGGCGTCGCAATGGTGGCAACGGGAATGGATCGCGCACAGGACAGTCAGAGCCGACAGATGGAGCACCGATCGACCTGTTCGAGAAAGCCCGAGCAGTCCATCCACGAACCGGGGGTCAGGACCGCTACGTCGAGGCCATTCGCCGGAACGATCTCGTGTTCTGCATCGGACCGGCAGGCACCGGAAAAACGTATCTCGCCGTTGCAATGGGACTGAACGCACTGCGGACGGAACGTGTACGACGCATTGTGCTCGTGCGCCCCGCAGTCGAAGCGGGCGAGAAGCTGGGCTTTCTGCCCGGGGACATGCAGGCCAAAGTCAATCCATACCTGCGTCCGCTGATCGACGCCCTGTCGGACATCCTGACGTACGAGCAGGTCAAGCGGTACATCGAGCATGACGTTATCGAAATTGCCCCAATGGCGTTCATGCGGGGCCGTACTCTTAATGATACGTTCATAATTCTGGACGAAGCCCAGAACACAACGGCCACTCAGATGCAGATGTTTCTGACGCGAATGGGCGAAAACTCGAAGATCGTTGTGACGGGAGATCCGACTCAGGTGGACCTTGCCAGCCACACGAAATCGGGCCTGCCGGATGCGATTGGACGACTGCGGGATATTCCCGGAGTTGAAGCGGTTGAGTTGACTGGTCAGGATATCGTGCGTCACCGATTGGTCCGCGAGATTGTGCGGGCATATGACGATGATCGCCGCCATAAGCCGCGCAGCGGCTGAACCGGCTTTGCCCGACAGGGCATTCTCGCGAAGGAGGTCAATCGACTCACCGGAAGCACATGAGTTGTGACTCGTCGTAGTCGCATATTCTTCCCGGGAAAGTCGATGAACCGTTGCCATGCCGCTTTTCGGCCACCGCAATCAGCGACGTCATCGCACGTCGCGCTTCGCGATCGAAACGTCCCAGGGCTTCATTCCCCGAGCGTCAGCAGCGCTGCGCGATCGCAAAGTCCTGGCCCGGCTCTCGCTGGTTTCGCTGGCCGTGATCGTGCTTAGCATTGTGCTGGAGGGCTGGACGTCACCATTCCCTTATCGAAACGGCGATCGGCCCGATCACGGAATCCTGGCCAGCGTCGACTTCGAGCGAATCAACTCGCTGGAAACAGAACGACGTCGTAATCAGGCGGCTTCGCGCGTGCCGCTTCACTTCCGTAGCCAGCCTCTGCCCAGCAAATCCCTGCGGGCGCATTTACGAGCGGACTTTCAGGAAATCCTGGACTGCGACCAGATTGAGACGCTGGATCCCGAAGTCGCGGAGGACTTCGGGCTGATCGAAGTGCCATTGACTGCTCAAAGTAGTCCACCAGAAAGCGATCCGACGACCGCATTCAGCGCATTACGCGGTCTGCTGCTGGCGGTCGACATTGCTCCCGATGCCGGTGGACAGACTCGGGCCGAGCGTGTCGAAGGGCTTCTGGCCGAGTTCGAAAAACTGCTGGATGTGATGGGCAGTCCCGGCATCGTTTCTCCGAAAGACGTCAAGCGACAGCAGATCGACACAGGCCAGCAAATCGCGATCTCGGATGACAAGCCCGGAGGCAGGACTTACGGACTACTCGACGTCGACCTGCTTGCGATGATGAAACCAGCCGGACGCATCGCGGTGGCGTGGGAATCGATGCCGTTGCTCAGCCAGGTCCGCCCCCAGATTCACAACTGGCTGCTTGCCCAGGTCGAGCCAACGCTCAGCTACGACCGCTCGCGGACAGAAGAAGCGCGACGGGACGCGCGTGATAAGGTCGACGTGGACCTTGAGAAGTGGTTCAAGGGTCAGGTGCTTGTCGGATCCGGAGAACTGATCGACGACGCGCAGCTCAGTCTGCTCCGCGATGAGTATGCCGCCGCACAACGGTCGTACCGGGAAGACAGCTCCAACATCTTTTTTCATCTGCAGTGGATTCGGCTGGGAACAGTCGTCCTGATGCTGATCATCCTGGCGGGGATCAATGGGGCCTATCTGATCCGCAGCGAACCTCAGCTTGTCCGGTCCTTCGCGCGGCTGACGGTTTATCTTACATCGATCATCGTGGCGGTTGGACTGGCGCGATGGGCGGCGGCTCATCCGGACGTGCGTGCCGAAATCGTGCCGGTCGTGGTGACTTCGATGATCTTCGCCATCGCGTACAACCAGATGATGGCGGTCCTCGTGGCATTTACGATCAGCCTGCTGGTGACACTTTCCACCGTCGGGCAACTATCGCACTTCGTTCTGATGATGAGTGTTTCGGCGACAGCCGTTATTCCGTTGACTGAGGTGCCGTCCCGGTCTTCGCTGATCAAGGTGGGCTTTTTGACGGGGCTTGCCTGGATCGTCGTGTCGTGCGGTCTGGCGGTCCTGAACAGCCCGTCGCCGCAGTATCTCTGGTCGGACGGGCAATTCTTCAGTCACGCACTGATCGGAGCGGCGTGGTGTCTGGGCGCGGGCGGACTGGTTGCCTGCAGCCTGCCATTCATCGAAAAGACATTCGGTGTTGTCACCGATATCAGCCTGCTCGAAATGAGCGACGTGTCGCATCCGCTGCTGCAGGAACTCGTGCGACGCGCGCCGGGGACTTACAACCACTCGATCACCGTCGCCAGCATGGCCGAATCTGCCGCCGAGGCGATCGGAGCCAACGGGTTGCTGGTGCGCGTCGGCGCTTACTTCCATGACATCGGTAAGATGCTCAAGCCCGAGTACTTCATCGAAAACATCACCGAAGGAAAGAAGAGCCGCCACGAAGACCTGAATCCGGCCATGAGCACGTTGATCATCATTGGACACGTGAAAGATGGCGTCGATCTGGGACTGGAGCACCACCTGCCGCCGCCGCTGATTGACTTCATCGAACAGCACCACGGAACCACTCTGGTGCAGTACTTCTACCACGAGGCACGCAAGCAGGCGGAAGGCGACGAAGATCACCGCACCGATGCCGAAGAATCCTCATTCCGCTATCCGGGTCCAAAACCGCAGACGCGGGAAGCCGGCGTCATGATGCTGGCGGACGCGGTCGAGAGTGCCAGCCGTACCTTGAGCGATCCTACACCCAAGCGTATTGAAACTCTGGTGCATAAGATCACAATGGACAAACTGCTGGATGGGCAGTTCGAGGAGAGTCCACTCACACTGCGGCAGATCCACACGATTGAAGAATCGCTCGTTCAATCACTGACAGCGATTCACCACGGACGCATCAAGTATCCGGAGCAGCAGCGATCGGCGTCGTAGCCGCCACGCTTACTACAGCACATGTACGAGATCGAAGTTGCGGACAATCAGGACGACATGACAGTCAGCGTTGAGCGCGTCACAGACATCGTCCGAAAAGCTCTGACCGCCGAGCAGGTGGCGTCCGCGACAATCAGCGTAGCCATCGTCGACAGCTCGACAATGCACGAATTGAACAGGCAATTCCTCAATCACGACTACGAAACGGACGTCCTGAGTTTTCTGCTGGACGAATCGGAACCGGAAGCGGACTTCGAATCGGAAAACTCGGCACCACGCGGAGCTGGCCGTTCGATTGATGGCGAGATCATTGTGAGCGCTGCTTACGCTCGCGAAATGGCGACGGAGTACGACTGGGCTCCGGAACATGAGTTGACGCTTTACATTGTGCATGGCCTGCTGCACCTGTGCGGTTACGACGACATGACCGCCGACGAATTGCCTGTGATGCGGGCTCGTGAGTGCGACATCTTTCGATTGCTCGAGCTGCCGCCACCGGTCCGGTCCAGCGACGACATGGGGCATGTTTCCGCGACAGCGGCCTCCGAATCAGGAGGGACACAGTGATTCCCGTCGTCATTCTGTGTGCGACACTCCTGATGCTGATTCTGCTCAGTGCCGTAGCGTGTCACAGTCTGCGAAGCTTCTCGCGCAATCGGCTGGACGAAATCTGCGAGAAGAACAGCACCCCCGACCGGTTCCTCGAAATTCTGAGAACCTGGGACGCGGTTCTGGTCGGCGCTCAAAGTGTGCTCGCGATTGTTTCCGCGGTCTTCGTCGCGATTGTGGTCTCTGCGTGGGATCTGGCGCCGACTGCAGATGCGCAACCGGCAGCCGGCATCGAGTGGTTCAATCTGGCGATGAAATGGCTGTGCCTGATTGGGATCCTGTTGCTGACGGCGATCATCTTCCCGCGAGCACTCGCCAACGTCGTGGGCGAGCGATTTCTGCATCGCACCTGGCGATTGATCCAAGTCGCATCTTTGCCGGTCCGCCCTGTTATCTGGCTGGCGACACAGGTCGACATGCTGCTGCACAGGCTGTCTGGTCTGGAAGAGCCTGACCCGAACAATCCCGAGACGCTGGCCGCGGAAATCCGCACGATCGTCGATGCCGGACAGCGTGCCGGTGCCATCGACTCCAATGCGCACACGATGATCGATCAGGTCATGGACCTGAAGGATGCCGATGTGGCGTCGGTGATGACGCCCCGCACTGAGATGTTCTGTCTGCGGGCGGATCTGACCATTCAGGAGGCCCGGCAGGTGGTCCTGGAAGCCGGACACACACGGTTGCCGCTGATCGGAAAATCCCCCGACGACATTCTCGGAATTCTGTATGCAAAGGACCTGCTGGGTTACGTGACTGAAATCGGTGATAGCGCATCGCCGCTGACCGATGTTGCGCGAGAGGCGTTCTATGTGCCGGAAACAACCAGTGTGGACCGACTGCTGGAAACCATGAACCGCAAGCGGGTCCACATGGCCGTCGTGCTGGACGAGTACGGCGGTGTCGCCGGAATCGTCACGATGGAGGACCTGCTGGAAGAGATCGTCGGTGAAATTGTCGATGAGTACGACGCCGAGGAAACCGATCCGATTCAACGTGTTTCGGGTGCGGTCAACGAGGTCGACGCCCGCGTTCACATCGATGATCTGGTTGAGGAGTTTCAATACGACCTTCCGCTGGATCGAGACTACGACACAATCGGCGGATTCGTGTTCTCACACCTGGGCAGAATCCCCAAGCCGGACGAGACGTTTTCCTGGGGCCAACTGCGATTTACCGTGCTGGAGGCCGATCAGAGGCGACTGCTGAAACTGCGAATTGAACACGACGAATCGCTCAGCTCAGTTCGCCGCGACGAGGAGTGAGTCCGACGTCACGAGTCCTCAGGTTAAATCGAGGGGCCACGTATGAAAGTCCTTCTCGCCGAAGACGATGAACTGACCCGGCAGGGACTCGCGGAAGTTCTTGCGACTGAGGGCTACGAAGTGACTCAGGTCGCCGATGGACAGGCCGCTCTGGAGAGTTTTCGATCTGCGCGTCCCGAATTCGTTTGTCTCGACATCATGATGCCCGGACAAAGCGGCTTTGACGTTTGTCGCGCGATCCGAGCGGCCGACGCAGACATTCCGATCATCTTCATCAGTGCGAAGTCAGAAGAGATCGACAAGGTGGTCGGGTTTGAACTGGGCGCTGACGACTTCATCGTCAAGCCGTTCGGTGTTCGCGAGGTTGTGGCCAGGATCCGAGCGGTTACCCGAAGGTGTTACGCGTCCCACGCCGCGGAAGCGCCACGTTCGTTCGAGATGGCCGGCCTGCGTGTTGTTCCGACCGAACTGCGAGCCTATCGCGGTGAAACGGGAATTGAACTGAGCCTGCGCGATGTGCGGATTCTTGAACTGTTCCACCGGCGCGCGGGTGAGGTTCTCGACCGAAACGCGATCTTCAACCACTGCTGGGGCGAGGATTACTTTCCCAACAGCCGCACACTGGACCAGCACATTTCGCAGTTGCGCAAGCGGATCGAGCGGGACCCGAAATCGCCTCGGATTATCCGCACCGTGCATGGTGCAGGGTATCGATTCGAGGGGTAGCGCTTGTCGTTCGTAGTCACCCGATTTATCGGGTTCGTTGCCGGCCGCACAACCGCATAAATGCGGTTACTACAAACGTGGGCGTCTCAAGAACTTACCGAAACGCATACGTCTCGTTTTCGCAGGTGAAGTCGCTATCGTCGAGGTGCTCGTCGAAGTCGACGTCACGAAACGCGTAGTTCTCCAGCAGTGTGGTGCCGTCGAGGTCGTCGAGGTCAGCCTCGGGAGCAAATTCGGCGAAGGTCCAGTTCCTGATTTGAACGGGCACCATCAGCTTTCGGTCAATGCAGATTTGACACTTGCGATAAGCCGCCTTTGAAAGTTCGGGCTTCGCATACTCGACGATGAATTCGTACGCCTGCCGCCCGTCGAATGTCGCGTCGTCACGCATGGTCGTGACTACCAGCGGGCCATGAGCAAGTTCGCGCTGCCGCAGATCCAGAGCTCGTATCGTGAGCTCTTTGATGCCGGCGGTTGTGATCGGGTAACGGCACTCGTTCATGGCCAGCGTCGAAGTGGGTACCAGACGCAGTGCCGGCAGGCGGCCACCGAACTTCGTCAACTGCACCAGCAGCCGCGGGTCTCCCAGCGCCACCGGGTAAAGAATCTGCCGACCAGTGTGCAGCCCATCAACCACACTCAGGAAGACGCTGAAAGGCTCGTGCCGCATCTTCATCGACATTGTCTGCAATTCGAGCAATTCGCCGCTGATGCGTTCCTGTTTGTCGAACGTCGCTGTGTAGGTGCTGATCCCGTCGAGTCGGACGAGTGCTTCCTGCAGCATGGCAATGTGCAGCAGCTTGGCGACGCGGCCGTCAACCTGCATTACCTTATCTTCGGGGAGTGGCGGCGGAGCGGGTCGCCGGTTCTTTTCGACCTTCTGGGCAAGCGGACGGGTATTCGTACCCACCGTCGCGTTGTCCATCATGACGTAGCCCAGGGCAGCGGACCCGGCCAGCACGAGCAGGGCGATGTTGGCACCGATGAGCTGTCGCCACGGGAATCGCGGGCCGCGTTTGCGGACCTTGACGGTGAAGTGTCCTGGGCGTCGTCTGAGTTCGCGGCGGACGCGCCACGAAGCCACACGTCGCAACAGTCTCCGAATCGAGAATCGGTAGTTGTTGCTCATGCGTCGGGACCCTCGGGAAAGTGAATCAACGGCATCGGCAGAACACCGATGTCCGCGGCCCGTTTAGTCTGTCCGTCTGCTCGGTTGACCCACACACTTGAGATCGCCTGCGGATCAACAGGGCAAAGTTACCCGGGCCACGGGAACCGTGGAAAGATGGGATTACCGGGCCTCGTGCCCCACGCTGAGTGTCACGGACGTATTCCGCACTGATTTCCATCGACGCCCGTGACAGTGTCGTTGGACGAATTCCCTGCCGAGCCGACGACAAACCGAATCTTGTCTCTTTTTTCGGAAACATCCCTGGCATCCACCGCAGATCAACGGGTCCGAAATCTCGACGGATGTTGAGCAGACCCCCACATCTTCTCTGCCGCCGCAGCTTACCCTCTTTGAGTTCTTATACTGCGTCTGCCAAACTACACACACTCAATTACGTATCAGGGCATCTATTGGTCACAGAATCTGCACTCCATTGTGTACGGCTGCGCAGAAGAAAACACGCATCTGTTTCGCACTTCTCAATACCGGGCAGGTTCGTCAGGACGCTTGGCGCAATACGTCTGTTGAGGCTTATCAGTCTGGTGTGACAGGACTTGTGTCATTTCAGGACGAGGTTGTGGCATGTCAGGAAGCGAACTAGAATCCTGTTTGGCAAGCTATGACGGTTACACGGACTTTTCAGGCTTCCGACTGATCCTATCGCCGTCTGAGCTCGCTCGCTGTTGCACAGAGCACTCGACTCTCTCGTCCCAATCTTCCCGACCAACCGAGTCCAGTCGGGTCATTTCCCTTACGGATCGAAAATTCCCGGCATCGGGCATGCTGTGACTTATTCTTCCCGGCAGTTGCTCTCTTGCGGACGAACGCGCTTTGTCACCTGTCATGGAATCGCAACTCAGCCATTGATTGCATTGATGATTCTTTTCCTCGCAGCGTAGAAGTGTGTTGCCCCGTCGCGGCTGGCATGTCGAAGTAACGAGCCTCCACCCACAATTGATACAGACGGCAATACGGAATCGGCCGGCACTGGTGCCGGTTGATCGAATTCAACAGGAGAACACCGGGATGTACGAGCGATTCACCGACCGAGCCCGCAAGGTTATGCAGCTCGCGAATCAGGAAGCTCAACGTTTCAATCACGAGTACATCGGCACCGAGCACGTGCTGCTGGGCTTGGTGAAAGAAGGCTCGGGCGTTGCCGCAAACGTGTTGAAAAACCTCGATGTCGACCTGCGACGCATTCGCAACGAAGTCGAGAAAATCGTGCAGTCGGGACCGGACATGGTCACGATGGGCAAATTGCCGCAAACACCGCGTGCCAAGAAAGTCATTGAGTACGCGATGGAAGAGGCTCGCAACCTCAATCACAACTACGTCGGTACCGAGCATCTGCTGCTGGGTCTGCTCCGCGAGCAGGAAGGCGTTGCCGCGCAGGTACTGATGAATCTCGGTCTGAAGCTGGAAGAAGTCCGCGAGGAAGTCCTGAACCTGCTCGGCCACGGCGTCGAGTCGGGCGAAGGCGGTGAACGAGCTGCCTCGCCAGCAGGAGGCAAAGGCTCCAAGAGCAAGACTCCGGCCCTGGACAGTTTTGGCCGCGACCTGACGGAACTCGCCAAGCAGGGCAAGCTGGATCCCGTCATTGGCCGCGAAGACGAGATCGAACGCGTCACGCAGATTCTCAGCCGACGTCAGAAGAACAATCCGGTGCTGCTGGGCGAAGCGGGCGTGGGAAAGACCGCCATCGTCGAGGGCTTTGCCCAGATGGTCATTGAGGGCAATGTTCCGGAACTGCTGCGTGACAAGCGCATCGTCGTTCTTGACCTCGCCATGATGGTCGCCGGCACAAAGTACCGCGGTCAGTTCGAAGAACGCATCAAAGCAGTGATGAATGAAGTCCGCCGCGCACGCAACACGATCCTGTTCATCGACGAGCTGCACACGCTGGTTGGAGCTGGTGGAGCGGAAGGCGCAATCGATGCGTCCAACGTTCTGAAGCCCGCCCTGAGCCGCGGAGAACTTCAGTGCATCGGTGCCACGACGCTCGATGAATACCGCAAGTACATCGAGAAGGACGGTGCGCTGGAGCGACGCTTCCAGATGGTCATGGTCGATCCTCCCAGTGATATCGAAACCGTCGCCATCCTGAGAGGGCTGCGGGATCGATACGAGCAGCACCACAAGGTGCAGATCACAGACGACGCGTTGGAGAAGGCCGTCGAGCTGTCTTCACGATACATCACCGGTCGCTGTCTCCCGGACAAGGCCATTGATGTCATTGATGAATCGGGAGCCCGCATCCGACTGAAGTCCATGGTGCGTCCACCGGACCTCAAGGAACTCGAAGAAGAAGCCGAGCGACTGAATCAGCAAAAGGAAGAAGCGGTCGCGAATCAGGACTTTGAAAAGGCCGCCGCACTGCGTGACCAGGCGGACAAGCTGAAAAAGAAGAAGGAACAGCTCACGAAGGAGTGGCGTGAGAAGAGTCAGGAAAACGAAGGCGTCGTCGATGCCGAAGTGATCGCGGAAGTCGTCGCCAAGATGACAGGAATTCCGTTGACGCGTCTGTCCAGCGAGGACGCTGTCCGACTGCTGCAGATGGAAAAGGAGATGCATCACCGCGTGATCAGCCAGGACGAGGCGATCAAGCAGGTGTCGAAAGCCGTGCGTCGCAGCCGCAGTGGTTTGAAGGACCCCAAGCGTCCGACCGGCTGCTTCCTGTTTGCTGGCCCGACCGGAGTCGGTAAGACGCTGTTGGCCAAGACGCTGGCCGAATTCATGTTCGGCGACGAAGAAGCTTTGATTCAGATCGACATGTCCGAGTACATGGAGAAGCACAACGTCAGCCGGCTGATTGGCGCCCCTCCGGGATACGTCGGTTTTGAAGAAGGCGGTCAGCTCACCGAGCGTATTCGTCGTCGTCCCTATGCCGTGGTTCTGCTCGATGAAGTCGAAAAGGCCCATCCGGACGTCTTCAACATGATGCTTCAGATCATGGAGGAAGGGCACCTGACAGACAGCTTCGGCCGTAAGGTCGACTTCAAGAATGTCATTCTGATTCTGACGACAAATGCCGGTGCCGCTCAGATTGCAGGCGGCGGATTCGGCTTCGGACAGAGGACGGAAGAAGCGACGTACGATCGCATGAAGAAGGACGTTATGGGTGCATTGGAACAGGATTTCCGCCCGGAGTTTCTGGGTCGCCTGGACGAGGTCGTCGTATTCCGAAAACTGAACGAAGAAGACCTGAAGGAGATCGTCGACATCGAGCTGGCCAAGGTCCGCGAACGTCTGGCAGAACGTGGCCTCGCCCTCGAACTGGCCGACGAAGCGAAAGAGTACATCATCAAGCGTGGCGGCGATCTCGACTATGGTGCCCGTCCGCTGCGTCGCTCGGTCGAACAGTCGATCGAGGATCCACTGTCCGAAGAACTGCTTCGCGGAGCGTTCGAAGGCAAGAACCACATTTTCGTCCGCGTGAAGACGGTTGGTGAACAGGAGCAGCTCGACTTCGAAGGCTCGCACCGCGTCGAAGAGGTGGAAGAACCAGTGACGGTCGGTGCCGAAACCGAAGAGTTGGCGGCGGCCGAAGGAGACTGACCTGATACCGAATTAGATGATCAAGAACGCGAATAGCCTCGTCCAGCATCGGACGGGGCTATTCGCATTTAGCAAGACCGTTCGGGCCGATCGCCAGACACATTCGGCGTGTTCCTTGAACGGTTCGGTCACGCGAACAATGGAACTCGCCATATGCCCCGAGAAGCCGAGAACATCCACGAGGCGATTGTCGCTCTGGATGACGTCCTTGACTGGGCTCGCTCTGCAAGGTCCCGCATCGGCTACTTTGCAGCCCTGTATCGAGGAATGACGGTTCAGGTTCGCGATGCGCTGAACGAAGGACGTTTCGAACAGCCGGATCGGCTGGAAAAACTCGATGTTGTTTTCGTCAATCGATACCTGCAGGCAGTTGATGGCTTTCGTAATGGTGGACGTGTCACCGCTTCCTGGCAGTACGCATTTCGCACGGCGTCGAGCTGGTGGCCGATCGTGACGCAACATCTGTTGCTGGGCTGCAACGCGCACATCAATCTGGACCTGGGCGTCGCGCTGGCTGATATTGCTCGGGGTGAGGAACTGGAACCTCTGCGGTCTGACTTTGAGGCGATTAACGGCCTGCTCGCGACACACGTCGAGACTGTTCAGCAACAGCTCGCTGAAGTCTGGCCGTGGCTGGCATTGCTCGACCGAATCAGCAAGGCTGACGAAGCAATCATCAACTACGCGATGCGAGCTGAACGAGATCACGCGTGGCACATTGCAGAGCGTTTGCATCCGCTCGACGAAGGCAACCGTGAATCCGAGATCCACAAGATCGATGAACAGGCCGCTGCGCTCGCCCACGTGATCCGACATCCGGGACTGATGCTGGGTATGGTGACGAAGGTCGTTCGACTCTGTGAATTGAAAGGCGTCCCCGCAATCATCGACATACTGAATGAGTAAGGGACCAGAGCGTGCGCCGCACATCAGAGACGTGAGCCGTTCGATGTGGAGCTCGGAAGCTTCCGCACTGGAGTTTCAGCCCCGTTACGGGAATAATATGGAACGATGATTTTTGTCATCGTCCCTCCCTCCACTGCGTCCTGCCCCCGCCCCACATTCCCACCTTCCGGGAGCTACTGCGATGCGACCGCCCTTTGTGCGCGCCCTTTCGCTTCTTCCGCTGCTTCTGTTCATCAGTCGCGCAACGGCCGACGATGCACCTGTGGTTGTGACACCGCAGGTCGTCAAGCTCGACAGAAACTTCGCGAGGGCACAGCTCGTTGTGTCTCAGGGGGCACCATCCGGCCAGTCCGTCGATCGATCTGCTGATCTGACGCGCACCGCAACGTATGCAAGCGCGAATCCTGAGGTCGTCGAAGTTGATCCAACGGGTCATCTGCTCGCAGTGTCCAATGGCGAGACACTCGTGCGTGTCACGACCGATGGTGGCACAGTCGAAGTTACGGTTACGGTCGCGGGTATCGAGGAGCAGCCGCAGATCGAGTTCATCCGGGATATTCAGCCGTTGATCGCAAAAGCCGGCTGCAACATGGGCGCCTGCCACGCTCAACAATACGGCCAGGGTGGATTCAAGTTGTCCGTATTTGGATTCGACCCCTCACTCGACCGAAACGCGATCGTCCGGGACAGACATCAGCGACGTATCAATCTGATCGAGCCCGAGCAGAGTCTGTTTCTGCTCAAGCCAACCATGCAGATTCCGCACGGTGGGGGTAAACGGCTGGGCGTGGGATCAGTCGAACATGAGACGCTGATTGCCTGGCTGAAATGTGCCGCTCCCGGACCAACGAAAGAGCGGGCGGTCGTTACCGGGCTGTCAGTCTTTCCGCATCAGCGGGTCGGGCAGATGGGGCTCACGCAGCAGCTTCGCGTTGAAGCAACCTACGCCGATGGCAGCGTGCGCGATGTCACCACACTGGCACTGTATGACGCCGTCGACTCGGCCATGCTCGATGTGACGGACAGCGGTTTTGTCTCGGCACTCGATTCCGGTCAGTCTCCCGTGATGGTGCGATTCGAAGGTCAGGCGGCGATTTCGCTGTTCCTTGTGCCCTATCAGGACACCGTCCAACTGGCTGACTGGCAGAACAACAATTTCGTCGACGAACTGGCCAGCGAGAAGTTTCGAGCCCTCGGCATTGAACCCTCGCCTCTATGCGATGACGCCACTTTCGTCCGTCGCACATTCCTGGACGCGACCGGAACACTGCCAACGATCGAGCAGACGCAGGCGTTCGTTGATTCGACTGCCGACAACAAACGCGAGCAACTGATCGACGAACTGCTGGGGCTGACCGGCGATCCGGAGCGCGACATCCACAACGACAACTATGCGGCGTACTGGACGCTGAAGTGGTCGGACCTGATCCGTAACACCAGCAACGGGAACCGTGTTGAGCAGGCGATGTGGGCCATGCACAACTGGATGAAGGAATCCTTCCGAGTGAATCGGCCATTCAGCGAATTCGTCAGCGAACTCGTGACGGCCAAGGGCTCCGTGTATTCGAGTGGGCCGGCCAACTACTTCCGCATTTTCAATAACACGACTGTGCTGACTGAAGCCACCGCGCAGCTGTTCCTGGGTGTGCGGTTGGAATGTGCTAAGTGTCATCATCATCCGTTTGAGAAATACGGGCAGGATGACTACTACGGATTCGCCGCGTTCTTCTCTCGCGTTGGTACAAAACGCAGCGAGGAATTCGGACTGTTTGGTTCCGAATCGGTCGTCATCGTCAAGACATCCGGTGAAGTGTCGAATCCAAAGACCGGCAAGCGGATGTCGCCGACCCCGCTGGAAGGCGAATCAACGGATCACCCGCTCGACCGACGCATCGCTCTGGCGGAATGGCTCTCGTCACCAGACAACGATTATTTCGCGAAGAGCATCGTCAATCGTTACGTGAGTTATCTGCTGGGACGAGGCCTGGTCGATCCCGTCGACGATCTACGGTCCACGAACCCGCCGACCAATCCTCAGTTGATGAATGCTCTGGCTCAGCACTTTATTGACAGTGGCTTCAATCTGAAGCAACTGATCCGAGCGATCATGGTGTCGCGGCTGTATCAGCTCTCGTCGACACCGACCGAGCAGAACGCCAGCGATCACCGTTTCTACAGCCACTACATGGTCAAGCGATTAGCGGCCGAGCCATTACTTGATGCGATTGATCAAGTCACAGAGTCAGCCACGAAATTCAAAAACCTGCCACCGGGCACTCGCGCGATTGAACTGCCCGACGCCGAATACCCCAACTACTTTCTCAACACGTTCGCCAAACCGAAACGAGCCAGCGTCTGTGAGTGTGAACGCACGCCCGATCAGAACCTGTCGCAGGCTTTGCACATCGTCAACGGCGACATCCTGACCGGCAAACTGGCGGACGCGAACGGTCGTGTGGCCCGGCTGCTTAAGGAAAAGAAGTCACACGAAGAAACCGTGACGGAACTTTACCAGGCCGCACTCTGTCGGATGCCGTCCGATGCTGAAGTGGCCCTCAGCTCCGAGTTCCTCAAAGAAGCTCCCACTCCGCAGGAAGGCTACGAAGACCTGCTCTGGAGCCTGATCGTCTCGAAGCAATTCCTGTTCGTGCATTGACGGGCAGAAGACATCGACCAGTGGTCGCCTAAGCGTCGCTCAATTATCGGGATTGCCATGAGATACCACTTGTTCCGGCTGATCACGGTCTTGCTGCTGGCATCACATCCAGCAAGTCTGGTCGCGCAAACAGGCTACCCGATGGTGATGAGCCTGAAGCCGGTAGCCGTACAGGCCGGAGCTTCCGGCGAGGTGGAGTTCAACACGCGTTACAGCATGTTCGGTGCCGACCAGGTGCTGGTCTCAGGCACGGGCGTGTCAGGCGAAGTAATGCACCCGGAGGTGAAAGAAGGCGAGAAGCCGCCGAGCCTAACGAAATTGAAGGTGAATTTTACAGTCGACGCAGACGCGATGCCTGGCGTGCGGGACGTGAAGATGTCGACTCCACAGGGAGTCAGTACGGTCGGGCAGCTCGTCGTCGTGCGTGATCCAGTGATCTATGAGTCCGGAGATAACAACACGCGGGATAAGGCCAACGAGGTCACACTGCCGGCGACGATTTGCGGACTCGTCGAACAGAACGAAGACGTTGACTACTTCAAGTTCACGGTCGAAGCTGGAGCCAGACTCAACTTCCACTGCCGCTGCGCACGTCTGCAGGATCGCATCCATGACCTGCAGCGACATGCCGATCCGATGATCACGATTCGCAATGCGATGGGCGGGACGGTTGCTGCCAGCGACAATTACTTCTTTGGCGACCCGTTCCTCGCCGTGACTTTCGAGCGGGCGGGCGATTACTACCTGGAAATTCGCGATGTGCGGTACCACGGGAATACTTACTGGGAATACTCCGTCGAAGTCACCAACCGGCCGTTTGTGTCCAACATTTATCCGCTGGGTATCGCTCCCGGCGAAGAGACGCAGGTCGAGCTGGTCGGATCGCATTTGCCGGAAACGCGAAAGTCGACAGTAACATTGCCAGCGGACGCTCAAACCGGCCCAACGTGGGTTCAACTTGATCTGTCGGGCGATCAGTCAAATCCTGTCCCGGCTTATGCCACAACGTTGCCAGTCGTCGTCGAGACTGATGCAGACAATACGACCCCCGAAGGCGGGCAATCAGTCACAATTCCGGCTGGTATCAACGGACGCATTTCGGAATCCAGCGACGTCGATTGCTTCCGCTTCGAAGCAAAGAAGGGCGATGCATTCACGTTCGAAGTGCGAGCGCGGCGGTATCAGTCATCGGTCGATCCCTACATCCGCCTGCTGAACTCGGACGGCAAGCAGCTTTCTGAGAACGACGACCTGCGCGACATGAAGCGAGGTTTCGCGGACTCGCGAATCGAGAACTGGAAAGTACCCGCTGATGGGACCTACACACTCGAAATCCGCGACATGCATCTTCGCGGCGGAGACAGTTTTGTTTACTTCATTGAAATCACGCGGGCGGAGCCACACTTCAGACTCTACGCCGACACAGATAAGACACTACTCGCGCCCGGAACCAGTGGTGTGTTCTTCGTGCAGGTCGAACGCAAAAACGGATTTACGGGCGACGTGCAGCTTCATGTGGACGACCTGCCAGACGGGGTCGAAGCTGTGTGCGGCCGGATTCTGCCCGACAAGGGGCGAGACGGGTGCGTCATTCTTCGGGCCGCACCGGACGCGAAGGCGCTTGTTCAGAACATCCGCATTCGCGGCACATCCACGTGGAAACCAGGCGAGGCGGCCGAACCGCTTGAGCTGGCGGCGACTGCGGCGATCTATCAGGAAATGTATCAGCCAGGCGGTGGCCGAGGTCACTGGCCGGTCGAAGTGCATACCGTGTCGGTGGCCGCACCGACGGACATCCTGGGGATCAAGCTCAGCGAGAGCGATATCTCACTGAAGCCTGGGGAGTCGAAGAAGATCGAAGTCACGATCGAACGGGCCGAAGGATTCGACAAGAACGTGTCGCTCGACTGTCGCTTCTTTCATCTGCAGGAATTCTGCAACACGCTGCCGCCGGGCGTGAAATTCGACGAGGGCAAGAGCTCGAAACTGATCACAGGAAAAAACACAACTGGACACATCGTGCTGGTTGCCGACGCGAAAGCCGAGCCCGTGGACCGACAGCTTGTCCCGATTACGGCCAACGTCTCTCTCAATTTTGTCATGAAAACGACATTCTCGGCCGACCCTCTGTGGGTCAGCGTCGTGGCAGAATAGAGCTGATCTGTGCCATTCCGGGCGTGGTCCATCACTCCCCGCCAGGCCGCAAAGTTCCCCTGATCGTTTCGTCCGACAGTACCTTCGACACGATCCCGCTCGCTGACACATCCGGGCAATCGACACGACCCGCTGGATCCGATGACTCGCGAAGACCGGTTCCGCAGCTCTTTTCGCTGCAACCCATTGCCGGTCCTGCCCGTCCCGCGCACGAATCCATTCTGGAAAGTGTCGATCATGAAGCGAACACAGCTCATACCCGTGGTGCTTGTCAGCCTGGCCGTTCTGGCCACGATTACGGTCGCCGGTCAATTCCGCCAGGACGCGTCTCCGAGCCGGCAGGGTATCGTCTGGCGCACAGACCTGACGGTGGCCCATCACGAGGCGAAAACGGTCGATCGGCCCTTACTAATCACTTTCGGCGCCGACTGGTGCGGCTTTTGTCAGCGAATGGAGCAGGAAACGCTCGCAAGTCCGGGCGTCGCTCAATACGTGAACCGATCATTTGTTCCGGTGAAGCTGGACATCCAGAAGCACGCGGAGATCGCACGAATCCTCGAGGTCAATCGCATCCCCTGTACGATCGCAATCAGTCCGCAGGCGGACCTGCTGGGCCGTATGACCGGTTGTGTTGACGCAAATCAATTCCGCGACACGCTGGCTCAGATCGAAGCACTGCACCGTCGCATCGAGCAGCGAATGGCCGAGTATTCCCGCTGAAAATCGCGGCGATCGGGTCATCTGATCGGAGATGTCAGTCTCTCGTCGGAAAACCGGCGGCGGAGTGTGGACCGACCCGGCCGTCTACGCAATAATCTACTCACCGGAAGAAAATGTCGCGCGGTGGAGCAGTCCGGTAGCTCGCGAGGCTCATAACCTCGAGGTCGCAGGTTCGAATCCTGCCCGCGCCACTGAAACCCCACGGTAGCGAAATTCGCGACCGTGGGGTTTTCTTTTGCGCCCGTTCGCAGACACGCCGCAACTCGAAGGCTCGACGCAAGTTGTTTCCCAACTGCCGGTTATCGGGCGTCTCCAGAGCGTCGTGCCGAGACTTTTCTGGTGTCCAGGCTGCGGCTTGATTTTGATGAAATCGCCTCAAAGTCTGTGTTCTCTCCGAGTGATTTCTCGAGTTGCACCTGTGTTGGTGATGTGCAACTAAGAACCAGTAGTGCGGTAAAAAGTCGCCTTATCGCGATCATCAATTCGTCAAAATGAGTGGCGAGTTTGAGTCCTGTGTCGGTCGTTGGCGCAGTTCCACTGCATGACTCCCATGAGCAGGTCGCGTCCCCCATCACGTCTTCCCGGTCCAAATCATGACCGCAGATGCCGGTGAACAGTTATTGTGTTCACTTAGTGAAGCTCTTGAACGTGTGCGAACAGGCGTGCGGCGTGTGTATTGTCACGTCGCGCGATCAGAATCCCAGGAAAACTGTAACGATCATTCGGAGCCTGCGAATTGCACGGGAGACGATCGTGTGTACAGCCGAGAATTCGAGGAATCCTGGACAGTGCAAAGTGTGCGAAATCCGATGAGAAAAGCGCTGAGTGGACCCGCCCCGTTCGAATCCAAACCTCTTGAAACGTCGCCCAGTCCGAGAGTTTGCGGACTGTCGGCAGTCGAAGGGAATTGCCATGAACTTTTCCGGGACTCTCGCCACAGCCGTGTGCGCCTTTGGCGTTTCAATGAGCTGCGCTCAGGCCGACGACCTGTTAGCTCAACTGAGTGGACCACCACAGGAGCTGATCGCTCTGGCCGATGCCGAATCGCCGGAATCCGCGAGCGTCTCACCTGCCATGGGAGCCGGATGTCGGCCGGCCGGGTCGCAATGCGGCGCCGGCTGCGGTTCATGGATGGACTGTGGATCAAGCGACGCGGGATTGCTCGGGGATGTGTTTGACACGCTTGGCACCGCGCTGTGCCCGCTGGGGACGAACCTGAAAAGCGATCGTGCGTTTGATCGCTTTATCGAACCCGTCACGAATTCCGTGTTCTTTGAAGATCCGCGTTCGCGGACTCGCATTCGCTTCCTGTTCATTAACCAGACGATTCCAGAGAGTTCACTTCTGCAGGGCGGCGATCTGCAGGTCTACGGCATGGAAGTGGCGATTGCTCTGACCGACCGTCTTTCATTTATCGCGCAGAAGGACGGATACATCGAACTTCAGTCAGACCTGCTGCCCAATCGTGAGGGCACTGCCGACATCGCGACGGGATTCAAATACGTGCTGATTCGAGATGTCGAAAATCAGTTTCTCCTCACCGGTGGCTTTCAGTATGAGTGGTCGAATGGCAGCTCGGAGGTTTTTCAGGGCAATGGTGAT
The DNA here is from genome assembly GCA_963579025.1 of Planctomycetota bacterium. Lineage (GTDB taxonomy): Bacteria > Planctomycetota > Planctomycetia > Planctomycetales > Planctomycetaceae > CAUZFZ01. The sequence continues at coordinate 3,171 of CAUZFZ010000093.1, read as the reverse complement.
GGTACATGGAATCCCTTCCTGTCTGTTGGCAAGGAATTCAATTGTGACACTCACTTCGTGGCCGCCGTGGGAGGTCACTTCCCCAGCGATCCTTCGGCTGAGAGTACTTCGCTGTTTTACAGCCTGCATCTCGACCACGCAGTCACGGACAATCTGTACGCGCTATGGGAGATGAATGGTCTGCAATACACCCGAAGTGGCCGAGCGACCGCGTTCCAGGGAGTTGACGAAGAAGGCGGCGACCTGATCAACCTGGGATCGGGAGACGTCGCGGGAAATCACATCCTGACCACCGCGTTCGGCGGCACGTACAAGTTCAATCCGAACTGGGAAGCAGCCGCTGCCTATGAGTTCCCACTCACCAAACGTAACGACCTGCTCGACGAACGTCTGACAGTTACTCTGTCATTCGTCTACTGACAGGATCATCGCTCGCTGGTTCGAGGCAGGAAGATCTGCAGGGCCAATCCCGGCGTGACGTCGGATGCAATGTCGAGCGTCCCGCGCGATGATGTATCTGGTCATTGTCGAGCTGATTCCAGACGCACTGGAAACGCGCAGCCCGGACCAGATCGCATGGTCATTCATGACCGGATTCGGTCTGATGGCACTCGTGCAGGTGGCTCATTGAGTCAGCACGTCCCCCACTTCTACTCGACCATCCCGCGAAACCGACTTCACAATCCGATATGCTCGAAAGGCTGCAGTCGTTACGAGCTGAAGTCTGACAGTACATGTCGGAGCTGTTGAGCCGGGGATTCGTTGATGAGTGATTCAGTGTTTATGCGACGTCTGGAAGAGTCCGGTCTCGTCGATGGCCCGACCGCCGAACTGCTGATCACAGCCCCGGCAGACAGCAGTGATGAGCAACTCGCCGAATGGCTGACAGAACAGGGCGTCCTAACCGGCTTTCAGGCGCAGACAATTCTCAATGACGACAAGCTCCCATTGGTGATCGGTGAGTACGACGTGATTGACCAAATCGGTCGTGGTGGCATGGGCTACGTGCTGAAGGCCCGCCACCGGACGATGAAGCGGTATGTGGCGATCAAATTCCTGCTGCCGCTGTACACCGTATCCGGAGACCTGAAACAACGCTTTGCGCGTGAAGTCGAGGCGGCGGCGAAGCTGGAACATCCGAACATTGTTCCCGCCTATGACGCCGGTTCGCGCGAAGACGGCAGTCTCTATCTGGTGATGAAGTACATACCCGGAAAAAATCTGAGGGTCAAAGTCAAGAAAGAGGGCCCGCTGTCCTTGGCCGCAGCCGTGGATGCGATCTGCCAGGTTGCCGCGGGACTCGCCTTTGCTCACGAACAGGGCGTGGTCCATCGCGACGTCAAGCCGTCGAATCTGCTGATCGATTTGGCGGGTGTCGTCCGCGTGCTTGACCTGGGACTGGCCCGGATGAAACCCACACCCGGCGAAGCCGAAACGGACGACCTCACCGGCTCGGGCAGCATTATGGGAACAGTGGACTACATGGCTCCCGAGCAGGCCATGGACGCCCGCTCGGCCGACCATCGTTCCGACATCTACAGTCTGGGCTGCACGCTGTATTTCCTGTTAATCGGCAAGGCCCCATTTGCCGCTGAATCGATGATGAGCCGCTTGCTGGCTCACCGCGAAGGACCCATCCCGAAACTCACCGAACTGCGCGACGTCCCGGAAGAGCTTGAAGGTATCTACCAGAGGATGATGGCAAAACGTCCCGACGACCGACCGCAGTCGATGCAGGAATTAATTGATTCGCTGGAATGCATCGAACTGGAAGACGAACCCGACACCGCAAACGTCGCCACCCTGGACATGGACGAGGATGGCACAGGCAGCTTCATCCAGTTGCCGGAAGACGACACGATCAGGACACATCCCGTACCCACGCAAGTGGACGTGCAACCCGAACAGTTCGCGAACAACGAAGAACCAACACTTGCGGAATCGTCGGCGACACAGGTGGTGGACGATGACTTCAACTCCGAAACCCTGCCACCGGCCAATGTTTCGAACCTGCCGCGAGCCGCCAGCGATGTGACTGCGTCTGGGGACACCGCCCCGAAAGTGGGATCGCCGCGACTTCGATTCGCTGCTGCCACCGCCTTTTGCATCGGTGTCCTCGCAACTCTGTTCGTCGCGTTGAATCGCAACGGCGACCTGCAGCCCGAGAATGTCACTCCGGCAGAACAGAATTCAGACGTCGCAGCCACCTCCAGTGACAATTCCTTACCGACCACTGCCGCCGACCCGATCGCAATCAGACCGGAAGAGCCGGCTCTCTATTTCGACGGCGAGACGTCTGGTGTCGCGGTCAAAAACCTGCGCTACGACGGATCGCATCCGCTGACGCTCGAGGCGATCGTGACGCCTGAGGACAGCGCTGCAGGGATGGTCATCACTACCGCTGGATTTGACCTGATCAGCAACGGATACCGGTGGGAGACCTACGCTGCCGTTACCGACCCGGCGCGTCAGACCTACAGGCGCGGCGGCGTCAGAATCGTACCCGATGAGCCGATCCACATTGCTGCGGTCTACGACGGAGAAACTGTGCATGTGTACTGCAACGGCCAGCGTTCCGATTCACTGCTGCTCCAATGCAGCGAACTAGCGCCGAACGGCAGGCCGGTCAACGTCATGGGAGGTCGGCCATCCTGCGGAGGGTCGATTTTCATTGGTTGTAAGGCACCGTCGTCTGAGCAGCCGTTCAATTTCCGTGGACGAATCCATGAAGTGCGCATTTCGAACGTCGCACGTGCACCAGAACAATTGCAACCGAAAGACCATTTCGAGTCCGACGACAGGACCCTCGCGCTGTACCACTTCGATGAAGGACGGGGCACCGTCCTGAAGGACGCCTCGGGCAACGGAAACGATGCCGAAATCATCGGTGCCACCACATGGGTGGAAGTTGAGGACTGGCAGCCGCCCGCCGTCCGTCCAATGACTGAGGACTGGGCGCCCTTCGCATTGAAATTCGATGGCCAGTCTTCCGGAGTTCTGCTGGAAAGCGTGTCCTATGACGGCACTCACCCGTTGACGATCGAAGCCAGGGCCAGCGCACACTAACTCCGTTGTGGGACAAGGACTTGGAGCAGGAAGTTGTCGTTCCATCCGCAATGCCGGCGCTTCATGGCAATGCTTTCTTTGCCGGGATGCTGCTTCAGGAGCGAT
>CAUZFZ010000092.1:0-41596 GCA_963579025.1 Planctomycetota bacterium | reverse complement strand
CGGGACAACGTGGCTGTGGATGCGTCGGACATCGGCACGGGTGACATTCAGGTCACGGGGCCGAACGCGTTCAGCCAGACGGCAACGTTCGTCTCGGTGAGTTCCAGTTCGGACGGGACACCGAAGACAGGCACATACCGGATCACGGCTCCGGGCGGAAGTTGGGATGCTGCCGACAACGGAACCTACACGGTTTCGATGATTGCCAGCCAGGTGAGCGACACCAGCGACAACTTCGTGGCGGCCGGAGTGCTCGGTACGTTTCAGGTAGACATCGGCGATGGTCCGATCGATTTCGAGGATGTGACGATTCGCAGTTATGCAGCAGGAAGCCAGGATTTCTCTGGAGGGATCACGGTACTTCCAGGTGGTAACGGGATTGAACTGAACGGGAATCACTGGAAGGCAATCGACTTCGTTTACACGGTGACACCGAACACGATTCTGGAGTTTGATTTCGAGAGCAGCCGAGAAGGTGAGATCCACGGAATCGGGTTTGATACGGACGTCAACCTGCACGGTATTAACTCCCAGCCTGATTTCTTCCAGCTGTACGGCACGCAAGGCTGGGGACGTCAGGACTTCCACGACTACACCCCACCGGACTCCGAACACTACCGCATTCCAGTCGGCCAGTTCCTCTCAGGCAGCTTCAACCATCTCGTGTTCGTCCAGGACCACGACATCCGCTCAGCTGATGCCCAAAGCATCTTTCAAAATGTTCGCGTCTTTGAATCCGGGTCGGGGGGAGTGGACACGACACGTCCGACGGCGTCGGGCTCGGCGTCAAACATCACGAGTGCCAGCAGCAGCACTCACTCGATTACGGTGGAGTACCGGGACAACGTGGCCGTGGATGCGTCGGACATCGGCACGGGTGACATTCAGGTCACGGGGCCGAACGCGTTCAGCCAGACGGCAACGTTCGTCTCGGTGAGTTCCAGTTCGGACGGGACACCGAAGACAGGCACATACCGGATCACGGCTCCGGGCGGAAGTTGGGATGCTGCCGACAACGGAACCTACACGGTTTCGATGATTGCCAGCCAGGTGAGCGACACCAGCGACAACTTCGTGGCGGCCGGAGTGCTCGGTACGTTTCAGGTAGACATCGGCGATGGTCCGATCGATTTCGAGGATGTGACGATTCGCAGTTATGCAGCAGGAAGCCAGGATTTCTCTGGAGGGATCACGGTACTTCCAGGTGGTAACGGGATTGAACTGAACGGGAATCACTGGAAGGCAATCGACTTCGTTTACACGGTGACACCGAACACGATTCTGGAGTTTGATTTCGAGAGCAGCCGAGAAGGTGAGATCCACGGAATCGGGTTTGATACGGACGTCAACCTGCACGGTATTAACTCCCAGCCTGATTTCTTCCAGCTGTACGGCACGCAAGGCTGGGGACGTCAGGACTTCCACGACTACACCCCACCGGACTCCGAACACTACCGCATTCCAGTCGGCCAGTTCCTCACAGGCAGCTTCAACCATCTCGTGTTCGTCCAGGACCACGACATCCGCTCAGCTGATGCCCAAAGCATCTTTCAAAATGTTCGCGTCTTTGAAGATTGAACGATTCAATCGCGCAAGTGACTAGTCCGCCAGAACTTTGATCGGCACCACTCGCTACAACAGTCGACGCGCGAGAAGGTGAGACGAACTGGGATTCCAGTTTGCTGAGTCCGGCCAGGGGTTGGAGATTCACTGACTGTCAGCCTCTTCCGAATACTGCGTGTCCTTTCCGACTCGAAATCGTTTCCCCCTCTACTTCGAGTCTTCCTGGCCACCCAAGTCGTTCAGGCGCGAACATGCATTATGGTTCGGAAATACCTTCGCCTGCGTGCGATGAACAGCACCCGGTGAAGTCCTCTGAATACCACCCGCGCGGTGCAGGCGCAATCAACCAGCCTGGTTCAAGTGCGTCACGTGCCGGGTTTATCCTGCTTTCGGCGGACGGAACGCGTACGAAGCTTCGTGGGAATGTCCGGATGAGATCAGGTCCCGGCCACAGTTCCGCCGTTCACGTTTGACACTTCGCAAGGCCGATCCGTTGACCAGTACCGCGGTCGTATTAGTTCTGAGTTCCGCGTTCATTCACGCCGTATGGAATCTGCTGGCCAAGCGGGCCGGTGGTGGTGGATCAGTTTTTGTCTGGTTGTTCACGGCCTGCGGGTCCGCTTTGCTTTGGCCGATCGCTGCTTACGTCTGGTTCACCCAGAAGCCGGATTTCGGGTGGACCGGATTCTGGTTCATGTGCGGAACGGCGGTTCTGCATCTGCTGTATTTCGTCGTGCTGCAGCGCGGCTATCGCATTGGCGATCTGTCGCTGGTGTATCCGCTGGCCCGCGGGACGGGTCCGACACTCTCGACGATTCTGGCGGTCGTGATTCTCAACGAGCGGCCATCGCTTCCAACAATCGTTGGTCTGGTTTTCGTCGTCGCCGGTGTGTTGCTCCTGACCTGGCGAAGTGGGCCTCGCGAGTCTGACGGAAGAACGCGTGCCGCGATCAAGTGGGGATTCCTGTGTGGCGTCTGCATCGCCTCTTACAGTGTGTGGGACAAATACGCGGTCAGTGAACTCAACGTGCCACCCGTTCTATTGGAACTGTTCGGGAACTTCGGAGTTTGCCTGCTGCTGACTCCGCATGCACTGTCTCGCAGAGACGATGTCCGCAGGGTCTGGCGAACTCACCGAAAAGAAGTCATTGGTGTCGCGATCCTGGCACCGCTGTCATACATCCTTGTTCTGACGGCCATGTCGTTCACACCACTCAGCTCAGTGGCTCCGTCGCGCGAGATCAGCATTCTGATTGGAGCGATACTCGGCGCCCGATTCCTCGGGGAAGCACACACGCGGCGGCGTGTCATCGCAGCCGGAGCAATGGTTTGCGGAGTGGTGCTACTTGCCCTGGGATAGCAGACGGCAATTGCCACCTCGCGGGTCGTCAGATCATCGTTCCTGGTAGCCGCTGAATCCGCGTTGCTGGCACCACTGTCGGACGGCGTCGTCGCAGCCACTCATGTCGCGAGTTGCGGCCGCGGCCGTGATTCTGGTGTTGTCCGGACCGACAGCTGCTCGCAGGGCGCGGTCACCGGCGAACTCGTCGACTTTGGGCTCGCCCTCCGAGTACAGGATTGAGACCGCGATGCCCAGCAGGACGATTCCGATGCCGGCCCCGACCACGCCGAATCGACGCATCATCTGAGGATTGGCACCGTGTTCGATCAGGATGTACGAATCGGCCAGCGTGACGTGCGGTTCGACCTGTTCGATCAGTCGCTTGATTTCGCTGTCCAGACGAAACGTCTTGACCAGTCCCTCGATCGGCGCGAACTCTTCCAGCTCGTCGTACTCGTGCCCACTCAGGCGTGCGACCGCGGCGACCGGGTCACCCGGCGCCCAGTTGACGGACACGATCGGAACGAACGCGTGTTCGATGGCTCCGTCGCTTCTCCACGCGGATTCCGGTTTCAACAGATGCCCCGAGACCTTGACCATCTTCGCTGTGGGCATCCGGCCAGCTTCCAAAGCGACGAGGCTGACATTTTCCACCCGTTGCGTGTCGATGCTTTCCCAGATCATGAAAACGCCACCGCACAGAATCGCAAGTCCAGCCAGCACGAGCCGATACCAGCGCACATTCATCAGCGAGATGCGTTTGCCGAGAGTGACTTTGGCCTCGGGATTGACCTCAAGCGTTGTGGCGTTAGACGACATGAGCAGAACACCTTGGATTTGAAATGAAGGTCACTGGGTATCAGCCGCGGAGCGGCGGGCGTGAGGCGGAGCCTCACAGTCAGTGCGTTCCAGGGCGGAGCCCTGGAACGAGAATCCTTAACGGCGTTGCCCGGAGGGGCGACAGTAAAAAATACACGCTATTCGGAAAGTGGTCGGAATCTGCTGACGCAGTGTGAGGAATTCGGCAAAGCGGTTGCCTGCTCGGGATTGACTGACACGAGCGTCCGAAAGTGACGGTTTGCGGCCAATCGTCAGCGCGCTTGCCGGCGCAGCCATGTTCGGCCGTCAGACACGTGACTTGTGCCCGTTTCGCAGGATCTTGCGACCAGGTCGCATCTGCCCCCGCTGTGTCGGGGATCAGGATTCGTCGTCGCTCTGCGACTCGGCTTCCGCGCGGACTTCCTCAAGTTTTTCCAGCGCGTCCCAGGCTGCTGCAAAGCCGGCGTAGACGGCGACCTGGAAGATGGCTTCGCAGATTTCTTCGATCGTCGCGCCGTTTCGCAGCGCCATCTTCAGATTCAGCTTCAGGGCGTTGTTCCGCCCCAGCGCGGCCAGAACGCAGATGCTGCACAGAGATCGAGTTTTCAGGTCGATTCCCTCGCGCGTCCAGATTCTGCCGCCGACAACCGAGACGACTTCCGTTTCGAAGTCCGGGCACACCGATCGGAAGCGGGCCGTCAGGGCTTCGATGTTCTCTTCACCGACCATCCGAGCGAACTGGGCGTAGCCTTTTTCGTAGTCGGTTTCCACGTCTGATCTCCGGCCGGGAATGCCACACGCGCATGAAAAACGGGAGCAGGAACCTGCCCCCTCATGCACCTGGCGCTTACGTTTAGGGCTGCTCGGTTTCCCGTCTGACCCGGTTCACACAGCCACCACCACACTCGGAGGCAGGCTCGTACTCCCGTTAAATCGAAAGCCAGCCTGTGAATCGAAGTGGCGATTATGGAGCCGTTCCACTGAAGCGTCAACCGGCCGCTTGCGACGAACCAATGGACCGATTACCACTCTCTGGCCATTCTCTGGAACCTCCTGCAACCGATCACGCCGGACGGCCCGCAGCCTTGGCGTCCGGAGGCACCAGCGACGAAATGACATTTGTGACAGGCCGGATATCCAATGCGGCCGGATTGAGTTCTGGCCCTGTGATTCTTGGCTCGCGGTCGCCGCAGCGGCTCGAACTGTTGCGAACGATTGTGGCGCCGGATCGCATCATTGTGTGCCCGCCGCGGAATTCGGACGAAGCAGGTTTCGACGGCGTCAGCACATTCGACGAGTTCGCGGACCGACTGCGGGAGATCGTCAGTGCGAAGGCGCGGGACGTCATTGGCCAACTGGAAGCTCAGCAGAGTTCCGTTGATGAACTGGCCGGGTCTGCGAATCGGATCGTCATCAGCGCGGATACGACGATCATTGGCAGTGGTGATGATGGTTTGCTGCGAGCGTTCGGGCAGCCGCCCGAAGACGACTGGGAGCGGGTCGTCCGAGGCTGGTTTCGCGAATACCTGGCAGGCCGAACACACTGCGTCATGAGTGGTGTGTCGATTTCAACACTCGGCCCGGTCGGGAATTCCAGCACCGAATTTCGTGTGTGCCGGACGGAAGTGACGATTCGCGACGACATCGACCACTGGCTGGACTGGTATATCTCAACGGGCGAGCCGCGAGGAAAGGCCGGGGGATATGCGATTCAGGGAGCCGGGAGCGTGCTGGTGACTCAGGTCGATGGCAGTCTCAGTAACGTGATCGGGCTGCCGCTTGAAGACACAGTCGAAATGCTGCGCGACCACATGCAAGCCGCACCAGGCTGAGGCGCGAGTCAGCCCCAGTGCTCGATGCCGGTCCCGGACGCGGCTATAGTGCCTGACCCTGTTGCCGCATCACACCCGAATCCCACGAAACGATGATCGAGCGAACCTGCCGACTTGTGACTCTGGGCTGCAAAGTCAACCAGTACGAGACGCAGCTCGTCAAAGAGGCGCTTCAGCAAAACGGCTTCCGTGAGGCTGCGGAGGACGAGCCGGCGGATCTGTGCGTCGTCAATACGTGCACCGTTACGGGCGAAGCGGATTCGAAGGGGCGCCAGTTGATTCGCCGCCTGGCACGGCAGAACCCCGGAACGCGAACGATCGTGATGGGCTGTTATGCCACGCGCGAGCCCGACGCGCTCAAGGACCTACCCAGCGTCTTCGAGATTGTCCGCGACAAGCGTGAGCTGCCGGATGTGCTGGACCGACTGGGCGTCGTCGATATTCCTGACGGCATCAGTGAGTTCAGTGGTCGCAAACGGGCCTACGTCAAGATTCAGGACGGATGCATTCTGCGATGCACCTACTGCATTATCCCGTCAGTCCGCCCGGGCCTGCAGAGTCGTTCGCCGGAAGACATTGCGGCCGAAGTGCGGCGGCTGATCGACAACGGTTACCGCGAAATCGTGCTCACGGGAATTCATGTCGGACACTACGGCGTCGATTCGACGCGCGGCCGGTCCGGAAAGCCACCGTTCCGTTTGTGGCATCTATTCAAACATCTGGACCGGATTCCCGGCGACTGGCGCATGCGGCTGTCGAGTATCGAGGCCGTGGAAGTCAACGACGACTTCATAGCAGCGGCGGCCGACTGCGAGCATCTGTGTCCTCAGTTTCATCCGGCACTGCAGAGTGGGTCGGAAACAGTGCTGCGTCGCATGCGGCGACGGTATTCCGTGCAGAGGTTTCTGGACCGAGTGGACCAGATGCGCGAGCAGCTTGATAACCCGGCCTTCACGACCGATGTGATCGTCGGGTTCCCCGGTGAGACGGACCAGGAATTCGAAGAAACACTCGACACGTGCCGCCAAGCTCGATTCATGAAGATTCATGTCTTCCCGTTCAGCCAGCGAAAAGGCACGCCCGCAGCCACGTTTCCCGATCAGGTCGCTCCAGAGGTACGCCGCGAGCGAGTCCGAATTCTCAGCGAGCTGGAACGCGAGCTGGCTGAGGATTTTTATGCTTCACTGCTGGGGACAGAGCTGGAAGTCCTGATCGAACGTGAGTTGAAAGAAAATCCGGGCCTGGTTCGCGGTACGGATCGCCGGTACGCTCCGGTGGAGCTTCCGGGAACGGCAGCCGACCTTGGCGAATTCGTGGTGGCTCGGGGTGAATCAACCGGGCGTGACCGACTGACTGCCAGCCGCTTGGGTATCGGGGCGGTCTAACTATTCATGCGAATCCCTTTTCGTTCGCTGCAAATCTGCCCATGATTGTCGGTTCCAACGGATCGTCTTTGAGATTTAGGCTTCGTGACCTGGGACAACAAAATGGGCCTGTCGGAATTCAAGCCGCGATACTTAACACTCGCCGAGCACGATGATGTCGTGGTGGCTTCGGTGGGCATCACGCAGATCAACGACGAGCAAAACATCGAAGAGCTCGGACGCGAGTTGTTCGCGGTTGTCGATCAATACGGTTTCCGCAAGGTCGTGCTCGATCTGACTGGTGTGCAGTACATCACGAGTTCCGTCGTGGGCAAAATTATCACGCTACACCGCAAGCTGCATCGGACGAACGGTCAGCTCGTGATCTGCAATCTGACGAAGGGTGTCGAGGATGTGCTCTCGACCAGTCGCATGCTGAGCTACTTCGCGCACGCGGCCACCACGCAGGATGCCATCGACCTGCTGAAATCCGAAGACACGGTCGACACCAACGTCGCCGAGCTGGATCTCTAGACAAGCGTCACAGCTCCTGCAGAAACTGGAATCGAACGTGCTGATTGCGATCGAAGGCATCGACGGTTCCGGAAAAGGCACGCAGGCTCAACGGCTTCACGAGCAACTGATCCAGGACGGTCTGCGTTCCGAGCTGATCAGTTTTCCTCGCTATTCCGAAACGCATTTCGGTCAGACAATCGGCCGGTTTCTGAACGGCGAATTCGGGCAACTGAACGAAGTCGATCCGCATTTGGCCGCGACTCTGTACGCCGCTGACCGGTTCGAATCGCGAGCGATGCTGATCGACCTGCTGTCCGAACGGGACGTGGTCGTGTCCGATAGATACGTTCCGTCCAACGTCGCACACCAGGGCGCGAAGCGAACCGGAGAAGAGCGACAACAACTGCAGCAGTGGATTGAAACGGTCGAATACGACGTCTTCCAGCTTCCGCGAGCAGAGATGGTCATCCACTTGGACCTGCCAGCCGACACCGCTCAGATGCTGATCGCCCGCAAGGCGAAACGAGATTACACCGAACGGAAAGCTGATCTGCAGGAGGCCGACCGAGACTATCTCGATTCCGTGCGTACCGCGTATCTTGATGCCGCGGCCGGCGATACGACCTGGCACACAGTCGAATTGCTCGACGGGGACCGACTACGGTCAATCGAAGAGGTCGGCCAGGAGATCCTCGGTGTCGTGCGGTTCCGTCTCGCTTAATTGGACAGCATCAACTGATCGGACCGAATCATGCAATTGGGCAGCCTGACACTTCGCACGATTTCCGGCGGGACGTACTGGATTGACGGCGGCACGATGTTCGGCGTCGTGCCGCGACCGTTGTGGGAACGCAACTTTCCAACGGACGAACAGCATCGAATTCCGCAGGACACGAACTGCCTGCTGGTCCAGGCAGGTGATCGAAACATCCTGATCGACACCGGCGCGGGATCGAAACTGACCGACAAGGAGCGAGCCCGCTTGTCCGCTCAACCCGGCGATCCGCTCGTCGAGAATCTCGCGGCGGCAGGTTTGGCCGTTGAGGACATTGATCAGGTTGTGCTGACGCATCTGCATTTCGATCACGCTGGCGGCGCGACTCGATTCGATGACGAGGGTCAGCTCGTTCCGACATTTCCCAATGCCGAATACGTTGTGCAGCGAGACGAATGGGTCTCAGCAACTGCCGGTTACCCCGAGCTGCGGGCGGCGTATTCGCTCGACAACCTGTTGCCGCTGCAGGATTCCGGGCAACTGACTTTGATCGACGGTAACCGCGCCATCGGTTCCGACATGCGCGTCTTTGTGACTGGAGGACATACTCAGGGGCATCAGGTCATTATTCTCGATAGCGATGACCAGACGGCTGTGTACGTCGCCGATATCTGTCCAACGTGGCGGCATCTGCCGGTGCTGTGGTGTCTGTCCTACGACACTCATCTGCTGCAGACGCGGCGGATTAAGGCCGAGCTGCTGGGGCAGATCGCGGATCGTGGCTGGCTGGCGTTGTTCGATCACGATCCCGATGTCGTTGCGGCTCGGCTGCAGCGTGATTCCCGCAAGGACTTTGTGGTCAGCGAATCCCTGGAATCCCTGTGACTGCCTGCATTTGTGGCGACTGTCGGCACAGATCATTCAGCGCCCGTTGCAGACCGGCCGATACCTGGATAGAGTTCGGGTTTGGCCCAAAACTTCAACCAACTGTCTCGAAGTCAGTTTCGATCGGAGCCCCTCCAGCTATGGGAAACAAGAAGACCGGAAAAGGAAGACGCAAAATCGGGAGCCGCAAGCGACGCGCGCGCAGCAAGATCCGCCATCGCAAGAAATAAGCGGACGCTTCCCGGTGAGCGGTACAACCATCCGGTTTCCGCACGAAACACCGACCTGACTGCAAACTGAAAACCCCGACGAAAGCCTGGCCAGTGGCTGAGCATTCCTCGGGGTTTTGGCGATTCCGGGTGAGCAGCCCAGCTAGCCGAACTCGCAAGAGTTTGGCCGATTGCATACTTTTGAGTCGCGAAGCGACGGCATGTAATAGCCTGGGGTGCAAACCCCAGGTCATCAGGCGTTAAAAGCGCTTGAGCTGCGTAGCAGCGGCATGAGTACGCAGCACAGACCCATGGCGCCGCTTCGCGGCTCACACATACCAGATACCGCAACTCTTGGGGTGACGCCCCAGGCTACCGCATCTCACCGCTTTGCGGTTCAAAAGTGTGCAACTTCAAAGAGCGCAAGCGAGTGAACTTGCTACACAGGGTTCACTCGCTCGCGCTTCGGGCTTGTATGAAAACCGACTCTGGAAACGGTCTAGCGATCGCAATGACAGTCGGACACTGCCAGTTACTCGGCGGCGACGAGCCGGACCAGATCGCCGTTGCTGAGTGAGACGAGCACGGCTCCGTCGCGATCCACGGCCAGTCCCCATTTGATGACGCGTTCGGGTAGGCGGTGGCTCCACAGGACGGCGCCGTCGTCGATGTTCAGAGCCAGAATGGCCGGAACGATGTCGCGGTCCTGCGACGTGTCCGGAATCAGTCCGGCGACCACAACAGCGTTGCCCGCAGTCACGATCGCGTCGGTCGTTGCAAACCAGTTGCGCTGCCAGATCACATTCGGCTTACCCTGCGACGTCTTATTTGACGGATCGACACGCTGAATCATCTGAGCATTGCCGCGGATCACGAGCCCCGGCCGGTCCGCCTGGAGCGCGTAGTTGGCGTTGTATCTCGAAGCGATCCCGTCCTGCTTCTGCGAATACAACATGCGTCCGCCTGCGGTGACTCCATTGCCCGAGAGGAACAGTTCGCTGCCACGCGAGGATCGATGCATCTGCCAGTGCTTGTCGAGTGATACCGGCTCTTCAGGCTTCTCGGATGGCTGAGGCGACGCCCCTGTGAGTTTGTTGAGGCATTCGCCGGTGGCTGCGTCGTACGTCGCCGGAGAGACCACGTTGCCGCCGGCCATATAGATGCGTCCGTCGTGCAGCAGCAGATGTCCCTGTACGCTGACTCCGCTGAGGTCGTTATCGCCACCGAGGTTTGACGACTTGTTGTTCTGCCACACGATGTTTCCCGTGTCGGCGTTCAGAGCGTACACGTGCGTGCCGTCATGACAGGCAATTCCAGCGGCGGCGTAAGCGATTCCGTCTTCCACCAGCACACCGCTTCCAACCGGCCATGTTGACGACAACTGTCCGTAAACGGGAATGCGACGTTCGACGGGCGCAGCTCGAAAACGCCAGGCCTCGGCGCCGCTGCCGGATTCGAAGGCATAAACGTAGCCGTCAGCCGAGCCAGCATAGATCAGACCGTCGCCGAACGTCGGCGAGTAATACACACGCCCGTCCGTGTAAGCGGACCACCGATGCTCCCCGGTTTTCGCATCCAGCGCTCGAATGATTCCGTCCGTTCCGCTGAAGCAGACCAGACCACTGACCGCGATCGCCGGTGTCGGAGTGATGTCGCGTCGAGCCTGGTAATGCCATCCGATTTTGACCTGCGTCGGGACGTCGACCTGCGTCGATGCCGACCGGCGGTTGTCTCGCCGGTACGTCGGCCAGTCGCGATCGTCGGCCTTGATATGGCGTCTGGATTCTCCGTTGCTGGTCCCGGGTTTGAGATTCTGTGCGTCGCTCGCCGGCTGAAAGAAGTCGAACTTCCCGGCCGAGGCCAGACTGATGACTCCGACCAGCGAGTGATTGCAGTCACACATCCACGGGCCCCAATAGAGTTGCCCATTGGCCGCGAGCACTCCGTCCTGACATGCCGGTCGCATCGCAGGCAGACGCTGCGGCTGACTGGTGGTCACATCAAATCGCATCGTTCCGGTGTGTCGATAACCGCGTGTAAAGATGCTGTCGGCCGTCCCGGTCGCTCGCGTGCAGTTGCCGCGGAAGCACTGCAGGTCCGCCAGAATCTCGCCGGTCAGTGGATCGAATTGCTTACTCGTCTCCATGCGACCCATGGCGTACAGACCGTCATTACGGATGATCAACTGCATGTTACCGTCGGGATACGACCACAATAACTGCCCCGTTTCTGCGGACACGGTCACTAGTTTGCGACGCTGCGGACCGGCGAAGAACAGCGCTTCCGGAGTGCTTTTCATGTACGAACTTGTTGAGTAACCCAGTCGCGGATTGTCGGCCGGATCGTGTGCGCCGATGGCTTTCAGGATGGCCGCGCTGTCCGTCCGCCAGACGTCCTTGCCATCATCCGCATTAAGCGCCGCCAGGAACTTTTCATGGCTGTAAATAAACAGCCTGTCGCCACTCATCGACATCGCTCGGCTGTCGATCGGATCCTCTTCCTGTCGTACCCAGTTGATCTCGCGCGTCTTGAGATCCATCGAGAGCACAGTGCGACCGAAGCCCCAGGACTTCGCTGCGTCGCCGTAGGTTTTCTTAACCGTCGTCCACGGCCAGCCGCGTTCTCCGCGCGTGCCGCGATGGACGGTGTGAAGCTGCTCCTCTTCTCCGAGCAGGGCGTACAGGACTCCGTCTGTGATATTCATCCATTTCCACACCGGGCCGTCCGTGACGACTGTCTCGGGAATGGTGATCTCTTCCCGGATCTCGCCGGTGGCCGTGTCGATCAGCTTGAGCGACAGGTGATCCGCCAGGTACAGCGTGTCCGCAGTGGCGATGATCGTATTGCGATGGATCATGAAGCCCGGCGACATATCGCGTTGCCATTCAATCGCGCCGCTGTAGGCATTCATCGCAACCAGCTGGCCGACCATCGGCCATTCACGTTCCTTGAACGCCAGGTGGCCGAATGCCTTAAACAGCCGGCCGCCCGCGGACAGCGTGATCTCCGGCATCGGTCCGTAATACGGTGCGGCCAGAAACTTTGTCAGATACGGAGCTCGCGCGATCGCATCTTCAGCCAGCGGATTGTTGTCGGCTCCGTGATACGGATGCGTCCAGTCGCCAGCTCCAGCCGGGACGGGTTTCACAATGACTTCATCGCCAAGCAACAACCGACCGCGCGGATGAACGATCCGCAGCAGTTCGCCCTGGTCGGGCAATGTGTCGTTCAACGATTTGACGTAGACGACACCGGCCAGATCGTTCGCCAGCGACAGACGGCGGTCTTCCAGCAGTCGGACATAGACGCGGCTGCCCAGCAGCTTTCCCGCATCCAGTTGTTGACGTGCTTTGCGGACGTCGTCCGAATCGGGCGACTCGATCACGATCGTGAGTTCCGTCTTCTGCGCGAGACCGATCGCGGCGGACGTCAGGTCTGCGCCGACCAGCACATAGATTCCGTTTTGCAGACCGACGCGGTCCGTCAGCGAGTCCTGGGCCTTAACCCCGTTCTCCATCGCCAGCAGCGTGGCGACTGCAGCAAGTACTCTCGCGGTGAGCGGTCGCATTCCGATTCCCCCTTGAAGCGAATCCTGTAGACCAGCTACGTACCTCGCGTCGCATCTGACCCGGTCCCGAGCTGGTCTGCAAGCTTGCTGGGCGTGAATGACGTGTCGTCGATTTCTGACGTTTGCTGCATTCATGGGCAGACATCCTGGCCGCCTCCTGTTTGAATGCGCGTCACGAGTGACGGAAACACCCAGGCCACGGAGGGGATCTCATCGCCAGTTCAAACAATGACGCGAAACAGGTTTGCTCGGCACCATCTGAAAACACCGACCGCCAACCCGGCTGTCCGGTGTGCGGCGGACCGCTGATTGAACGCCGGCACAAGCTGCAGTGCGCGCAATGCCACACGATCTGTGAGACGTGCTGCGAAGGCGGACGCGGCTGATGCACTCAGGTGTTGTTTCGCACGTACCATTCCAGCAGTGTGCGGAACGGCGGCGTGTATTCGTCGGGTAACTGTTCGACCCGTCGGGCCACTTCGTCGACGTCGACAAATTCGACCCGCTCGATCTCGTCCGGATGCAGCGCCGGGATCTCGTCCGCCGTTGTGCGATACAGGACAGTGAATTCGTTGGCCGTCTCTGGTCCGGCGGGAAACTTCGCCAGGTACTCGAGTCGCGCGGAAAGGCCCAGCTCTTCCATCAGTTCCCGGTGGGCTGCGGTGTCATAGTCCTCGCCGGCATCCACATGTCCCGAACATGAAGACGTCCAGCACGACGGATATTCGTCCTTGGTCGCCGATCGAAGCTGCATCAGCAGTTGGCCGGCACTGTTGAACACGAAAATGCTAACGGCGCGATGCCGCAGCCCTTGCGCATGCACGTCAGCCCGGAAGGCCTCGCCGATCACTTCGTCGTGCTCGTTGACGACGTTGAAAACTTCGCGTGGTTCGTCTGTCATGCCATCACGATATCGGAGTTCCGTCCACCGACGCGAGCAACGAGCGGAGCAGGTGCCTCGGCCGCTGGTACGCGTCGAATCGGGGCAACTTGCAACGCGGTGACTCGTCAGACCAGACTCCGCAAAACCAGCCGCGATGGTTGGAGACTGCGTCACGAAATGCATCAGCGAAGCCCCGAGTCACCATGCCAGACACGATCCATCAGAAAATCGAAACACTTCGCCGGGACATCGAACGGCACAACCGGCTGTATTACGTGGACGCTGCTCCCGAGATCGGCGACCTCGAATTCGACCAGTTGCTGAAACAGCTTGAGCAACTTGAGTCAGAGCATCCCGAATACGACTCGCCTGACAGCCCGACTCATAAAGTGGGCGGCGCACCCGTTGAAGGTTTCACGACCGTCACTCATCGCGTGCTGATGATCTCAATCGACAACGTCTACTCGATCGAGGACCCGGACTCCAAGAAGGACGATGTGCGTAGTTTTGATAAACGCGTGTGCGAGGCCCTCGGTTCGCAACCGGAGTACACGCTGGAATACAAGATCGACGGCTGCGCCCTCGCGGTGATTTACGAAGACGGTCGGCTGGTGCAGGCCGTCACACGCGGGGACGGAAGTATGGGCGACGACGTGACACACAACGCCCGCACCATTGGCGGCGTCCCGCTTAGGCTCAATACCGACGATCCACCGCCAGTTCTGGAGATTCGCGGCGAGGCTTACATTGCCAACTCGGACTTCGCCCACATTCGAGCCGCCCAGGAACGGGCGGGAGAAGAACCGTTCAAGAACCCGCGAAATGCAACGGCCGGGGCGCTGAAAAGTCTGGACCCGCAGAATTGTGCCGATCGGCGGCTCCGGTTTTTCGCACACGGGATTGGGTACAGCGAAGGCATCAGCTTCGAACGTAACACTGACTACCTGAAGACACTGCGAGAATTCGGTGTGCCGACGAGTCCCGGAACGACGACATTCGCCAACATCGACGCGTTGATCGTGCATAGCGAGAGCATGATGGATGCCTTGCCGGATCTCGATTTCGAAATCGATGGCCTAGTGATCAAGGTTAACGACTTCGCTCAGCGACAGACTCTGGGTCAAACGAGTAAAGCGCCGCGGTGGGTCATTGCTTACAAGTGGGAGCGTTATGAGGCGGTGACGACTGTTGAAGACATTTTCGTCCAGGTCGGGAAAACTGGCGCGATCACCCCAGTAGCCAAGCTGACACCCGTTGAAATCGCCGGCACGACTGTCACCTTTTCGACGCTTCACAACTTCGACGAAATTGAGCGGAAAGACATTCGGTTACATGATTCAGTGATCGTTGAGAAAGCGGGAAAGATCATCCCGCATGTCACGCGTGTGGATTTGAGTAATCGTCCGCAGTCGTCAGTTGTATACGAGATGCCTGAAAAGTGCCCGGCGTGTGACGACTGGCTGATCATTGATGAAGGATCGGAATACTTATCTGAACACGACATGATTACTCGACTCCGTCGCTATTTACGGCCATATCAACTGACTGAGGGCGATGCTCAAGATTCGGCGAAGGTAAGGGGGATTCGACAACCAAATGTCAGCGGACTGGGGTATTCGAAACTTAAGTCGATAAACCGTGTCGTGAGGCTCACTCGGTACGCTGACATTTACAGATTGGATGTTGCTCGACTGTCGTCTGTCGAGGGATTCGGCGTGGAGCAGGCGAAACGGATCGTGGCCGAGATTGATGCGACAAGAGTATCTGGGTTGGAGAGACTGCTGGCCGCGATCGGAATCGAGTACGTGGGGCCTTGGAATGCTGTTGTCTTGGCAGCTGAATTCAGCTCCATGTGTAATTTAACCGAAGCCTCAGAAGCAGCGATTGCGAGCGTAAAACACATCTCACCGCTTGTTGCCAAGAGCGTGCATACTTTCTTGCACTCGCCATTTGGACGGGCACAGCTGAGTGCACTTGAAGCGGTTAAAGTAGACATGAATGCTGCTGGGGGATGGGTTGTTCGAGGCCTAGTCTTGTGCCCGAACCCAGCGTGCTCCGCCAAACTGAAGGAACGACTGTCTCATTTCGTCAAAAGAGAGGCCATGAATATTGATGGGCTTGGAGACAAACTGATTCATTCTCTGGTTGACGCGGGACTGGTTCGAGAATTGCCGGACATTTATCGACTGGGACACAACGACCTAGTCCACTTGGCGCGTATGGGGAGTAAGTCATCCGAAAAACTCATCGACGCGATTCGCGAAAGTAAATCTCGCGATCTACCACGGCTCTTGAACGGTCTCGGAATCCGACACGTTGGAACGACTGTCTCCCGAATTCTGGCGGAGCGATTTCAGTCCATGCAGGCATTACGCACGGCAACAGTCGATGAACTCGCGGCTACGAGTGACATTGGACCGGTTACCGCACATACGATTCATGAGTTTCTTCATTCAGCAGGTGGGAAAGAAATTGTCGATGGTCTTGAGGCTGAGCGTATTAATACCGTTTTGCTCAGTCCTGTTGACGCTGCCGTGGAGTCGCCAATTCGCGGTAAGACGGTTGTTGTCACCGGCACACTGGAGCGATTTACTCGGGACCAGATCAAAGAGTTGATTCAGCAGCAGGGCGGGCGGGCATCAGGCAGTGTCTCGAAGAAGACCGACTACCTGGTGGCTGGAAGAGACGCCGGCAGTAAACTCACGAAGGCCCAGGAGCTGGGCGTCGCGGTACTCTCGGAAGACGAGTTTCTGCAGATGGTCGGAGCCGATTGATCTGTCACGATGAGAACTCGAACAACTGAAGCCGAGTTGTTCAGGTGAGTTCATGCTGCTGCGCCCGTTGGATTTCGATCGGACTGAGCCGATTTCGCCGCCGACCGCTCCGCCCTATACTTCGCCAACAACACCCGCTCTGGCCAGTCAAACGAGAATCGATCGTCCGATGTCCGCCCCCGCAAAACAGCCCGCTCAAGAGAGTGTGCGGCTGCACGTACTGCTGGCTCGCTGTGGACTGGGTTCTCGACGTGCCTGCGAAGAGTTCATCCGCAAAGGACGCGTGAGTGTCGACGGTGTGGCAGTGACGGAACTCGGCGTATGTGTGAATCCAGCTAAACAGTCCGTCCAGTTTGATACCGAACCAATCCGGCCGGATCGTCCGGTCTGTTACATGCTGAACAAGCCGAAGGGCGTGCTGTGCACGAACAGCGACCCATCCGGCCGCACGCGCGTGATCGACCTGTTTCCTCGGGACGCCGGGCGTCTGTTTCCCATCGGACGTCTGGACGAAAACTCCGTCGGCCTGCTGCTGGTTACGAACGATGGAGAGCTCAGTCATCAGCTTGCGCATCCGAAGTTTCAGGTTCCGAAGACCTATCACGTGCTGGTGGCGGGCATCCCGAATGGCGAGACGTTGAAAAAGGCCCTCGCCGGAGTCTATTTCAGCGATGGACTCTTCCGGGTTGATCGCGTGAAGAAGCTGAAGATCAAGGGCAAGAGCACTGTGCTGGAGGTCCGGCTGGCCGAGGGGCGGAACCGGGAAATCCGCCGTCTGTTCGCCCGGCTCGGTCACAAAGTCATGCTGCTGGAACGAGCGACATTTGGCCCCTTGGAACTGCGCAACGTCGCCCTCGGCCGTTACCGGGTGCTCACGAAGAAAGAGATGACGCTGCTGACGGACTACATTCAACATGGCGCTGCACGACGACGTGAGGACGCCACGAATCGCCCGCGGAAGAAACGCCCGCAGTTCGACAAACGCTCTAAGTCGGGCGGCGCACGGACGGAAGAGGTCGCGCCGATCGAGAATAGCCGTGGGCTCGATATCACTGGCCAGCGCCGCAATCAACCGGCAGCGGAACCAGAACCCGATCGTCGGGAATCGAGTAAGAAACCACATCCGGCCATCGCAAAGCCGGCAGCCAGGAAAAAACGGCGGAGGTAAGGTGTCATGGATGTTGCTGCTTCGTGTCAGACTTTGCCGGGGCTTGTACCGTCGGCGACGCAATGTGAGGCCGTCGTCGAGGAGAACGAGCTGCTCGCCCGCGATACGTGGCGGATGCGGATTCGATGTCCGGAAATCGCTCGACAGATCGTCCCGGGACAATTCTTCATGGTCCGCGACCAGGGTGTGGGCGATCCAATGCTGGGACGTCCGTTCGCTTTGCTCGATGTCTGGGACGAGGCCGGCGAACCGGCCGGGGTTGATTTCGGATATCTGGTGGTGGGCAAGTTGACCGGGCTAATGACGTCCTGGACTCGCGGTGATCGCTGCGACGTCTGGGGTCCGCTCGGAAACGGGTTTCCCATTCCCGCAGCCGGGCGTCTGTGCATGGTTGCGGGCGGCATCGGGCAAACGCCGTTCCTTGCCGTGGCGCGCGAAGCCACCGGAGCCCGCGTTTACGGTAATCCTTCGAGATCAATCTCGAAGCGGCCCGATTCGATCGAACTGTGCTACGGAGTTCGGTCGAAAGAGTACCTGGCGGCTGTCGAGTTGTTTCGCGAGACGGGAATCGACGTCGGGATCGCTACCGACGATGGTTCTGTCGAGCACCATGGTTTCGTCACAGACCTGCTGTCGACGTCTTTGCAGGGCGAATCGCCACCGGATGCAGTGTACTGTTGTGGCCCTGAGCCGATGATGGCAGCCGTCGCGAGAATCTCAGCAGAGGCGGGTGTTCCTTGCTGGTTGTCACTCGAGACTCCGATGGCATGTGGGTTCGGGATCTGCTTCAGCTGTGTCACACGTGTTAAAATGGACGATGGGACCTGGGACTACCGACGGACTTGTGTCGAGGGGCCTGTCTTCCCGGCTGAAAAACTCTGCCTGAGTTGATGTTTCGGGAGAACATACGGGTCGTCACGGATGTTACATTCCGGCTGGCTGTGTTGTTCGCTGTGCGGGGATGGTGTAGTTTAACCAGCTTCCCACAACGAGTTACGTCTGTTTCCTGGCAGCGTCCCGCCTCGCATCACAGCCCGCCCGCGTTTGCTTTTTGACTGATGGATAAGGAGCCAGCGGTGAGCCAATTCCGATACGCCGATGCCGACATTGATGACGGTCCGATCTCCGGCACGCGCGAAGTTCCCGCCTGGGCGGTCAGCCTTGGTGCGCACGTCGCCGTGTTGTTCCTGCTGAGCACGTTCACCTACGTGACTGGCAACCAGAACCCGGACAACGTCATCACGAGCATCGTCGAGGAATTCGACGACAAGGATTACAAGTTCGACGTGACGGTCACGGACCTTGTCGGCAACGCGAGTGATGCAAACACACTGACGTCGTCGCAAGCCGCGGCCGAGGTGGTGAACAGCAACCCGGCTGATCAGATGCAGCGGCAATTGGAAGAGGACATCCTGGTCCCTGATGCTCCGCCAGTGAACGAGATTCTGCAACCGGCGGCCGCCGACATGGCAAGCGTCGTCGAAACGACGGGTTCATCCGAAAAAGTAGGTGGCGTCGAGGGATCGCTTGATCGCATGACGTACGAAATCATGAACTCGTTGAAGGATCGTCAGACGCTGGTGACCTGGCTGTTTGACGAGTCTGGTTCACTGGCCGTTCGCCGCGCCGACATCGCCGATCGTTTTGAGAATATCTACGGTCAGCTTGATGGTCTGGAAGGTGGCAAGAACTCACCTCTGAAGACTGCGGTTGTTGGCTTCGGCAAAGAGATTCACTTCTACACGCCTGAGCCCATCTCAGACCTCCCGAAAGCGGTCAACCTCGTGCGTGGAATCGCCGACGATGACTCTGGCGAGGAGAAGGTCTTCACGGCCGTCAAGATGGTGGTCGACAAGTTCAAGCGATTCCGCTCGGCCCGCGATCGACACAACTGCATGATCGTGATCGTGACCGACGAACGCGGTGACGATTTCGTGGCCGTTGAAGAAGTTGCGGCGTACTGCTCGAAGATGGGTTTCCGCGTGTACTGCATCGGGAACGCTTCGCCGTTTGGCCGGGAAAAGGGCTATGTTCGCTATACCTACTCGGACGGCTTTGAGCAGGACATTCCCGTCGACCAGGGACCCGAGTCCGTGCGGATGGAAGTGCTCGACGTTCCGTTCTGGGGCGGGGGACGGGTTAACTCGGGGCGTATCTCGGCCGGACTCGGTCCGTACGCCCTCACTCGGTTATGTGCCGAAACCAATGGTCTGTACCTGATTGCGGAAGACGCACGCGGGCGGAACTTCGACCCCACGATGATGAAAGATTATTTGCCGGATTACCGCCCGATCCGTGATTACGAGAAAGACATTGCGAAGAGCAAGGCAAAGCAGTTTCTGCTGATGGCGGCGGAGATGACACGTAGGAAGAGAGTATCGGCACCGTCACTCCGATTTCGCGCCGACACCGATAACGCCCTGCGAACTGAAGCGAGTGAGGCGCAGAAACCGGCCGCAATGTTGACTCATAGCATCACACAGATTGTCCAGGTTCTGGAACAGGGTGAGGAAGATCGGGCAAATCTCACCGAGCCGCGCTGGCAGGCGGCGTTTGATCTTGCCATTGGACGTGCACTCGCACTCAAGGCCCGGTCACTGGGCTATAACATCATGATGGCTCAGATGAAGGTCGCTCCGAAAGAATTCGCAAAAGAGGGCAACAACACGTGGCTGTTGAAGTCCTCGCCGAAAGTGGAAACCGGACCAACGATTCGAAAGATCGTGGAAAAGGCGACGATGTATCTGAGTCGTGTTGTTGACGATCACCCTGGGACTCCATTTGCGTATCTGGCCGAGCTTGAACTGCAGGCCAAGATGGGCTGGTCGTGGGATGAGAGCTTCATCAACTACGCCGAAGTCGGTCGAATGAGAGCCAATAGTGAGGCTGCCAACCGGGTTCTGTTCCTGGAAACAGTCGACCCCAAGACCGGCAAGAAGACGAAGGTCAAGCGAGTTCCGCCCGATCTTTGACAGTTGATGAGCTTTGAGTTTTCAGAGGTCGGCGGAGACGGTACTCCAGCGGCCTCTTTCGTTGTTTGCAACGATGACGGGTCTTAATTCTGCGGCAGGCCATTCGCTTTTGGAGTATCCGACGAATGAACCGTTCAGCCAGTTTCTCTGCACTTGGTACTTCGATTGCCGTGCATATCGCAGTGATGATTGCGCTCTATGCCATTAAGCAGGAGCTGGATACCGGTCAGCCTGAAGTCGTCCTGGAAACAGTGTTCGATGACGAGCGCGAGCAGGAAGAGTTCACGAAGGAACTCGAGACCGAAACAGAGATCGCGGAAACTCAGAACATCATGGCCGGCGGCGCCGTTTCGACGGCTGTCGGCGGTTCCGGCGCTCCGGCAGTCAGTCAGGTTGCCGTGGAAGAATCTGAATCGTTGCAGGAAGTCGACTTCAACATCAACGTCTCCAACATCACGCTGCCTGGCGAAAACATCATCGGAAACGCCCTCGGCGTTGGCGAAGTGAACGGCAACACTGGTCAGGTCGTCGAGGGTTATGGAGCCGCCCTGGGGCTGTTGACGCGCGAACTGATCGGGTTGATGCGGAAGGAAAAAGTCATGGTGGTGTGGCTGTTCGATGAGTCGTTCAGCATGAAGGACGACCAGGAGGAAATCGCACAGAAGTTTCACAAGGTGTACGAGGAACTGGGCATTCAACAGAAGACTGACAAAGAACTGCGCAAGACGGATCAGGTCCTGCTGACTTCGATCCTGAGCTTTGGTGCTGGCGTGCACGAACTGACCAAGGCGCCCACATCAAATGTCAACGAGATTCGCGCCGCGATCGACAACATCCCAGTCGATGAGAGTGGCGACGAGAACATGTGCGCGGCCATCGGAAAAGCCGTACTTCAATACGGTCCCAAAGCGAGGAGTCAGAAACGGCGTCTGGTGCTGATCGTTGTCAGCGACGAATCGCCGTCGGATTCGGGCGATCAGAACCTGAACGACTATGGCCAGATCGAAGAGGCCATCCAGGTCTGTGAAAAGGCCCGATCCCCGGTTTACATCCTCGGCCGCGAATCGATCTTCGGATATCCGTACGCCCGAATTCGATGGAAAGATCCGGTGTACAACCTGAACCACTGGGTCCGCATTAACCGAGGCCCCGAAACGGCGTACCCTGAGTGCCTGATGTGGAACGGGCTGCACGCCCGCAGCGACAGTGCGTCCAGCGGGTTCGGCCCCTATTCGCAAGTGCGAATCAGTAAGGAAACAGGCGGGATCTTCTTCATGCTGCCAGGTGAAGAAGAGAATCTGATCAATCAAGGTGCCATTGATGCTCGGGAGTTCAAGGCACTCGCCATGAAAGAATACGAGCCGCTCCTGCTTTCGCGTCGCGTCTACGAAGAACAACGAGCCCGCAGCAAGTTTAGACAGACCTGCTGGGAAATCATTCGCACGCTGAATCCGCACAGTGACAAGAAGTTGAATATGCGTTACTGGCACTTCTCGATTGAACCCGCCGAGTTTCAGAAGCAGGGTAAGGCGGAATTCGACAAAGCCAGTTACGCCATGATCCTGCTGGACAAAGCGGTTTCCATGCTGGACGAAGTCAAGCCATTGCGGGCGAAAGAAGAATCGCAGCGCTGGCGAGCTTGCTACGACCTGATTTACGGACAGTGCATTGCCTATCGCGTCCGCCTGTTCCAGTACCTTCTGGCTTTGGACGATCACGCCTCCAAAACGCCGCCTCCTTCGGATCCGAAACACAATCGATGGCACATTCGGTGGGTCGGGAAACCTCCCGCCGAGGTAACCGATGCGCAGTTCAAGAGACTCAAGGGAGCCTTCAAGCTGAAGGGCACGAAAGAAGAGTACATGGCGATGCTGGCGGAAGAACGGCAGCGGGCCAGCGAGAATTTCAGTTCCGTGATGGAGGAGCACGACGGCACGCCGTGGTTTGCCCGCGCGAAATGGGATCGAAGTCGCGGCTACGCATTCGAGTTCTATTCCTACTTCCACGACCCGAAGTACAACGAAGTCGGCGCCGGGAAACGAATTCAGATACCAAAATTCTGATCCGCCAAAACCGAAGCAGCCAACCAGGAGCCGCACGTTTCAAAACGTGCGGCTCTTTTTTGCGCGTTACATCCAATCACCGTTCCGGCGGTCGAGACTGAACGATCGCCGAAGGGGGTCCGGCGAGGGCTCCTCACCCGCAAAAAGGCCGAGGGCAGAATGTCTGTCCTCGGCCGAAGACCGTACTCGCACACAGTTTCTGTTCGACACCGCCCGGCATCACACTCACATGACGACGTTCTTTGCAAACGGACTACTCAGCGGGCGGGGCAGGAGCCTTATCCGCGGAAGCTGAGTCGGACTCGACTGTTGCCTCAGGTGCAGCGCAAGTCGGACGAGCGACACAACTGACTGGTTGGGGAGCGCAACAGGTTGGCTGTGGCCTGCAACACTTGGGAGTCGCAATCAGACAGCGCTTTACGGGCTGGGGACAGCAGACGCGAATTCGTTTGGCACAGCGGGGTTTTATGATCGGCGCCCGAATGCAGTTCGGTGGCGGCCGACGACAGGGAACCGGTGGTAGACAGACTGTCGTGCAGCGCTTCGGAGATGGCGCACAGCAGCTCTTTTCTGCTGATGCTGGTGTAGTGACCAGAGTCAGGCAGAACCCGGCAGAAAACAATGTTGCGAATAGACGTCGCATACTTCTCTCCTCTGAGTGCTTGAAGGTGCCGATCACGAATCGAAAAACCAGCCGCTGGAATCGGGGCAGATTGCTGATTCCCGAAGGCAGGCGAGACGATGCAATGCTCAGTGCCGGCCGACAACAATCGGTGACACAGTCGATTCGCGAGTATGCGGCTCCGCAGCCCTGGACTCAACAAAATCATGCACGGATGACAGATCTTCTACCTGGCGTGATGTCAGTGTTTACGCACTCGGCACCGTCGTTCAATCCGTGCGGACCGTTCCGTCTTCACGAAGCCACGTGCCCCGCCGAGCCCGTTGTTGCGCCTGCGCGATCCGCACGACGAACGGGCAGGATGTGAATTCGTGGAGATCTTCGAGCCGCTGATTGAACGGCTCGCGCGACGTAGAGGTCGCCAGCATGCCGATGCGCGAGAGCTGGTGCCGGAAGTCCTTGTGGCCGTCCCTAATAGCTGATCTGCAAACCCAGTCCCGTGCCACCCAGCGGCGGTGTCCAGGGAACCAGCCGAACGCGTGAGTCTCCCGTCAGTTCGTGCTTTGCCACGGATTTCCCGATCACGAATCCCATCGCCGAGCCAAACACGACGTCAGACAGATCGTGGTCACGTGCGTCGATTCGGCTCCAGCCAATCAACCCGGACAGCACGTAGGCCGGAAAGCCCACACGATGTCCGAAGTACTCATCCATGACGCCGGCAATCGCGAAGCTGCTCGAAGCGTGATAGGACGGAAACCCCCAGCGTCCGTTATTGAAATTGGACGAGGGTCGCTCTGTATCGGTCACTCCCTTCACTAACAGAGTACTCAGACCGTTGATCGTAAATGCACTCGTCAGGGTCGCTGAGAAATCGTGCAGCTCGTGGTCCTGTTGCTGCAGTGACAGCGCGTAAACACCCAGCACGACTGGGACCTGAGACTCAGCGGCACCGATCACGCCCAGTATGTCCGAACCGACTCCCCAGCGTTCCGGGTGCATGGCGGCATCGCGACGTACGTCATCGTCCAGCCGTTCGCGAACTGTTGCGGAAGCCGCGCCAACCAACGCCAGAGTCAGCAGATTGTCCGGTACATAGACAGCCAGCGTGTCATCTCTCAACCGACACCAGGCACGCGGGAGATCCCTCTTGAGTCTCAGTGGCTCACACGGAGGGTCATCCTGCGGGTAGATGTGCTCCACCACTTCATTCGAATGAAACGTGGGATAACGTGCCTCCGGGATCAGAGTGTTTCGCACTGGTTTCCCGGTCGGGTGTCGACAGGCAGGGCACTGGGTGACCGGGAAACCATGAACACACCGCACGACGGGAGCGGGATACGAAATATCTCTGACGTCTGAATAGCCGGGACGGAATGGGGCCGCTTGCGGTTGAGAAGATCGATGCTGTGGTCGCAACTCCTGTCGCGAATGCGTATAGGGCCACTGCTCAACGGTATTGATGCCAGTTCCCGGAAACATGTCCTGTGACTGCACGACGTTCGACCATGCGCAGACCATCATGAGCGGGGCGACCAGCCCGAATCGTCTGATGCATCGTTTGTGCCGGGTCGTGAGCAAGAGAAGCGGAATCCTTTCTCGTCGTCTCGAATCGTCTGGGAACGCACTGTGCGCATCGCGCACCGGGGGCTCGTTGAGGATTCTTCGTCAAGACGGCGAGCCCGACTCGATTCTCGATTCGATCGACTGAATCGGTTGTCGGGGTTATGCGGGTCAGCAGCGTATAACCGGAACAGCTTTGGCAACGCGATCCTTCCGAATAACCGGCAAACTCAACCAGGCTTCGCTCGGTCAGTCCACCCGCTCGATGATGAGCTGCGGTGCAGGCACGGGCTGCTCATCAATCGTGACCGCCCGCGCGATGCGCTCTTTGACAGATACGGCGAACCGATTGGCGAAGATACGCACCACGGGATCACCTGCGTCAACGCGATCTCCGATCCGGACGAGCATCTCCAGCCCCACCGAATGATCGATCGAGTCGCTGACCTGACGTCGTCCACCTCCCAGATCGATGATTGCCTGACCGAGAGCTTCCGTGTCGATTGCCGACACGTACCCGGATCGCGGCGCTTCCATGACATGTTCGGCCGCGATCGGGCGTGATGCGTCCAGGTTGCCACCCTGAGCACGAACCATCTCACAGAAGACTTCGAATGCCGCTCCGGAAGACAGTCGGTCCTGCAGCATGGTGTCGGCTTCGGCCTGTGTTTCTGCAAGGCCGGCTGATTGCAGCAGCTCCGCACCAAGCGACAGCGTGATACGACGCAGATCGTCCGGGCCGCCTCCAGAAAGACATGTCAGTGACTCGTTGACTTCAACGGTGTTTCCGCACATCTGCCCGAGAGGCTGGTTCATGTCGGTCAGCAACGCCGTCGTCGTGACGCCCGTCGCTTTGCCGACGCGAACCAGTGAGCGAGCCAGTTCGATCGCCTCGTCCCGCGTCTTCATGAATGCTCCGTTGCCCCACTTCACATCGAGCACGAGTGCGTCCAGAGACTCGGCCAGCTTCTTGCTCATGATGCTGGCAGTGATCAGCGGAATCGAAGGAACCGTGGCCGTGACATCGCGCAGGGCGTACAGCCTGCCGTCGGCCGGCGCCAGGTCCGCCGTTGCTCCGGTGATGACACAGCCGACTCGTTCAGTCGCAGCCTGCAGTTCGCTGATGGACAGGTCCGTGCGGAATCCGGCGATTGATTCGAGTTTGTCGAGCGTTCCACCGGTCGGCCCCAAGCCACGACCGGAGATCATGGGCACGCGCAGTCCGCACGCTGCCAGCAATGGGGCGAGCACGAGTGACACTTTGTCGCCCACGCCCCCTGTTGAATGTTTGTCGACAACCGATGATCCCGCGTTCCATTCCAGCGTGACCCCCGAATGCAGCATCTCCTGAGTGAGAGCGACTGTTTCCGAGTCGGTCATCCCTCGAAAGTAGATCGCCATCGCCAGCGCGGACATCTGGTATTCAAGGACGTCACCATCGACAAAGCCGCGAATCAGAAACGCGATTTCGTCGCGCGTCAGTTCCTGACCGTCGCGCTTTTGAGCGATGAGCCGAACAGGGTTCACAGTGCTTCTCCGAAGTGGTGCTGTGCCTTGCCCGGTTCAGGACTCCGGTTCAGTCACAATTGACCGTCCGTGGGGACGCGATTTCAGACTGTTGCCTGAACTGCAACCAGAAGAGTCGTGTGTGGCTGAGAGCGCCCCGTTATTGACACAGGCGCCTCATATGGGTGACATACGACTTGCCGTTTCTTTCCGGCTGTTTCCTGAAATGTCGACGCCAAACACTGTCACAGTAATGGGACAAATGATTCTGGAAGTTGTTTGAAAGCAGGTTAATAAGTTCTGTAACTTATGGAAAATAAAGGAGTTATGGTGTTTATTTCGAGCGACGTCCGTTTTGGTACGCCATTTTCTATAGAGGGGAATCCAGTTAGTTCTGAGTTCATGATTGGGGAGAAGCATCGTGAAGAAACTCGAAGCGATCGTCCGGCACTTTAAGCTGGAGGAGGTCAAAGATGGACTTTCGTCGATTGGCATCCAAGGCATGACGGTGTCAGAAGTCCGAGGATTCGGCCGGCAAAAAGGGCATCGTGAGCAATATCGCGGTGCGGAGTACACCGTCGACTTCCTTCCAAAAGTAAAGATTGAGGTCGTGATTCCGGATGACCAGGCCGCGGCAGTGATCGAGCAGATCATCAAGTCGGCTCGCACCGGAGAGATTGGCGACGGAAAAATCTTCGTGTCAGAAATCGACGAGATGCTCCGAATTCGTACCGGTGAAAAAGGCGACGCGGCATTGTGAGTGAGTTTTGGGGGGAAGAAGTGTGATTCACCCCCGTCGCTCCATTCGGCAGCGGCGGACTGGATTCTCAAACAGTTTCAACCGGCAAACATCCAACGATTTTTCAGTCAGGAAGGGCATCATGAAGAAGATCGAAGCGATCATTCGTCACTATAAACTGGAAGAAGTTAAGAACGGGCTGTCCGAATTGGGCATCCAGGGAATGACGGTCTCCGAAGTCCGCGGTTTCGGCCGGCAGCGTGGTCATAAGGAAGTCTATCGCGGTGCAGAATATACCGTCGATTTCCTGCCCAAAGTCAAACTGGAGCTGGTCGTCGCCGATGACGACGCCGGAAAGGCGATCGAGAAGATTTCGGAGATCGCCCGAACGGGCAACATCGGTGACGGCAAGATCTTCATCACCACGCTGACCGAGGTCATCCGAATCCGAACGGGTGAAACTGGAGCAGAAGCGCTGTAGGCGGGTTGCCTCCGGACACAGTAGCCGGGAAAGTCCTGCGGCATGAACGGGCGATGTTGCGGAGGCGGTGATGCATCACTGCACTCCGAACGTCGCTCGTTGACTTTGTCTTTCGTGACGGCGTGGCAACAGCTTTGGATACAAACACACTCAGCGACATTCGGCACCGGGCCCAGAAACTGTTTGACGACGGGGCGAGGGGTCTGCAGATCGCGTCCATGCTCTCCGACGCCATGGATGAGTTCGTTGTCGACATACTGACAAACTCGCTCAAGGAACTACCCGATCGCGACCGCGAGCTGATCACTCAGCATTCTGCCATGGTCGCCATCGGAGGCTCGGGCCGCGGTCAGGTGTCACCGTTCTCGGATGTCGACCTGCTGTTTGTCGTGGAGCGACCCGTCGCCGAGCTGTTTGGCGGCCTGATCAAACGACTCGTGCCAGAATACTGGGATGCGGGGATCAAGCTGGGCCAGCGCGTCCACACGGTGGAAGACGCCGTTAAACAGGGGATCGGCGACCCGCACCTGGCATCGTCGCTGGTTCATGCCCGCGGACTGTGGGGAGAACCCGAACTCGTCAAGTTGCTGAGACGTCGGTTCTATCGCCGGGCAGTGGTGCGGCGGCGGAACGCGTTCCTCGAGAACTGCATCTCGGCGCGGGAAGAAGAGCGCCGCGAGCACGGGGCCACCGTCCAACAACTGGAACCGGATGTGAAACGGTCTCTGGGCGGGCTGAGGGACGTGCATCTGCTGGAGTGGGTCGCCTATGCCCACTACCAGACGACCAACCTGGGCGAGCTGCATGCCAAGAATGCGCTGTCTCGCGAGGATACGGATCGACTTAAACGTGCGGTCGAGTTTCTGACCCGAATCCGAATCGAACTGCATCTGGTGACCAGTCGCGGCAATGATGTTCTGACTCGCGATGAGCAGTTGCGGGTTGCTGAATCGCGAGGCATCGAACACGACGGCGTGCATCGTCCGGTCGAAATACTGATGCGGACCTACTTCGAGCACAGTTCTGCCGTTGCAGAAATCAGTCGTCGATTCGTCGGCCGCCATCGACCGCGTCCACTGACGCGGACGATTCGCCATGCACTGCTGTCTCATCGAATCGGGCATGGACTTGTGCTGGGAACGGACGAACTGGACATCGTTCCGTCGCGGATTGATGAGGTCTGCTCAACACTCGATGACGCCATACGCATCTATCAGACGGCGATCGATCTGGATGTCGCTGTGGCTCCACAACTGTCCGAAATCATCAGAAATGCAGCTCGCTTGTTGCAGCCACCGCCATCCGAGGATGTTTCGCGGCGGTTTTTGAAAGTCCTGAAAACACGCGGACGGCTGGGTGCCACTGTGCGCAATATGCATGACACGGGCATCCTCGATTCCATCATTCCCGAATGGCGGCACGTGCGCAACCTGCTGCAGTTCAATCAGTATCATCACTTCACCGTTGATGAACATACTTTGCAGTGCCTCGAAATCTGCGCGAACTTTTCCGAGGACACTCCCTGGGGTGCGGCCTGTGAACGGATCCAGTCGAAGGAACTGCTGCATCTGGCCTTGCTGCTGCACGACGCCGGCAAGGGCTATCCGGAAGCTCACAGTCTGGTGGGTGCCCGGCTGGCGGGCGATGTCTGCCGGCGACTGTGTATGAGCGAAAGCCGGACCGACATCGTCCAGTTTCTGGTCCTGCGACATCTGGAGATGGCGGATCTGGCGTTTCGGCACGATATCAGCGACGAACGCGTACTGATGGAGTTCAGTCGCAAGGTCGGTACGGCGGACAAGCTGAGGATGCTGTATGTCCTGACTGTTGCCGATGTCAGCGGAGTCGGCCGCGACGTATGGAACAACTGGAAGGCCGAGCTCCTGACCGATCTGTACGGTCGCCTGATGATGATCCTCAGCGGAGATCACCCGCGGTTCCACGAGAAGAAACGTCTGCAGCAGGTGCGCGAACACGTCCGGAATTCGATCGTGCCGCTCGCACCGACCGGCGACGAAGACGATCCGGGGGAGTGGATTGACCGGCAACTGGATGCGTTCTCATCACCGTACGTGATGGGCACGGAGCCGATTCGAATCGCCACGGATCTGAGCATCATCCAGTCACTTCGTCCGGACGATGTGCATGTCGAGGGGGAATATGACGAGCGACTGGAACGCGTGGATTATCGGATCATCATCGGGCCCGAGTTGTCTCGCGCCTGCTTTCACCGTATCGCGGGAGTGCTGACTGCGCGGCATCTGGAAATTCTGGGTGCAGAGATCACGACGAGTTACGACGATGTGGTCGTCGATGTCTTTCACGTCCTGGACCAGGATTATTCTGGTGAGGTGCCTGAGTTTCGCATTCGCGAAGTCTGTGAGTCCATAGCGGACGTGTTACATCGTCGCGTGACCGTTCCCGAGTTGTTTCGTCGGCACAGCAGGTTTGCCGCCGACCCACCAGTTGAACGGGTGATGGATCAACCCATACGCGTCGACATCTCAAGCGAGACATCAGATCGAAGCACTGTGGTATCGGTCTTTGCGATCGATCGCCCCGGCTTGCTGTACACGATCGCTCGAACGCTGTTTCAACTTGGGTTGTCGATCGAACAGGCGCGGATCGCCACACATCTCGATCAGGTTGCCGACATCATCTATGTCACGGACCAGGAAGGCCGGCAGATCGAGTCGGAACTCGGTCAGGCAGAGATCCGCAACCACCTGCTTGAAGTGCTGACGGAATTCGAACGGACGACGCATCGCGATTTCGTGCAGTGATTTGATGCCGGAACCCCGCAACGAGTGACCTCAGACGCGACATAATGAGCCTCGTGACCGATGCAAATTGCGGTTGTCACCATGTCTCCGCAAAACCACCAGAGACTTGATTGATTCCCGAGGCGGCGGCGGTAAACTCGCGTCCTTCCGCGGAGGCCGGTTGACTCAGCCCCGCGCCCCGCTTTCTCTCACATGCACGCGTGCACGGAGGACCAGAGTGGACCACGGACACGGAACTTTTTCATACAACGTTGAAATGACCATTGGCGAATCGCTGACGATCGACGGTTGCGTCGTCAGTCTGCTGGATATCGCCGGGGGAGAAGTGTCTCTGCTCGTTGAACGCATCGATGACGGCGACAGTTGGGATTCCGGATTCCCGGAACCACTCGCCGCCTCGTATGCCGGGTAGTCGAACGCCCCATCAAAGCGGCGTTGGCTCATAGCAATTCCGCGGCGACCGTGTCGAACAGGAACAGTCCTTCACGGGTCAGGCGCACGCGCTTCGCGTCGTCGGTGATCAGACCTTGATCCTGCATTCGCATGAGTGCAGGGCCGGCCAGTTCCGTGAGATTCCGCTGCGTTGCCTGCTGGAAATCCGCATGCGACACGCCATCAAGTCGTCTCAGACTGAGCACCAGAAACTCCCGGGCCCGGTCATCGGGTTCAAGCTGCTCCGTTTCCGCGACAGCCGATTGTCCGTTGAGTGTCTGTTTGAGCCAGGTTGTCGTGCTGCGGTGATTGCACGTTCGACGTGCGTCGATGTAGCTGGCCGCGCCGGGACCGAATCCCTGATACGACTGTCCGCTCCAGTAAACCTGATTGTGGATGCAGCGAAAGCCCGGTCGCGCGAAACTCGATATCTCGTACTGCTCGAAACCCGCGGCACTCAACGTATCGATCGCGGCAGCGTACATGTCGGTTTCGAGTGACTCATCGGCCTGCTGAATCGCCCCATGATTTCGACGCGACCAGTAACTGGTCCCCTTTTCAAACGTCAGGCCATAGGTCGAAAGATGATCTGGCCGCAGTTTTAGCGCTGACTGCAGTGAATCATTCCAGACCGCGAGCGTTTGGCCCGGCACTGCGAAGATCAAATCGAATGAAACGTTGCTGAAACGCTGCCGGACTCGATCGACACACGGACCGAGTTCTTCACGGTTGTGGTCACGTTCCAGCACGAGCAGATCGCGATCGTCAAACGACTGAATCCCGAGACTGAGCCGGTTCGCCCCGGCGTTTGCCAGCACGTCGAGCTTGTCCGTGTCCAGCCCGGCCGGGTTGGCTTCGACACTGAATTCGGCACCGGGAGCCAGAGTGAACCGATCTCCTAGAATCTGCATAAGGCGTTCGAGTTGATCGGCTCGCAGGTGCGTTGGGGTGCCACCGCCGATGAAAAGCGTGTCCAGTTCGTCACAGCAATTCGTCCGATCGATCTCCAGTGTCAGAGCATCCAGATAGCTGTCCGCCAGATCGTCGCGTCCGGCGACGAGCGTGAAGTCACAGTAGCCGCAGCGGTGAGCACAGAATGGAACGTGAATGTAGACCGATCGCGGTCGTGACACGCCGATCTCCTTTTCGTTGCTCTCTCGTTCCAACGCTCTGCGTTGGAACGGACCACAGGACGCTCTGCGTCCCGTGTCTCCGATGCCGGGGACGCAGAGCGTCCGACGGGCATTCCAACGCGGACCGTTGGAACGAGTGAACTCGTCCAAAAAACAAGCCCGGCTCCAGACGGAACCGGGCGTTGTTAATTCAACGTGTGACGGAACGAACGACTGCTTAGCTCACTTCCCAGCCGCGACGGTATTCCTTACGGATGTACTGATCCGCGAGTCCGCAGTTGGGAGCACGCAGGTTTTTCGCATCCCATTCGAGACTCTCACCGGTCCGATAGGCGACGTTGCCCAGCAGCACGGTTTCAGTGAGCGCTCCGGAATAGTCGAAGTTGCAGGTCGTGGGTGAACCGTCTTTGCAGGCCTTGATCCACTCGGCGTGGTGACCGATCGATCGCGGGATTGTCGCCTTCGGCGGCTCATAGCCAGTGAACTTGTCCTGCGGATACAGGCGATAGCGACCGTAGTCCGCAAACATGTGGCCTTCGGTACCGACAAACATCACGCCACTGCCCGGGACTTTCTCGCCAGCGACTTCCTTCGGAATCCGGTTGCCGTCGTACCAGGTCAACTTGACCGGCGGCAGATCGCCACGTTTCGGGAACTCGTAACGGACGGTCAGGCCGATCGGGCAGGTCTCGGGATGGACTTCCGGTCCCTCAGCTTCGCACTTCACCGGATGTCGCAGATTCAACGCCCAGAAGGGCAGGTCCATGAAGTGACAGGCCATGTCACCCAGCGTGCCTTGACCGAACGTCCACCAGCGACGCCACTGTGCCGGATGGTAACGTCCGGGTGCGAAGGGACGTTCTGGTGCCGGTCCCAGCCACAGGTCCCAGGCCAGGTTCTTCGGCGGTTCCTGAGTATTCTTGGGCAGGTCGCCTCCACCCCAGTGTTTGCCGACCCAGACGTGCGCTTCGGTCACGTCACCAATGGCTCCAGACTGAATGATCTCGGTCACTCGGCGGTAATTCTCGCCTGCATGAATCTGCGTACCAAGCTGTGTCGCGACGCCGTGCTCTTTCGCGGCTTCCGCAATGACGCGTGCCTCGTGGACCGTGTGCGTCAGCGGTTTTTCGCAATAGCAGTGCAGCCCTTTCCGAATGGCTCGGATCGACGCCGGTGCGTGATTGTGGTCGGCAATCCCAATGACGATGGCGTCAGCCTTGTCGGCTTCAGATTCGATCATCTCGCGGTAGTCGACGTAAGTGCGAGCGTCTTTGAACTGCGACTTGGCTCGGTCCAGATAGTTCTGATCAATGTCGCAGAACGCGGTCAGGTTCTCGCCCTTTACTCCACTGATGTCGGCGGACGCGCGATTCGCGGTTCCGACGCAGATGATGTTCAGCTTCTCGCTGACCGAAACGGATTCCGCACGTGCCCCGCCTGTCCACACACCAGCCGAAATCGCAGCCGCGCCGGCACTGGTTGTCTTAAGGAAGTCACGACGATTGAATTGAGGTCGCATTGGCATGGAGACGTCTCCGGATTTGAAGGAAGGGCTGACCGGTCGCAGGCGGTCGATCCGCGGCGTCACCGGACTCATCAACACTGACCGATGCAAATGACTATGACGTGTTTTACACGGTGTCTCAAGCACTGCATGGTCAGCGGATGTCTACACAGACTCAGTACGCCGCCAGGAAGGAAAGCCCGGGCCCACCCGTCGGACCGAACGGCAGAAACTGAACGCAGCCGAGACCGATGTCTTTGCGAGACACCGCACGGGTCGCGACCCATGCCAGGCCCCAGCCCAGCGCCACCTGAGAAAAGTAGTGGGCGTCGTCGTTAATCCGCGTGATTCCAACAGCCGGAGAGGCGAGATACAGCGTCCGCCTCAGAAAGGGCGAGTCGGTCATCTCGGCCGCGGTGAGCAGCGGCAAGGCCCCGACAAATGCATGACCGCTGACGGCGTTCATGTCATCCCACAGGCTCCAGTGGGAACTGCCTTCCTCGGGACGCCCGGCCCCCAGCAACTTCTGCATGAACAGCAGCGGCGGCGTCCCAACCACAAGAGCCCGCATGTTTCGATCGCCCCAGACCGCAACCGAACCACCGAATTCCGGGTACCTGCTGTCAATCAGACGACCACTCACTGCGGCCGCTGCATAGAGCGGAATCACGTCCCACTGGTAACCGAAGTCTTTGATCGCCTCTGCATAACTGTCCGTCGATGAGCTCCGTACGTTGTCCTGATACCAGTTGCGAATCTCACGGTCAGCGGACGTGTTGGCGATCGGCGATGCCACGGCGGTCCCAAGCGCCATCAGCAGAAGACTGTCACGCGAATAGAAAGCACAGTGGTCCTGCCAGATCTCTCGCATCGTTGCACGGAACGCACTCTCAGATCCGTCGTGTGTGTCCCCGGCACTCAGTCCACTGTCATGCCATTGCGGCGGCGGCGGAATGTCCGAGACCAGGTCGTCAGTCCAGTCATCCACACCGTTGACGAGTCGGATTTCCGGTTCAGTCGCTGGCGCTTCAGGTGTTTCCCAATGAGGTGTCGGGGCGGACGGGACGGAAGCTGGTGGTCCTGCTGCCGGCGCTGGATCAGTCCATCTTCCGGTGTCGATCGTCACAGTCCGAAGTCGTGCGGGTTTTGCCGTGCTCAATGCCGACGGAGCGGAGTCCTGCCACGACCAAGCGTCCTTGTCTGCACACCACGAGGGTCCACGAGGCATGACGGCCAACGTCACGGCAATCAACACAAGCAGTCGAGGATGCATCTGTCATTCCCCGACAATGCGGACATGGGGGAGCTGATCCGACCGGACGGTCGCCTCAGCTTGCATCGGATGTATCGGATTGCCGGACCGTTCAACCGTCGTAATTGACAGGACGCAATCCACCCGATCGGCCGATTGCGATCGATCATCCGATCAATCGTCATGACCGGCAGAGAGTTCCCAAAGTGCCAGTCGGTGGAGATCGCGGCACTTCGACGATCAATCGAAGCGGATTTCGAGATCAACGATTGCGAAGGGACCCAGTTCCACGCGGACCCCGTCGGAGCTGACTTCAGCCGAGCCGATGGTGTGGCCGCGGAAGTCACGGGCTCGCGCGCTGGTTGGAGTGCGGAACAGCGCGATGTTCGTGCTCTGATAGCGGCCTTCGGTTTCCTGCAGGCGCAACGCGAATCCGCTTCCCGACGGGGGCTCATCGACCTGGTCCGGGTCGAAGGCGGCGTCTTCCGGATCGATCGGCTCAGACTTCAGACCGCTGATCCGCGTGACCTGCACGCATCGAGCATCGACGTGGTAGAACCAGCCCGTCTCGCCCGCCCCTGGTGGACCGGTTTCAGTCCGTATCGGCACAACGGGTGAAAAACTGTCGAGGGCGGCCTGCATGGGAAAGTGCTGGTCGATGCCGATCAGGAAACGGAAGTTTCGCTCGGGCTCGCCTTCGACGATCAGCAGCGAGTCGATCATCCGTGGGCCGGTCTTGCGATGAAAGGGCTGGCCGATTGGCAGGATGGTCGTTCGATCTGTGTCGGAGGATGCCAGTTCAATGAACTCGGACGTTTCGATCCTCTGCATCGATATGGGTTGAGCTGCTCCGCAGATGGACTGGGAAATCGATGCCGAGCTGTCACTCCATGCCCACCGCGCCGCGTACATGCAACTCCACGGATCGCCGTCCGGATTCTTCTGCGTATCCAGTTCCATCTCGACTTCGAGGAACGGTCGGCCACGCCAGATACGAAACGTTTGTCGGAATTCTGCCAGCGCTGTTTCCGTGGATGGATCGACAAGATGGCCCGTCGTCACGATCTCACCCATCGACGGTCCGCTGCAGGTGACCTCAATCGACGCGCACCGCATGTCCGAATACCAGGTG
The DNA here is from genome assembly GCA_963579025.1 of Planctomycetota bacterium. Lineage (GTDB taxonomy): Bacteria > Planctomycetota > Planctomycetia > Planctomycetales > Planctomycetaceae > CAUZFZ01. The sequence continues at coordinate 5,776 of CAUZFZ010000092.1, read as the reverse complement.
GAAACCTCTTCGACTTCGTCGTCGCTGATCCGTCGCTTGAATTTCAGCTCACGCGCGAACCGATACGCCAGTTGCTGGCTGAGTCGATTGGGCTGTCGCCCATGCTTCTTGATCCGCTGGAGTCCGCCGGTCACATCACTGATAAAGACCTCGAAGAATTCATTCTGCAGATGGCCCTCTGAGGCCAGTGGCGTGGTTGTGGCGGGCGGTTTTGCATTGCCGTCGCTGTCAGGAAACCAGGCAAATCCCGCCGCGGGAATCTCGACGAGCGCCTGTCGTCGTGAGTCATCAAATTGAACAGCTTTGACGGGACCTTTAATTGCTGGCGGCGCGGATTCTTCCGGCAGATCAACCACAACGCGGCGAGTGAACGACAACGGATTCACGCACAGCCAGCCAGGTTGCGATTCCGCCCCGTGCATAATCACCCGAGTCAGTGCTTTCCCCGCGGACTCGGCCGTGTTTGCGACAACCAGCTCGGCTGCATCGAGTTTCCCCTGCGGGTCCTCGTGGTCCGATTCATAGACATCCGGTCCCGCAGCATTCAGCACGTCGTATGCCGACGCGAGGGTCGCATCGTCAACCGGCTGACCCATCAACGCGCTGGCCATGTTCGCCTGCCAAGACGCGGCTTCGAAACGAGCACACCGCAGAGTGTGCTGAACGAAACGGCTGATCGGCCGCGTTTCCCGCCTCGCAACGGCCTGGACGAAAAATGGCGACAGGTAATCAAGCGTGTCGGAATGTCCTCCCCAGCCGCCGCCACCATGCTCATCGGCATGCAGGAAGAATTCATTGAAGGTCACAAACCGGCCGAGCACGGGTGCGTAGGCGTTAACCCGTCGCAGGTCCGCAAAGAACTCACTTTTCGAATCCGGCCAGCGGGCCAGAATCAGGGCAGCCACCTGGTCAGCTTCCATGGTCTCGGCCATACGTTCCGGGAACCGCAGCCATGTGGTGGCGCTGTCCGCCGCCAGCGGAATGCGTGAGTACGATTCGACCGCGCTGCTGTCGCATCCTTCCCACCGCATACGGCTCTGCTCGCGATCCGGATACAGGCCATCGTCCAGCAGAAAATGCAGCGCCGAGTGATACCCGAATTTCTGCAGAATCTGCGGCGTCATGACCGACAGCCCGTAACGGCGACGTCCCCAGGTCGTCGGCTCACGTCGGAACAGACGCCGGAAAACTTCGCGTCCACGAGCCAGATCGTGCAGTGCCGATTCCAGCGGGATCATCGGCACCGGTAATTCCTGCAGATCGCCACCGGCAACATCCGCCGTCCCACGAGCCCACGCTTCGGACATCAGTCGAATCGTGTCCGGGCTCGAGGCATTGATTTCCTCGGCATCGGCCACGCGCAGCAGGAAGTTGACCGGCGCGGAACCTTTCAGCATTTCGTTAAGCGGCTCGCCAACCATGTCGGGAGCCAGCAGGCAGAAGTCGAGCAGGTAGCAGTCGACCGGATAGAACCGCTCGCGCGCCTCGGCGAGCAGATCGAAACACGCCCGCATTCGCTGGCTGGCGGTTTCGTTGTCGCCCTCCATGATCGCCCTTGCAGCGGAAACAGCCGTTTTCTCAAAGAAGACTTCGTCGTAACTGCTGAAGTGATGCATATGCCGCGTCAGCAGTTCCAGCAGAATCCAGCACGTGCCCAGTGCCACACAGTCGGCGGCCAGTTCCGAATCGATCTCGAGTTCGGCGTTCAGGTCTGCATCGAGTGGCATTTCCGCAGGCTGGCTGTCCGCGTCGATGTCGGTTTCGCCCGACTCTGTGTCTCCATCCCCGGGCTGCTCAGTCACAGCGGCATCAGGTTCCGTCGCTTGCGTTTCCCCACCAGTGGATTCCGCCTCTGCATCGGAATCTTCCTCCGGCGTTCCGTCGCCTTCTTCGCCATCGGCAGGAACAAGGGACAACATTGGAGCCAGCGCGGCGTGCAGCATTTCCTGGCGATCGGCAGTCCCGGAGACTACGGCCGCCCCTTCATCCCGGGCTCGATCAAGCCATCCCGGTGGAAGCTGATCATCGACGGCCGTCGGGACAAAGATCAGCCGTCCTTCGAAATCGTCCGGCGGATCGTCCGCACGATGCCATGTCGGCACGACTTCCGTCATCGCCAGCAGCGCCGGATGCCAGGCCGCCGAAAACGAATTGAGCAGACTCGCCGCAGGTCCGTCGCCCAGATCCGTCGGAAAATCTTCCAGCGAGTGGCTGGGAATCAGGATGACAACTTCGCGATAGGTCATGTGGGGACAATCGTGTGGGCAAGGCTCGTAGTAACCGCACTTGTGCGGTTTCGTGAACCGCGCTGCCTGGCAAATGGAATTCTGGTCCCGCGGTCGAAAACGCTCGCCGAACCGCACAAGTGCGGTTACTACGAGCGACCGGCCCGAACTGCAAGCGCGTGAAACAGTTCGGCCCGGTTCATCGCAGAGATTGCGAGCGACTGATACCTGGACCGTGCCAATTCGTTTAACCGCGCCCCAAAGGAAGTTGCCGCCAGAAGACGCGGATGGCAGAGGAACGCCGCCGGCAACTTCCGTCGGGAAGCGCGCCGAACGCGTGAGACGTGAATCTTGAGAACCCATGCGTGGTCGACTACACAACGGATCGTTCGTGCAGGTCTGGTTGGCCGGTTTCTATCGAAATGCAAACGGACTTTGCGGCGAACGTTGGTTGCGTGGCAGACGATCGGGGGACGAGACCACGTCCCGCAGACTGTGCTGAATCTCATCCCGTCCCTGATCCGTGAATGCATAACGAGATGGCACTGCTCGAATCGCTTGTAACCGGGATCAGTACGGCCGTCGCAAAGGGCGTGCTGAAAATGTGGCTCAAGGACGATCCGCTCGCTCAGGCGGCGTCCACTGCGACCACCGACCTGTTGAAAAAGAAGCTCGACAGCGTGCTCGATCAGCGAGCAGCCGCGCGGGAACTGGAAAAGATCACGGACCGGTCCGCCTCGAGCTTCCTGCAGGTCATCGAGAAAGACGAAGCCGAACTCGCGGAAGGCGATATCGAGTTGATCGCCAACTCAGCCGCGGCCGTGATTAACCAGACTGACCTGACGGCCGAACTCGTCGCACAGCATGATCTCGATCCCGATTCCCTGGCGAAATTCTTTCTGGAACGGACCGGTGCGGAAGGCGGGAACCCAAAACTGGCGACGGACGAGAACCCCGCGAGGCAGGGGCTCTTCAGGCGGCTACTGCTTACGGCGTCGCAGCAGATTGTCGACATCAGCTCGCGCCTGCCCCACTTCACGGAGCGTGCTTTCCGGGAAATGCTGCAGAAAGAGAATCGCATCTATGACGTCGCGGTCCGCGTGCTGGACGGGATGGACCGGTTGGTGGCGGCTCAGCAGGGACTCGATCCGGAAGCCGACGAGTATGAGAAGAACTTCCGGATGGCTTGCACCCGTCAGCACGATCACCTGCACCTGTTCGGCGTTGATCTCGACCAGAGCAACAAGCGGTACAAGCTGAGCGTGGCGTACGTGACGCTGGAAGTGGAAAAGACCACGATCGACGACCTGGACGAGGACGCGGAATCCGGGCGCTCCCGTGAACCGGACGATGACGGCGCGGACATCGATTTCCGCGAAGCCATGCCGGTGGATCGGGCTCTGGCGAAAGCTCCGCGACTGCTGGTCCGCGGGCTGGCCGGTGCCGGTAAAACGACGCTGGTGCAGTGGGTCGCGGTGTACTGTGCCGCGCGTGAGCACATCGGCGATCTGGAAGCGTGCAACGACCTGGTTCCGTTTGTGATCAAGCTGCGTGATCTGGAAAACGGAACGCTGCCCAGTCCCGACGCATTCGCTCACGTCGCGGCTCCCCACACGGGTGGCGAACCCGATCGGTGGTCGCATCGCAAACTGGATCGCGGAGAGGCGATTGTGCTGATCGACGGGCTGGACGAAGCGGCGGAAGAACAGCGGGACCAGGTCCGCGTCTGGCTCCAGAACCTGCTCGGTCAGTATCCCAGGGCGCGATACATCGTCACCACACGGCCGCATGCGGTGAAGGATGGCTGGCTGGATGACGACGGCTTCGTGGACGCCACGCTGCAGGACATGACCCCGCGGGACATCACGCACTTCATGCAGCACTGGCACGATGCCGTGGAGAGCAGCCTCGACGACCAAACAGAGAAGGCCAGACTGCCGAAACTGTGCAAGGCATTGCAGGCCGGGCTGAAAAAGAACTCCGATCTGGCCCGGCTGGCTACCAGCCCGCTGCTGTGCGCCATGATCTGCGCTCTGCACCGCGACCGGAATCAGGACCTGCCGAAGAACCGGATCGGTCTTTATCGCGCCTGCATCGACATGTTCTTTCGCCGCGACAATGTGCGGAATGTGTCGATGGCGGACTACGTCGACCTCAACGACGATCAGAAACTGCTTCTGTTGCGGACCCTGGCATGGTGGATGATTCGCAACGGAAAATCCGCCGTGTCGCCGGAAGAGATTCACCAGCGGCTGGGCCACGCTCTCAGCGAATTGAACCCGCCGCCGAAGAGGGGCACAGGCGAAAACGTCACGCGACTGTTCATTCACCGGGTGGCCATGCTGCAGCAATTCGCCACGGGAAAAATCAACTTTCCACATCGGACATTTCAGGAATACCTGGCCGCCCAGGAAGCCCTCGCGGAAGGCGACCGGCAACTGGTGATCGATAACGCCGAAAAAGAGCAATGGCGGGAAGTCGCAATCCTCGCGGCCGGCCTGATTGAGAACAAAGAGCACGCGGAAGAGTTTGTCATGTCGCTATTGCGACGTGGTGATAAAGAGAAAGCGCACCAGCAGACGCTCTACCTGATCGGTGCCGCCGCCCGTCAGAACGTGAGTCGACTGCCCGATGGTTCGACGCTCGAAGCGGAAGCCAGCAAACGACTGCAGAAGATTATTCCGCCAACGTCAATCAGGGCAGCTCAATCGCTGTCGAAGGCGGGCAACCTGGTCGTCCCGCTCTTGCAGTACGACCGGAAACGGCGTGCTCCCGATGTCGCGGCATCAGTTCGCACGCTGGCACTGATCAGCACAACTGAAGCGCTGGCTGTGCTCCTCGATTATGTTGACGACGACCGCACGACCGTACGCAAACAATTGGACATGGCCGTCCAGCACCTTGCGGAAGATGCGCGGCCGGAGTTTATGCGTCGACTCCTGCCGAGCGAGCTTGCCCGTTGTGGACTGACGGAGCAGACGGCGGAGACAGTCACATCTCTCGACCTCAGTTCCTGCTCTTCGTTGTCGGACGTGAGCGCTCTGGGGAACTGCCAGTCGCTGCAGACGCTCCACCTCAGTTCGTGCTCTTCGTTGTCGGACGTGAGCGCTCTGGGGAACTGCCAGTCGCTGCAGACGCTCACCCTCAGTTCCTGCTCTTCGTTGTCGGATGTGAGCGCTCTGGGGAACTGCCAGTCGCTGCAGACGCTCACCCTCCGTTCCTGCTCTTCGTTGTCGGATGTGAGCGCTCTGGGGAACTGCCAGTCGCTGCAGACGCTCACCCTCGATTCCTGCTCTTCGTTGTCGGACGTGAGCGCTCTGGAGAACTGCCAGTCGCTGCAGACGCTCGACATCCGTTCCTGCTCTTCGTTGTCGGACGTGAGCGGTCTGGGGAACTGCCAGTCGCTGCAGACGCTCGACCTCCGTTCCTGCTCTTCGTTGTCGGACGTGAGCGCTCTGGAGAACTGCCAGTCGCTGCAGACGCTCGACATCCGTTCCTGCTCTTCGTTGTCGGACGTGAGCGGTCTGGGGAACTGCCAGTCGCTGCAGACG
>CAUZFZ010000091.1:0-42273 GCA_963579025.1 Planctomycetota bacterium | reverse complement strand
CAGGTCGAGGATTTGCACCCGGAGTCCCGGCTGCGAATAGACATGCTGCAGTGCGGCGAGAAGGGGGACGATTTCGTCCCGGCACTCGAAGTTCAGCGGGATGTCCCTGATGGCTGGCGCGTCGAACTGCTGCTGTTCCGAGAAGGCTTGTCGCATCCGTTCGTTCCTCGGAGATGGGGCGTGAAATTCCGTTTGCCACTGGAATAACGACGCTGGAGCAGACTTCTGTTCGATTCTTCGAGGAGCGTTTTTCGATTTTCACACGCGTTCTTACGGCACCAAATTACCCAGCCCGATGGGCTGGGCCAGGCAAGCAAACGGGCCTTTGGCCCTGAAATACAGCGATCGACACGAGTACGTCCCTGCTCAACGCATCATGGCTAAGACCGGGACAGCCCTTGGACTCTGTCCCGACCAGGTCGATTGGTCGGGACGGAGTCCCAACCTACTGCAACCTGGAGACCAGAATGCCGGATGTACCGGATAGCGATGACACAGGCAGCCTGCGAACCACTGGATCGACGTCTGAGCACACCCTGCCTTTAGCCGATGGCGAGTTGAGGTATCGCGCGATCGCCGAGTGGACGACGCTCAGGAAGATTCACAAGCCGATTGCCCACGTGTTTCACACGGCGTATCTCGTCGAGTCGGACGACGGGCAGGATCGGCCGTTGACGTTTGTCTTTAACGGAGGTCCCGGGGCCGCATCCGCGTATCTGCATATGGGAGCACTGGGGCCTCAACGCGTCGCCTTTGGAGAGAGTGGAAGCCTGCCCGCCCCGCCTGTTCGGATCGTCGACAATGTGGAAACGTGGCTGGAATTCACGGACCTCGTTTTTATCGATCCGATCGGCACAGGGTTCAGCCGGGCGATTCAGGAGACGTCGAGTGGATCGGGCTCGTCGGACGGTGAATCAAAATCGACGGACCCGCAGGAGAATCCGGACTTCTGGGAAATCGACCGCGACCTGGATTCGCTGGGCGAGTTCATCAGCCGCTTTCTGTCACAGCATCACCGTTGGACCTCGCCAATATTCATCGCCGGTGAAAGCTATGGCGGCTTCCGCGTCGCAAAGATGGCTCGCTCGCTGCAACAGAGTTACGGCGTGGGTCTGTGTGGTGCCTTGCTGATTTCTCCGGCGATCGAATTCGATGGACTGTTTGGATCGGATTACAACCTGACCCACTGGACCGAGGTCTTTCCGTCGATGGTCGCCGCCGCCCATCAGCATGGCATGGTGAGGAACGTGCCGGATGGAATCAGCCAGAGCGACCTGATGACCATGGCGGAATCGTTTGCGACGAACGAACTGCCACGCTGGCTGTCTCAGGGCGAAGGCCTGTCGGCCGACGAACAGTCGCGCATCACGACTCGCATTGCCGACCTGACCGGCCTGTCGGAATCGCTGGTCATTCGCGCTGAAGGGCGAATTACGGCAGCAGCCTTCTGTCGCGAGTTGCTGCGTGAACAGCGACGCGTATGTGGTCTGTACGACGCGTCGGTTTCGACCGTCGATCCGTTTCCCGACCGCGATCAGTTCGAAGGTCCGGATCCGTCGCTCTCCGGACTGGACCGGTTGTTTACCGGCGCGATCAATCATCAGCTCCGCACGACACTGCGGGTCGAATCCGATTTGGACTACCGGCTGCTCAGCATGCAGGTGCATGAGAAGTGGAAAGATGAAACCGGTGACCATGTCTTTCGTAAGCTGATCGGCGCGATGGACGACCTGCGCTACGGCATGAGTCTGAACCCACACATGCAGGTGTTCATTGCCCACGGATGCTTCGACCTGGTCACGCCGTACTTCGCGAGTCGTCGTCTGGCTCATCTGATGAAGCTGACGTCCGAGCAGAAGAACAATCTGATTTCGAAGAACTACAACGGCGGCCACATGTTCTACAGTTGGGATGAATCCCGCCGCTCGCTCTGTCGCGATGCCCGCACGTTTTATGGTCGGAGTTCCAGTTGATGACAGACTCACCAGGCATACGTTTTCGTCAGGCTGTTGAAGAAGAGCGGCCCCTGCAGGTGGCTGGTGTGATCAATGCGTACTGCGCGAAGCTGGCAGGCAATGCCGGATTCCGGGCTCTGTATCTATCGGGTGCCGGAGTCGCCAATGGGGCGTTCGGTCTGCCGGATCTGGGTATGACCTCTCTCAGCGACGTGGCCGAAGAAGCTCGACGTATTACGGCGGCAACGGACATTCCACTGCTGGTCGACTGCGATACGGGCTGGGGCAGTTCGCTGACCATCGAACGGACTGTCTGCGAGATGATTCGGGCGGGAGTCGCCGCCATTCATCTTGAAGACCAGGTCGATCAGAAACGTTGCGGTCATCGTCCCGGCAAACAACTCGTATCGACGAATGAGATGGTGAGTCGTCTGCAATCGGCAGCCGACGCACGGACGGACGCTGGATTCGTACTCATGGCGCGGACGGATGCGGCGGCGGTCGAGGGCGTCGACGGCGCCATCGAGCGCGCAACGCAGTACGTCGATGCTGGCGCGGACATGATCTTCGCCGAAGCTCTGACAGACGCGGAGCAGTTTGCCCGTTTCACTCAGGCAATTTCCGTCCCCGTACTGGCCAACATCACCGAGTTCGGCAACACCCCACTGCTGACCGTCGACGAACTCAGGGATGCCGGTATCCGCCTGGCGCTGTACCCATTGACAGCGTTTCGAGCCATGAACGCGGCGGCCGTACGTGTTTATGAGACTCTTCGTAGTGAAGGAACGCAGAAAGGTCTTTTGCCATTGATGCAGAATCGCGACGATCTCTATGCGGTGCTCGATTATCACGAGTTGGAGCGCAAACTCGATGAGGGCAGTACTTCGACCTGACGGGCCGCCAATCTCACAAGTTTGATGGATCAACTGTTAGAGGAGGCGACATGGCTGCGGCGAACACATCATCAGGGCTGGCCGGTGTCATGGCCGGACGCACGGCGCTCAGCTCGGTCGGACAGACAGGCCGAGGGCTGTCGTATCGTGGATACTCGATCGAAGATCTGGCGGAGAACGCCGGCTTCGAGGAAGTCGCGTGGCTGTTGCTGCGGGGAGAATTGCCCACGCGTGGTGAGCTGGACGACTACCACGACCATCTCAGAGGACTCCGGGAATTGCCCGAACCTCTGAAACTTGTGCTGGAGCAACTGCCGGCGGCGGCTCACCCGATGGATGTGCTGCGGACGGGATGTTCGGCACTGGGCTGTCTGGAGCCCGAGAACGAGACTCGTTCTGGCCTGGATATCGCCGACCGTTTGCTGGCGTCATTTCCTTCGATGTTGATGTACTGGCACCGGTTTCACGAGTCGGGTCAACGCATCGACGTTCAGACGGATGACTCGTCGATCGCGGGTCACTTTCTGCAGTTGCTGCGCGGTCGAAGTGCTGATGAACTGGAACTTCGCGTGATGGGTGTTTCGTCGATCCTTTACGCCGAGCATGAATACAACGCATCGGCATTCGCGGCACGCGTCTCGGCATCGACGCTTTCCGATTTCTATTCGGCCATCACATCGGCCATCGGAACACTGCGTGGTCCCTTGCACGGAGGAGCCAACGAAGCGGCTTTCGAGCTGATTACCCAGTTCGACTCGCCAGATGCTGCTGAGCAGGGCGTTCTGGATCGACTGGCCGCGAAAGAAAAGATTATGGGCTTCGGGCATCGCGTGTATCGGGACTGTGATCCTCGGTCGGAGATCATTCAGCCCTGGTCAAGACGGCTCTCGGGGCACCATGCGGCCGGACACCTCTACGGAATCTCCGAGCGCATTGCCGAAGTTATGCGTCGTGAGAAGGGCCTGTTTCCCAACCTGGATTTCTACAGCGCGAGTGCCTACCACTTCCTGGGTATTCCGACTTCGTTCTTCACACCACTGTTTGTCTTTGCACGCACGGCCGGGTGGTCAGCGCACGTGCTCGAACAGCGGTCGGACAACCGCCTCATCCGTCCGAACGCCGAATACGTCGGTCCTGATCCGCGTCCATTCGTCGAGAGCCGGGAGCGCTGACGCGCGGGGCGTTTGCATAACCTGGATGAGCCAGCACCCGGAATTCAGCCGCAAAGCGGCGACGGGCTATAGCCTGGGGCGCGAGCCCCAGGAACCGGGCCATGAATGTCATTTGAGAGCCGCGAAGCGGCGGCAGGCATTGGCTCTGACAATTTCGCTCGACACATGTCGCCGCTTCGCGGCTCAACACACGGGTTCACCTGACTCCTGGGGCTTGCGCCCCCGGCTATTGCATGTCGCCGCTTCGCGGCTGGATGTCGTCGTCATCATCTTCGATCTCGAACAGACGGTCGAAGCGGATGACCCTGAACACTTCGCGGATGACTGGGATCAGTCCGCGCAGACGCAGAGAACTGCCGGCCGCCTCCGCGTATTTACGTACCGACACGAGCATTCCGAGTGCCGGACTGCCAAGAAAGGCAACGTCGGTGAAATCCAGGACGACGACACGGCCTTCCGCGGAGTCGATCAGATCCGAGAGACTGGCCAGGGTCTCGTTGATCGTTTCGGTCTGAAATGCCTTGTCGTCCTTGAATCTCGCTACCAGCTCACCGTCGACGTGATCCGTTTGAAAGATGTGTTCGGCTGAAACTCTCTGTCCAGTTGAGCCATCGGGTGCAGTCCCGGTTGAGCCTGAACCCTTCGAATAAACAATCGTGTCGGGATCAGCGAACTCAGCCAGCAACTCGGCAACGTCGACCGCTGTTTCGAACCGATCCTCGGGTCGCTTGGCGAGCATGGTTCTGGTGGACAGATCCAGCGCGTACGGGATGTCCTGCCGGAGTTCCTCGAGCGGCCGAGGTGGTTCCTTGGTATGCCGCATCATCTGCCGCACGGGATGGCTGTCCGGGAAGGGCGGCTGTCCGGTCAGGCAGTGATACAGGACGCAGCCGAGTGCATAAACATCACTGCGTTCGGTGGCCGAGTGCGAATCAAGAGCCTGTTCCGGTGGCATGTAATCGAACGTGCCGATGATGCTTCCGCCCACCGTTGTGACACCCGCCGAGTCTCCGGACCGATCAAGGAACTCCAGTTCATCCAGCGTCGATCCGAACTCAAGCAGTTTGGCTGTGCCGTCCGCGGTGATCCACAGGCTGCCGGGATTGATGTCGCGGTGAATCGTGCCCATCGAATGCAGATGAGCCAGGCCAAGTGCCGCCTGGCGAATCAGTCGGCAGGCTTCGCCGACGGGCAGCCATGTCTCTCGGCCAAGGCGCGATGCCAGCGATTCTCCCACAAGTGACTCAAGCACCAGCCAGGTCGTGTTCCGATTGCGACCCACGCCGAGTGTCTTGACCAGATGCGGATGGATTGCCTGAACGGAAACACGCGCCTCGCGGTGCATGCGAGCGATCTGCTCCTTATTCACTCGCAATTCGTGGCGAAAAACCTTGAGGCTGACGGTCTGCTCAGTTTCCGTGTCGACCGCAGAGAAGATATCGCCCAGTTGTCCCTTCGCGATCTGCTCTCCCAGTTGGTACTGGTCGAGCTGCATTGGCTGAATAACGGCGGCCAGCACATTTTCGGCCTGGAGGGACGTCAGCATGTTGTTTTCGACGAGCCACGCCGCAAACTGCCGCACGTCATCGGGCTGTGTCGCCGCCAGCCGCCAGTCTGAGATCGCTTCATGAGCGGAGATCTCATCGATGAGTCCACTATGCACGATTCGTTCGGAGAATTCGCCAAATGGACTCGTGGTAGAACTCGACGGCACAGGCCCGCTCCTCAATCGCTGATGACTCAATCGTCGATCGCAGTTTTCCGAACGACCATAAACCAGAAGTTCCAGATGGACTGCACAACTCCAGTGAGTCCATCGAAATCCACGGGTTTGTTCATGTAGGCGTCGGGATGCAGATCGAAAGTCTCTACCAGATCGCGGTCAGAGACGGACGTCGTCAGGATGACAACAGTGATGTCCTTGAGATCCTCATCGGACTTCAAGTCTGCCAGAAACCTGCGACCGTCCATCCGGGGCATGTTCAGGTCGAGCAGGATCAAGTCTGGTCGCACGGCCTCGGCGGCACCACCCTCGCCACGGAGCATTTCCAAGGCCTCGACACCGTCTCGGGCCACACGCAGCACGTTGGCGACTTTGCCGTCGAGCAGTCCGTGTCGTGTCAATTCGATATCCGCCAGGTCGTCTTCGACCAGCAGAATTTCGACGGGTTTCGTGTCTGGTGATCCGCTCATTGGCCCGCGTCTTCGAAAACCATCGGAATCGTGAAGTGAATTGTCGTGCCCTGACCCAAAGTTGACTCCGGCCAGATTCGCCCATTATGGCGATGAACGATCTTGCGGCACAGGGACAGACCAATTCCCGCTCCGCTGTATTCGTCGCTCGGATGCAGTCGCTTGAACACCTCGAAGATCTGTTCGAAATACGCCGCATCGACGCCGATTCCGTTGTCTCGGACCGAAAATCGCCAGGCGTCTCCATCACGCGACGCGGACACTTCCACGCGTGAGGCGTCCGATTGATTGAACACGATCCCGTTTCGGATCAGTTCTCGAAGGAGCTGCACAAACTGGTTCTTGTCGGCCGCCAGCCTGGGCAGGCCATCAAAGGTCACGTCCGCGGCCGCCGCTTTGATTTCCGAGCCCAGATCCGCGATGGCCTGCTGACAGGCCAGAGCAGTGTCGATCTCCGTAAGCGGTTGGGCTCGCGTTTCGACCCGCGTGTATGCCAGCAGACTCTGAATCAACGTCTGCAGCCGCGCAGCGCCGTCAATCGAGTAGCGCAGCCAGCGCTGACCCTGTTCGTCGAGCTGATCGGCATACTGCCGCTGCAGCAGATTCGAATAGCTGCCAATTTTCCTCAACGGTTCCTGCAGATCGTGCGACGCAATGAACGCGAATTCGCGGAGTTCCCGGTTTGCCATTTCCAACCGCTTCCTGGTCTCCTGCAGCTCACTGACCGTGCGTCGCAGCTCGGCGTGCGACTTCGCGAGTTCCTCATTCTGGTGAATCTTCTCGCGACTTTTCTGCAGGTCCCGCACGGTGTTCTGGCGTGCCAGCTCCTGCAGTTGAGCTTTCTCCGCGGTTGTCTGAACCAGCCGCAACATGCGAACCCGCCGTGCGACGGCTCTCGCGTGCGCCAGAATGATATCGATGTCGGTGTCTTTGCTGACGAAGTCGTCAGCACCGGCGTCCAGAGCCTGGACCCACACGTCGTTGCTTTCCTTTCCGGTCACAACCAGCAGGCCCAGCAGGCTCTGCTTGATTTCGGCCAGCTTGCGTGCCTGTCGGCACAATTCCAGGCCATCCATCTGTCCCATGACGACGTCGATCGCGCAGATGTCAAATGACTTCTGCGCGAGCATTCGCAGAGCCTCCTCGCCGGATTCGGCTGTTTCCGTCTGAAAGCCGGCCGCCTGAAACGCCGGCATGACCAGCTTGCGCCAGCTTGGACTGTCGTCGACAACGAGCAGCCGCGAGCCACGCACGAACTCGTGATCGTTGCGCGAGTCTGTTTCGAGCGTCCTGATTGGCAACGAAGTGCGGACCAGAGTGTCGACTGTCGCCAGTACCTTGGCCGCGTCCGCATCTTTGGTCAGAAACCGGTCTGCCCCGGACTCCATTGCTTTGAGTTGATCCTCCGGGTCCGTGCTGCTGGTCAGAACCAGAAGCGGGAGCATCTGCAGAGACAGATTGGCTTTAACCTGTCGACACAATTCAAATCCGCACGCTCCGTCACCCAGGTACAGATCGACGATCAACAGGTCGGGCGCGGAATCGCGACATGCGGCGATGACATCCGACGGATCAGCAATGTGACGCACTGTGTGCCCAGCCGACACCAGTGCCATGTCGATCACTGCAGCCTGGGTCGGGCTGTCCTCGACCAGCATGATGTGACTCATGCCTGCTCCTCGGGCTGGTCTGGAATATAGAACCAGAATGTGCTGCCCTGGCCGAGTTCCGATTCGACCCAGATGCGACCGCCGTGCCGCTCGACGATTTTCCGGCACACGGACAGACCAATCCCGTTCCCGGGGATATCTTCCGCCCGATGCAGCCGCTGGAAGATTTCAAACACTCGACTGTGTGCCTCGGGATCAATTCCGATTCCGTTGTCTCGGACCGAAAACAGCCACGTTCCGGCAGGTATATGCACATCTCGCGGGAGGGTGACATGGGCAGCGTCCGCTTGACAGGCCCCCACATGAATCTGCGGAGGACCGTCACCACGGAACTGGATCGCGTTCTGGATCAGATTCTGCAGCAACTGCAATAGCTGCATGCCATCCACGCGGACGGTTGGTAACGGATCGCTCGTGACCGTGGCCCCGCTTTCAGCAATGTCAGTCTGCAGCAGGGAACGTGTCTTGTCGAAGACTTCCTGCGTGTCCGTGTCCACGGATGGACCGCCTCGCGTCGCCACGCGCGACAGCGTCAACAGGTCATCAATCAGTGCGTCCATATGGACAGCACCATTCTCTACGAACCGCAGCCACTTGTCCCCCTGTTCGTCGATCACGCCGTTCCCGTACTTCCGCTGCAGGAGTTGACTGAACGACGCGATCGTCCGTAATGGTGCCTTCAGATCGTGCGAGACGACATAGGCAAACTGCTCCAGGTCGTCGTTCGATCGCTGCAAATCTGCCGTCCTCTGAGCGACGCGTTCTTCGAGTTCGTCATGTGCTTCGCGGAGCGCTTCCAGAGCTTCGGAATACTGATGTGTGCGTTCGCTGATGCGTGATTCAAGGTCGTCATACAGCCGTGCATTCTCAACGCTCATGGCTGCCAGCGACGCCAGGCTGACCAGCACATCGAGGTCTGAATCCGTGAATTTCGGACCTGTGTCACGCGTATCAATCTGCAGGGCGCCGATCATCTCGCCACGTGGAGCACGCAATGGCACGCACATCATCGAGTCCATCTGCAGTCCGTTAACACTCGAACCCGAATTGAACCGATCATCCGTTTCCGGCTCGACACTGAGGATTCCCTGAGCACCATTCATCGCCGCCTGGGCGACCGTGCGGCTGGCGGCAGGTCGAAACAGTCGAGCGTCGCGAGTGTGAGTTGCAGCGATGGTCAGCGAATCACCGCTGGTCTCCCGCAGGAGCACAGCTCCGGCTGCCATCTGAGGAAAGACTTCGCCAGCCCCTTTCAAAATTCCGGCCAGCACATCATCCAGCGTCTGCAAAGCTCCGACAATGCGAACGAGTTCCACAATCGCGCGGTGCTTGCTTTCCAGATTCGATCGCATGCGGATCGTGCTGCTGGGCTCATCCACATCAAGCTTCCGCACCACGGGAGGCACGGGCATCCTCTTGCCGTCGACAGTGATGGCCCCACCGTCGGTGACGCCCATAAGTCCGGTTTGCGGCCCCGGCTGGACCTCTTCTGTTCCCGAGGACAACTGCTGCGCGGTCGGATCCGCGACAAAGCACAAAAGCGTGTCGCATACCTGGATGCGGTCGCCGTCCTTCAGCTCAAGTTCACCTTTAACTTCGGCGGCGTTGCAAAACGTACCATTTCGACTGCGCAGGTCCCTGAGCCACCAGCATCCGTCGGCATAACGAATCTCCGCGTGGCAACGACTGACACCTGATTCGGGCACAATCACATCATTTTCAGGACCCCGCCCGATACTGGTGCGCGGTTTGTGCAATTCAAAGAACTGATTCGTCTCTGCGGTCGAGGTGTCGTGCAATCCGGCCAAAGGAATCCTCCGAGGATGACCATAGGTACTGGCTTCAGTTTGCAGGTTCGTGCAATCCCGGTCAACAATGGAGACGTAGCAGGATCCCGTTGCCAATTGCCTCCCCAACCGTTTGCCTTTCACTCCTGATTGTTTCGCCTAAGGGTCAGCCTGGGAATAACTGTCACCATTAGCCGCAGGGCGTTAGCCCCGGTTCACTGCAGCAACCGGGGCTAACGCCCTGCGGCTCATCGTTTCGGACAGTTATAGCCAGGACGATCCTGAATCTTCGGTGCCCGTGCATGTCTCTCGCTCGGTTCAGTGTCCGGAACCCCGTGTTCGTCAACATGTTGATGCTTGTCATTCTGGCGGGCGGGACGCTCTTCGCGCTGACTCTCGTACGGGAGATGTTTCCCGAATTCCGGCCCAACAAACTGCTCATCACGGCCATTCACCCCGGCGTGCAGCCGCAGGAGATTGAGAAGGCCATCACGATCAAGATCGAGGAGGCCGTGCGTGATGTTGAAGGCGTCGAAAAAGTCGATTCGACCGTCTCCGACAGCCAGAGCATCACCACACTCACGCTGTACAACGATGTCGAAGACGCCGAAGCAGTGCTCAACGAGGTCAAGCGTGAGATCGACGCCCTGCCCGATCTGCCCGACGATCTGGAACGAGTCACGATCAAGAGTTTCGAACCGCTGCTGCCAGTCATTTCAGTCGCCGTTTTCGGAGAGGGCGACGAGGCCGACCGAAAGGAAACGACACGTTTTGTGCGCGACAGCCTGCTGTCGCTGCCCGGGGTCAGCCGCATTACGGTCAGCGGAATCCGCGATGACGAGATCAGCGTCGAGATCATTCCTGAGCGATTGTTCGAATACGACATCACGTTCAGCGAAGTGGCGGATGCGATCCGCAGCACAAATATCGACATCTCCGCCGGTGAGCTGGTCGGTGCTCGTACGACAGTCTCAGTGCGGACAATTGGAGAAGAACTGCGGGGCGAGGATTTGAACGACATTGTCGTTCGAACGGCACCAGGCGGTCGCAATGTTCGCCTCAAAGATGTGGCTGTCGTGCATGACGGATTTGTCGACGTCGACATCGAGGGTTACTTCAATTCGCAGCCGGCCATGAGCTGCGACGTCTACAAAACGAAGTCGCAGGACGCGATTCAGATTTCGATGATGATCAAGGCCTGGGTCGCGGGAAAACAGGACAGGCCATTCGACCCGTTCGGCTTCGACGCCGCAAGAGCTTCTCCGTTTTACATTCGACCATTCGCGACGTTTGGGGCCGGGTGGTCTTTGCTGGCGCATACGATCGCCGGACGACCGGACCCGATGGAGATCTACGAGCAAAGCCGACGTGAACCGCTGCCGCATGGTTTCGAACTGGGGCTCAACACCGACCTCGCCCGTTTCATCGAAGGTCGGCTGGACTTGATGGCCCGTAACGGGCGCACTGGTCTCATCCTGGTGCTGATTTCGCTGGTGCTGTTCCTGAACTGGCGGGTCGCATTCTGGTCGGCCGTCGGACTGCCCGTCAGTTTTCTGGGCACGTTCATCGTGATGTGGTTGTGCGGAATCTCGATCAATCTGCTGTCCGTGTTTGGTCTGATCATCGTGCTGGGAATCATCGTCGATGACGCAATCGTCATTGGCGAAAACATCTGTCGGCACGTCGAGGATGGTGTTCCAGCTCAGGAAGCGGCCGTGATCGGTTCGCAGGAAGTCATGTGGCCGGTGATTATCGCCGTTGCCACGACGGTCGCCGCGTTTGCTCCCATGCTGTTCATCAAAGGCACAATCGGCGACTTCATGGGGGAATTGCCAATCGTCGTGATGGCAGCCCTGAGTGTCTCGCTGATCGAGGCACTGATCATCCTGCCGTCGCACCTGAGGAATCTGCCCAGTCCCGAGGAAGTGCAGCGACGTCGCGACGCCGCGGGCGAACCCAGCCTCTTTCAGCGACTGTTCGTGCGACTGATTGAGAAACAGGAGAGGTTCATTCGCGACGTCGTGCAGCAGCGATACGAGCAGTTTCTGCGAATCGCTTTGCGTTGGAAATTCGTCACGATCTGCATCGCGGCGGCAACTTTGATGACATCGTTCGGGCTCGTTGCCGGCGGAATCGTGCCATTCGTATTTGTCCAGGACATGGACAGTGAATCCATGATCTGCAATGTCGAGCTACCGATTGGCAGTCCCACCGAGCGTGTACGAGCCCGCGTCCGGCAGATCAGCGACTTTGCGAAGCAGGCTCCCGAAGTCGTCAATGTGCAGGCATTCGTGGGCGTGCAGGTGGACGTTGCTGGCGAGGGGGCCATTGCACTTCTGGATCAGACCAACCTGGGACAGCTTGTGATTGAGCTGCAGGAGTCGGATGCGCGCCAGCGTTCTGGCGGTCGCTCCAGCAACGAACTGCTTGCTGAGTTTCGCAAGTTCACAGACGTGCTGCCGGAAGTGAATTCCGTGCGCTGGCTGCCGTTGAATGGAGGGCCAGGTGGTAAAGACATCGTTGTCCGGGTCAGTGGCCCGAAACTGGATCGCACGCGTGACGTGGCAGAATTACTGAAGCAGGAAATCAGCCGGTACGCGGGCGTGTCTGACCTTGATGATGACAACGACCGCGGCAAGCGCGAGGTACAGGTGCGACTGCTGCCATCAGCCGGAGCGACCGGCGCTAACACGGCGGCACTCGGGACACACCTGCGGTCCGGTCTGTATGGCTATGAAGCGAGGCGACTCACACGCAACCGTGAAGACGTCCGCATCATGGTGCGGCTTCCGGAAGAGTATCGGAAGAGCATCTATCACCTGGAGTCTCTGTGGATTCCGACAGCAGGACTTCCGGGAGACCGCGGCTGGGTGCCCTTGCGGCAGGTCGCTCAACTGAGTGAAGCCGAGGGTGTGACGTCGATCCATCGCAGTGAGCAGGAGCGATCGATCACAGTGTTCGCCGAGGTCGACGACGAGCAGGGCAAGACATCCGACATCCTGAAGGGCGTCCGCGAGTCGTTCGAATCAGACATCGCGCCGCGGTACCCCGACGTGACCATCGAGTTCCTGGGCAGTCATGAGGAAATGACGACGGCGTTCTCCGGGCTCAAACTGGCGTTTCCAATCGCGTTACTGCTGATCTTCATGATGCTGGCTGGGCTGTTTCATTCTTACGCGCAGCCGATCGTCGTTATGGCCGCGATCCCGTTTGGTTTCCAGGGAGCTATCATCGGGCACCTGGTCACGGGGAATCCGATCACGATCATGAGCCTGATCGGCATGATCGCTCTGTGCGGGATTCTGGTGAATGACGCACTGATTCTGGTGGACTTCATCAACCGCCGAGTCGAGCGTGGAATGAACCCATTCGAAGCGACCGTCGAGGGCGCGCGTCTGCGTCTGCGTGCAATCCTGCTGACAACGCTGACCACCGCCGCCGGACTGACGCCCCTAATGTTCGAGACGAGCTTTCAGGCCAAATTCATGATCCCGATGGCAGTCACGCTGACCTTCGGACTGATCTTCGCAACTGTGCTGACCTTGATTATCGTCCCGGCGCTGAATCTGGTGTTCCTCGAACTACGAACGCGTGTAACAGGGAATCGGGGCCCTGTAAGCAGCTAAGTGACGTGCCCGGGACGAATGGAATCGGACATGCTGATCGACGGGCGAGGGATCGCCGACGGCGCCACAATTGACGCGGACCTGTGCATCGTCGGTGCAGGAGCCGCCGGGATTACGCTTGCGCACGAACTTCGTTGCAGCGGTCTGCGAATCTGCCTGCTAGAAAGCGGCGGGGACAAAGCCGATCCGCTGATCGAGTCGCTCAGCGAGGGTGAGAATGAAGGCGAGCACTGTGTCGCTGTCACGAGCCGCCAGCGGACGCTGGGTGGTGCGACGAATCTTTGGGGCGGGAATTCAGCTCCGTTCGATCCCATTGACTTCGAAGCTCGCAACTGGGTCAGCCGAGCGGCATGGCCATTCCAACTGAGCGAGTTGGCTCCCTATTACCAAAGAGCCCAGCGTATCTGTCAGCTCGGTCCATGTGACTATCGAACCGAGTTCTGGAGCCAACAACGTGAGGACGTTGCCCGTCGGCTCGCCCCCCTGTCCGGTGATGGGGTGAAGCCGAAGTGGTTCCAGAGAATGACGCTGCGTTTTGCTGAGTTCTATCGTCAGACCCTCGAGGAATCCGGTGATCCACTTAGTGTGATTCACAACGCGACGTGTCTGCGGCTGCAGACTTCGACCAATGGTCAGCAAGTACAACTGATCGAGGCTGGTACTCTTGACGGCAACCGCTTTCAAATCAGAGCCTTGCAATTCGTACTTGCCGCTGGTCTTGAAAACTCACGGTTGCTCCTGCTCTCGAATGACGTGTGCTCGTCGGGCTTGGGAAATGCATGCGACAATGTCGGGCGTTGCTTCATGCTGCACCTGAATTTCCCTGGTGGAATCCTGCGGACCACACCAACCGATCGTGATCTGAGTCTGTACGGCGTCCCGCTGGATCTTGGGGAAGACGCCAAACGCACGACTCAAGTGTTTGCCGGGTTTCAGATCGACGGGGAACAGCAGAGGCAACACAAACTGCTCAATTATGTCGGCTTCCCAGGCCCCATGACGGTGATGGCTCCACATTACCCGTTTCTGCTGAACATGGCCGGCCTGGACCAATCCCGTCCCCGCAGTTTTCTTAACCGTGCCGTTCGGGCTGGTCTGCGAAGACTGCGAATCGACTCACCCCACCAGGACACTGACAGACGCCAATTCCCGGGCGTCTACGCATTGCGGAACTGGGTTGAGCAGGCTCCACGGATGGAGAATCGAATCACACTTGGCAAGTCGCGTGATGCATTCGGCATGCCACGTGTTCGGGCGAACTGGACGATTGGCAATCTCGAAAAACAAACCATTCACAAATCGCACGCGATTCTTGCCAATGAGTTTCGACGTTCTGGAATTGGTGAATTGACTTCCCGGCTGCCTCCCGTGGAATCCCGCTGGCCGGATTATCTGGCGCATGCCAGTCACTTCATGGGAGAAACCCGTATGAGTCACGATCCTCACGATGGGGTTGTTAATGAAGACTGCCGCGTTCACGGAGTCGACAACCTGTTTATCGCCGGCGGCTCGGTCTTTCCGACCGGAGGGGCGACAATGGCTACTTACAATATTGTCGCCCTGGCAGTCCGTCTGGCGGATCATCTCAAGCAGTCATCCAGTCACTGTTAAGCGAACGGAATCGTTCAATGCCTGATTCTCCGAGACTGACCGTCATCGTCGTTCTGTACGAGATGTACCGCGAAGCACCGCGAACGTTGCACACACTTTCCGCGGAATACCAGCGGGGTGTTGACGCTTCGGATTATGAAGTAATCGTGCTCGACAACGGCTCGCCACGCCGGCGCGCTCCGTCAGAGATTGAGCAGTTCGGGCCCAACTTTCGCTACCAATACGTTGAAAATGCCGGTCCGTCTCCGGGGCCAGCCATCAACGCCGCGATTGAAGCGAGCGACGCGGAGTTTATTGGTATCTGCTATGACGGCGGACGCATGCTGTCACCCGGTGTGTTGAAACTCGCGTTGCAGGCGACACAAGTCAATCCTGATCCGTTCGTCGTCACACTTGGATTCGAGCTCGGTCCTGATATTCAGATGCACTCCCAGCTCAACGGATACAACGAATCCGTTGAGGATAAGCTGCTGGAACAGGCTGACTGGAAAAACGACGGCTATCGTCTCTTCGACGTCGCCACGCTGGGGAGTTCGTCAGGTGATGGCTGGTTCGGTCAGCTCTCAGAGTCTTCGTGTTTCTTCATGCGGCGCAGGACATTCCAGCGCATCGGTGGATTCAGCACTGGATTTACGATGGGCGGCGGTGGACTGTTGAATCTCGACATCTACCGGGAAGCATGTGAAGACTCCGAGATGCAACTGGTAGGTCTCCTGGGTGAGGGCAACTTCCACCAGGTACACGGTGCTATGTTCAACAACGCGACACCGCAGGAACACGCAGCGAAACTCGCCGAAGCGATGGCAATGTATGAACAGGTCCGCGGACGCGTGTACGCCGTGCCAGAACAGCAAGCTCTTTACCTTGGGCGTCCCAGTCGGACCGTATCCAGGTCCGCTGGTGAAGCACGTGCAGTGCGTCAGAACGAGGACGCCGCACGCGATTGTGATACCAAACACGCAGTCAGAATGTTTGAGTGCCTGCGCGATTCAACATCGCTACGCCTTGGAAACTCGATCGGACGTTTGGTGGGTTTGCGTCCGACGCAATTCGACCAGCCCGACTCTGTCCGCCAGGCGACGGACTTCACCGTTGAGTTATTGAATTCCGTGACTTGGGAATTGGGGGCACCGTTGCGTCTGGCTCGGATGCTCGTCGCACGTTTAAGACAGAAGTTCAGAAGACACGCGCCGACGAACCGGGTCGAGTTCGTTGAGTTATCTCGTCACGCTTCCGTTATCGACGCTGTCGAGCGGCCGTTATTTCTGATTGGAACGGCACGGAGTGGTACGACCTGGCTGGCAGAACAACTCGGTCATTTTCCGACAGTGAACTACTGCCCATTCGAACTGCGGCGTGTCTGGTCGTCGGCCGGAGGTGTACCAATGGCATCCCCGGAAACCGGGGATCGCACAAATCCTGCGCTCGATGCGAGTGACGTGTGGGATGGACAGGCCGACTCGCTGCGTGCGGGGTTTCGACGGCGACTTGCCGAGCAACTGAAAGGCGAGATTCCCGTCGGTGCCATTCAATTCCTGAATAAGAGCCCGCATCTTTGTAACAAACTGGGGCTGGTCAACGAGCTGTTCCCTGAAGCGAGATACATCTGGATTCACCGTCCACTGATGCACGTTGTCGCCAGCCTGAAGTCAGTCTTCCTGGACATCCAACAGCGACAGAGCGTCGAGCACTACTGGCCGGAAGCCGACGTCGCCCGCCCACCGCGCTATTTTCACACGATTTTTGACGGTCTGAATCGAGATAGTGTGAGTCAGGATCGAATCTTCCCCGGCGGCGACATTCGACACCTCGCCGAGTACTGGCTTGAGTCAAATCAGGCGGTGGCTGAGTTTTTCAGTGATTTGCCGGAAAATCGAGGAATCGTGGTCAGTCACGAGTCGCTGCTTGATGACGCGCAATACGAGTTTGTTCGAATGGCCCAGTTTCTGGGCGAGGATGCCGCGATCGCAGCCTCTCTTGCCGAATCTACAGACCAGTCTCGCAATACTTCCTGGCAGGAGCGACTGACCGACTCAGAGATTGGCACACTGAGAGATTTCAGCAGGCAGCACCACGATGACATCACCAGACTGTTTGCCGAATTTCCAAAAGTGATTCCGGAAGAGACAGTCCGAAGCGTCCGGCGAGCAGCCTAATCCTGGTAAACCAGGCAAGATACGACCATCTGCGGCGTCCCGGTTATGTCGATGATGTGAGGCCCGACGTCGTCTGACTCATCGCGTTCCGGTTGTACGACCGATTCAGAACGCATGACGCACGTGATACCCCTCCGGCCGCAGATTCGAGTTGGGATCTCCGGCACTGGATTCATCGGTCGCGGGCTGTTGACGGCGATGCAGCATCAGACTGGCCTGACGGTGTATCGGATTTTAACCCGACGACCCCTCGATGGTTTGCGTGGTGGTCCTGAACGTGAGCTTGTTACCAACTCAATCACGGAGTTGATAGCCCACAGCGACGTCGTTGTGGAATGCTCGGGAGACGTTGCTCACGCGACCGAAGTCGTCAGTGAGGCTCTGGACGCGCAATTGCCGGTCGTGACCATGAACTCCGAGTTTCATGTGACCGTCGGTTCGTGGTTCGCAAACCGCGGAGTTTTGACAGAAGCCGCTGGCGATCAGCCCGGTGCACTGGCTGAACTGGCTGAGCAGGCTGAGCAGGCTACAGCCATGGGTTTTCGCCCGCTCGTGTATGGCAACCTGAAGCGATTTCAGGACAACCGCCCATCCGAGCAATCGATGCAGTACTGGGCCAAACGCCAGGGCATCAGCATTGAGCAGGTCACAGCATTCACAACGGAACAAAACTGCAGATCGAACAGGCGTTTGTCGCCAATGCAATGGGAGCGACGGTGGCCGTGCCCGGCATGCTGGGGCTGAACCGCGCCGACATCGAAGCGGCAGGGTGTGTCCTCGCAGAACGCGCCGCTCAAACAGGACAGCCGCTGGCGGACTATCTGATATCTCCGGAACTACCCGGTGGCGTCTTCATTGTAGCGGAGCATGACGACTGTCAGCGAGACGCGCTTCGGTACCTCAAACTCGGAAGTGGCCCGTATTACGTCCTCGTCCGGAATTACCACCTGTGTCATCTTGAGATTCCGAGCACCATCCTGCGTGTCATGAGTGGTGGCGGCATCCTGTTGAACAATTCAATTGAGCCCACGGTTGCCGTCATTGCGATCACTGCGAATGAGATTCACTCCGACAGTGTAATCCCGCGAGCGATTGGGAGTCGCGACGTCCGTGGCATAGCGGTCCAGATGGGGGACGCCCATGGACACATACCTATCGGCCTGCTGGACGGAGCACGCATCAAGCGACGCCTTGAACCTGGTGTTCCCATCATGGAAGACGACGTTGAACTTGCAGACACGCTTGCATCAAGAATCTGGAAGCAGTCAATCGACCGCCCACAGGAAGCGGCGGAACGTGTTTCAGTGTCACGGCATTCGTCTCGCGCCGCGTGACGAATGTCTGCACGTTTTTTGTTTGCGCCGCTCACGTTACATCAACACACAGTTTAGAACTCAACGGTCAAACGGAGTTGCCGCATGATACGCATGGACGGACCGAGTCAATTGCGTCGTCTGAAATCAATAGCCCGACTGCCCGTACGAGCAGCTCATCTCGCCTTAGACAACATCTACGATGTTCAGCACACTCTGTCAGAACGCTGTCGCAGAATGCCCAACCCCTGGCGTGAATGCCAGCCCGCCAGTGGCCAATCCGCCAGGGACGCAGCGAGTGTTCTGCGGGAGTCCGGGGTTCTCGTTCTACCTCAATTCATTTCCGGTGTGAGGATAAAGGAACTGCAATTCCAATTTGATCGTATGGTCGAGCAGATCAGGAGTTCGCCCGATTCGGAAACACGCAGGACGCCGTCTCTAAGGCATTTTTCCGCCCACGACTACCAGGTTGATGCCCATAGTGAAACGGACCAGATGACTCAAACTCGCGACCCATTCAAGTACTCGCCACTCTTTCTTGGGCTGGCACTTGACTCGTTTGTACTTGACGTGGCTCAGCTCTACTTCGGACGGCCGGTTGCGATTCAGAACGCCGACTGCCGGCGACTGTACTCGATGCCGCCACGCGATTTTGGATTCTTTAACTGGCATCACGACGCACGCGGGCGGAAACTGAATGTCATGTTTCTGCTGACGGACACGACTGCAACAGACCAGCGTCTCACCTACGTAACGGGGTCGCACCGAATGGTGCATAGCCTCAAACGTTGCCTGTGCAATTCGTATTCAAGCGAGGAGATCGATCGCAAGAGGGCGAAACATTCCGAATGGAAGGTCGTCGAGTGTGCCGGTCCGGCAGGCACGCTTGTGCTGTTCGATGGCAACGGGCTGCATCGTGGGAACAGGAACCTCGGAGCTGTTCGTGACACGCTGATGACACGATTCATGTCCGACCAACGGCATTGCTGGCACCAGAGAATCCCGCGTGCGGACTTCGATCAGCTTTCTGCCGAGAAACAGACGTTTCTCCTCGGACATGAACGCATCACAATCGACGAGCGTGAAACCAACTGATGGTCGGACCGGTGTGGCGCCGCTGACGTTTGAGACGAGCTTTCAGGCCAGGTTCATGATCCCGATGGAAGTCACGCTGACCTTCGGACTGATCTTCGCAACGTTCTGACGCTGATCATCGTTCCCGCATTGAATCTGGTGTTTCTCGAACTACGGTCGCGGCTGACAGGACAACAGGAACCAACGAGCAACTTCACGGGGCGTCAGTGATTGAAGAGAAACTCGCTGCTGTTCAGCAGAGCCCAGTACACGTCGGCAAGGGCTTTGGCGTCTTCATCATCCGGATGTGATGCTTTGACGTAGGCGAGTAGTCGCTGTTGCTCTTTCTCAGTCGGGCGTCGCGACAGAGCGGCCAGGTACAGTGCCTCGATCCGGTCCTCTGTTGTGAAGAACGGATAGTCGACAACCGAACGCAACGTGCGGCTGTTTTCGATGCTCGTCCCCTGCGTCATCAGGTCGCCATTCATCATAACCAGCGCCTGCAGGATCGTGGTGGGGCGTTCCAGGACGCTGTCGCTTTCGTTGCTGAACGTGTTGAAGAACTCGGCCTCGGCCGGCCGGTCGTTGAACTGGCCCGGAACGGTGAACGGCTGAAATGTGCCCAGCGCGACAGCGAGACTGCTGAAGATCTGACGCGGAGTCAGTCCCTTCACGCTCATCCTTGCGAACATCTCCGGCGGCGCCTGACTGGGATCCGTTTGACGGCTGGTGAGTTGGTAGCTGCGCGTCGAAACGATCACTCGGATCAGGAACTTCAAATCAAACTCGTGAGCAGCGAATTCCCGGGCGAGTAGATCGAGTGTTTCCGGATGACTCGGCAGGTTATTGGCTCCGAAGTCGTCGATCGGGTCCACGAAGCCGCGGCCGAAGAAATGTCCCCACATGCGGTTGACGGCCATACGCGAGAACCACGGATTGTCGGCTGAGGCAATCCACTCGGTCAGTGTTTCGCGGGACGAACCACTCGACCAGTCGGGCTCGTCTGAGTTGAGGAACGCGGCCTGGGCGACAACTTTCGAATCCGGGATGGCGATCTCACGACTGTCTCGTTTCTCCTGAATCATGGCGAACGGGTTTTCGCCGTTCACGCCGGAGAAGAACGCCGCGAAGCTCCAGAACTGCCCCTGCTTCCAGACATCAAACGGGTGATCGTGACACTGGGCGCATTCGAGTCGGACGCCAAGAAACGATCGCGCTGTCGCGGCTGCCAGATTCTCGGGTTTCAATTGTTTGCCGCGGAAGAAGACGTCCGGTGCTGGCTCACGATTCGCTCGTGGGCCGCCCTGGATGTTTCGGATGGGTGTCGTGAGCAATTCACGCACGAATTCGTCGTAAGGCACGTCTTCACGCAATTGATCGCGCAGCCACGCCTCGAAACTCGGTTGGAGAAACCGAAGCTGCTGGTCGGTGGCGGCCTCCGGAATCAATGCGGACTGCCACAAGTCCGCCTGACTGGTGACATACGTCGGGCTTGCCAGAAGCCGATCGATCAGTTGTCTTCGCCGATCCGGAGATTCATCACCCAGGAACTCCCGCGCGGTTGCGACTCTTGGAATCTTTCCGGCCAGGTCCAGCCAGATGCGACGCAGGAATGCGGCATCGCCCGATACCGGCGCAGGCTGCACCTTGTTCGCTTTCCAGCGCGACTCCATCAGCGAGTCGACGTCGTCAGTGACACGTCGGACCTCGATCCAGTCCGGCAGGTCAGCGGCAAGGGCGACGTGCCATGTTGTCAGTGCAACAACGAGAGATGCAGACAATCGTCGCAAGTGGCTGTCCATAGTCTGCCTCGATTTGCACGACCGAAACTCTCAGCCTCTGATGAACACACCAGTTAAGCCGACCCTACGTGTCCACACATCGTATGACGATCGCTGTCATGTCATCGGGGACGTCCGGCGCGCCCACGTACGTACAAACATCTTCCTTGAGCTCTTCCAGAATCTGGACGGCCGGTTGATCACGTCGATCGGAAATGAATTGCAGCACACGTTCCAGAGAGTACAGCACATTGTCCGGGCCGTGAGCTTCCTGAAATCCATCGGTCGGCACGAACAGGATGTCGCCGGGTTCAAGCGTCCTCGGAACGCTCGTGTCGAAAGTCGTATCCGGGATCAGGCCCAGCGGGAGACCAGTACTCTTCAGAGTCTGAACTTCGCCCGAATTCTTCACGATGAAGCCGCTGTGTCCGGCTGACGCGTAGGTGAAGCTGCGATTCGCCGGATCGAGGCGGGAGTAGAACAGCGTGACGAACCGATGCTCCTCGAGGTCCGCCGCGAGAAACCGATTGGCCCTGTTCAGAATCTCGCCGGCGTCGGGCTCCGCCGTAGCCAATGCTCGCAGATACGCCCGCAACTCGGCCATCAGCAGCGCCGGACCGAGTCCGTGTCCGGTGACGTCGCCCACCACCAGGCCGATACAGTTGTCGGCCATCGGGATATAATCGAAATAGTCGCCGGCAGTTTCCTCGGCGGCATACACCACGCCGGCAATATCAAAACCAGGAATCTGCGGAGCCGTCCGGGGAAACAGGGCCTGCTGAACATGACGGGCTGCGTTGAGTTCGTCCTGCATCCGTCGTTCCTCGCTGACGTCCATCGAGACGCCAATGGTCCCGATGATCGTTCCCACCGCGTTACGCAAAGGCTCAACGTGAACGGCAAGACTGCGACCCTTCCAGCGGAAGTCCAGCGACACCGACTCGCCCTGGGCAGCACGCTGGTGGGCCGCGATCGGCGGGTAGTCTGGTTTGTCCGTATTCAGGCACTCGTTCAACGTCCGCCCCACCACGTCGGACTCGCCGTTACCGGAAATCAGGAAGTCCGTGGATGGAGCCGTGATTCGCAGGTCAAGGTCGGTGGTCCACAGTACGGCGGGCAGTTGCTCGGAGATCAGGCGCAATCTCTCAGTCTTCTCCAGAACCTCTGCCTGAGTTCGCTGTCGCTCGATGGCGTATCGGATGCCTCGCGACAGCACATCACCGTCGATCCGGCCTTTGACGAGGAAGTCCTGGGCACCCACGTTAATCGCGTCGATCGCAATTTCCTCGTCATCCAGGCCGGTGAGAACGATGATTGGAACGAGTGGTGCCGCGGCGTGAGCCCGTTTGCAGGTTTCGATGCCAAAACTGTCCGGCAGGCTCAGGTCCAGCAAAAGCACGTCGAACGTCTCGGTCTGGAGCCGATTGATGCCGTCTTTAAGCGTGTCTACCCACTCGACCAGATAGTCGGCGGATCGCACCTGTCCCAGAAACACCTGGATCAGGTCTGCGTCGGAGTCGCTGTCTTCGATCAGCAGAACTCGAAAGGTTGGCCGAGGATGCATGAGGGGAATCGATCCTGACATAACGACACTCAATTCCGGGCAACGAACGCGATTCGCGTCGCCCCGAACCGCGCCTACGGCAACTTCAAATGACAACTTCTGTTTCCCCGGTCGCAGCAGGATACCCCGATCGCTGCGAATCCGCTACGTTCGCCACACCCTGTTTGTATCTAAGGAATTTGGACCGAGGATGATCACACAGTTCGCCATTCGGCTGATTTGCGGCATGAGTCTGACTTGGTGTGTGCTGCCTCGATCACAGGTAACGTCGGGCTATTTCCGCATTCAGATGCTCGTCACGCTGGGCCTGTCTGTTCTTGCGGCGATGTCCGCGGGACAACTTTCGGCCACTCAGACGACTGTTCTCGGTGCCGTGCCTGTCCGCTGGGTTGCCGCCGGACTGGCAGGCCTGTCGTTTATTGGCTCCGTCATGTGGACGCTCGAACGCCGCCACGGCGGTGCCATCTACGGGTTTGCGATCGCGGGGGCCTCGGCGCTGACACTGATACTGTCAGTCGCATCGCAGTTTGAGCTGACAACCGTCCGAGGCGGTCTGTACTGCCTGTCCGAACTGGCCACCGCATGCGTTTCCGGAGCAGCCGTCAGCGGGATGTTGCTGGGTCACTGGTATCTGACGGCACCAACGATGTCGACGTCCCCTCTGAATCGAGCCAACGTCTGGCTGGGATCAGCTGCGGGGCTGCGTCTCGCGCTGGCCGCGGCTGCTCTCTGTCTGAACTGGTCGGTCGTTTCAGGAAAGACGACGGCTGCCGTGGGGAAGCATTGGACCGACACACACTCCGTCTGGCTGGCTCTGGAGTGGGTCGGAGGGATCATCGGTCCGATTGTCGTGGCCGTCGCCGTAGCCCGTATTCTGCGATACCGGAACACGCAGTCCGCAACCGGCGTTCTATTTGTCGGCGTCATCCTGGCCTTTCTCGGTGAAATGGCCAGTGCTCTGCTGCGGAACGAAATGCAGTTGCCGTTGTGAAATGCCGCATCAGAGACATGAAAACTCCACGCAGGCATGTTCGTTGTGCGACACCCGCGACTCTCAATTGTCCGGTTTCGCCGGAATAGTCACATCCGGACAGCTTCGATTGCAGCCCGAATCGCGCGGCCTATAATCCCCTCGCTCAATGAGTACTGGGCGCCGCAGACGGCATGAGACTGGCATCTGAGAGAAGCGAAGGAGCCGACCTTGAACTGGTTACGCGCCCTGTCTTCTTCCGTTGGGAAGAAGTTTCTGATGGCGATCACGGGTCTTCTGCTATGCGGGTTTCTGATCGCGCACCTCGGCGGCAATCTGCTGATGTATGCCGGGCCCGAGGCCTATAACGACTACGCCCATAAGCTGCACGAGAATGAAGGCCTGTTGATGGTGGCCGAGACCGGCCTGTTCGGCATCTTCATTCTGCACATTTACCTGGCATTCAGTGTCAGTGCCGAGAATCGTCGCGCGCGTGGACAGGAATACGCTGTCAGCAATCCAAAGGGTGAGGGCGACGGAATCGGATTCGGCCGCCCCGACACATGGATGATGATCTCGGGCCTGATCATTCTCGCGTACCTGTTCCTGCATATGTTCGACTTCAAGCTGGAGATGCGGTCGGACGTCACATACGAAGGCAAGACGCCCTTCGAGAAGGCCCAGGCACTTCTGCACACGCCGCTCACGCTGATCGGGTATTTCCTTGGTCAACTGTTCCTGATTTTCCATCTGATGCACGGCGTCATGAGCGCGTTTCAGTCGCTCGGTTTGAACCACTCAAAGTACAACCGCTGCATCCAGTGGGGTTCTGTGCTGTTTGCGTTTGCCGTCGGTTTCGGATTCATGAGCTTCCTGTTCTTGATCTAACACCAGAGTCTTTGAGTCCGTTTTCTGCCGCAGCACGTCGACTAAGGAGTCTTCCGCATGGCTAAGGTTGCCGAGTCCACTCTGGACGGACGGGTTCCGGAAGGGCCGATCGCCCAGAAGTGGGACAACCGCAAGAACGAGATGGGTCTCGTCAGCCCCAACAACAAGCGGAAGTACGATGTCATCGTTGTCGGTACCGGTCTGGCCGGAGCATCGGCCGCCGCATCACTGGCCGAGCTGGGCTACAACGTCAAGGCGTTCTGTTTTCAGGACTCACCGCGTCGCGCTCACAGCATCGCGGCCCAGGGCGGGATCAACGCGGCGAAGAATTACCCGAACGACGGCGACAGCACCTGGCGACTGTTCTACGACACCGTCAAAGGTGGCGATTACCGCGCACGCGAAGCCAACGTGTACCGGCTGTCCCAGGTCAGCGGCAGCATCATCGATCAGTGCGTCGCCCAGGGAGTTCCGTTTGCTCGTGAATATGGCGGATTGCTGGCCAACCGGACATTCGGCGGAGCACTCGTTTCACGGACGTTCTATGCCCGCGGTCAAACCGGTCAACAGCTCCTGCTGGGCGCGTATTCGGCCCTGTCGCGACAGATCGGCCTGGGCAAAGTCACGATGTTCCCGCGGCGAGAGATGCTGGACCTGATCGTTGCCGACGGCGTGACACGCGGGATTGTGTGTCGCGACCTGGTGACCGGCCAGATGGAAACACATACCGCTCACGCCGTGCTGCTGTGTACCGGCGGTTACGGCAACGTGTTCTATCTTTCGACCAACGCCAAGGGCTGCAACGTGACTGCCGCATGGCGATGTCACAAACGAGGGGCGCTGTTCGCGAATCCGTGCTACACGCAGATTCATCCGACCTGTATTCCCGTCAGCGGCGACTATCAGTCGAAGCTCACTCTGATGAGTGAAAGCCTGCGGAACGATGGCCGTGTGTGGGTCCCGAAAGATGCGAGCAACGCGTCATCGCCAGACGCAATTCCCGAAGAGGATCGGGACTACTACCTGGAACGCCGTTACCCCGCGTTCGGAAACATGGTCCCGCGCGACGTCGCCTCCCGAGCGGCCAAAGAACGCTGCGACGCCGGATATGGAGTCGGTTCGACGCGTCAGGCTGTGTATCTAGACTTCAAGCACGCGATGGAACGTGATGGCGAGGACGTTATCCGCAGCAAATACGGCAACCTGTTTCACATGTACCAGAAGATTACCGACGAGAACCCGTACCAGGTTCCCATGCGGATCTACCCGGCGGTGCATTACACGATGGGCGGCCTGTGGGTCGACTACAACCTGGAAAGCAACATTCCCGGACTGTTCGTTCTGGGCGAAGCCAACTTCTCCGATCACGGGGCCAACCGACTGGGAGCAAGTGCCCTGATGCAGGGTCTGGCCGACGGCTACTTTGTTGCTCCCTATACAGTCGGAAATCACATCGCGACCAACCGCAACAGCCTGGGCGACATCCCGGATGATCATCCTGCCGTCAAAGAAGCCCTGGCAAACGCGACCGACCGGATCAACAAGATCATGAACTTCGCGGGTCGTCGGTCTGTCGATAGCATCCACCGCGAACTCGGTCAGATCATGTGGAACAAGTGCGGCATGGGCCGGACAAAGGTTGGTTTACAGGAAGGCATCGCTCAGATTCAAGAACTCCGGGAAGTCTTCTGGAACGACGTCAAAGTGCTCGGTTCCGGGCAGGCGTTTAACCAGGGACTCGAACATGCCGGACGCGTGGCCGATTTCCTGGAATTCGCCGAGCTGATGTGCAACGACGCACTTCACCGCGAAGAATCATGCGGCGGTCATTTCCGCGAGGAACACCAGACGGAAGACAACGAAGCGCGTCGCGACGACAAAAACTTCTGTTACGTCGGCGCGTGGGATTTTCAGGGCGTGGGCGAAGAACCGGTGCTCCACAAGGAACCGCTGGAATTCAATGAAGTGGCCCTTTCGACCAGGAGCTACAAGTAATGTCCGGTGCGGGAATGAATCTGACACTGCGCATCTGGAGACAGGCCGGTCCTGAAGACAAAGGCGGATTTCGTACGTACCGTCTGGCCGACGTCTCGGAACATATGTCGTTCCTGGAAATGCTCGATGTACTGAACGAGCAATTGACGGAACTCGGGGAAGAACCCGTCGCGTTCGATCATGACTGCCGCGAGGGCATTTGCGGCATGTGCAGCCTGATGATCAACGGACAGGCCCACGGACCCGACAAAGAGACCACCACCTGCCAGCTCCACATGCGCCGTTTCCGCGATGGCGACACGATCGTCATCGAACCATGGCGTGCGCGAGCATTCCCTGTCGTACGTGACCTCGTCGTTGATCGGTCGTCCTTCGACAGGGTCATGAACGAGGGCGGGTTCGTCTCGGTCAACTCCGGAAACGCCCCCGACGGCAACTGTCTGCCCGTTCCCGCCCAGGACCAGAACAAAGCGATGGACGCAGCCGCGTGCATCGGCTGTGGAGCCTGCGTGGCGTCGTGCAAGAACGCATCGGCCATGCTGTTTGTCAGTGCGAAGGTCTCGCAACTGGCCCTGCTGCCGCAGGGCAAACCCGAACGATCCCAACGTGTCCTGAAAATGGTCGCGCAGATGGACGAAGAGGGCTTCGGAAACTGCACGAACACCAGCGAATGCGAAGCGGCCTGCCCGGCGGCAATCTCAGTCAGCAACATCGCGCGCATGAATCGCGAATATATGCGGGCGCTCGTCTGCAGTGACGAAACCGTCTGACAAGCAGTTGCTCGTGACGTCCCCGCGTGTCTCGCATCTCTCGAATCGAGACTGACAAGGATCCAGAGCATGGCAACGGGAACTGCATCGCAAGTTCGTGGCAAGGTGCGACAGTCGTACCTTGCACTCGTTCAGCGTTTTCCGCTTGTGTCGATCAAGACTGATCGGGAACTCACAGCGGCTCAGGAGATGCTGGACAGCATTTTGGCGCAAGGCCGGTTGGCGCGCGGGGATGAGATGTATCTGGATGCTCTGAGCGATCTCATCGCAGTGTACGAAGACCGACATCATTCGATTGCAGCGGCGTCAGATGCGGACATGCTGCGGCATCTGATCGACGCTCGGGGGATCAGCCAGGCAGAGTTGAGCCGCGGAGCTAAAGTCGCGACATCGACTGTCTCGGAGATTCTCGCCGGCAAGCGGCCGTTCAGCCGTCGGATCATTCGCAAACTCGCCGATTTCTTCGGCGTTGATGTCAGCGTACTCTCCGCGAACCTGTGAATGCGGTATTCAATGAACGAGCGCCTGCCAGACGTTGGTTGTCCTCATTCGGGGGGCAGCCGGCGCGGTCCTGGCCAGGGAGTGACTGACGGCGATCGGTCGGGCTACTGCCGAAGTTCTCGACTTGAACCACGAACGGCGCATTCGAGGCCGTCAGGCCGAAGAGCCTTTCGAATTGTTCCCGCCGTAGCGGAGTACAGTGATTTGGTCGCTTGACCGCAGCACGAACGAAGTGGACTTTGGCAACTGCACCAACGCCAGCGAATGCGAAACCGCCTGCCCGGCCGCAACCTCTGTCAGCAATATCGGCCGCCTCAATCGCGAATACATGCGAGCGAGGGACTGCAGTGATGAGACCGTGTAGGTACGAACTCAGTTTCCGGGGTCGAATGTCACGACGCGGAGCGTGCGATCATTCGAGTTGCGATCGTTCTTGAGTTCCGTCCAGATAATTGTGTGTCCTGACCGCTTGAGAGTTCCGACGGTTACTTCGTGAGATAATCTCGAACAGAGCCATTGGAGTCCGGTGAACTCTCCAGTCGCAGAGCCCTTTTCACGTGCCGACCTCTCAGTTCCACCGGTAAAACGGTCCGGAAGCGGCGTGCGAAGGTCTGGTCGCCTGCCCGGCTGGATTACGAACTCGAGCGGGACAATCGGCCTCAGTGGCTCGCATTCCACCTGAATCCGGGATTCGTCGCTGCTGTCGCCGCGAGTTTCAGAGACCGTGATTGTCGTAGTACCCGCCTGACGGAATTTGACCTCGTCGCCCAGGGCGAGCATTTCTTCGTATTCGGGTCGAGTCAGTCCCAGCTTTGGGTCATATGGAAGTGGCTGGCCTTTCGGTGCACTTTCCACGTGCTGTCTGAGCCAATGGGCATTTCGACGACCTCCAGCCGCAATCAGCTCATTCAGTGGTGCGAGACGAGGATGGATGTAGATTTCGTAGACACTGGCAGGGTGTGTGCCGGAAGGAAAGCAGTCTTCCACTGACTTGAACCGGTGGTCTTCTGAAAAATCTGCCTCCACATCAGGTAGAGATCTGGAATCAACCAGTGGATGATCGAGCTCCGAAGGCAGCAAGGGGCGCGGCCCCGGCCACAGTGTGACACTTTGATCGGTCTTTCGGAGCGTCTCGAACATGCGGTCGAAGTAGGCAATTTTCTGCGAAGTGTCGTCTGAAACTGTAGTGAGCCGAATTTCGCGTGCTCCATCCCGGATTGAATAGAAGAGCGCCACACTACTGGAATCCGGAGATCGCATGAGGCAGCGCGCCAGCTGAATGCCGTTGACTTCGCGTTTTGCGGTCGCGCCAACGACCTCCCCTCCGTTGCTTTGTGCGCGTCCCCTAACGAACGCATCAAGTGATGCGACTGCTGAGTCAGCCTTCACAACTGCCCGCCTGGTTGCATCTCGTGGCTGACTCCGAACGTCGAAGAACATGTACTGAACGGCCAGCAGGTCTTCGCCACCATCGGGCGTCAAATGCCAGCTTCTTAAGCACGCGTGGCTGTGGTCGGTGTTTGCAACAATCGGCCGACCGTCCTCGGTGGCTTCACCTGGCAGGTCGATTATGTAACCGCCGAGATCTTCCGGCTTTCGATTGGCAATCTCCGCTTCGATTTGCATCTCAGGAAGCTTGACGACCAGGAAGAATCCCAGCGCACCTACGCCAGCAACGGCCACGGTCACCGCGATGGCGGGAATGAGCCACGCTGGTCGCCCGCGACTCCGTTTGCGCTTCTTTCCCTTGCGTTTTGGCTTCCGGCGGGGCGGCTGTGACTCAATGTACTCGTCATATCCATCTTCGTCGTACGGTTGGTCTTCGTATGCCTCTGCCGGTCTTCGGCGTTTACGCACAGACCCGTCCCGGGTTTGTTTTCTTGGGCGTGGCTCGGGGATCGTAAGTGGAGACTCGCAACTGCGGCACTTGATCCGTCGCCCCGCGAACTCGTCTTTGGCGAGCATTTCGTGTCCGCATTCGCACACCACTCGAATAGTCATTCTGGATCCTCTGCCCTGGGCACAATGTGACCATTTGTATCCAATGTTGCCCAGATTAGCCCCCTCTCCCCGTAAGTCCGCAACGAACTTCAGGTCCAACAGGGCATTGGAAACTCGCATCCTGCGGAAAGTCGATTCGCTGAGTTGAGTCAAGGTTTCGCCTGTGTCGACACCCAGCGCGTCCTTTGCTAATGAACCGTGCTATCCGCCGTCCCATTCGGATTTCACACGCCCCCGGAGAGTCACGTGACACCCACTAGAATTCACTGGACGTTTGCCGCATTGTTCCTGGTGTGCGCTTCTCCGCGTTGTGAAGCCGCTGAAAAACCAAACATCCTGTTCATCGCCATCGATGACCAGAATGACTGGTTCGGCTGCCTGGGTGGGCATCCTCAGGTTAAGACTCCGAACATCGACGCGCTGGCGGCCAAAGGGACTCTGTTTACGAACGCGCAGTGTCAGTCGCCGCTGTGCAATCCCTCGCGAACCAGTCTCATGACGGGGCTGCGACCATCGACGACGGGTATCTATGGTCTGGCTCCGTGGTTTCGGACACTGCCTCGGTTCAAGGATCACGTCACTCTCCCGCAGTATCTGGCGAAGCACGGATATCGAACCTACACGACGGGCAAGATCTATCACGGCGGCTACGGTCGAAGGAAAACGGACAGCGAGTTTCACGTGGTCGGCACTCCACCGGGCGTGGGTGTGCGTCCCAAAGAAAAACTGGTGAAGACGCCCTCTGCACATCCGCTAGTTGACTGGGGCGTCTTTCCGCACAAGGACGAAGACAAGGGCGACTGGAAGGTCGCGAGCTGGGCGGTCGATCAACTTGGAAAAATGGGCGACGAGCCGTTCTTCCTGTCGTGCGGATTCTTTCTGCCGCATGTGCCGTGTTATGCGACTCAGAAGTGGTTCGATCTGTATCCCGAGGAAACTTTGAAGCTGCCGCCGCTGCAACGGAACGATCGCGACGATACTCCGCTGTTCTCGTGGTACCTGCACTGGAAGCTGCCCGAACCGCGATTCAAGTTTCTGGAAGAAGCCAATCAGTGGAA
Organism: Planctomycetota bacterium; assembly: GCA_963579025.1. GTDB lineage: Bacteria > Planctomycetota > Planctomycetia > Planctomycetales > Planctomycetaceae > CAUZFZ01. The sequence continues at coordinate 11,295 of CAUZFZ010000091.1, read as the reverse complement.
GAACCTCGTCCGGTCCTATCTGGCCTGCACCAGTTTCGTGGACAGCCAGGTCGGACGTGTCCTGAAGGCACTCGAAGCGAGCGGGAAGGCAGACAACACAATCATCGTACTGTGGTCGGATCACGGCTGGCATTTGGGTGAGAAGCTGATCACCGGCAAGAACACGTTGTGGGACCGCTCAGCTCGCGTGCCATTGATGTTCGCTGGCCCCGGCGTCGGCAAGGGTGCTAAGTGCAGTCAGCCTGCCGAGCTATTGGACATGTACCCGACGTTGCTGGAACTGTGTGACCTGCCGAAGAACGACACCCTGGAAGGTCTGAGTCTGGTTCCTCAGTTGCAGAACGCCAGCACGCCGCGGGAACGAATGGCAGTCACCACGCACAATCACGACAACCACGGAGTGCGTTCGGAGAACTGGCGATACATCGTCTATGCGGACGGTTCCCAGGAACTGTACGACATGCGGAACGACCCGAATGAGTGGACGAACCTGGCCGGCAAAGCAAAGTACGCGTCGATCATTCGCGAGCATCGCAAATGGCTGCCGAAAGTGAATGAGAAGCCGGCACCCGGAAGCAGGGCTCGCATCCTGATCTACGCGGACGGGAAGGCGAACTGGGAAAAGCAGGACATCGGCAAAGACGACCCGATCCCGGAAATTTGATCGGCGGCAAACTGGAACACTAATCTTCGCTCTAATCAGATTAGCGGAGATTAGTGCGGATTAGTGTTCCATCTCTTCTGCGCGTTGGACTCCATCGACCACGTGCATGGCCACTCGCATTCAGAATGCCAGACGCAGCTCGACGCGAAACATGTCTTCGTAAAGCTGTTCGTCCGTCAGCGCCCAACCGTGGCCAAGATACAGATCCGTCGTATCGGTCAGATCCAGCCGCGTGCCGATCCTGGCATTGATGATCGTGTCCCCGGACGCGTCTTCTGTGATGACGGCTCCGGCCGCGTTCTGATAACGAGTCTGTCCATCGAAGAACGACCAGCCGAACAGTTCGACAACCGGTCGGACGTCCGGAAGCCCCCACGGTTCCAGATTGGTACTGGCACCCAGGCCGTACTGAATGAGGGTGCCCTGAAAGGGGTCAGTGCCGTCAATCGCCGTCCACTGTTTCAGTTCGCCTTCGAGGACAAAGTAATCGTACTGGCGAAGAAACAGGATGCCGGGTTCGACGCTGAAGTGTCCGGTCCCCAGGCCGCGATCAGCCTCGCCACTTTCCGCATAGAACTTCATCTGGAACGTGACCAGCGTGTCCGATTCCTGAATGAGTCCGTACTTGAAACCGGCCTGAACATCTCTGGTGCCGGACGCGTTCGAGTTGAGTCTCGGATTGACCGCGAGAAACCCGCCCTGAACGAAGACGGAAAACTGGCTCGACAGTGCGTATTCAAGGTAGGTCGAGACCGTTTGATAGTCGACGTTGGATTCGACATTGCGCGGGCCGTTACCGACGGCCGCTGGCGAGGCCCAGATGTACTCACCCCGGTTGATTTTGTCGGCACCATACGCGGCATCGAAACGAGATCGAATCTGATATCCAATCGTCGCGGAGTCGATCTCTCCGACCCCGCTGTCGCCGACAGTAATTTCCGACTGGGCAAGTGCCACGGAAGCGCAGGCGGAAATGCAGGCCATGCGAGACAGGCGTTTCATCGGATGTGCCACCGATTTCAACAGAGTGAGCATTGCAACCTCGGCAGATGGATTGAACCCTCTCTGTTAATCGGACGACGGATCACGCCGCTGAATCGAGAAAACCGTTACAGAACAACTTTGTGTCGATCGCACGCGAAAATCTGTGGCAAAGGGTCAGATTTGACTCAAGTTGGATGTCGCAAACACTGGAGACAGTCACTCCGGTAGCTTCTGTGCGAGCAACCATTTGTAGAATTCTGGATTGTCGTAGGTCTCTGTCCACGAATCGTGACCAGCCTCGGGATAGATCGTCAGCTTTGGTTCACCGCCGTTTTTCCTGAGTGCGTCCACCATGATCTGCGACCGTTCCAGTGGTACCCCGGTGTCTTTGGCACCATGAAACGCCCACACAGGCAAGTGGGCGAATTGCTTTGCCCAGTACTTTTCGCCACCACCACAGATCGGCGCTATCGCCGCCAGCCGATGCGGGGCGTAGGCCGCCAGTTCCCACGCACCAAATCCGCCCATGCTGAGTCCGGTCACGGAGACCCGCCTGTCATCGACCTTGTACTTCTTGCCGAGATCATTCAGCAGCGCCACCAGTTCGATCGGCTCCCACCTGCGGTCCTTCGGACATTGCGGTGAGACCACGATGCACGGAAAGTCCTTGCCCGCATCGATCAGTTTCGGTGGACCATGCACCTTCACCAGATCCAGGTTATCGCCGCGTTCCCCGGAACCGTGCAGGAACAGGACAAGCGGCCAGGACTCCTGTTTCGCGTAGTCTTTCGGCAGATAAAGCAGGTAGTCCATCTGGACTCGAACGTGCGTGTCGAGTTTTGCGGACTGTTGACCTCCTGCCGGAGGGTCAGCGATCGCTGTATCGGTCGTGACAGCAATGGTCGACAGCACCAGAAGAAAGAGCCACGGACGTTTCATCGGGTAACCTCATTATTTGTTGGTCAAATGGACGGCGAGTGACTTTGTCAGCATGAGTGCCGAGGCCGTCATTCAACCGGATCGAGCCCAGCGTTATCGCCTGCGTCGCGCGTACTGAGACGGTCCAGGACTTCGGGGGACGTTCGATTTGGAAAGAACCGGACGCTGCCATCCGCCATCAGGAAGTGGGCCCCGGTTCCGTCGGCGTTGCCGAATCCGGCGACTTCCTGGTTCAGCCCGCGTCCGGTCTGACGCCAGTTGCCAGGATTTCCCCATGCCGGAAACGCGCGATTGATCTCGCCAGCGATCATTGTCTGGGACAGGCCATCAGTGATGTCGAACCGTGTCACATGCGAATCGCGACCGAACACTCCAAGGCTGACCCGCCCCTGGTCGGTCAGGATCTCGCCGCCGACACCTGAGTAGTGCGTCGTTGCGTATCCCTGCCCGTTTGGAACGTGCTCGACGTCCGGCACGAGAAATACGGGCACTGGCCGACTCATGGCCGGAAAGTTCACCGGGTCGTTCCAGGGTTTCGTGCGGTCAATCGCGCCGACCAGCTCGCTTTGATCCAGATACGGCAGCAGGGCCGTCATCCAGCCATGCAGTCCGGTTTCGAATCCCGTGCCATCGTCGTCCCATTCTCCGCCGGCCGGATAGCGCCCGTGTTCTGCATGGTAGCGGTTCAAGGCTGCGCCAATGTCGACCAGGTTGGCCTGAACCGCTTCGGCATTGGCTCGCTCGCGCATGTCCCGGCCCAGATCATTCAGCATGGCCGGCCCGGCAAACATCCCCGCCAGACCCAACAGCATTCCGGCCAGGGCCATGAATGGTGGTTTCCGTTCGCGCGCCCGTTGTCGTTCTCCCAGTGCCTGGTAACCGAAAACCAATGCCGCCACTCCGGTCACCGTGCTCGGAAACTTTACCCAGAACCACGGCAGAATTGTGAGCCCGCCCAGGAGGGTTGCCGCAATCCCGGCCGCCAGTGCAGCGACACCCTTGCGTGCACCCGGCGGTGGACCTTCCGCGGGACCGGGCTCCGACGGCGGAAGAAGATCATCCAGGTCCGCCTGAGGATCGTCGACGTCCCAGCCATCCTCCTCATCCTCGTCAGTCAGCGACCGTTCATCGTCGTCGTCGCCATCGTGGAAATCAGACTCCCCTTCGTCCAGCTCGGATGACGGAGACTGTTCGCGTTCTTCGACAATCTCGGAGTCGACTTCCGAGTCGGCGGTTTCGTTGCCCTGCCCGTCGTCTCCATCATCATCCTGAGAGTCACCAGTTGGTGAGTCGTCGGATTCTGATTGACTGTCCTTCGCTGGCGATGCGGGCGACCCCATCATCGCCCAAAGGCCGCGCGGGCGTGCCGGTTCGGACGCGCCCGATTCCTTCGCCCCAGCTCCGGAGGTTTCGTCACCAGGCGTGTCCGAGTCCCGTTTGATCTGAGGCGCTTCGGTCTCGGAATCTCCCTTGGCCTCGATCGGCTTAACTGTTTTTCTGACGAATGACGGCTTAGGCGGTTCGACGGTTGATGGCTTTTCCGGGGCGTGCCGATCCTTCGTGGACGACTGCGGATCGGACGAATCTTCTGGCGATGTCGCTTCCGTCTTCTCGTCCGTTGACTCGGATGCCGCATCGTTCTGCTGGCCCATCACCGCCCACAGACTGCGGCCTCGGCCGACCGGTCCGGTGGCTGCAGTGTCTTCAGGTTTGACGAGAACCTTTGCGTCGCACTCGGGACACTTCACGCGGCCTGGCGCTTTGTCAGAGTCCGGCATGTCAAAGCGGTGCCCGTTGGGACACGTCAATTGCCTCGTCTCTGACTGGCTCATCCGGTGTGCGACTCAGCAGTGCGTTTGAAGGGTGTCGATTCGAAGCAGCCTGGTGCTCTGTCAGCCTTTAGAATCAGGGTTGCGTGGCTGGGGTCGAGCAACGCGAGCCCCCAGTAATCACGACTGGGGGCTCACTTCGTTCGACCCCAGCCACCCCGAAATCAAAGCCTGACAGAACACTTGAGCAATTTCAGAATTGTTTTTCTGCGAACGAATCCTGAATGTACTCTCGGACTATTCGACGGCCCGAAAGTCGTAGCAGATCAGTCGAGGGCCCTTCCTGCTGATCAGGTCCCGTTGATTCTGCGTCATATAGAGTAAACCGCGGCTGATAACGGGTGGGGCCCAGGTTTCCCGAGATGCGAAGAGCCACGTCCGTTGAAGTTCCCTGTACCCGGCCGGGCTCAGGTCCAACCACAGAAGGTGCCCGAGTTCTCCGACGCACAGAAACTGCCCATCGACGTGCATCAGGCAACCTCGCAACGTGCTGAGCGTCAGCTTCTGTGTTTCGCCATTGAGTTCCAGCGAGTCTTCCCACTCCGGCTCTGTGCGCCACACGACTTTGCCGGTCTTCACGTTGACGCACACGAGCGAGGCGTCCGGCTCATTGCGGCCATCGAAGGCGTACAGATGACCGTCTTTGTAGATCGGCGTGTTCCAGTGAATCCCGAGCTGATCGTCGTCCGTATTGTGTTCGCGATCGGACATGGTCCACAGTGTTGAATGCGAGAAGTCCGGCTTGATTTGCAGCAATGCGCTGCCTTTGCGATAGGTGGCCGAGACAAACACGCGATCTCCACCGATCACGACCGGGCACGAGGCGTTCACGGATTCGTACTTTGAGCTTCGCCAGGGAAACTCAAAATCGACGGCTCCATTCATCGGGTTAATCGAGAGCAGGCCGCCGATCGCAGGATCGCTGTCGCCGCCAGCGAAAACAAACACGCGCGGCTGACCGTGGATCATCCCGGGAATCGGTGACGCGTAGCTCGGCCCCCATTTGTTTTTTCCAGCCGTCCAGACGGCTCGACCCGTCATCTTGTTGAACGCGACGACGCACGGACCCTGACGACCTCCGACGTTCAGAATGAGCAGATTCCCCTGCAGCAGCGGCGTGCCCACCGTCCCGAAAAAGTCCTGCGATACGCCAAAGTCCCGATTGATGTTGCGTTGCCAGATGACGCGTCCGGTCTTCAGTTCCAGACAGAAAAACTCGCCCTCGACGCCAAGTATGTAAACGCGATTGCTGTCGATGACAGCACTGGCTCGCGGACCGCTTCCGTACCCGTACCGGTCTCGGTACTCGGACGGATACTTGAATTGCCAGTACTGCTGACCGGTCGCAGGATGCAGACACTCGACCAGCACTTCGTCATCAACCCGGTGCGAAAACACCAGGTAGTCGCCATGAATCGACGGCGACGTGTAGGCAATGCCCTTGCTCAACTCCCAGACAGGCTTTGGTCCGCCGTTCGGCCATTTCTTGAGCAACTTCGTTTCCGTCGAGATTCCATTGTGAGTTGGGCCCAGAAACGTCTTCCAGTCATGTGTGACAGCTCCAGCCGGTAGCGGCTTTGGTGCACCATGAAAGGTGACGCGGTCATAGTCACTCGGGCCTGGTTCCGTTGCGGCAGGCAACGCATTCACTCGCGGAGGAGCCGGATCGACGTCGTCTGCGCGTGTCGGGACAACCCAGGTCAGCAGGATCAAGGCACCATTGAGAGTGTGTCGCATCGGAGGCTCCGTTCCACATCGCGTGGTCTATTCCAGTCCGCAGATTGGAGTCGTTGCCATGCACTGATGCAACCAGGTCAGCCTGCTCGTCCGAATTCTGCCTGGGTGATCCAAACGTAAGCTGAATAGAACGCGGATGACGCGGATTTGGCGGATGAAAGCGGATCAGCGAATTTCCGTCGAATCCACGCTATCCGCGTCCCATTATATGTCCTGTTCAGCTCAACTGATCGACATCACAGCCGCAAACAGTTGCCAGATGACCGTCAGCGTCCCGGCTCCGACGCAGTAGAATGCGAACCAGTGCAGCCGCCCCCGCGCGATGAAGCCCACGAGCCAATGCAGCGCGACCAGGCCGACAACGAACGCCGTCAGGCCTCCGGCGATCAGAGCCATCGGCGATTCGACGGTGACATCACCGGACAGAACTGACAGGCCTTCGATCAGTGCGGCCCCGCCGATCACGGGGATCGCCATCAGGAACGAGAACGCGGCCGCTGATTCCCGTTTCAGTCCAAAGATCAGACCGGCAGAGATCGTGCTTCCGCTACGTGAGATGCCTGGGACCAGAGCTGCCGCCTGGCACAGTCCAATCAGCAGGGCCTGCCTGGGACTGAGCTGCTCGTAAGTGATCTCGCCCCGTTCAAGCCGATGACCCGCGAAAAGCAGTCCTGCCGTCGCGAACAGTGCGACTCCCGCAATGATCGGCGTGGCAAAAACTGTCTCAAAGAACTCGCGAAACGCGAGGCCGGCGACTCCGGCCGGTATCGATGCGATCACAAGCAGCATGCAGACACCCAACTGCGTTCTCAATTTCCAGATCGCCTCGCGGTACACGATCAGGATGGCGAACAGCGTGCCGGCATGGAGCGTGACATTCAGCAGTAGTTTGTCCGAGTCACTTGTCGTCGTCTGGAATATTTTGTCGAGCAACTCGCCTGCGATGACCAGATGTCCCGACGAGCTGATCGGGAGGAACTCACCGATGCCCTGAACAATTCCCAGAATGACTGCCTGAAGGATTTCCATATCCGGCCGGTCGATCCCTGACACTGGCTAAAGGATGAAGCAGCAATACAAGCCCGAAGCGCCAGCGAGTGAACGCATTGTACGGCGCATGTTCACTCGCTGGCGCTTCGGGCTTGTATGGCTGGCACTCATCAATTGATGGCTGACCAAACACTAGTCGCTTGCCAGTTGTGCGGCCATATCGGCTGCGATGGCACCTGGCGAATCCGCTCCGCAGATGGCGGCACTCACGGCCACACGTCGAGCACCGGCCGTCTGGACATCTGCCAGGTTTTCCCGGTTGATTCCGCCAATCGCGAACCATGGCAGTGCGATCTCGTCAGTAACCTGGCGCACAAAATCCAGCCCCGCGAATTCGTCAAATGATTTCGTCGTTGAGGAAAACACCGGTCCGACACCGAGGTAATCAGCACCGTCCAGAACTGCCTGGCGAGCCTGCTTGATCGAGTGCGTTGACACTCCGATTAATCGTTCTGGCCCGATGATACGTCGGACGTCTCGAACGGAGAGTTCATCCTGGCCGACATGCACGCCGTCCGCTCCGCACAGCACTGCCAGGTCCGGGCGATCGTTCATGATCAGCAGTGTGTCGGTCTGGGACGTCAGCTCACGAACGTGACGGGCCTGAACCAGCAGCTCTCGATCGGCCAGCGATTTCTCGCGAAGCTGGACAATCGGCACGCCGTGACCGGTCGCCTCGTTCAGGACGTTTTCGAGTCCGCCGGGGCATAGATCTGCCGTCAGCAGCAGATACAGTGCGCAGCCTTCCAGACGCTGCTTCGACGCTGTGGTCGTAAGAATCGCCTTTTCCAGCGAGTACAGGTCGTACCGCAATCGACCGAATCGCTCCGGCACACTGACCTCGCCCGGCGGGACCGTTCCGGTGACCACCTTGGAGAACTCTTCCAGTGTGCGTGCGGCTTCCTGAGCTCGCTTCAGACTGGCCTGAGCGACGTCCAGTGGAGTCGCACGCGTCATCTCGGATTGCGTGTGAATCGCCGTTCCCACGTCTGATCGCGTGTCGCGCGACGCGAGCAATCCCTCCGAATCCAGACTCTGTGTGATCGCACGCAACTGGTGACGAGTCAATTTCAGCAGCCGGCTGAGATGTGCGTCATCCAGTGTGAAGCGGACGTAGTCCTCGACGACTCGCAAGCCTTCCCGGGCACGATTGGCAGCAGCGTCGATAATGCGACAGGCCGCAGTCCGGTCGCTGTCCGACTCGGATCCGAAATCGATCTCGAAAGCGACCGGCATCGGTTCCGCAAGATCAGCTTCATCTGCGCTGGCAGTTGCAAGTGTCTCACTAGCGAGGCCATGTCGCCGAAGCAGCGTGGAGACCGGGGACTCGACCGCCACAAGACCTGCCAGCAGATGTTCGGTACCGATTTCTGAATCGTCAGCGTGAGCCGCCCACCTGGCGTGAAACTGCACCTGCTGAAAGGACTCAGTCTCGATGGGGTCAGCGACAACGATGGACAGGTTCAAGGCGGCCGAAACGTCACGAGTCAATGCGTCGAGAGTCTCGTCGTCACCGGTTGACTCGTCATCAGCGGGTGGATTTGCCCCACTCCAGATATCGGCAGCCAACACCATCTGGAGAGTAACGCCAGCCCGTCCCAGCGATTCACAGGCAATCGATTCCTCTTCGAGCAGCGACCACAGCAGGTGAGCGGGACGCACGTTGCTGTGTCTCCACTCAGTCGCGGCATCGACAGCTCGCTCGACTGCTCGGCGAGCGCCTTCGGTCAGACTCTGCTCATTCATTGATCAACCAGCGTCTCAGGATGCAGCCGCGACGATCAGTCCCTGCAGCGGAAGATACGGGCAATGAATCGCGTCCGGGAAATGAGGCGACAGCAAACGGGAACCGCCTCCGGTCAACACGATATCGAACGGTCCAGTCAATGGCTCGCCGATACGTTGAATCAGCTCGCGAATCGCGCCGACCTGCCCCCAGAACACGCCGCTCATCATCGCCGCCTCGGTATTGCGGCCGAGTGGGGGATGGGCAGCAGTCTCGTTATCGACATCGGCAATCTGGTCGATCGAGATTAGCGGCAACACGTCGGTGTAGTGATGCATCGCCGTCGCGCAGAGCGCAAAGCCCGGAAGGATCGCCCCGCCGCGAAACGTTGCGTTTGCGGTGACGAGGTCGATCGTGGTGGCTGTGCCGCAGTCGACGATGATCGCCGCATGTGTCGGATTGCGAACAACATTGACGGCCACAGCATTCAGTAGCCGATCAAATCCGACGCGGTCTGGAAAGTCGACATCCACCAAGATGGGAAACTGCCGCGAATCACGGACGACAAGCAATTCGACGTCGGAACGCTGTGACCATTCCGCGGCGACTCGGTCAACACCCTGCTGGTTCGATCCGACGACGATTCCCCGGAATTCCTGCCCTGTGCCGACGATCGACAGTTCTTCCCAGGAGAGTCCGTCTTCCAGTGCCGTGTTGAAGCAGGCCTTACAGACGGGCAGCGTCTGCTCAATCGGGCCGGGATCTGACACGAACAGCCCGGTCTTGACGCGGCTGTTACCGACATCGACGGCAAGCCATGAGCGTCCGTTTGAGTGGGGCACTATCGGACTCGATTAAAGCAACTTTGCGATCGGTTTTCCGCCGTTTCCGATCGTGAACGGTCGGCCGTCCGGCGAGTGGATTTCCTGGTCATGGCGAATCCCCAGGGCTGTAGCGATCGTCGCGTTCAATTCCTCGACGGAGACCTGATCATCTTCGACATGGAAGGCATCTGCATCCGTTGCGCCGTACACCTGTCCGCCTTTGATCCCGCCGCCAGCCAGCACGCTTGAGAACGCAGCCGGATGGTGGTCGCGGCCGTTTCGCTCATTGATATGCGGCTTGCGACCAAATTCCGTTCCGATCACAACCAGCGTGTCTTTCAGAAGTCCTCGTTGCTGCAGGTCTGTCAGAAGCTGTCCGGCGACATTGTCGAGTTCCGCAGCTTTATCCGGCAGGGTATTCCACAGTTCGTAGTGGTTGTCCCAACTGCCCAGCGAGACCTCAACGTACCGGACGCCATTTTCAACGAGTCGTCGGGCCAGCAGCGCACCTCGACCAAATTTCGAAGCGCCGTACGCGTTACGAGTGGCTGCCGGTTCTTTCATGATGTCGAACGCCGACAGGTCTTTGCTGCGCAGTAGACCAATGGCTTCCTGATACAGATCATCGTAGCCACTGACCTTGCTGTTGGACGCAGCCCGCCGTCGGAAGGACGAATCGAACGCCGCCGACAGTCTCATGCGTTTATCGAATGCACTGTCTTTCAGGTAAGTCGGCTGCTTCGTGTTCTCAAGCCCTTTCGACGGATCGCCCAACGGCACGGGTGCGAATTCAGCACCCATGTAACCCGGTCCAACACCGCCACCGATCTGCACGGCAGCCGGCAGTTCCTTGTGGATGCGACCGAGTTTCTTGTGCATCCACGAACCCAGTCCAGGATGCTTTGTCGTTGCGATCGGGCTGTAACTGGTCCGCAGCAGATAGCGGGCCGGTCCGTGAGCGCCGGTGGAAGTGCTGAGCGATCGTACGACGGCCAGTTGCTTCGCACGCTGTGCGAGCTTCGGCAGATACTCAGAGAATTGCACGCCGGGAATCGCGGTGCTGACGACGCCGGTGTCGCCCTGCACATCGCTCTTCGGTTTTGGATCGAACGTGTCCACCTGGCTCATTGCTCCGGACATGTAGAGGTAGATCACGCGCTGGGCCTTGCCGCCGGTACGTGACTGGGCCAATGCGTCGTTCAGACCAAACGGCAGAAGGCTGACGCCCAGTGAGCACTTCGCGACATTCGCCATGAACTGTCGGCGTGAAAGGTCGTCAAGCTGATTGAGTTCGGCGGGGAGCATGTGTTGGAGATCCTGTTAAACGAGTTGATTCGGCCCGTGACACCTGAATTGAGCGGCCTCTGAAATTTCTTGCCCCTTCCAACGCTCAGCGGCTGTGAGTTTTTGTAGGGTGTGACAAGCGGGCCGAACTGCGTCTGCGGTGTGCCGTCGCGGAGATCTCAGAACGATCTGAATACTGACTGACTCCAAAAGTCGCCCGCGCCGGCACGCCGAAATCGTATTTCGCTCCGCTTGTCA
>CAUZFZ010000090.1:0-42306 GCA_963579025.1 Planctomycetota bacterium | reverse complement strand
CTTTTACGTTCTCCCCTGATTTGCTGGCGAAATTGATGGAAGGAACGGTAAACCGATGCCCCGAGACATCACCCTGAAAAAGCTTCGAATTCTTACCGCCGTCTGCGCATTCAGTCTTTCCATCGCGCAGGTGAACGCCGAGGACCAGTTTCTTGTTGATGAAGGAAAGGCTTACACTGAGATTATCATCAGCGAATCTCCGGCGCGTTCGACGCGGTTGGCGGCGGCTGACCTCCAAACCTACGTTGCGAAGATCTCCGGCGCGCGGTTTCCAATCAGAGTCGAGCCCTCCGTCGATGTTCCGGTTCCGATCTACGCAGGCGAGAGCCCGCACGCGGCGAAACTCGGCGTCACCGCTGATCGTCTCGAACACGGCGCTTACCGCATCGCTTCCGGTGAGAATTGGCTCGCGCTGATCGGCGAAGGCGGGGACGAATGCTTCATTCTCTCGGTGCGCATGGGCGGTTGTGATTTTAGGATAATTGTCATTTCAGGATAAAAGGAAACGGAGGCTTCTGTGAAACTTCTCGTGACCATGGTGCTGTGCCTGACGGCGTTCGGGTCCACGCGTCGCTTTCGTCTGAATTTGCTGAGTTGTTTTGCTGAATGACCTCCGATTCAAACTCCGGCGGAACGGCATGCCTGCGGTCACTTTCCTGGTCACAATACGATTGCACCAGGTCGTCACTGATCGGAGCGTTGGCCGAGTTTAAAGAAGGAACAGGAGGCCGCCGCCGGATGGTCACCAGCCCGGCGAGCGAGGGCCGGGAACTGACTGCGAATTCCGTCGACGTGATCGTGCAGTGAGGCAGGCATGCGGCTCGTCCATCAAAGAGCAGGTCGGGAAGAATCTCTGGAGGATGGATTCCCGGCCCGTTCGCGTCAAAAGCATCGCGGGAAATTGTTGAGGGCCGGGCCTGTCGTTCATACATTAGTCCGTCAGGTGTCTTCGGCCCAACGGCCCAACCCTATGGCAGCCCAGGGCAACGCCCTGGGAATTCAAACATGTAAAACACCAAAGCCCAAATCGGGGCGGCCCTGCTCACTGGCGAAACAGGTTAGGACCGCCCCGTTGGGCCGACTGTGAATTCTCGACTTATGTATAAATGACAATGACGGGTCAGCGCCGGCAGGAACGGGACTTCCTGCCGCGAACGAATTGCGGCAGACTGTACGGTGCTGTTTCGTCGGCAGTCATCCAGACGTTCCCCATACAGAAACGCACCAGGACTTCGATGGCCAATCATCTGCAAAGGCGACAACTGCTGCAGGCCGGGTTGACTGGCTTTACCGGGCTCACGCTGCCCGGTCTTTTCCGGGCGCGGGCCGAGGCGGCGGCGAGTCAGCAGTCCGACACGGCGATTATTCTGGTCTGGTTGCGCGGCGGCCAAAGTCATCTCGACACCTTCGATATGAAGCCGGATGCCGCATCGGATTACCGGGGCCCGTTCAGCCCGATCGACTCGAACGTGCCTGGGATTTCAGTCACCGAGCTGTACCCGAAAATGTCGCAGTGTGCGGACCGATTCGCTTTGCTGCGTTCTGTGGCTCATAACGCAGGCGGACATCCGGCTGGTTCGCTGCGAGTCCTCGGTGGTGATCCCGCTTCAGCCGACAAGCCCAAGCCGACGTATCCGGACTGGATGTCCATCGCCAGCTACCTGAGGCACGACCCGTCCCGGCAGCTTCCCAACTACGTCACCATCAACCCCGTCGATCGCTACGACTCGTTCCAGATTGCTGGACCGGCTTATCTGGGGCCGTCCTACGAGCCATTCAAAGTGACCGGGGACCCATCCGCGCCGAAGTTTTCGGTCCCCAATCTTGGATTGTCTGATCTGGAAGCAAAACGCCGCCTCAACGAGCGGAGCGATCTCAGACGGGCCATCGACCTGATGCGGCGAGACATTGATCAAACGGGACTGATGCGGGCCTTTGACAGTTTCGATGCGCAGGCTCTGCGACTGCTCTCCAGCCCCGAGGCGGCCAAAGCGTTCGACGTGTCTGAGGAATCCGACAAACTCCGAGATCGATACGGCCGCAACAGTTGGGGCCAGCAATGTCTGATGGCTCGACGGCTGGTCGAAGCGGGTGTGGACATCGTGTCGACCGAATTCGATGGTCCGCTGTGTGGTCGTGTCGCAAACTGGGATGACCATGCCGTGAATCACCACGTGTTCGACGCCAACAGGCATCGGGCACCGTTTTACGACCAGGCGATTTCCGCATTGATCGACGACATCTACGACCGCGGGCTGGACCGCCGAGTCATGGTCGTGGTGACTGGGGAGTTTGGCCGCACGCCGCGAATCAGTAACGTCGCCAGCAGCGGCGGAGGCGTGGCCAGCGGTGCCAAAGGCACGGTGCAGCCCGGTCGAGATCACTGGCCACGAGCCAACACGATGCTCTTTTCCGGCGGCGGCATTCAAACGGGTCAGGTAATCGGCGCGACAGATAAAAACGGCGAAGACCCGATTTCGCGGCGCGTGACACCGTACGATTTTCTGATGACGATTTTTCAGCACCTCGGCTTCGACCACGTGCAGCTGGCCTTGCAATCATTCGCGGGTCGCCGGAATCCGATCTTTTCGAAGGGCGATCCGATTCCGGAACTCAAGCGCACGTCGTGACCGATCGAAGCTCCGCTCCTTACACTTGACGATGGTTTCTCGCACAAACGCAGCGAGTCGGCCGCTTCGAATACTTACTGTCGTCTGCGCAGTGAGTCTTTCCATCGCGCAGGTGAAAGCCGAGGGCCGTTTCTCGTTGATGATGGAAAGGCTTACGCTGAGATTATCACCAGCGAATCTCCGGCGCGGTTGGCGGCGGCTGAGCTGCAAAGCTACGTTGCGAAGATCTCCGCCGCGCGGCTTCCAATCAGAGCCGAGCCTTCCGTTGATGTTCCGGTTCAGATCTACGTAGGCGAGAGCCCGCACGCGGCAAAACTCGGCGTCACCGCTGATCGTCTCGAACACGGCGCTTGTTGCGGTCTGGCCGTCAACCACGTCCTGCGCCAGAATTCTGGCCGCTTTGCACGCCTGATCATCGATAGCGAAAAGAGCTCAACGTCGTGATTCCTGAGCAGGCAACTATTGCTTAAGTGACATTTGTGGCACGCCGCTGAGGAAGAATGCAGCCCAGAATCTTGGGTGTTTGAATGTGCCTCCGCTGGACGGTCGGATCTCACCAGAACGCAGTTTCAGTTGAGCAAAGCGAAGTGACTGGGCGAGGTCGACATGGCTGCGGTCACGTTGCATATGCGTGTAAAACTCGGTCATCAGGTTAGCCGTGGCTTCGTCGTTGACTTCCCACAGCGAACTGATCGTTGACCGCACACCCGAACGCGATAGAGCTCCGAGCAACCCAACCAGTCCCTGGCCGGCGCGGATATGCCCCAGTCCTGTCTGACACGCTGACAGGACCATCAGGCGGACGTGTCGCAGGTCGAGTTGCCGCAGTTCAGCCGCCGTCAGCAGTGCGTCTTCCGTTTCCGTGGGAATGTTGGCTCCGGCCAACGCGATCGCGGAATCCATTTCCTGGGAAATGTCGAGCACTTCGAAGCCGTCTGTCTGCCGGTCAGCGCGGCCACCAAAGAACCCGTGAGTCGCCAGATGCACAAACTGACTGGACTGCAGCTTCTGACGGACGACGGCCTCTGTCGGTGCTGTCGCTGTCAGCAGCAGACAGTCCGGTATGGACGGCTTCAACAAATCCGTAATGCGCCGGGCCTCACGCAAAGTCCCCGGAAGCGGAGTCCATTTGCCGCTCCCTTCAGCCGGTGTTCCGTAGTCGAGTCCGCCGATCACCAGTCCCGCCGGATGTGCGACCGCTGGCTTGTGTGCAATTGTTTCCACAAAAGCGTGGGCGCTGCCGACGGAAACAAATGCCATTCGATCAATCCAGAAACTGTCAGGCTCTCGGTCGGGCAGGGCTCCAAGTGGCAACAGGTGCAGCAGGCCGTCGCCGCAGATTATGAGGCAGTCGATGTCTTCCAGAAGCGGTTCGAGAGGCACGCGAATCTTCTCGGCCAGTACACGGCCAGACGTCTCGTAATCGAGGCCACCCGAGGACAGCACGGCGAAGAATTCCTGAGCCGCTTTATTCAGTGTCTTGACGTCGCCGAATTCAATGCGTGCGACTGGTGCGTCGCCGCGAACGAGAAAACCCGGACTGGATCGCCGCTCGGCAACTTCTTCGCCCGCGGCGCGTCGTGTGTACTGGCGAATCTGAATGACATCCAGGAACGCCGTGCGCGGCGGCAACGACGTGCGAAGCCGTTCCAGTGTGACCGGTTCTCGAACGGCAACCCCACTGGACTGGGCGATCTGGCGTTCCAACTGATTCGCCTGCGCCTCGAGTTTCTCGATGCGTTCGCGGCGCTCTCGCCGGCTCAAACGCCCTGCACCGGCGTAGTAGATGGTACGAAGTTCGTTGAGCACCGCTTCCCGCTGCTGCATTTCAGCGGTTGGAGCCTCGCCCGCTCTCGTGGCTTTAAAGTCGTGTCGATCGAGTGCTCCCTTCCAGGCGAGAACTCCGCGGTACTGCTCTTCGATCGGTATGTTCAACGCCGGAGCAAGATCGATCCATGTGTCAAAGACACCCGGCCATGCGGACGATTCCGGGTGAACTCGCAGTTCCTGAATGATCGCCAGACGATCGCGCTCCGAAAGAGCCGATCGAAGGGTACGGCTGAGATGCTGTTCTCGCAGAACGAGTGCCGTGCGAAGCTGATCGGCCGCGATTTCATTATCGCCAAGGAGAACATCGGCGCGGGCCGCATAGGACATGATCTCAGCAGTCCGCGGGTGCGTGTCGCCGACGGTGTTACGAGCGAGGTCGAGAGATTCGTGAAACAGTTTCCGCGCGGTGTGCGTGTCGCCGGATTCGAGTTTCAGCCAGGCAAAGTTCGATTTCAGCTCAGCAATCCTCAGATGTTCGGCTCCGAAGATTCCGACCAGCGTCGGTTCGACCTGTGTGAAGAGTTCGTGTGCGGAATCGAAGTTGCCGGCCAGGTACTCACACGCCGCGAAATTGTTCCGGCATAGAGCCAGCGTTGAAGGACTCGGATTTGCGGCGGATTCCGTCAGTTCAATGGCGTCTTTGTAAAGACTGACGGCTTTTGAGAATCGGCCGTCGGCTTCGTAGGTTTTGGCGAGGTTGACCATGACGATCGGGCGTTGCGGGTCATTCTGCAGAGCAGGGATGTCCTCATAAGCGTCCGCCGCGTCTCGAAGAAATTCTTCGGCGAGTGAGTAGTCGCCCTGCCGCAGCAGCAGCGCCCCCAGATTGATCTGCACCACAGCCTGGAGATCTGGGATGGCGGCGGTCTTCGCCGTTTGCAGAGCCGCCTCAAACTCGGACCGGGCCTCGGAGAACAGGGCCAGGTTGGATGCACGGCGACCTTTCACGATGCGGTGCTGCACCTGCCAGAACGCCGGCATGCGCTGAAAGTCAATCTGCTCTGCCAGTTGATCAAGTTGTTTCTGTGCGGCGTCGAGATTGAGCGATTCGACATGCAGCCGCGCGAGAAACAAATCACCGCTATGCGTGAGAGACTTCGGGGCTTTTGCCGCGACGAGTCGGTCACGAATGGTGGCAAGTTGCTGTTCAAGTCCCTTTGCGGCGTCGTCGGGCGACTCATTGGATTGGCCCGACGCCGCGGAGAGATACGACGGCAACCAGAGCTTGAGCCAGGCAAACTGAATCGCCGCGGAATGAACCGCTGGCGCGGTCTTCTCTGTCTGCTCGGCAACGTTCAGCAGTCGAGCGAAACCGGACAACTCTTTGCCACCCGCTTGCGATTGAATCAGCGCGATGCGATTCAAAGCCTCAAGCAGATGACCAACATGCCCGCCGGTGGTCGCTTCGGTTGCTGCGTCTTCAAGCACGGTCACCGTCGCGGCCGCGTCTGGTTTTGGTGCGGCTCCGAATTCGTAGAACTTCAGTTGGGCTCGCAGCAGAACGAGTTCACTGCGTTGGAGTTGGCCGGCGGGCAATGCGGCTTTTGCAAGCGTGACACATCGTTCGGACCATGCCAGCGCTTCGGTCAGCTTCCCGGCCTGGATCGCTGCATCAACCCGACTGCGGACTCCAGGTAGCGCGGCTGCAAAGACCTGTTGCTGGCGTTCCGCTTTCTCTGCAGCGCTGCTGTCTGAGCCGCTGATTGCTTTGAGGTCTGTGAGCGCCTGCTGGTACTTGCCAGTTTCCGGGGAGTCATCCCCGACGGCAACCACACACAACACGAAAGTGTTGAAGCACAAGGCAGCCAGCAAGGCTATGGGACGGCATCGGTATCGCATGGACAGACCGCCTGAAAAAGACGCCCGCCGATTCAAGATCCGGTTCGGCGGATAGCGTGATCCTATCCTCCGCGCCCGTCGTGGTCCTCTATGCGATAACGAATGCCAGGGTTTCGTTTACACTGACCGTCACGGTTTGCGGTGTGGACGTAGAATCAGTTCGCTTCAGGCTACGGATAATACGTACACGTCGCAAACCGTGACGGTCAATTTAGTCTGAAACTGAGACTCCAGTTACCCAAACCGGGAGCATGCCATGAGTATTTCAAAGTGGAACTTGCACCCGGCGTCGAAGCGGTGGTTCCGAAGACCGAATTTCAATTCGATACATTCGGGCTGACAGCCGGGCAGTACACGATTGAATCCAGTTACCTGTTCCGATTCGGCGAGGACGATGATGTTCGCAAACTGACAATGGTCCGTGGTCCCGGTTGGCGCGCGATTCCAAATGACCTTCCACTAACGTTCGAGCTGACCACAGGCCAGGGCCAGGTTCGTCCGGTCGCGACTGTCTCGATCCGGGAAGCCAGTGACTCGTTCAATGTTGCCAGGGGTCCGACAATCCTGGGGCTGCAAAGCGGCCTGAGATATTCGCGACCGCTTCAGCAACCTGGCAATTTCAACAACCCGAGTGGCTGGCGATGGAATGATGGCGACAAGGTCGAAGCCGAGGTCCTGATTCGTAACGTATCGAGTGAGTCGCTGAGCTTCTCATATGACCCGAGGCCGGACAGTGATCTGGGTGAATTGACGCCTTCAGCCCATTCGGTGACTCCCTATGACACCTACGGTTCTCTACAGCGACGGTCGTGGAAAGAGGCAGTTCACAGTGAGTTTCGCGATTCAGGTCGGCGCATCGTTCGCACGCTCAAACCTGGCGAGTCAACCGTGATGAGTCGTTCGTCATTCGCTCTTACTGTGCTCGCGCCGGATCAGAAGAGCTTTCGAGGCTTTCGGCGAGCCGATCGCATCGGGTTTGCAGACGGCGGCAAGTACTGTTTTGCAACGCGTCTCTACAACGTCTGGAATCCGACGGGGACGCTGCGATTGAGCCTTCGTACGGGCGGCGCAGGATTAACGCTCGAACGATCGGCCGACTCCTGAGTTGATCGGCGACCGTCCGGTGGAACTTCGTCTCCACAAATTTCGATGGGCGCTGCCGGACATGCTCCTGGAGTGCGACGATGCATCGTCGCACTCCATTGTGGCGGAGCCGCTTTCTTTTTGGCTTGCCTCACTTGCCAGCGCGGTTTTGCCCATTGAGAAATGGAAAGTGGCTGCGCCACCGCATGGAAAGCGGTGATGCATCACCGCAGTCCATAGACAGTGCAATTTCAAAACTCCCGCCGCCGGTTGACTCTGGCACGGGCACTCCGATCATGTACTGACGCAAGACGTCGCCGTCGCAGTACTTCGATCCGCTCCATTGAGTGAGCTGTGTTACAGCCGCCATTGCGTTTGGCCGGCACAATTCACCGGCTGCAATGGCACCGTTGCGTTGCGAGGCCGCCTTCACAAACAGTCGACACCGAAAGATCAGCGTTCGATGAGCACACTGATTCAGCTACAGCCTCAGGACGAATACAACCTCGTGCTCGAGTCGCACGTGAAGCCGCGCGACTGGACGAACCCCACTCCATCCGGGCGGTACAATCTGGTCGTGATCGGTGCCGGAGCCGCCGGTCTGGTCACGGCACTTGGAGCAGCCGGGGTGGGAGCGAAGGTCGCGCTGATCGAGCGTGAACTGCTGGGTGGTGACTGTTTGAACGTCGGCTGCGTTCCGTCGAAAGCACTGATCAGCGCCGCGCGAGTCGCACGAGCGATCCGCTATGCCGATGAATTCGGCGTGGAAGTGCCGACCGGAGTCCAGGTCAACTTCGCTGCCGTCATGGAGCGGATGAGACGGTTGCGGTCGGAGATCGCTCCCAACGACTCGGCGGAACGCATTCGCGGCCTGGGAGTCGACGTGTATCAGGGACAGGCTCGCTTCACTGGTTCCAACACAGTCGAAGTGGACGGTCAGACGTTGCCATTCCGACGGGCCGTCATCGCCACGGGAGCACGGGCATCGGCACCGCCGATTCCGGGTCTCGACCAGGTCCCTTATCTCACTAATGAATCTCTGTTTTCGCTGACCGAACTGCCACAGCGACTGGGTGTGATCGGAGCCGGGCCGATCGGATGCGAGATGGCTCAATCGTTCGCGCTGTTTGGGTCGGATGTCTTTCTGGTGGAATCCGAGCATGGAATTCTGCCCCGCGAAGATCCCGCTGCCGCGGACATCGTGAAGGCATCGCTCGAACGTGATGGCGTGAAACTGCTGTGCTGCGGTCGGAATCTGCAATTACGCCAGGAAGGTGACAAGGTGCATCTGGCGGTGGATTCTCACGGCCGGCAATACGACGAAGCCGTTGACCAGTTACTCGTTTCAGTGGGCCGAGCACCCAATGTGCAGGACCTCGGGCTCGAAACCGTCGGTGTCGACTTCGACCCAAAGATCGGCGTGCGAGTCAACGACCGTCTGCAGACGACGAATCCCAACATCTACGCGGCCGGTGACGTGTGCTCAAAGTACAAGTTCACACACGCGGCCGACTTCATGGCCCGCATCGTCATTGGAAACACACTCTTCAAAGGCCGATCCAAAGCCAGTGCGTTGACGATACCGTGGAGCACCTACACGACTCCGGAAATCGCTCACGTCGGCCTGTACGAGAAGGAAGCGAGCGAACAGGAGATCGACATCACGACGTTCGTGCAGGAGTTTGCCGACGTCGATCGGTCAATTCTGGAAGGTGACACCACAGGCTTTGTGAAGGTCCATCTGAAACGCGGAAGCGATCGAATTGTGGGCGCCACGATCGTCGCGAACAACGCCGGCGACATGATCTCGGAAATCACTGTAGCGATGAAAAACGGAGTGGGACTGCAGGGCATCGGCAGCACCATTCATCCGTATCCAACACAGGCCGACGCGATCCGAAAACTGGGCGATCAGTACAACCGCACGCGGCTCACACCGTTTGTCGCATCAATGTTCCGCAAGTGGCTTGCCTGGACGCGCTGATCCTGACGTCAGGCGAGCGTCTCTCGCACGCGTTGCCATTCATGGCTTAATGACGCTGCCATCACGGCGGCGGATGGCTGGCCAGGCTCCATTGAATGGATGCTCGGGATAGGGGAACTTCGCCGCGAGCTGCTCGTCGATTTCCAGTCCCCAGCCTGGTTGCTCACTGGGCCACAGCATGCCGTCTCGCAATTCCGGGCAGCCGGCGAAGACGTCCTGCGTCGCCTGATTGAATGCGGTGAATTCCTGAATGCCGAAGTTCGGCACCGCAATGTCGAGAGCCAGATTCGCGGCATGTCCAACCGGCGACGTATCTCCGGGCCCGTGCCATGCGGTACGCACACCGAAGAACTCGCACATCGCTGCGATCTTTCGGGCCATGCTGAGTCCGCCGACGTCCGAAAGATGGACGCGGATGAAATCGATCAGCTTGCCACTGATCAGCGGGACGAACTCGTTGACGCTCGTGAATAGCTCGCCCATCGCGATGGGGATGTGTGTCGCTTCGCGGAGTCGCTGGAACTGAGTCAACTCTTCAGGCGGCAGCGGGTCTTCCAGAAAGAACAGCCGGTACGGTTCGAGGTCCTTCGCGAGCTGAATAGCCAGCGGCGCCGGCAAGCGTTCATGGATATCGTGCAGCAATTCGATTTCGTCGCCCAGTTCCCGCCGAGCATGTTCGAACAGTCGCGGAGCCAGCCGCGCATAGTCAGCCGGCTCGAACACGTTGCGCGGGCTGGTCGGACCGTCCACCTGATCGTGCGCGTGCAGGTCGGACTCGGTTCCGTACGTAGCCTGCCCGGGCACCTCGACCTGCATGCGCACGTGCCGGAACCCTTGAGACATCAACTTTCGGGCTGAGTCGGTCACTTCCTGGAAATCGCGACCGCTGGCGTGCACGTAAACCGGAGCGGCCATGCGACACTTGCCACCGAGCAGATCGTACACGGGCATGCCGGCCCGCTTGCCCTTGATGTCCCACAACGCCATGTCGACACCGGACAGCGCATTGTTCAACACCGGCCCGGACCGCCAGTACGAGCTGACGTACGCGGCCTGCCAGATGTCCTCGATCTCGGCGACATCACGCCCAAGAAGAAACGGAGCCAGGTATTGTTCGACCGCCTGAATGACAGCCAGCGGTCGCTGTGTGAACGTCGCGCATCCCAACCCCGAAAGACCCGGTTCGGACGTTTCGACTTTGACCACAACAAGCCGAATCCCGGCGGGAGCCGTCGCGATGCAACGAACGTTTTCAATGCGGACCGTCATGGACCACCTCAGGGATTGGGCACGTACAGGAAAGCGTTTCGTGCCGTTCGACTACACCGACGCCCCCGAGAACAGCGGCTCGATCACGCTTCCTCGATTCAGTCGCACGGGTCGATTCAGGCGATCGTGGACTTCCGCGTCACCAGGAATGCCCAGCAGGTGATACACGGTCGCGCCCACATCATTGGGTGAGTAAGCCCGAGTCGCGGGATAAGCCGCGGTTGCATCCGACTTGCCGATCACCTGTCCGCCCTGAATGCCGGCACCGGCAAACAGGCCGAAGAAACACGGTCCCCAGTGGTCGCGTCCGGCGCCCTTGTTGATCTTCGGCGTCCGGCCGAATTCACCGAGCATCATGACCAGTGTGTCGTCCAGTCGTCCTTCGTCGGCCAGATCATCCAGCAATGCCGACACGCCCTGATCCAGTGGCGGCAGCAACTTGTCTTTCAGCCTCGAGAAAATCTTGCTGTGGCTGTCCCAATTCTGGACGCGTCCGATATTCGCCTGCACGACGGGGACGCCGGACTGGATGAGGCGGCGAGCGAGCAGGAGTGACTGGCCCGTCGTATGACGGCCATACCGATCGCGCACCGCATCGTCCTCACGGTCCAATTCGAAGGATTGAGCGAGCCGGCTGGAGGTCAACATCGAGAACGCCAGGTCCTGATCGCTCGACAGCCGTCGCGATTGGGCCACCTCGCCGAGTCGTCTTTGCTGACGATTCACCTCGCCGAGCAGTTCCTGTCGCCTGCCCAGCCGAGCGACATCGATCCCCGTCGATAGCGTGAGTGCGTCGACTTTGAAATCGGCTTTGTTGGGATCGTCGCTGATCTGCCACGGGTCATAATTCGTACCCAGAAATCCGGCGTGCTGACCGGGCCAGGTGAGAGGTCCCTGGAGCAGAAACGTTGGCAGATTCACACCGCTGGGAATCCCGTCGCGGCGGGGCTGCAGGAACGACAGCGCGGACGAGTAACTTGGCCAGTCATCTCTGGACGCGACCTTGTCGAAGAAACCTCCCGGCTGTTTCTCACCAGTCAGGACGTGATGCGTCGACATCAGGTGGTTGTTGTCGCTGTGCGACAGCGTCCGGACGACGGCATAGCGATCAGCCCGGGCGGCGAGTTGCGGCAGATGCTCGCACACATGCAATCCGGCCACCGAAGTACTCACCGGCTTGAACTCGCCGCGAATCTCTGCGGGAGCATCCGGTTTCATATCAAATGTGTCATGATGACTGGCTGCCCCAGTCAGGAACACAATCACAATCGACTTCGGAGTAGTTCGCGGCACGGCGGGAGACGCTTGCGCCAGTCCGGACAGCGCCGCCGGCAAGCCGACGCCAAGCAGGCCGGAGTAGCCAACCTGCAGCACCTCACGGCGACTCAGACCGACCGTGTGTTGATGAACGAACGACATTCCTCGGATTCCGGTCTGGTGGAGTTAATGGCGGTCAACTGGTCTCGCGACTTCAGCTTTGCGACACCGGCGAGTTCCCGTTCAGGGCTATGGGGCCGACTTCTCTACGCTCGCCCGTTTGATGTAGTCCAGGTTCGGGAACGCACTCTTCAGGTAGTCGTTTCCTGCCGATGTGATGCGGCGCTGATCCGGTTGCTCGCGATACTCGGAATTGATGGCGAACGCGTTGCCCAGTCCCTCGACAACCGTGCCAATAGGAGCGAAGCCCGGATAATTTTCTTCCAGACGCGAATTGTCGGCGTAGTTGATGAAGACCTGAGTCGATCGACTGTTCGCCCCACCATTGGCGAATGTCACGTAGCCCTTCTGGTTGGACTGCAGCACGGGGTCGTCGACCAGATTGTTGTCGCCCCATGTTGCATGCACCACTGGATCAGCATTCATACCCCATTGAACGATGAAGCCGGGGACAACACGGAAGAACGCGCAGTCTTTGTAGAAGCCGGATTCGACAAGTTCACGGAACCGTGCCGCTCCCAGCGGCGCCCATGCCGGATGCACCTCGATGACGATGTCGCCCTTCGTCGTTTCCAGTCGAACGTTGAAAATGCCAGTGTCCTCGACACCCGCCGGTAGTGGTTTCGGCGGTGGGACGTCGCTTTCGTTCGCCACTGGGCCGTTATCGACCGGGGCGACCGGGACAGGTGGAGTGCTTGATCGCTGCCGTGCGCAACTCATGCCCGTCGACATCAAAGCGCAGGCGATCACGATCAGGAGCGGACGGTTCTGCATCGGAACTTCCCTGTATGGCTGTTTGAAGTAGTGAATCGCCTGACTGAGGATCAGTTGGCGGCTGATTTCTTTTTCTCGGCCAGTTCGGCCAGGTACGTCTCGATGATCCCTTCGGGATCGTCGTTGAAAGCGTCGCGGCAGCCGCTGCAGCAGACGTAGTAATTCTTACCTTTGAAAGACACGCGAATCGTCCCGGCACCGCCCGTGACAATGCAAATGGGGCCCGTGTTGTCCGAGGCGGCCAGGCGAGTGCCTTCTCGTGTGTAGCCGACTTCACCGACTCGCAGATAAAACGATGCCTTCGCTTTCCGGCGTTCGTACAGAACCAGGAAACGCTTTTCATTGAGCTGCCGCATGGTCAGCCGTGAAACGTAACCTGCATCATTTGCACCCGACTCAAGAGCAAGGACGCCCTTCTCCAGTTCTCCGCGGTACTTGCGTTTCGATTTATCGGCCAGTTCCGCATCAAACGTGTACTCCTCGTTCTTGACGTCCCAGGACAACAGCCCGGATTTCACGTGCTTCGCGCCGTCGACGTTGTATTCGATGCCGATCTGATCTCCGTCGAACTTCCAGACAAAGTTGCTCTTCTCAACCCACGCTCCGCGCGTCGAACCGCGACGCACCTGTCCGCCACCGCGCCATCCGCCGATCCATGAGTTGAATTCCTTCAATGCGACCTGAATGGCGGCCCGTTC
Organism: Planctomycetota bacterium; assembly: GCA_963579025.1. GTDB lineage: Bacteria > Planctomycetota > Planctomycetia > Planctomycetales > Planctomycetaceae > CAUZFZ01. Next base: position 28,762 of record CAUZFZ010000090.1, on the reverse strand, counting down.
GGATTTGGACGGTTTGGCCGCGTCGTCAGCCCGCATTGTCAGGCCGAAGCCGGTGATGGCCAGAACTGCCAGTAGAATCTGCAGTGTTTTCGCTCGCATCATGTAACCTTTTCAGTCTCGCTAGAGCTGTCTCTGTACTTAGCCGAGAGGCGGAATAGTACTCGTGGACCGTCAAAGCTGGATTGACGGTTTGAAAGCTAGGATGGGCACTCCTGCCCGTCCCCGGAAGTGGACGGGCAGGAGTGCCCATCCTACACGACGTGTGAAATACTCTACTGCAGACAGATCGTCCTCAGAAGAGTGGCAGGTATCGACTCAGGTCGTTTATTCTGGCTGTTGACCTCAGCGATCGTGTCGGAACGCTGGGGACCCACAACGTTAACGGCGAAGGCTCGATTGATGAATACGTCTGATAACACGTACGGCTCGTTTGCGCTGGTCCGCGAGATGCTGCAGACAGCCGAAATTGTCGCTGACTTTGAGGCCCCCGGGTTGACCGAAATTGCTGCTGACATTGCCGGGTCAGGACGATTGATGATGACTGGTGAGGGATCAAGTCGAATCTTTCCCGCGAAAAGCATCATGGCTCACGCCAGGCGGTGTGGCTGGGACATCACGCTGGCAACGGATGCCGGACACCAATGCTGCGAATACGACCTGGCGGGCTGGTCCGTTTTTGCATTGTCCAATTCGGGACGGACCGCCGAGGTCATCGGGTTGTTTCAACAACTGAGCGAGTCCGGGCACCGGAACCGTTACAGCTTGAGTGCCACTCCCGATTCTCCGCTGGAACAACTGGCCACACGGGGATGCGTACTGAATTGCGGCAAGGAAGACGCCGTGGCCGCGACGAAGAGCGTTGCGGAACAGGCCCTCTTCTACCGGTCGCTGCTTGAACACGTGGCCGGCACGCCCACTCTGGCCGACCGCCGCAAGGACCTTGCGGACCAGATTACGACCGCGTTGACGACGCAGATCAAACCGGAACTCGTCGAGCGAATCGCACGCGCGGGAACGATCTACTGGGCGGGTCGAAACGACGGAGTTTCCGAGGAGCTGACGCTGAAGACGAATGAAATCACTCGCAAAAAGTCAGACTTCCTGGAGGGAACTTACGCGGTTCATGGAATCGAAGAGGTGATGGACGCCGACGATGTTGTCTTGTGGGTCGAACCGCAGGCGAAGTCCGAGGACAAGTTCCGTGAAGTACTGTGCGACGGGGTGGGACTGGATGTGATTACAGTTGCGTCCCGCGAGACCAGCTTTCCCACCATTCAGATTCCTGACGCTGGCGACCTGGGCGAATTCGTCCAACTGGCGGCTGGCTGGAATATCCTCGTTGAGGTCGGGATCAATCTGGGAATCAACCTGGACGAGCCTGAGCGTGCCAGAAAGGTCGGCAATGAGTTCACCGGCTGATGCGTCGTGTCTTCGTTCAGGTCTCAAGGTCGCCTGTCTGCTCGGGCTGACTGTCGTGTCGCCTTTGTGCGCCCAAGCCAGCGATGATCAGGCAGCGACAGAGTGGTTTGAGGCCCGTATTCGTCCCGTGCTGCTCAAGCACTGTTACGAATGCCACTCCGCCGACTCGAAGGAAATCGGCGGGCGCTTGCGGCTCGACTTCAGGGACGGGTTGCTGAAAGGCGGCGAAAGCGGCCCGGCCGTCGTCGTGGGCAAACCGGACCAAAGCCTGTTACTGTCGGCGCTCCGCTATGAAGACCTCGAAATGCCACCCGACGGACGGCTGCCGATGACCGTCGTCGCTGACTTCGAACGCTGGATTCAACTGGGATTGACCGACCCGCGTCAGCGACCGGAAGACCAACCGGCTGCACCGACTGACAAAGAGCCCCCGCGTGGCACGGATTTGTGGTCAATCCAGCCTTTGCTTGATGTGGCTCCACCGAACATCGCCACCGAGTGGTCTGACAGCCCGATCGATCGGTTCATTGCCGCGCGTCATGCCGCGAAGAAACTCCGGCCGGTCGCGGACGCGCCGTCCGCCGTTCTCTTGCGCCGGCTGTTTGTGGATTTGACGGGTCTGCCTCCCACGTTCGCGCAGATTGAGCACTTCGAACAATCTTCACGACACGACCTGGAAGCGGCTTTGTCTATTCAGGTGGATCGATTGCTGGCATCTCCGCGGTTTGGTGAGCGGTGGGGGCGGTACTGGCTGGATGTTGTGCGGTTCGCCGAGTCGAACGGAAACGACCGCAACGTCATCTTTCCACACGCATGGCGGTATCGCGACTACGTCATCAGGTCATTCAACGATGACAAGCCGTTCGATCAATTCATCCGTGAGCAACTGGCGGGCGACCTGTTGCCGACGGACGACTGGCGACAGAGAGACGAACAGTTAATTGCGACGGGGTTCCTGGCAATCGGATCCAAGGTACTGGGAGAAGGCGACAAAGAGCTGTTCGCGATGAATCTCATTGACGACCAGATTGATGTCACAACTCGTGCATTTCTAGGTCTTACGGTCAGTTGCGCCCGGTGTCACGATCACAAATTCGACCCCGTGCCGACTCGCGACTACTACGCTCTTGCAGGCATCTTTGGCAGCACGCAAACGCTTTACGGTCCGATGACCTCGGCGAATCAATACGGCTTTGACCGGCCATTACAGCCGATTGGCGAACACGGACTTAAGCTGGATGAGCCGGCTCGGGAGTATCGCAAAAAGGTGGCCGAAGCGACGGCAGTGCGTAACAAGGCGAGGTCTGATCGCTACCGGGTGGTGCGAAAAAAAGCGGCTCTGGAAAACCGGAAGAAGAAGACAACGGACGCGGCTGAGGTTGAGAAGATCGATGCGGAGATCGCGCCGCTCGACGCAGAGATCGCCGAGTGGGACGAGAAGATCAAAGGTCTCGACGCGGACCTGAAAAAGCTGACCGACGCTCCGCCGGAATTTCCCGATTACTGCATGGCTGTCTGTGTCGCGGAGCAACCGGCGGACTGCGCCATTCGGATTCGCGGCGAGGCGAAGCGCAAGGGTGAGGTCGTTCCTCGTGGCGTACCGACTCTGTTTGAGCGAACGAACGGCGAACGTCAGACGATCGACTCGAAGCAGAGCGGTCGGCGGCAACTGGCTGAGTGGCTTGTCTCAGAGGGCAACGCGCTAACGCCGCGTGTTGCAGTCAATCGAATCTGGCAACGACTGTTCGGTGAGGGGATTGTGCCGACGGTGAACAACTTCGGATTGAATGGCAGGCGACCATCGCATCCGCAACTTCTGGACTGGCTGGCGAGACGATTTCAGTCCAATGGCTGGTCCATGAAGAAGCTGATTCGGGAGATCGTGCTCAGTCGAACCTACCGACTGGGCAGTGACGCCAGCTATTCCAATGTCGCAGTCGATCCGACCAACAGTCTTCTGTGGCGGGCAAACATTCGTCGCGTTGATGTCGAGGCTCTGCGCGACGCGATGTTGTCGGTCTCCGGTGAACTGGTTCTCGATCCGCCGCGCGGCTCCGTCGTCTCGACCTTCGAGGAACGCGAGTTTAATTCCCGGACGTTTCCGACGACCGAGCAGCTCGAATCGCCGAATCGCTCGGTCTACCTGCCTGTCGCGCGCTACTGGGTACCCGAGATGCTGGCGACCTTTGACTTCGCGGACCCGAGCCAGATCGTGGGAACACGCAGTGAGCGAACGATGCCGTCGCAGAGTCTTTTCCTGATGAACAGCGAGTTCTGTATCAATCGAGCCGCTCGGATTGCTGCCGAACTGACTGCGGGCGACGACACCGACACAGCCCGCGTACGCACGGCGTTTCGGCGTATCCTTCTGCGTGACCCGACACGTGTCGAAAGCAGTGCCACGCTTGCTTTGATTCGCGACCTTGACGCCGAGGCCGAGAGTGACGAATCACTCGGCTGGGAGGCGGCCATCCACGCGCTGCTGATCAGTGCTGAGTTTCGATACCTGCCGTGATTCTCCGGATCGGCGACTCACCGCTGTGCGACAGCAATCCCGGTGGATTCTGGCAGTTGGTTTGCGTGATGGCGTGATGAGCTGGCGTTCGTTCGTAACGGTTCGGCACATTGCCCGGAAAACGTCGTTACTGACGGTCTGACGGACTGCCACCGGATACTGCGGGCCGTGACGGAGTTGCTGCCGTTAACGTCGGCTCTTTCTGTTTGACCCTGGATTTCCGGCAGCCGTATACTCACCAAACGCTCATCTTCAAGACCTCTACCAGACGATTCGGACAATGGGCTGCGGCGACGATTGTCTGCCGTGATCCAACCTGACTCATCCCGTCAGTCTCATCCCACGCCAGCGCGGGCATTTCCCATGGTCACCAAACTCAGCAAGATCATGGTCGTCTTCATTGCGGCCACCAGCATTGCGTTTATGGGTTTCGCGATCGCGCTCAGTAATTCGGGACCGAACTGGCAGACTGAGATGCTCAATCTGCCTGACTATGCGTTTACTCAGTCGGCGGATGAGAATCCCACGTGGAGCGCCCGACGGCGCACGGGGGAAGATGCGGGCACCTCAGCCAATCTGGCCGACGTGATTGGACGGGCATACGCCGCTGAAACACAGCGGAATCAGGACCTGATCGATCCGCTTCAGCCGCAGATTGTTGCCTTGGAGCTGAACATCGGATCGCGGCAGATCAATGTCGAGACAGACACGAAAGGTATGGAAGCTCGTGTTGCTCAGTTGTACGCCGCGCGTGAGACTCTGCAGCAGAAGGTGAAAGCCATTGTGCTCGCGGCGACAGCCAAAGGTGAGCAGGCCAAGAAAATCCGTGAGGAAGCTGAACGTCGCCGCGGATCGGGTTTCCGACTGCTTCGGCAAAAGGAATCGATCGAAGCAGAGACGTTTCAGCTTGCTGAGCAACGACGTGTGCTGCTCGATTTGTATTATCAGATGGAAGGGCTGCGTCTGCGACTCGCGGAACGGGAACAGCAGCTCATTCGCGAGGGAGCGACGGTCTCGACGGCCACCGCCGGGGGTCCGGCGGAACCAGTGGATCAGAACGTTTCCTTTGAACAGGATTCAGACAGATGACATTCATCGGCAAGCTTCTGGTCATCATTCAGCTTGTGCTCAGCATCTGCTTCATGGCACTTGCGGGCGCTATCTTCACGCGGCAACAGACCTGGCAGGCGGCTACGGTGACAGCGCGTGAAAAGGTCGCCCAGTTACAGATAGCGCTGAATGAAACCGAGACAGTGCTCGATGCAGAAATCGACCGACTCAGTGCCGAACGTGACAATGCTGAGAACGGCAAGACAGCCGCCGAAAACAAGCGTGTCCAGGCCGAACTGAGTAATGACAACCTGCAGGACGACCTGGAAACGTTGAACCTGGAACTCACCACGCAGAAGGCCCTGGCCGACATCACGGCGACGGAAGCGACGATGCGTCGTGAAGAAGCGTTGACGATGCGGAATATCAATCAGCAACAGGCGGACGAGTTGAACAAGCAGAATACCCGCGTGCGACAGAAGGAAGATGAAAACTTCAACATGAACGTTGAGCGAAAAAGCCTGGTGTCCCGCTACAACGAGCTGCTGTCATCGGTTGCCGTGTATCGTCGTGTCCTGGCGAGCAATGGTTTCTCGACCGACCCGAAGGACTATGCCCGACAAAGTGCCCCGACTCCGCTGGTCTTCGGCGAGGTGCTGGAGACGAAGAAGTCCGCTCGCGCTGGTCGTGAATTGATCGAAGTCTCCATCGGAAGTGACGATGGTGTTCGCGAGGGGACTGTGCTGTATGTGTACCGAGTCGGTGACAGAAACAAGTTTCTGGGCCAGATTCGTCTTGAACTTGTCACTCCCGACCGGTCCGTCGGAATCGTTACCAGCCGCGCCAAGAATGGTGTGATCGAGAGAAAAGACTATGTCACAACCCGGCTCTAAACCGAAACCCGTACCCGACGTCTGGGTCGCGCTGCTGTTCGTCTCGACCGCAGCGTTGATTACCGGAGTCGTATTTCTCGTACTTGAGCTCAACAAGTACGACTGGGCTGTCGCGTCGGGCGCATAGCGTCGACAGGTTCCCGCGTCGCGGGGCCACGCCGTTGAGATGTTCCACAACGCCACGCTGACCCAGGTTGCGGCGGCATCAGCCCACACCACTCTCTCGACACGGTTCAGCGGGTCTATTCCAAAGCCCGCATCAATTGGTATGCGCGTGGTGGCGATTCCCCGAGTGCGTCGCCCACTGGCTGGGGCGGAGCGTCCTATTGTTTCCTTGAGTGCGTACAGCTTGTGATCGCCGGATCAGCAAAGAAGCTTCGGTTTGGCCGTCGGCGTCGATCGGACACGCAAAGAGCCCTGGCCGTCGACAGCATGACGGCCAGGGAAGCCAAACCGATGATGACTCTTTGCATCGCTCACTATCCTTTCAACAGGCGCGTGGCGTCGTCGTGTCCCGGTGCAGGCCAGCCGTATTCGCTGGCAGTGACGCGGGCCAGGCCGATCAAGTGGTTCCAGCGGAAGGCAGCGCGACCACTTTGGAATTCCTCAGTGACGGTCTGGTAATACTTCTCCGCGTGGAGAGCGCCGTCCTGGCTGACGGCGTACTTCAACAGAAGATCGAACACGGGTTGGGGAGCGTGTCCCTGTTCGCCGTAGAGTGCGACCGCAGCGGCGGCACCGGCCTGGTCCTGGCTGCGGATTGCCTGATCAGTTTCAGCAAGCAGCCCAGCCGGGTCTTTGCCACGCAAGCCTTCCAGCTGTTCGGCGAGCGGGTGCGGTTCGCGGCCAACGCCACCAGCCCGGCCAGCGGTGTGAAACGCTGCGGTGACCAAACTTGCCATGGTGTTACGGTGATTGCTGACGCGGGCAATGTTCCGCCAGGCGTTTGCAGCGTCCGAAGCGTGCACGCCGACCGAGTCGCCGTGGACGCTGCCCTTCAGTCGCTCGCAATGGCCTTTGCGATCGACGTCCTTCGCGCGTCCGGAATCACGCAGAACCAATTGGTTTGCCGCGAGCGCAATCGCCTCGCCGACGCTTTCTGGTGCAAATCCGTCGCCCAGCGCTGATGCGACCGCCTCGGCCGCCTGCTCGCGGCTACCGGAGAAGACGGCGTTCGTCAGTTCGGTAAGCCACTGGTCGTCACCGGGCTTTGTGCCCGGCTTTCGGCTGATCAGTTTGTACTCATCGAGCATCCTGGGCAACGTCGTGCGAATCGGAAGTTTTCCGTCTCGCTTGGGACGAATCCAGTTGTTTTCCTGCTGCACGCAATAGCGGACTGACTGTCGCAGCAGCGTATGAGCATGCTGTTTACCCGTGAGTCGCAACACATCCCAGGACCGCCAGGCGAGTGCTACGCGATGCACGTTGATGTCGTCATGCACGATGTGTTGCAGAGCGTTGAAGGCATCCGCGGGATCGCCTTGCGACAGTCCGTAAAACGTCTGCTCGGCATCGTCCATCTTTCCCGTGCGCATCACAGCTTGCAGGTGTTCGCCGCCGCGCTCGTGGGTCAGCGCTGCGCCGCTGATCGGCTTGAGCACTTCGGTTTTGCGACCTCCGTGTTGCTGAATCCGCTCGGCATTGCGGTACAGAACTTTGAGTACGGGCAGCGCCTCTGTGCCTTTCGGCATTCGCTGCGACATCTGCCACGCGGGCATCAGAGCCATGATCGTGTGAAAGCCAATGTAGTCCTGTCCGCCAAAACTCCGTGCGTTGGCCAGCGCTCCTGAGGCGACCAGCGTCTTGAGTTCAACGCCCGACCGGATCTTCTCGACCAGAATCGGCTGCAGCTTGTCCGGCGGCGTGTCCTGCATCAGCCCGACCAGCGGCTCCAGCGAACCAAACGTCATCCGCTCATCAGAATCGTCCGCCAGAGCCGGTGCCAGCCCGAGGTCAGACGCCATTGTCGCCCCGACACTGGCCACCAGCATGCCCTGTCCAACGCTTGCAAGAAACTCGCGACGATCGTGTCTGGACATGTCGAATCTCCATGGTCTGAGTGTGTTAGCGAAAATGACTTGCGGTCCGAGAGAGGCCACAACGTCGCGCGACGCGTGCTTCCCGGTGGCAGATTTATTCTAACGCGGAAGTGTTACTCTTTAGCCTCAAGAGTGCTGGATTGGCCAGCAGCGAGTGCCTCACGGTGTCCCGTATCCGTAGGACCACGAACTGGCACAGTCCGCTACTGACGTGGCGATTCCAGAATGTGCGGCCACGAGAACTCCTGCGACTTCTGTGCAACCAGTGGTTGACGATTCTGTCGGCGCCGAATTCTGATTTCGGCGTCGAGCGGTCATTCAATCGCGACAGTCAACACGCCACGCGTGCGCCCGCGCAGATCTCCATTTCCATTTCTTAGACGCAGGTCAGGAGCCGCGCAGCTTGACGTCTGTTGACTTCACTGGTATCGACCAGTTTGTGACGAGTGCAACAAGGTCATCACAAATCTGAAAGGACGGCAGGCATGAACAGGGGAATCCTCGTCGGTTTCGGAGGTGCCGCCGCGCTGCTTGTTGTCGGCGCTATCGTGTTCAAGTCCGGGGGTGAACCGGAACCGGACCAGGTGCCGGACAAATCGGTCGTCAAAGTGGACGCCGATCAACCATCCGAGACCGGCAGCGAAACCGAGCTGGTCGTCGATCTGGGCGCAGCCGTCCAGGTGCCCGCAGATGTCTCGGCCTTCTCGTCGACGATGAATCTGGTCAGCCGTTGGCAGGACGTGTGGGAAAGTAACGCCGTACAGAACCTGTTGTCGATTCCCACTGTGCAGCAGATGTGGATGCAGGCACAGCAGCATCCGGTTTACGCCAGTTTCATGCAGACAGCCACCACTGACCCGCGTGCCGTTGAAGGCCTGTCGATTCTGCACGAGGCACTATCGACGGAAGTCTTCGTCTGTACCGGATCGGACCTGCCTGAGGTCTTTCAGGCCATCGGCGAACTGCAAGGCGAACTGACTCTGATGCGTTGGAATGCGGGACTTGCTGGTGTCACGGGAGGTTCAGTCGAAGACGTCGACAACGCCGAAGCTGTGAATCGGATGATCGAGGCCGTGGTGACCAACCAGGATCGATTGAAGCTGCCGTCCGTGCTGATCGGTTTTCAATTAACCGACGCCGATCGAGCGACGCAGTTTCTGGATGACTGGCTGGCTCAGGTTGATGCGCTGCCTGTGGGCGCAATCGAACAGCGACAGATCAAAGGCACCACGTTTTACGTCTTCGAAGCCTCCGGCGACGACGTGCCTCCACCCATGATGGAGCAGGTGACGGCCGCACTGGCGTCCGCTCAGGTGACGCCCGACGCGAGTCAGCGACTGCAGGACTTCGTCCGCGGCCAACGCATCAATATCGCGGCGGGTGTGCTTGATGATTACCTGATGCTGTCACTCGGCAGCGACACATCGCTGCTCGAACAATGGGGCGAAGGCGAGTCGCTGGCGTCCACGAAAATGCTTGATCCACTGCTGGCACGTTACAAAGACGGCCTCGCGTCGATCAGTTACACCGCCGCCAGCATGGCTGCCCAGCCGCTGACATCGGAAGACTTCGAGAATATCGCCGGCAATCTGCTGGCGATGGTGCCGCAGGGCAATCTGCCGCCCGAGTTGGACGAACGCTTGCGAAAAGACGCGCGGATGCTCGCCGGTGAGATCGCCGCAACGGAATCGCACTCAACGCTGGCATTCAGCTTCGATAACAAAGGCATCGAGTCCTGGAGTTTCGGCGGGCCGTTTCCGTCGTCCCTGGACGGTTCGCAGCCGCTGTCAGTCATGACGCATCGCAGCGAGCAGCCGATTCTGCTTTCGGCAGCACGCGCAACAAAGAGCCCTGACAGTTACGACCAGGCCGTGAAGTGGATGAAAATCGCCTTTGGCTACTTCGAAGAATTCGGCGTGCCCAATATCCCTCCCGATGAACGGGAGCGGTATGACGGTGTCATGGCTATTGCCTTACCGTTTCTCGAATCGATGGATGCCGCCACGCGCGACCATCTCGTACCGGCAGTCGACGGGACACAGTCCGTGTTGCTGCTCGACGGTCACGGTGAATTCGCAGGTCCGCCTGAACAGGAGCCGCTGCCTCAGCCAGTGCCCGTGCCGCGACTGGGCGTGGCCATTGAACTGAACGATGCCGAGCAGTTCAAACTGGCGATCTCCAGTTACACCGACGCCACTCGCAAACTGCTGGATGACATCCGGGAACTCGAACCAACAGCACTGCCACCCCAGGTCGCCATCCCCGATCCACAGACACGATCACTGGCCGGCGGAACGCTGTACTACTACCCGCTGCCCGTCGAGCTGGGTCCCGACGCGGCACCGTGTGCCCTGTTGAAAGATCGCCTGCTGATTCTCTCGTCTTCAACACGTCTGGCCGAGGAAATGACCGGCGAGCGGCCCATGCTGACCAGTCCGGTCATCGCACTCGACAAGTCGGCCGGTTCCGTGCTGGTCCTGGAGCTGACTGAGGTCTGGGACTACTTCCACCGCGTCGGCAACGCTGCCGCCCTGGTGATGAATAGAAGAAATTCCCCGGCCGCTCAGCAACGGGTTAACATGATGAAGATGCAGAGTGACGTCGTGATTCGTTCGCTGAGCGCCCTGCGCAGTTACCACAGTGCAACGACCGAAGAGAACGGCCTCGCCGTTAATCACTCGTGGTTCCATATTGAGGACATCGCTCGTTGAGAGAGTTCACGCTGCTTCTGGCCGTATTGTTCGCCATGTTCATGACATGGCGAGGCTACCGCCGAGGCGCGCTGGCAACCGTGGCGAGCTGGATCCCGTCTCTTCTGACCCTGCTGACGTTGATCGTCGTGTTGTGGCGTGAGCCGGAACAGCTTTCCGCGACTCTACTGACTGCAGCAATCGCGGCGGCGGTGGTCTTCATTGCAGCTACGTTGGCAGTCCGTGCCTGTCACACGCGGTTACAGAACGGCCCTGATTCAATCAAGCCAGATAGTGAATCGCGCCGCTGGTCGTGGTGGTGCAATCATGTCGCCGGTGCGGGACTGGGTCTGTTGTGGTCAGCGACGTTCTGCATCGGCATCGCCTGCCTGGGCAGTATGCTGCCATTCATTCACTCCCTTGAGGCACAAGTCAAAGTTGAGCAGGAAGCCATCGAAGAGCCTCCCCTGTGGGTCACCTCACTCAGCGAGACATGTCGCACGATCGCCGACGTGTCCAAACTCGCGGTACTCGACCATGTCCCGCGCCTTCGTGAGTACGGTCACGAGGTCCGCTCGCTGGTCACAATTCTCAACGCCTCGCCAGACGACCTGAAACGAGTCGCCGAACAACACGGAATCACGGAACTCGAACACATCGCCATCGTGCAGACGGCCCTGGAAGACAAGCACTACGCCGATCTCTTCCTGCAGTTGAAAGGCGGCGACATCACAGTGGTGACCGAGCTGCTCGACAGCTCCATCACCCGCGACCTGATCACCTGCCCGGAAATCCGCGAGCTGGCGCAAACGCTCACGCCATCGACTCTCGCCAAAGACCTCGCGACACCGACTAAAGAGCCCTCGCCATAAGAAGCCGGCCCGGTCATGTGCCCGTTGGCGCAATGCGTACCAGGCTGACCGACAACAGTTACCGGCAGAGTGGCGTTGAGTGACACGGCTTCGATGACTACTTGCCGTTGGTCAGCGTACTCGGGACTGCCCCGTCTCCCGTGGGTTGGCCTCCGAGCACCCAGGCCAGATTGAAACGCGCGACGGTGGAACCGCCCTTTGGCCCGCCTTCGAAGTGGAGGTAGATCGAGCCCTCCGTCTTCGTGCCTGGACGGCCGGATGTCAGTGACGAATACGCGTGCCGGCCTTCAAACACGAGTCGTTTGATCGGCCATGTCTTACCGCCGTCGAAGCTCGCCCACACAGTTCCATGGTCACGACCACTCGGACTATCACAGTTGCTGTAAATGAGGATGTCCTGACGACTGACTGGAATTCGGGTCAGCCCGCCCATGCATCCATAGTTGGTATTCTGTGGTCCATCGGGCAGCGCGTCGCAGAAGGTCAGGTCATTCCAGGACTGACCGCCGTCGCTACTGACAGCCGTCCAGCGTCTCCGTGGATTCTCACCTTCCGGAGCCCAGTGACGCCGTGAGTTGTAATACACTGTTCCGTTGGACAGCTCGGCGATTGTTGCTTCCCCCGTCCCAAAGGCCGGGAACGGTTCGCTCGTGTGCCAGGACTTGCCACCATCGTCGCTGTAGATCGCGTTGGTATAATGCTGCGGCCATTTGCTGCGATCGTTCTTGCCGGCGTAATACCGTGAAGGCCGGATCAACCTTCCCTTGTGCTCTCCATGACGCAGTGTGATCCCGTGTTCGTTCATGTGCATCGATGGCATGTGCCCGTCTTTGTCCGGGTGGATCCTGACTTCCTGAACCTTCCAGCTGCGGCCATCGTCAGTGCTGCGATACACGGTCAGCGGTGCCGGCGGATGACGTTCCTCGACAAACGCAATGATGTTGCCGGTCGATTCGTCAACGGTCAGTCCACCCGACTGCAACCCGGGTTTCCCGATCGTGATGGTTTCGCCCCAGGTTTGTCCGCCATCGTCACTGCGTCGAGCCCGAACGCTGCTGGTACCCCATGTCGCCAACAGCGTGCCCTTTGTCGTCACGACAATGTTGGGAAACCGTTCGCCACTGAAGACCTGCTGCAGTTCCAGCCGGGCCTCGTCAAGAAATGGCTCGAGCGGACCTTCGAGCGCTTTGTCCTCGCTCAGTGCGGATGTTGCCCAAACAGGTCCGGCCATCAACGCAAAGACCATCGCAACGTGGAGTCTCATAGCACAGGCTCACTGTCAGAAATGTAATGAGTATTGAAAACCGAGTCTCGACATTCCAGCGGCCCAGCAGCGATCCGTCCAGCGACGGCGGACTGGCCGGCGTTGACGCAACGTCAGTCCCCGCGCGGTGCTCCGTCGGTCGCAATGGGTCGACGGATCACCACGTTTCGGTACCAGACCTCCGCACCGTGATCGGTCAGCATGATGCGGCCCAGGCGATTGCGTCCAAAACCTGAGTCGCCGGAAAACTTGCTGGAAGCGACTCGTTTGTCCCACTCTGGACTCCCGACTTCCGCAGACATGATTTTGCGACCGTTGACCCAGTGTTCGATGTGATTGGCGCTGACAATGATCCGGCTGGAATTGAATTCATCCGGGGGATTCAGCTTCATCTCTGGGGCAGGTTCGAAAACTGCATAAAGCGAACCAGTGCTGCCGCGTCCCAGAGTCTTGCCTGCTTTGCCATCGTCAATGATCTGAAATTCGCAGCCCAGCGTTTTCTTCCCGTACTGTCGAACGCGGTACTTCAGACCACTGTTGCCCTGGGCCGCGATCTTCCATTCGAACGACAGATCGAAGTCTCCGTATTTTCGCGCAGGCGACGATCAGTCGATCATCGACAAACGCTGATGCGTTGGGTTCCAGTCCCGAATTCCAGCGTGGTAAGATGTTTTTGCGGCTTCTGAGACAAGCTCATGGGCCAGAGCCACTTCGCGGCGGTTCGGTCGGGATTGAGATTAAGTACCTGACCAGGAACAAAACGGTCAAGCAGTAGGCGGATTTCTCCGAAATCCGCACGGGGCAGGTCCCGATTTCGGAGAAATCGGGCTACGGCTCAGGCACGGCCTGCTTCACAGTGTTGTCCCTGGACTGGTACTATGAATCCTGTGACGACGTGTTGGTCGATCTCAGGATCGATCGGCCTTTTGACGTTCATCGGGGCAACGATGGCGGCGGAACGAGGGGAAGGCTCAAGCCATTCTCTCCGTTGCTTCGCCATCATCCGTCGGATGTGTTTGCGTATTTGAAGTCCTGCAGAATCAGTGAGGCTAACCGATGACAGACCAGGAACTGGCGCAACTCAGCCGTCAATTGAAATTCATGGCTAAGTAACGTGAGCAACGCTGCCAGTGGTCTCACGGTCTCGGAGATCGATGTACCTGTCCCTGAGTTCTTTGACTGGAAGGCAGCGAAGACCTGGGCGGAGCAACTCGCGGAAGTCGTGCAACGAATTCGATCAGAACAGACCGACTCGTCTGCAGATGAAACGCGCGACGATCTGGGAAATCTCACGTCGTGGCAGTCTGATACCGCTGAAAAGCCCACGAAATCATCGAAACCCGGCGATTCGACGGACTTCGACGAAACGCTTGATGAGCGTAGGCACCCTTCCGGCAAAGGGTCGAGCACAGACAAGGCAACCGAAAACTAATTGCCTCGCAGTGTGCTGACGATCGCTGTGCGACTGGCCTCGCGTACGGCAAACAGTGCGGCTGCCATACCGACCACGAAGACAACGACAAGCAGTTGAACTCCGTCGGTCCATGGAGTGTCGGCTCCGGCGCTCTGCAAATGTGGCAACATCGCCAGGAGCGCACAGATGGCTCCCGCTGCCAGGCCCCAGACAAGCAGCATGGCATTCTCGGCCAGGACCATGATCGCAAGACCGCTGTTGCGGAACCCGACAGCGCGGAGCAGTGCCAGTTCGGATCGTCGCTCAACAACATTACGCAGCATTACTGTCGCCAGACCCAGCGTGCCCAGCAGCAGGCCCAGGCCGCCGAGTGATTGAAATGTCGACAGGTACGTATTTTGTACGACAAGGAAGGCCGCGATGCGGTCGACCACTCGCTCGGCGTCGAACCCGTAGGGCGTCAGTGATGATTCGAAGACGCGCGACAGACGGGTAATCTCTTCGTCGGTGAAATGTCCCACTGCTTTGACACGCGCATCGCTGGCACCCGTCAGGAAGTAACGGAACCCTGACTGCTCGGGGAACAGCGTCTGGAAACCTTCGTCCGACATCAGCAGAACACCTTGGAGCACGCTGCTGTCCAGCATTCCCACGACGACAAGTTTCTGTTCCGTGCCGGGTAAATCGATCGTCGCTCCAAGGCCTTTCTTGAGACTGAACATCAGCGTATTCATGTCGCCGAGGACCGGGATGTTTCCGTCTTCCCGCGTTTCCGTGAGGAGTTTCCAGTAGTCGGCCTTGCGCTGATCGACAAAGCGGAAACCACCACGTTCGACCAGAGTGTCGGGCACGCCAAGGATCGTCGGCAGTTGCGTCTGGTACAGGTTCAGGCAGCTCGCGTTTTCTCCCGGTCGAACGCGAAACGCATACGTGACTGATTCGTTGAGCAGCTTTGCTTCGGGTGAATCGGCCGCGACGCCGAACGCGAGTTCGTCTCGACCATCCGCCGTATTCAGGTCGCCGCGTGTGATCGGAGTCGTTGTTTCCGCGACCAGAGCAAAGCCGCCGTTCCCGGAATTCACATCCGGCTGTTCGACTCCCGGATCGCGACGCCCCGCGGCTACCGCGACGATTACAAAGGTCGCTGATGCAATCAGGCCGGTCGACAGCACACTCCGCGACCGATGCCGGGCAGCATTACGAAATCCCAGACGGCTCGTTCCGGCGAGTCCTTTGCCACGGACAGCCGAGCCGTGATCACCAGACAACCAGGCAGAAAGCTGAAAGACGGCGCTGGTGAGCAGCGTCATTCCAACGACAAAGAACGCCACGACCTGCCATGTGAGTCCGGAGAACGCTTCGCTCGACGGAATCAATCGCGCCACGCCTGCAACGACCACGACCAGAGAGACCACGAATCCGATGCGAGCCCATTTCCGGCGTCGGGCGGCGAATCGTTCGGTGTCGGCGTCCGTTGTTACAGGTTCTGTGCTGCCAGCCAGTAGCTGACAAGTGCTGATGTCCTTCAGACCTCGTAAGGCAAACAGCAACGCGATCAGCGCGACGAATACCGAGATCGCGAAGCCGGCTGTCAGGCTGAGCGGAGTTACAGACACGTTCAGAAATTGACTGCCGATGGCGCCGCCCCACCAGTCGGGTGACTTGAGGGCGAAGATCATCAGATCAGCATACGCAACGGCGGCGAAGCATCCGATTAAGCCACCAACGACGGCGACGACCATCCCTTCAATCAGAATGAGATGCCGCACCTGCTTCTGGCCAAATCCAACCGCTTCCAGCAAGCCGATGCTGGAGACACGCCGCTCGACGCCGAGTCGGAACAGCAGCCCGATCAGAATCATCGCTGACGCAATCACAAAGAAGCTGAAGCCCACAAACAGACCGGTGAAATCCGTTGTTCCACTGGCGGCTTTGACTCCGTTGTACTTGACGGGCTGGAAGACAAAGCCGGTTTCCTTGGAGGTCAACTGCTTCAGGAATGCGGCGACAAACCGGTCCCGCGAGCTGCCGATGTCTTCGTCGTCCAGCGGTGCGATGCGAACGGATGTCAGACTGCCGTATCGGCTTTTCCATAACTCCTGAGCCGTGCCCAGCGACACAAACGACTTTGGAAGCGGGCCATACTTTTCCCAATAAAGGTCGTCGCGTTTCGTGACGCGACCGATGTCCATGTCGAACGGTCGCTTCCAGTCCTGGAAGTTTCGCGCGTCCGTGATCCCGCGCACCTCGGGAGTGATTCCGCGATCGACTGCGGTGACGGAATCATCCAATGGAACGATGGCCCGCACTGTGAGTTCGATTTCCTCTTCCGGAAGTTCGCCGTGCGACCCCACCAGGTGATACCGGACCACGACGGTGTCACCCACCGACACCTTCAGGCTCTCGGCAACCCAGTCGTCCAGCACGATGTCCCGTTCACCAATCGCTGGCGCATCGGCTCCGGCCGGGAACAACGGACCAAACGGTGCCTTACTGACCTCGTCCGGATCGATGCCGGCCACGATTGAATACAGAGAGTAACCCGCGGGGGCCTCGTCCTTTGGATCGCCAGGTTCGACGTTCGGATTGATCAGTTCGTTGATGAGATACACAAGTGACGAAGATGTCGGCCAACCGAATTCCTCAGCCGTTCGTCTGCTCGCCTCGGCGAATGCGTCTTCGAGGATCATCTGCTCGCTCTCGATAGCGACATAGCCTCGGTCCTGCTCACCGCCATCACCGGCCGACTCGATCGTCGGGATCACAGCTCGCAGATTGAGGTCGTCCATCGACACCGACTCGCTCAGCAGCTTTGTGGCCTGTTTTGCAGCGTCTGCTGCTGAATCACCAGTTCGATCCTGTTCGTCGGCCGAAGCAGCAAACAGTGCATTCACACGAGCTGGTTTGCCATCAGGAAAATCCCGCGAGCGACGCACGGCGTCCAGACCGACCGCCGCCTGCAGTTCATCCAATGCCACGAAGACGGTCAGCGGAAGCTGCTGGCCTGGATTCAGATCGAAGCGGCCGACTCCAGATGTCTCGGGCAGAACCTTGCTGACGGTCACGGCAAACTCGGCGGTGTCCTGATCCTCGATACCGCCCAGCAGCGTCTCTTTCGGAATGGTCGCCGGCAATTCGAGCCAGAGCCGCAGTTCATCGCCTGGGCTTGCGTTGATCTGACTCGCAACGCGGTGACTCAACACGATTTCGTCGCCGCTCGGGATGTCGTCCGGGCTTAACTCGCTGAGCTGCGCAAAGTCCTCATTAACGCCGTAAACACGGATCCCACCAGCACGGTCAACCACTGTCCCGTCGGACTCATCGCGTACGAGTGCAGCGTCCATGATCAGGGCCGGCACGACCGCCTCGAAGCGGTCGCCCGTACTTGCAGCAGCCGACACAGAATCGACAAGCGTCTGTGTGAAGAACCGTGAGGTGGTGTGCAACGCATGATCGACTCCGCCGAGTCGATCAAGGCTCATCTGCCGCAGGCTTTGCCGGACGGAATCGCCCACAACAAGAGCACCTGCGATAACGGCCGTGCCGGCGATCACGCCGAGCAGCACGGCGACGTGTGTGCGCCAGTAATGTCGCAGGCTGCGAATGACGAGGGTGGATTTCTTCATGACGGAGTTCCAGGCTGCCGTTTCCGATGATGTTTCTTGCGAATCTGTGAGGCGTGAATGTTAGGCGCGATACTGGCCAGGTGAAGCGACGACACGATTGAGAGTCTTCCATCGTCGGGCATGCGCGCCGTGCGCGCGCATCGTAGGATGGGCACTCCTGCCCGTCCCGGCACCGGCAATGGACGGGCAAGAGTGCCCATCCTACTCTTGGTTGCGGCTCTGCCGCTTTGGGAGAGGCAACGATGGGGATGGACGCTGTCGAACTGGTCATTCGGCTGGAGGAACAGTTCGAAATTGAAATCAGCGAGGATGAGGGGATCTACCTGTTTCAGTCACCGCGCGAGGTGATCCGACTCGTGACTTCACGGCTTTCCGGTGAAATCCTGCCAATACCGGACACGCACGCAATGATCGAGCGAATCAATGCGGCACTGAAGAGCCTGCCGGATTACCGCCGACGCTGGTTCCGTCAGCAACTCGAACACCAGTTTCCTGCGGAACGTCGCGACCAGAACTGGCTGGATTTCGGTCAGGCTCTGGGCGTTGAACTGCCTCCACTGGAACCACAGTCGTCAGGAGTGCCCCGTATCCCGACGAGTTGCGCCAATCACATGCGTTTGATGTTCTGGATGATGGAACAACGCCCCGATTGTGTCGTCTGGAAAGCAAAGGCCGGTCAAACCACGGCACCGGACAACGCATCGGAATGGAACGCGGCGAGCATTCAGACCGCCGTATTTCAGACGATCAGCGAGGCGCTCGGGCTTGATCCAGACGAGATGACACTCGACTCGGACATGGTCGAGGATCTCGGTATGGATTACTGAGCTGAACGACGCGGGGAATTGCCGCTCGGCTTACTCGTGCGGCGGGGCAACGGGACGGTGACGGGTGATCTGGGCTTTGAAGTCGCCCAGACTCTGCCAGTGCAGCGGCTGATTCAGGTCGACTTCGGCAATCGCCACGGTTCCCCATTCAGTCGCCTGAGCGAGTGGCTTGCCGTCGTGACCATAGACCGCCGAGATCATCCAGTTGGAGGACACGTCCGTGTAGGTGCTGCTGATCACGTATGTGTGATTCTCGCAGGCGCGGGCGGCTCCCAGCATCGGATTGCATCCCCACACCGGCCAGGCAATGACCTCTGCGCCTCGGTTACTTAGCTCACGAGCGACTTCCGGGAAGAAGCCGTCGTAGCAGATCATCATGCCCACTTTGCCGAAGCGTGTGTCAAAGACCGGGTAGTCTTTGCCCGGCATGATTCCACCTTCAATCTCGCCCCGCGGCAGCGTGACCTTGCGGTACTTGCCGACGATTTTACCGTCTGGACCCAGCAACACCGAGACGTTGTAAACCAGATGACGGTCCCGCTCGAACAGCCCCGCGACAATGTACATGTCGTGCTTCTTTGCCAGCTCTCCAAAATACTTTGTCGACGGACCGGGGACCGATTCGGCCACGTCGACGTACTTCAGACCTGTCCCGAAATACGTCAATGTTTCGGGCAGGACGACCAGGTCGGCCTTCTGTTTCGCGGCCTCGGCGATCAGCGGAGCGAACTGCTCACGTTTGTCCTGCGGAGTCTTGCCGTCACGCGGACGGTGATGAATCGTCGCCAGCCGGACGATGCGTGGTTCGGGAGCAGCGATCTGACTCAGTGAGACGTTCGCCCACTCGACGGATGAATTCGGCGGTCCCCAGCGAAAGTGCAATTCGATCAGTGCCTGTGTGGCTTCGCCTGGCACGTGATAACTGGCAGCGACTTCCGTCCAGCCATCTTTTTCGGTCTTGCCGTCCGGCGGGAACTCGGGCTCGGACCGCGGTCGTTCACCCGGTCGATAGGAAGCGAATGACGGCTTGTCATGGCGGACCCTCTTGCCCGCATCGTTCAGCCACTGGATGCGCGCGACTCCCGTACGGCGGATCAGGTCGATGTTGTGTGCGCGGCGCACGGCTGAGAAGCGGTAATGCTGGCCGCCCTCGACCTTGACGGTCTTCTGCCAGAATCCCGCGAGCCCGTCACGGTCATCAGCTCGGATCACGAAAGCGCCTTTGCCGTCAGGACCACCACCGGGGAGCCAGGCGAATTCGGGGCGGATTTCGTCACGTGGAGCACTCGGTGACCAGCCCTCCGGTGCCGGTTCTCCAGCGAACGTGAGGCCGGGGAGTACAGCCAACAGCATTGTCACACTGAGAAATGCCTTCATGAGTTTGAATCCTGGATGAAGTGATTCATGTGTGCCGGACGGCTCGTCGATCCACGATACCGGAACTGTCCGCAATTCGCACGAGGTGCAGCACTTCGGTATCGTTCCCTCAATTCAGCGTATTCCGTATTGAGGCGACCACGTGTTTGTTGATCAGATCGAGTTGTATTGCCGCGCTGGAGACGGCGGAAACGGGTGCATGAGTTTCCGTCGTGAGGCGAATGTTCCTCGCGGTGGGCCGGATGGCGGCGACGGTGGTGACGGCGGTCGTGTCATTGTCGAAGCCGATACCAACGTGTCAAATCTGGCTCACCTGATCGGGCACAAGCACTGGACTGCCGAGCGGGGCCAGCATGGTCAGGGCAAGTTGAAGACAGGGAAACGCGGTGTCGATGCTGTCATTCGTGTTCCGCCGGGGACGCTCATCTACGATTCAAAGCGCGGCAATCTGCTACGGGATCTGGCGGTCGACGACTCGATCACTGTGGCTGCCGCTGGACACGGTGGGCGAGGAAACAAGCACTTTGCGACTTCCATCAATCGGGCTCCACGCGATTACGAACCAGGCGGAGAAGGGGAACACCGCAATATCCGACTGGATCTGAAACTGATCGCGGATGTCGGGCTGATCGGAAAACCGAACGCGGGCAAATCGACTCTCCTCAGCCGCATGACGCGGGCCAATCCCGAAATCGCCAACTATCCGTTCACGACAAAGTACCCGAACCTGGGCATGGTCCGGATCGGGTACGACCAGCAATTCGTGATTGCCGACATCCCGGGTTTGATTGAGGGCGCACACGAAGGCGTCGGCCTGGGGCATGAATTCCTGCGGCATGTCGAGCGGACGCGTGTCTTCGTGCATCTGGTCGAACCGACTCCAATGGACGGCAGCGACCCCATCGACAACTACCGGAACATTCGTGACGAACTGTTGCTCTACGATGCGGAGCTGGGACAACGTGCGGAACTGGCCGTGGTCACCAAGTGCGAACTGCCCGATGCCCAGGCCGTGGCGGAACTGCTCAGTGAAGAATTTGGCGGGCCCGTAATGCAGATTTCCGCCGTCACCGGTAAAGGACTACCGGATTTAACGCAGGCCATTCTTAAGATGCTTGGCGACGAAGAGGACGAGGACGACTGGAAACCACCGGAGAAACGGAGTTATGAGTAACGTCCGGCAAAGCCGCAAAGCGGCAACATGTGACCGCCTGGAACGCAAGCCCCACATGAGATTGGGCCGTAAAGCGGCGGCAGGTGGACGACACTGCATGCGGCACTCGCCGTCGCGACTCGTTCAGACAGCAACACATGCCGCCACTTCGCGGCGCTGGACTTCAACGTCCTCACGTTTCCTGGGGCTTGCGCCCCAGGCTATTGCATGTCACCGCTTCGCGGTTGTACTCGTTCTGACATGCCTGGTCACCACATCGGCTTGGGCTCAGCCGGCTGATTCCGGCGCGACTCTGGTCACCGTCAATGGAACCGCAATCACCTCTGGTGATCTGGAGTTTCTTTATCTGGCTCGCGGGGTCAAAGCTGAGTTGCGCGAATCGGTTCGCGAGCGTTACATCGAACAGCTTGTCGATCGCACTTTGCTGAAAGAGTTTCTCGCCAGCCGCAAAATCGTGCCGGCGAAGTCCATCCTCGACGATCGCGTCCAGCGAGTTGAAAAACTCATCACGCGTGAAGGGCTCGAGTTTGGCGACGTACTGAAGTCATTGGGCTACACACGCAAATCATTCCGCGACGAAGTCGCTTTGCCTCTGTCCTGGCGAACGCACGCGCGGCTGGTGATCACAGATGCCGCGATCGAACGCTACTGGAATGATCACCGCGCCGAGTTCGACGGCACAGAAGTTCGAGCAGCCCACATCGTGAAACGCATCCCGAAAGACGAGAACGCCGACATCGTCAAAACTCTCCAGGCGGCACTCGTCGAAATCCGTAAGCACATAGCGGCAGGCACGTTTTCATTCGCCGACGGGGCAAAGGATCACTCGGACAGCCCCAGCGGCAAAGACGGTGGCGATCTAGGGGCCTTCGCGTATCGCGGACGCATGCCCGTCGAGTTTTCGCGAGTGGCGTTTGCCCTGAAGACCGGCGAAGTCAGCAAGCCGTTTCAGACACGCTTCGGTCTGCACCTGCTGACCGTGACCGAGATCATTCCGGGTGACCTGAGCCTGGAAGACGCTCGTCCGGAAATCTTCCAGCACCTGTCGTCCGAGTTGCAGAAGCGGTTACTCGCACAGCTTCGAGAGAAGGCCGAAATTGTTCGCACGTCCGACGAATAATTGTCACCGTACTGCCCGAAGGCGTACGTGCAGCTACTGGTCGAGCCCTGTGAAACCGTGACATGTCATCGAGTCGAGAACCAGTAGACGAAAAAGACACTGATCACGACGCACTGGGCACAGATGATCCAGAATTCGAAGACCGGAAGGAGTACGATCATGTTGCATCCCGGCGACGGTCGATCGAACAGCATCACGAGTGTAAATCCGACAGTCAGAATCAGCCGTCCCACGCAGATTGCCATCGTCAGGAGACATAACACAAGAGACGCCCGTCTGTGGTGTCCGAGTTTCCGGGCGACGAATTCGTGGGCAACATAGGGCGTGGTCGCCACGATCACGATGAGGCAAAACGCTGGCGAACCGTCGAACGCGTCGGTCGTAAGACAGAGCGTCGTGATAACAAGTGCGATGTCACAGCCGAGTCTGGAAATTGAGCTGGCAAGGCAGGGCCGGTCGATGCTCTCGTTCATAAGAAACGTGAGATGCAAACGGCGACTGAAATATTCCCCGTAAGACCGAGATTCGCACGGCGGCGGTAGATCGCTGCACACCAGAAAACGCAGCGCCAGGGACTATTCGCTCCACGCGCGGCGCAGGAATTCGACGACGTTGCGGTACATCAATCCTTCGATGTCTTCCTCTGAGTAACCGCGAGTACGCAGCAGCCCGGGGATGGTCTGCAGGTCGGCAATCGAATCCATATCCATGGGCGTCTGCTCCGTGCCGTAGCCGCCGTCCAGATCCGTGCCGATGCAGAGATGTTTCGCAGAACCAGCGAGCTGGCAGATGTGATCGATGTGCTCGCAGATTCGCTCGATCTTCAACTGGAATTGCTCGGGCTGACTTTTCAGATGGACCCAGCCGGGGGTCATCATGATCGCGTCGAATGCCGTGCCGAGCAGGCCGCCGCGTTCGACGACTGCTTTGATCTGGTCGTCGGCGAACTGACGATTCCACGGGGCCAGTGTGCGACAGTTCTGATGACTGGCCCACAGCGGACCTTCGTAACAGTCCAATGCATCCCAGAACGTTTCGTCACACAGATGCGTGACGTCGAGAATAATGCCCAGCCGCTGCATTTCCTTGAGCAGATCTTTGCCCGCCGGGTGCAGCGGGCCGACGTCGTCGGTGCCGTTCGCGTATCGGCCGGGACCGTAGTGAGCCGGACCTAAAGCTCGCAGTCCCTGCTCATAGCTGCGTTCCAGGTAATCGAGCGTGACGATCGAGTCCGCTCCTTCCAGGCTGAGCATGAATCCAATCGGCAGGTTGTTCGGCTTCTTCTTCGACTCAACGACATAGGGAGTCCCGTCGTCGCACGGTGGCGAGTTCTGCCACAGTTCGAGATGGGCATCGAGTTCCGCGCGGTTGCGAATCGGCGTCATTTCGCCGAACTCCGTCATGATGCGATACCACGCGAGCTGGCCCTGCGTTTGCGCCCACGCCTGCTCGGGAGAATTCCAGCCGGGCAACTTATGGAAGTACGACGAGTATCGGCCAATCTGAGTCGCCACACACAGGCCGACATTGCCCCGCCGCATCTCTGGAAAGCAGACCGTGTTATGGCCGCGATCGACCTTGTCGGTCATGTGCTGTTCCCAGCGACGAATCCGTTCCTGAGACCAGCGCAGGTCGCGGTTCCATTCCAGCGCGTTCATGGACAGGTCGAGGTGGATATCGAAAATCAGTGACTTGTCGCTCATGTCAGCCTTTCGGGGCGTGCTGTTTCGGCCGAGCCCAACACATCAAAGATTATGAATATTTGGGCATTACAGCTTTCTCTTCGCAGTACGTCGACCGACTTGGCCTGTCAGTTTGATCTGTCGCAATGACGACTCTTCACAACCGGGAGTCGTGTTTGTCAGGTATGTGCGTTCTGATAGCATCGCCCAGCCAGAGGATGGAAGCCCACGGTCGGGAGATTCAATTGACATACGCGAGCCATACAAGGAATGACAACAGTCGACTCAAGCGGCTGGTTCACCGGCGGCGACTGGTCGACGCATTGAACCTGGCCCGGCAGATTCCCGATCCCAGGAACATTGTCGACTTCGGAGCCGGTGATGGAGACGTCTGCTGCCATCTGGCAGATGTGTTTTCGAATGCCCGTCTGTACTGCTACGAACCCGCCGAGCACCTGCGGGCGGAAGCAGTCCAGCAATGCGCAGCCAGGAGCAGCATTTCTGTCGTCGATACCACTGATCATCTTCCCGACGGATGCGCCGACCTGGTTTTTTGCGCGGAAGTCTTTGAGCATCTGCCGCCGGCCGAAACTGATGCAGCGTTCGCAGAGATTCGCCGCCTCATTGGTGTTGATGGCCACGCCATCATCAGCGTTCCAGCGGAAATCTATCTGGCCGGCCTGGCCAAGGGGTGTTTTCGATTCCTGCGCCGTCGCGGGCAGTTCGACGCGCAGCCGGGGAATATTCTGAGAGCCTCCCTGGGGCTCAGAATCACCGATCGCCCGATCGGACAGATTGCAGCAGGACTCGCATACCACTTTCACCACACGGGATTTGATTACCGACAGTTCGAGCTACGGTTGTCTGAGGCTTTCACCGTGACTCGTTCTGTCGGGAGCCCGTGCCGCTGGCTTCCGTTGTGGATGAACTCCGAGGTCTACTTCGTCCTGAGGCCTCGGGCTGCGAGTACGCGGCGAGTCGCGGCGTGACTCCGGAACCTGGTGGTCGACGCAGGAATGACGCCTACTGAGCGTCGTTCCCAACGTCCCTGCCGGATGCCTGCCATGAAACTGTCGATTGTTGTACCGCTCTTCAATGAGTCCGAGAGTCTCATTCAACTTTGCCGCGAGATCATCACGGCCTGCTACGAAAACGACGTCTCTTTCGAAGTCATCTTTGTCAATGACGGTTCGACCGACTGCTCGTGGGCGGTCGTCAAGGAGCGTGGCCAACTCGACGAGCGAATCACGGGCATTCGTTTTCGCCGCAACTTCGGCAAGGCGGCGGCATTGACGGCCGGCATGCGGGCGGCCGATGGCCACCTCATATCAATGGATTTGGATGAGTGTGCATTACAACCAGGGCGGGCGCAAAGGTCGACCGACTCGGCGTGTGGAAAGGGGGAAGATATCACTCGTGGGCGGCTGCGACATTGATGCCCGACGCCGATTTCAGGACACTCAGCGCCCCGTACAACATCCGCCTTCCGCAGGTCCTGATCCCGCGCAGGAGTTTTGGCTATGAAACTCTCCGTCGTTATTCCCTTGTTGAACGAATCCGAGAGCCTGGTACAGCTTTGCCAGGAAATTATCACAAACTGTGACGAGCACGACATCACATTCGAAGTCATCTTCGTGGACGACGGCTCGACGGACAGCTCGTGGGCGGTCGTGCGGGAATGCACGAAGATCGATGAGCGGATCACCGGAATCCGGTTCCGTCGCAACTTTGGCAAAGCCGCCGCGCTAACCGCCGGAATGCGGGCCGCGGACGGCGAGTACATCATGATGATGGACGCCGACCTGCAGGACGACCCGGCCGAGATTCCGAACTTCATCGCTCGACTGGAAGAAGGCTTCGACGTTGTCAACGGCTGGAAGGAACGCCGGCTTGATCCGTGGCATAAGACGAAACCCAGCAAGGTCTTCAACTGGATGGTCGGTCGTCTGACTGGACTAAAGCTGCAGGATCATAACTGCGGACTGAAGCTGTTTCGTCGAGAAGTGGTTCATGAAATCCGCATCTACGGCGAGTTGCATCGGTTCATCCCGGTGCTTGCACACGCCCGCGGCTTTCGAGTCTCCGAGGTTGGTGTGCATCACCGCGAACGGCAATTCGGGCACTCGAAGTACGGCTTCAAACGATTCGCGAGAGGCTTCCTCGATCTGCTGACGGTCAAATTTCTGACTGGCTTCGGTTCCAGTCCGCAGCACCTGATGGGTGGGATCGGCCTGCTGAGTTTCGGCCTCGGATCGCTGGGCCTGTCCGTTCTGGCCACGATCTGGGTGATGACAAACATGTTCGGCGCCGAGTACGGCGCCATCGGCAATCGCCCCTTGCTGCACTACTCAATTGCGGCGTTGCTGCTGGGAGCCCAGGCAATCTCAATGGGCCTGATCGCCGAGTTGCTGGTTGCCTACACCGGCCGAGACGTCGACACCTACAGCATCGCAGAACGCACTGCACCTCAGACGCGGGAACCCGAAACGCTCAATGTCTGAGCTGCTTCCGTCGCCTTAGCGTGTTCCCTTTGCTTGTCTTCGCGGTGGACTTACGGGCCGGACTGCGATTCGCCACAATCGAGTCCGACGAGACTCAGGCCGGTCTGCGGGTCACTCGATCCGCATGATCAGGGACTTCATAAACGAGGAGATGTGCCGTGCGGAATACCTCATTGGGTCTGACAACCATTCTCGCGGTTAGCCTTCTTGTACCGGCAAACAACCTTCGCCCAATGACGGAATCGTTACTCAAGACTCGCATTTAGTGAGAATGTCTGCCCGTCAAACGCCATCCAGCCTTCGCCGTATCCGCAGTTGGCGACCACCAGTAACACAGACTCAACGTCTTCACTCAACCCGCTGACTGCTCCTCGTAGATCGCCCGAGCTCGACGGTTTCAGTGTCACCTGCTCTCCAAGCTGACCATTCCCCAACACGGGAACGAGTTCACCGCGTAGACACTCACGCTCGCTGGATGAATCGGGCAGCACCGACACTTCAAGGCGTCCGGTGTCAGGCAGGGAACGAAATTCGAAGTACCGGCACCCGAGATGATTGATCGGCGACTTCCCTGCGGCTTTTCGCACGGGATAGCGAGAGAACACATCAGTCCGCACACGCGGACCAACCGTCTTGCCTATCTGAGAGGGGAGACCGCTGTTGTCCGCTGCTTCAAGCCCCCCGGCAACACAGTACCCGCTTGCGAAGACGTCCGGGCCGGTCGTCGCGGCCAGCGTCAGTCCCCGGTTCTCAAGGGCCCGGGCAATCATGTCGCAACCGCGCATGCTGTCGACCTGTTGCTGGTTGAGCGCATAGATGTCGGCTGGCACGGAATCGCTGACCGTCTGCATGAGATAGAGCATGAGAGGTGCCGCAAACATTCCTCCCGGATCAGAATCGATCGAGTTCTCCGGTTGAGTCGCCCAGTCCCAGAACAAAGCCCAGCAGTCAGTCTGATCCGGGTACAGCCGCGCTTCGACTGCCCGAGCCGTCGCCTCATGCAACCACCAGTTCGGATCCCCCTCGCCCCAGTACCCCTGGTCCGGCCAGAACCGAAAGGCCTCGGTCTCGAACTGGAGGAGGTGGACCATCTCATGCGCGACCGTCGTTTTGCGTCGATTCAGCGCCCGT
Source organism: Planctomycetota bacterium (assembly GCA_963579025.1). Lineage (GTDB taxonomy): Bacteria > Planctomycetota > Planctomycetia > Planctomycetales > Planctomycetaceae > CAUZFZ01. The sequence goes on along the minus strand of CAUZFZ010000090.1, from coordinate 1,168 downwards.
TCACGACACACTTCATGAGCCCGGTTGCTGAGCGTCATATACGGACGTGCGGATGCCCCGGTGATCGCGGCTCCGAAGAAGTTCGGCCCCAGGTCGACCGTCGCGACATGCCGAGTCTCGGCAGCCGCCGCCGGCAATTGTTGCCACGACTTCCATCGAAATCGAGAAGCGGTCAGGTGCGAATACGACTCGACGAGCGCGGATTCGTACTGGTCGACGGTGTCGAGACTGACGACGCCGTTCAGCGAATCGCTCGACGAGAAGTTCCCGATTCGTTCGCTGTAGAACATCTCGAAGACACGACGCCCCTCGACGCAGACGTCACGTCTGCCAGGCAGCAGATTGGACCAGGAGTGATCGCTGGTCATGTTTGTGGATTCCGGGAGAACAGCTCCAGGGAGAGCAACCTGTCTTCCTCTTCGGTAGTGAGGAACATTCGGCGTACATGCTTGCGGACCTCGACGTCCAGGTACGGCCAGTGTTCCAGAATCTCCTGTTGCAGACTCAGGAGTGAAGCCGTGCCGGACCGAGTACCGGTCGTACCAGAGTTTGGCCCGAGAGAGCTATCCAGCGCTGATGTCACATGCCGCGAGGCCTTCCGAACGAACCAGCATCGCAGCTCGTCCAGTAACTGATCGACCCAATCGTCGGTCACGCGCTTCGGGATCACGGCCACTGGCGGGTCGACGAGGGAGCGATCCTGCAGGTATTGCCGGACATCTTCACTCTCCCGAAAACCGGTGATACAGACCGAAGGGACACCGAGTTCTCTGAGCCGTTCTGCGATCCGCGGATCAGCTTCCGGCTGCAGTCCGGCACGCGCCGGAACCTTGATATCGAGAATACCCAACGCGAATCCCGGTCCCGTCTTGAGCGCCCCGAGAGCATCTTGGACCGTACCAACCTCGTAGACGGCACTTGCGGGGAACGTGCTCTCGATCAGAATCTGAAGTGTCTCACGCAGTTCCAGTTTGTCCTCGACGAGCAGAATCCGAAACAGGATACGTTGCTGCTGGGGTACGGGAATCATTTCCCCTCCTCCCTTGGGGGCTGTCGAAAAAAGGTTGTAGCACTGTATCGGGTTGCGTGCTGGGGTGGCGCCGGGGTCGGGGCGGGATTTGTCGCGAAGTGGCGGAACGCGAATTTTTGAGCGGGAGGATCGCGGAGT
>CAUZFZ010000089.1:0-42547 GCA_963579025.1 Planctomycetota bacterium | reverse complement strand
CAATAGGCGCCTTGGCCCATCGTCCATGAATTCCCATTGGAGCCTCCCGGCTGAAACCACCGGGAGGATAGCGCGATGGTCGACAAACAGCCAGGGACAATCGCCCCGATTAAATCGACAGCCCCCAGGAGTCGGTCACGCTGGAAGGACACACCGGGCCGGTCTGGAGCGTGGCGTTCAGCCCGGACGGGAAGCGGCTCGCCTCGGCGGCGGGTGTGGACGGGACGGTGAAGGTGTGGGACGGGGCCACGGCGCAGGAGTCGGTCACGCTGGAAGGACACACCGGGCCGGTCTGGAGCGTGGCGTTCAGCCCGGACGGGAAGCGGCTCGCCTCGGCTGGCGCTGAATATGGCGAACCAGGTGAAGTCAAGGTGTGGGACGCGGCCACGGCGCAGGAGTTGCTCACGCTGAAAGGACATACCGGCGCGGTCTCGAGCGTGGCGTTCAGCCCGGACGGGCTGCGGCTGGCCTCGGCGAGTGTGGACGGGACGGTCAAGGTGTGGGTCGCGGCGACGGGGCAGCAGTCGCTCACGCTGAAAGGACACATCGGGGAGGTCTTGAGCGTGGCGTTCAGCCCGGATGGGCAGCGGCTGGCCTCGGCCGGCGGCTATAACGACAAGACGGTCAAGGTGTGGGACGCGGCCACGGGGCAGGAGTCCCTCGCGCTGAAAGGACACGCCAGCCCTGTCTATTGCGTGGCGTTCAGCCCGGACGGGCAGCGGCTGGTCTCGGCGAGTGGTGACAGAACGGTGAAACTGTGGAACGTGGCCACGGTCACCACCATACCCGAATTGAGCGGACGCACGGACGAACCTGAATCGACGTCGTCATCCGACATTTCCACCGCCGTGCCGGTGGAGATTCCCGAGGTAAGCGATGCTCACGTCGTTCGCCCGTGTACTGGGGATGATCGCTGGACGCGGTCGATTTTGGGCGGGCCTCGGCGGGTGGTCATGTTTCCTGTTACCAGGGAGCGCGACCACGTGACCGACGACAGAGTTCCCGTCTATCTTGACTGTTGCTACGAGGCGGCACGCAAATGCACCTCCGACGTTGCCCAGGTCGCGGCGAGAACTACAGCGATAATTACTTTCAATTGTGCTGCGCTGGACGCATTTGCGAGTTGGGGAATTCAGACCTGTGCTCGCTTAACTTCACCGGGAATGCCCGCGCAGGAACTCAGACTTTGTCAGCGCTTTCGCGGTGATACGGAGTTCAGCAATGCTGCCACGGAATCCCTGATGACTGTGGTCCTGTCGGCCTCCGATTCCAATGCCGGGTCGTGTTCCGCCGAGCGCGCCGCCGGCTCTGATCTTTGTCCGGGTGGTGGCAACTTTCTGACCGTCAATGAACAGGCTCTGCACGCCTTTCTCGTCGTCAAACACAGCGGCCAAATGCAGAAACTGACGCGTTGGGAGAGGCTGCGGGGAACGCACGATCGATGCATTGTTGAGCGAGTCGGCCATCAAAAAAGTCAATTGACCACTTTCTTCGAGGCCAAGGAACCACGGGTCAAATCCAGCGCGATCATCGCCACGAAAGATGACGAAGCTCCGATTCTGCCGGGATCCCGGATAGAACGCGATTTCGATCCACGCTTCGATTGTGAAGCTCTTCGTGAGATAAAAGGCCTTGTGGTCAGCGACGGAGATTCGGTCATCGTGCCCGTCGAATGCGAGTGCAAGTGTTGTTGTTGGAAGATCGACGGCGTGATACAGCGGTCCGCCCACTGCGCGGGCATGGCGACCGTTGCCCGATGCATCTTCCAGCAGTTGTGACCTGCTCGCGGCGTCTCCGGCGATTCCCTTCTGGAACTTCCAGTAAGCGACGACTGACTGTTTTTCTCCTTCCGAAAGGTCGTCTGCTCTCGCGTTTTCTCGTGAAGTCGGGCGTTCTTCAGCGAGCGCTGATGTGACCACGAGCGACGGAGCGACGGCGAGGAAGATCGCCAGCGATATTCTGTGATATGAAGTAAGAGTCCGGCAGGTTCGATTCAGGGCCATCGTTGTTCTCCCATTTCAGGTCAGTACCACCTGCAGCATTACTGCCGCTGGTTTTTGTTGCAGGCGTCGCTCGTCGGGACGGCTTTGCCCGCGACGTCGACCGGCTGTGTGTAGAGGTAGCGCCAGACGTCTTCGTGCAGGTATGCCCCTGTCGTGGCGTCCTTTTTCGCCCGGCTGCCTGGTACGACGGAACTGTGGGCACGCCGGGCATCTCCTTTGACGTCGAAATCGGTGATCAGACGGCGGGTGTTGCCGTACGGCGCCTGCACCTTGTCGACATTCACGATCGGGCCAAACTTGTGCATGCCGATCAATTCCCAGCTGCGGCAGTAGTGATCGCCGACCCAGCCACCATCCAGCACGTGTGAGAATCCGAAATAGCGATTCTCGGGAGTGGCCGATGGCAACGACTGCCATGACTGCAAGTGATCTCGCGGGCCGCACAACGCGACGACGCGGCTGACCTTCTGGAATTTGGCGAAGCGAGCGGCGGTCGTCGACCCATGAGAGCTGCCGGACATGATCACGTCGTCCCAGCGGAGTCCCTGGCCATCCCCTGTGAGAAAGTAGTTCCAGCCTGCCTGCGGGTTTTCTCTGGCAAGCCATTTCACGAACTGATACGCGCGTTCCATCATTCCGTCCGGTTTGGGAATCTGGATGTCGTCGCTGAAGTCGTGTCCGGTGGCGGCTTCGAGTCGGATGTTACCTCGGCAGTGTTCACCGACGGGATTCTCACGACAGCAGATCGAGAACCAGCGGTTCGCATAGTGCACACGGATTGCGTGCAGGCCGTACGAGTTGAGTCGATCAAACAGTGCTTCGTTGTGTCCCATCAACCAGATGACGAGCTTGCCCCGAGGAGCCACTCGTGTGTCGACCGCCGCCTGCTGGACATCAGCGGGCTGGCCGGTTTTTGACTCGATCAGAAAGTCGATCTCGGGATGTGCTTTGACTCGCGGATCAATTCTGCTGGCTCGCGCGGTCAGCTTGTAGTGCCGGACAGAACTGTCGCGAAACGTGAGTGGTGCTCTGGGTTTCGATTGAGCCTGGGCGTCTTGCGCGACGACGCTACCAACCAACACAGCCGTCACCGCAAAGAGCGCTCGAATGTCGTTTGTCACAGAAGGCCTGTCTGATGCGGTTTTCTCGATGACTGCTACTTCGGGGGCGGTTCAACAACGGCATCCACTTTGAGCGTTAGTGGGTGCTGTATTGTCACGTTCTGCTTGTTGTAGCTCATCGTGGCACGCACGATTAATTCGTGCGTTCCAGGTGTCGCGTTGGCGGCGGCAGTGATGACCAGTTTCGTCTGGGCCTGGTCTTTGGCGATTGTGGCGTTCGGAATCGACAGGCCGGCGACACCCTGCGGCAGCGTCGTATTGATCGTCACGGCGTCCACATAACCGTACAAACGGCCGATCGAGACTGGAACTTCGATGCTGGCCCCTTGCTTCAGGGCTGCGGGTGGTTTGGTCACTGCCAGAGTTGCCGGTCCGGGCGTGATTCTGACGACGAACGCCGTGGCTGGCATGAATGCCTGGACGTTGACTGGTTTCGCTGTGTTGGCCGTCGCAGTCGCGCGGGCATCGGTTGCCGCTTTGGTTTTGTTGGCCTCGGCGCTCAGGGCGGCGGCATCAGCCGCTTTCTTATCGGCGGCAACTTTGGCCGCGTTGGCAACCGTGGCCTTTGCCTGGGCGTCGGTCAGTGCTTTCGCCGCGACGGCGGCGGCATCCTTCGCCGCTTTCGCCCGAGCGGTGGCATCCGCGGCGGCTTTCACGGCAGCGGCTTTGGCATCGGCCGCAGCGGCCTTCGCAAGCGCGGCGGCTTTCGCGGCGGCGGCGGCAGTGTCGGTCACCAGCTTGTCAGCGGCAGCTTTGGCCGTTGTCGCAGCAGTGACTGCAGTGGCGGCATCGGTTGCCGCTTTGTCGGTTGCCACCTTTTCGGTGGCGGCCGTTTTTGAGGCGGTAGCCAGATCGGTGGCAAGTTTGTCGACTTCTTTCTTGCGTGCGGCTGCCGCCGCTTCGGCTTCCGGATTGCGAGCGTACGAAACTGTGCCGAATCCACGCAGCGACAACGTGTGCGTGCCGACGGGCGAATCCGCTCGAATGTTCAACTGGAACTGCCCAGTGGCAGCATTCCCATTGACCGTAAACTTGTTCCCGGGAGTTGTGACGTTCGCCGGGAAATCGATCGGTGTGTAGTCGACGTTCGCCTTGAAGTTGCCTCGTCGGGCCATCGTGTATGGAATCGTGATCACACCGGCTCGGGACACTTCATAGACCTTGCCCTCGCCGGCCTGCAGTGAGAACGGTGCCAGTTCGGTGTCGGAAACCGATACCGCCAATCCGCGAGCGAGCCGGACTCCTGCAGGAAATAAGGGTTGGTTGTTGGCTCGCGCCGCGACACGAAGCCCGGAGCCGTAGCGAGCCGGGCGGGTGATGTCGGCATTGCCAAGTTTCGACGTGCCGACAACCTGGATCAGAGCACCGGCCGGTGCGGCAGTTTCGCTGGCGGTCAGCACAATCTGAGCGGATCGTTGAGTCGGCCCGATGACGCAACTCGACGCGGTGACTCCCGCGGGCAGGCCCGTGACGGACACGGAAATGTCGCCCTGAAAGTTGTCTCGTTGGAACGCGATGACACGGATCGCCGCCCGACCGCCCTTTCGCAACAGAAGTGCGCGACCGGGTGTCTGCGGCACGGCCACCAGCCGAAAATCAGGCGCGTTGCGAATCGCCAGGCGGTACACGTTACGCGGATCGCTCCGCAGGCTGCTCACCGTATCGCGAATCAGCACACGGTATGTCCCGTCTGCCGGCGCGACGAAACGGATGACCGGATCGTCGCTGATCGTGTTGAACTGGACGCCTCCATATCCGTCGTTGGAATCCTCACCGCGCTGAAGCTGCTTAACCTGTTCTTCACCGTTTTCGTTTTTCGTCACCTGTTGAATGACGAGGTTTGGATTCGTGGGCAGGCCGAGCCGCTGCGAGATTACCTCGACCGTATACGCATCGCCTTTCTTCGCGTCGAACGTAACCCAGTCCACGTCGCGCGCCGGGTAAAACTGGCCAACAACTTCGCACGGCAGCTTGACCTTCTGTGCCTGCTCCGGCCGGTTGTTGGGTTCCTGTTCGACGACGACAGGCGCGGTAGCAATTCCGATCAGCGCGGGATTCGAGACTCCCTGTGGGCTGCTGATCCGGTATTGCCGACCGTCAATCGACGTGCCGGCCGCTTCGACAAGAGAATCGAAGGCGAGTGATTGTGCGGCGGCGCCGTTGGGCAAGGGAATCGTCGCGGTCACTTTCTGCAGCGCCCGACCGTTGACTGCAACTCCGGCGTCCTGGCCGCCCGGCAGATTCCGACCGAACACGGTGTACTGGCCCTGACTGCCCGCTATTCCCGCCGGTGGAAATACGAAGTCGATATACGGAAACGTGCCCAGAGCCACTCGATAGAAGTGATCAGCGCCGCCGAGATACCGGGTGTGGTAGACCTTAAGGAAGTACTCGCCGTTGACGGGAGCCACAAAATCGATGAGTGCGTCGTCGCGATTCAGATTCCTGCTGTTATCCAGCTCGCGGCCGAGGGCGTCGTAAAGGACAACCGTGGCGTCCAGCAGGGAATCGATTCGCCGCGCGCGGCAATCGGCCAGCACGCGTTGCCCGGCTGCCGCAGTGAACCGGAAGCAATCGATGTCGGTCGCTGCACCGATCCGCCCGTTGATGACCGAGCCCAGTGGGACTTCCGTCGCGTCTTCTACTGTGTTGTTGGGCTCTGTCTCAGTTGCTTCAGTCGACTTGCTGACGCTGAAGGCCCGCGGGTTAGACATTCCGTATTTGCCGATCACCCGCGCTTCGTACAGGCCAACGGGGACGTTCGCATTGATGCTGACCACAAACTGGTTCGGCACGGGTTGCGGGCCCTTGTCGAACGGGCCGGGTTCGGCGGTCTTCCGTACCGCCGTGATGCCCGGGTGCGAGAACAGCAGGCGGTCGACACCAGCCAGGCTGACGCCCGTGATCGTCACTTCAACCTGGGTGCCAGATGCGGCACCGGGCGGAAACACCGAACCAAGCTGCGTTGCCGGCAATTGTGCGAACAGTGGCGTCGCGAACGTGACGAACAACAACGCGACTGCAACGCACAGGACGCGACGCACCGCCAATCCCGGGAACCGCCGACGACCGAGCGAGTGTGACATGGGGAATTCTCCTGGAACTGATTCCTGGCCCAGCGTTCACGTTCCTTCGCTCGCGCGTGTTGAAGCTGCCCTCTTTCAGCCGCGCTGCGGCTTGCGTGTCATATATCGAACTCGAACTCCCGGCCGATGCCCAATGGCACCAGAGTTGTAGATTTGTGAGCCGTGACGCGTAAGCGGCCGGGCACGGCGCCCTGCCCGAGGCCTTACGGCCAGCGGCTCACCCATGCCAATCGAGGGACAACTCTGGGGCCATTGGGCCGACGCCAAGGGTAATCTGCTGACGTCGTTCCGCAGCAGAAGTGTGGGATTAGTGGTTGAACAGGAACTCCTTCGTATTGATCAGAGCCCACAACAGATCTTCGTAGGCCTGCTTCCTGTCGACGATTTCCGCGATCCGAGGTTGAATGAAATCAATTTCGGATGACGTCGGTCCGCGGGAATAGACCCACTCATAGATTTCCCGAATCCTTTGGCTGTCATCCAACTCTTCGGACTTTGCCAGCAGGTCCGCTCGCCCGCCGCCCGCTGACAGCTTGCCCAGCACTTCGGGCGAGTTCAGCAGGTGCAGAGATTGAGCCAGGTTCGCATCGGCGCTGCGTTCACACTCGCAGGCTGTCGCGGCCTGTGGCTTCCCGAATACGGTCAGGAAGTAATTGTTGACGTTGGTGATCGGCAACTGGACGGCTCGCGTGCCCGTCGGCATTCCGGTAAAGCCGGTTGACGTGTTGGTGACCTGATTCAGCGCGTCGTACAGAACCTCGGCCGTCAGGCGTTTGGCGTAGTAACGGGAGAAATTCTGTTTGTCGGCCTGATTCCACTGGTTCGGTTCGGAGGCCAACTGGTAAGCGTTGGAACTGCAGATAGACGCGACCAGCTGTTTCAGATCGAATCCACTTTCAATAAAGCTTTGAGCCAGCGCGTCGAGCAGTGCCGGGTTTGTTGGAGGATTGGTCACACGCATGTCGTCTTCCGGTTCGACAATCCCGCGACCAAAGAAGTGCTTCCAGTAGCGATTCACCAGAGCCCGTGCAAAGAACGGGTTGTCCGGCGCTGACATCCAATCGACCAGATAGTGCCGCGGATCTTCGTAGGCCGGAATGTCCAATGCTTCGCCACCGAGTCCAGTAGGTCTGATATCCTCCTGGTTCCGAGGATTTCGCGCCTGGGCGATGCCGTCGTTGTGAACGATCCGTAAACCACCGCGTGCCACCTCGTTACGCGTCTGAGTCTGTGCGAAGAACGCCGTGAAGCCGTAGTAGTCGTTCTGGCTCCAGCGTTCGAATGGATGATGGTGGCAACGAGCGCACTGCACTCGCAGGCCAAGGAACAACTGAGCCGTATCTTCCGCGCGAGCCAGCGGCGTGGTGACTTCCTGGAACCACCGTGCCGGCGGATGAGACGACGCGTCGCCGGTCGCGACCAGAATATTGCGGACGAATTCGTCGTACGGCATGTTCTGCTGCAAAGCCCGTCGTATCCAGCCGTGGAATTCGAAGCTGGTCTTGTTCCTCAGCACGGCGTTCCACTTGTTGGCGAAGTAGTCTCCGTATCCAGGAGTCTCGAGCAGGCTGCTGACAAGCTTCGCGCGTTTCTGTGGATCCGTGGCTGCAATGAACTTCCGCGAATCGGCAGGCGTGGGCAGTCGGCCAGTAATATCGATCGAGGTGCGGCGAATGAACGTCGCGTCGTCACAGACAGGCGACGGTGGAATCCCCAGGGCCGTCAGTTTGGCGAACACGTGATCGTCGACAAAGTTGTTGGATTCGGGCGGCGTTACTTCCAGACCCAGAGGAATACTGCCCTGGAATACGGTCACGTGGCCCTGGAAGCGGATCATCACCGCACCAGCACCTGGCGTGTCCTGCGTCCTGACGATCCCTGACGGCGTGACTTCGCACACTTCCAGATCATTCGATTCGTAGCCGACCATCCGAGTCAGGTCGCGCGTGGTGCCATCGGTGTAGTGACCGACGACCGCCAGTTGCTGATCGCTGCCGCGGTTCATCGCGCGGGTCTTCGGAAAGACTTCGATCCGTTCGACGACCGGATCGTCTTCGCTGCCCAGAGGCATACCCTGTTCAATCCATCGCGTCAGAATCTGACCTTCGTACGAGTCCAGCGCCAGCCGCCGGCCACCGCCATGAGCCAACTGGTTGGAGGCCTTGAGCAACAGCAGGCTGTACTGCGGAGACGACGGGAACAGCCGGCGTCCGTTGGCTTCCTTCACCAGACTTTCGTAGTCGTCGTGCGGATAGAATCCCAGCAGGGAAAGCCTGAAACCATTCTGACCGCCCGACTTGCCGTGGCAACTGCCCGTGTTGCAGCCGAGCTTCGTGAAGATCGGCACAATCTGGTTTGGGAAGTTGATCAACAGCTCCCGGTCGAGTTGCCTGACGCTGACGGCCTGTTCCCCCGAGATGCCCCCGGACGTCGCCGTGACGGTGACGTCGCCGTCAGCCGCCGGAGTGACGAATCCATCTTCGGACACATCCACGACCCCAGGTTCTGAAAATGTCCACGTCACATTGCGCGTCAGGTCGCGCGATTGGCCGCTCGAATACTTACCGGTCACGATCAATTGCTGCCGTGCGTCCCGGCCCAGGAGCGTTTCGCCACCGGTCTGCTCGAACGAAATGCTCAAGAGTTTTCCGGCGGGACCCAAACCCGGTGCGTCTGACTGTGCCGCCAGATTCGAGGGAGCGAAAAGAATCACAGTCGTCGACACTATCAGCGCAAGATAACGGACAGCATGCATTGCGCGACTCCTTTGAACGGTCAACTCCGATCGCCGGCCATCCCGGCCCTGGTGCGTCGCGACTATACGTGCCCGCAACCAATCCGGATACAACAAACACCAAACGGGCAGGCTTATCGCTCAACTTGAGATGGCCAATCAGACGCGTCACACACGAGTCGGCCGATCACTTCGCCGATGCGTTCATCATGGCCATGGCTTCCGCGAAGCCCTTGCCGATTTGTGCCATGATCTTCGCCGACCCGTTGTAATGGTACGCGGCATTGGAGCTGCCTTTCAGGACTTCCAGCTCCCGTGGCGTATAGAGCTCGGCCCGGAACTTCGCGAGGGCCTCTTCCCGTTGCTTGCGGCTCAGGCTCGTGTCCTTGTTCAACTCCTGCGACTTCGCTTTGACCTTCCCGCCCCTTGCCTTCAGTTCGTCCAGTTCTGCATCCCAGTAGTTCTCAGTCAGGACGGCCGCCACATTCCCCTTGAATTCCGGGATGGCTGCCGGTGCGGCCATGGCCTTTCGAAAGCCACTGTGAACGTTGCTGTAGCGTTGCTTCTCCGGTCCGTATTTCGAAACAGGGCCGCCGGCTCCCATGACTCCAATCACGAATGGCATTTGCGGAGCGGCGAGGTCTTTGCGAACGTCACGAATGAACTGCGACAGGAGACCGATGTAGAGGTCGTAACCACCAGCCTTGTCTCGGTTCGGATACACGTCTCGGGCGACCATATCGTTCCAACCCTGGAACCAGGCGAAACCGGCAATTTCATATCCGGCTTCGGGTTCGTATTCCGGGTAAACGCTTTTGATATCCTTCAGGACCTTGTTCACGTGCTCCAGCATGAGCCGGTAATAATGTCCGGTCGCTTCGGCGCGGTCTGCCCTGGCCTGATCAATGTCATTGCCCTTCTTCTTAAGCCCTTCCAGTTGCCCTGCGTTGAACTCGTAAGGACCGGAACTCGGTGAGCGAAAATCGGTATGCAGCGACTTGCCACCCCAGGCCGTTTTGATGATGAGGATCGGCTCATCAAGCTGCTGCTGCATGAAGATACCAAAAGTGAACTCCGGCCCGATCTTTGTTCCGCGTCCCTTCGCCCCATAACCAACGGTCAATTTGCCGTGGTATTCTTCCTCGGTTCCGCCATTTCCTATCGAAGAGATCCAGACCTTGTCACAGACCGTGGGCGATCCGTCAGCATTGCGCATCTCTTTCAGGATCGGTGCCGTCCGTGGATCCATTCCAAGATGGTCGAATGTTGAAATGTCGGCGTGCCCTTGCATGTTGGACTGCCCGACAAGGATGAAGACCTTGAGCGGCTCTTTCGCCGAAACGTGCGAAACGCAAACCAGGCTGAACGTGATGAAGGTCATGAATCGAAATATCATTTCTGAGAACTCTCCTCGTTCGGCGTGCGGCCGATGATGTAACGGATGCAACGATGAAGCCGTGCCGCACAGGTTCAGCGAGCCTGGCTGGAACAACGGTACAAACATCAGCGTCAGAAACAATGTGGGGCCGAAGCTGGTCGTGAGCGTGAAAGGACGCAGTCCTCTAACCAGTCAGTCTGTTCGGCCGCATCGCATTGCAACCATCACTCGGACGTCGCCACACGTTGGCGCAGGGCATCCAGTTCGTCTTCGAGCCGAGTGCGGTGTTCTTCCGCCGCGAATTTGGCAGCCAGTTCGTCAGCGTCGGGATCGCGACCATCCAGGCGGTCGGCGGCTTCGCTGAGTGCCTCGGCACGATCGACACGACGTTCCAGACGACTGAACTCCGCGAACGCCGACTGTCCGGACGACCGGTCCAATGCCCGGTTGATCCGATCTGTCGACTCCGCCCGTGCGAGCCGGGCGAAGTCAAAGGCCGCGAAGTCGCCGACGCGCAGGTCGCTCTGAAATCCTGACGTTTGGTCGGAGTAGAGGTTGTGTAACCCCGTACGCATGATCTCGTGATGACCGTTCGATGTCCTTGCACGCTTGGCGCTACTTTTGCCTGGACTCACGGTTCTTCCAGAACAGCTCCACCCAGTCGATCGCCTGCTTCCGGACCATCTCACTAATCGTCTGGCGGGAACCTATGAGATTGCGCACGGCGACCGAATGGGGCCGACCCTGGGGCGACTGCGATTCCAGAAGGCCAGATATCCCGTGGTGGTGATGGTGTCACGGTGGCGATGATTCGCACCGGGTCAGCGTAAGCAGACATAGCCCTCTTGCGTTTGTTCCCAATGCGTCGCTCGCTGCGTCCTGCACTGCGGCATCTCCGGGCGGCTGCGCTGCGCCCTGCGTGCCTCCGTTCCGGACTCCGCTCGCTGGCCTGTTCCCGCCTCCGGCGCCTTTACTTGATGGAACTGCGGAGCACACGAAAGCCCAGGAAGCTGAGCCGGCTGCCGGGCGAGCCCCAGAAGCGGAACGCCGAACGCGCGCCCTGCGACGAGAAGCGCCAACAGCCGCCCCGGTACACCCGGGACGACCCGTGCGAGCGTTGCCGGTCCTGGCACCACTCAGACACGTTGCCGTGCATGTCGTGCAGACCCCAGCCGTTCGGCAGCTTTGTCCCGCAGCGTGCAGATTTTTCTTCTCTGAACACACAATAGCGCGCAAGCAACTCCTCCGAATCGCCGTGGCTGAAGTCCGTTGTCGTCCCGGCGCGGCAGGCGTATTCCCACACCGCCTCCGGCGGCAAACGGTAACCGTTGGCGGCTGACACACTTTCCCAATCTGCGGGGGTCTTCTCAGTGTTCGCAATCCGCTCGTAACACGGCTGCCGATCCTCCCGACCGCTCAGCCAGTTGCAGAACAGGACCGCATCATCCCAATTCACCCACTGCACCGGATGTTCGTCATCCGGGCTGATCTCCTGGTCCACGCCAGGCCACGTCTGCGGTTTTTGCTCCGCAGGACAGTCCGGATCGTCCATGAACTGCTGAAACTGTCCGCGCGTCACCTCCATTGCCTGCAGGAAAAATCTTCGGCTCAGAGTTACGGTCCGTGCGGTCTGTGCGCGCGAATCGCCGAGTGACTTTGAGGCTTTACGGACGAATCTTCCGGAGGGGATCTGCAGCAGGGTCATCCCGACGCTGTTCACGTACCAGTTCTGCCCATCAGCCGGACCTTCGGATGACGCGATGGCGGGGGCTTCCACATCCCATGCACGCAGCAGCCACGCCGCCGAACTGTGAGTCAGTGTGTCCGGCTCCGAGGTGTACCAGCTCTTTGCCAGTGACAACCAGGCGTCCTTCGCGGCAGGAACGACTTCTGTGCCCGGAATACTGCCCACGCCCAGCAGCAGTGCAGACCGGAGGGGACTGTCTGCAATGCCGGTGGCGACTTCTGCCAGCCCGTCGAGTACGACGCACCACGTGCGGATTTCTTCAATGAACACCGTCCGCCGAATCGGATCCGCTCGCAGTTGACACATCTCCCCCGCCGAAGTCGGCGCGTCCAGATGCAGCGCCAGAATCGCCAACCTCGCCTGATATCCCCAGTGCTGTCCGCCTGCTGCACTTTCGATAGCAGCCTCCAGAGCGGAAATCGACTCCTTCTTCAGCGAACGCAGAGCCGTCACCAGATTGGCCACCTCGACCGGCGAAACGCTCTCCACCTGCGACACCAGAAAATCCACGCGCACGTCATTGAGAGCAGCCAGGGCATAAGACAGCGACAGTCGTTGCACCACATCCGCCTGGTCAAACTGACGCTGCAGTTCGGGCAGGACTATCTTCTGCGGCAGTTTCGTCAGAGTGGAAATCGTGTACGGAACCAGGATCGACCGAGCCGTGCTCATCGCAGTGACCGCAGATTGAACTTCCTTCTGCAAACTCTCCTGCTCCGCCTGACGACGCTCGCGTTCCGCCTGCAGTTGATTCTCCAGCGCAGAGTCCGCCCGCTGCTGGGCAACGACGGCAATTCCCCGTTCTGCGTCTGCCTCGCGCTGTTTCTGCCAGGCGAATATTCCGCCGACACTTGCTGCCAGAGTCAGAATGCTAAGTAACGTCATGACGGATTGGCGGCGGCGGCGAGTTCGTCGGTCCTGGCGCGTGTGGTGGTCAAGTGAACGGTAGACGTAATCGTCCGTGGCGCTGGTCAGCAGGTGTGAGGCGTCAGTCAGGAGTTGGCGGGCTTCTTCCAGGGGCAGGCCCACAGGCAGGAGCAGGCTTTCGTCACGACTCTGTTGTTCCCAGAGCTGTTGGTTGTGTTCGAGGCGGGCTCGCAGGCGGAGGTGGTCGCGATTGGCGGTAATCCAGTTGGCAATGCGACCCCAGCGGCGGAGCAGAGCTTCATGGGCGAGACTCGCGATGGGAGATTCGTCCTGTCGGTCCGTGGTCAGGAAGCGTGCCGTGGTGAGAGCCTCGGTCAGCGTGCGCCGCGACAGGTTTGAGGTCAGCTCGACGAGTGAGACTCGGCGACGGACGGCGGACTGGTCGCCCGTCGTGTCCACGGTGACCAGCAGCGGCAGGATATCAGTCAGCGCGGCCTGGGCATCAGCCGGGAGACTTCCGAAAATATCCTCAGCGCGTTTGCCGAGCGAGCCTTCGACGCCGCCGAGTTCTTCGTACCTGGCGAACGTCAATTGCCGGTTACCTTCGTCACGATGGCGGAACAGTTCGTCAAGCGTGTATTGCAACAGCGGCAACGCGGCGGGGTCGCGGGCGGCATCCTGTAGGATGACCTCGTCCAGAGACCGACCGGTGTGTTCGTCCTGTTCGAAGCGGACACCCGCCAGACGCGCGGGCTCGGTGATCAGCCGTGCCAGAGCCGCGGGACCTGGCGGCAGGAGGTCAAAGTGACCGCGCTCCCCCTTGAGCCGCAGGAAGGTCTCCATCTGCTGTGCGTGCGGGTAGAAGTCGGCGCGGAGTGTGCCCAGCACGGCGACCTGGCCACTGCGGGCGAGCGCTTCGACGGCCAGCAGGAACTGTTCCCGGTCCTTGGCGGTGATGCGGCGGTCCGTCCAGAGTTCCTCCATCTGGTCGAGAACCAACAGGATGCGGAATGCACCACTTGTGGAAGCCCGCGCGAAGGCGGGAGAAATGCTCAGGCGGACTGTCAGCGCCGGGTCTTTCGCCAGGCCCGCAGCGATGTCGTCGAGCGCAGTTCCCGAGTTGCCAAGTTCGGGTAGTACTTTGGCGAGCGTTCGAGTCAGCAGAGAACAGAGGTCGTCACACCTGTCTTCTGATTCGTCCTGCCTGGTCTGTCTGATGCCGGGGATGACCGTGGCCATACGCCAGCGATTCACATCATCGTCGCCCACGTGCTCGACGAGATTTGCCGCGACGCCCGCGCGGGCCAGTGAACTCTTGCCGGATCCGCTGGCTCCGACGATGACGACAAACTCGCAACCCGCCTGCTGCTGGTCTCTCAGCCGTTGGAGAAGTTCACAAGTCTCCTCGTCGCGACCGTGGAAGATAGTCGCATGCTCAAGATCGAAGGCCTGCAGCCCGCGATAGGGATCATCCAGCCAGCGAGGTGCCGCGTCCGCTCCCAGCAGTCCATCGAGCGCGTGACGCAAATGGACTCGTAACCGCTGCGCAAACCCAACCGGCTCGCGGTAACTCTGCAGGGCTCGCAGGTTGTGCCCCTCGGCATCCTGAAACTGCTCGCGAATGAAAGCGTCGGCAAGTTCCCGCTGTTCAATCAGTTCCTGTAACTTGGACCGTGGACTCTCAGTGAGCTTTCGTTTGAACCCCGCATCGTCGTCGCGAGCGTAGGCAAGGATGACAGGACGTTGCCGACCGCTCTGTTCGAAGGCGGCGAGCATCATGTCGAACTCGCGTTCAGTGCCGCTGCGGTACGGCGATCCATCCTGTCGCGTCACTGCCGCACCCAGCGGGCTGCCCAGCCGCGACCAGAGAATAAACACAGCCACATCGATCGGCTGCCGTTCCAACAGAACGTCGATTGTCTCCTGAAACGACGCAGTCGCGGGTAGCGCCAGTTCCTCCCACAGCACCGGCTGCAGTGTGACTCCAGGATATTTTCGCTGCAGACCTTCAATGACGCGCCGAGCCTTGTCACGTTCATCGACAACGTCACCCGGGCTGGAAATGAACACTCGGACGGTCTGTTGCGACTCAGACATGGCAATGTTTTGACACAGATGCGAGTCGATGTTCAAGGCACTGCCAACAGACCGCCAGTCCCGGAGCATTGATGAACTCGGAACTGGCGGGACGAGCGCGCAAATTCGGGAGCGCGAATCTGAAACACGCAGGACTGGGGTATTTGTCGACGGAGTCCCGCGACCGGGGGATGATTCACACCGTGTCAGAGTATGCAGCCGTTCAATCACCCAATTACGGTGGTTCGAATCCAACCTTTCCAGCTGAGATAGAAATACCCGTAGAACCACATCCGGTGATATCTGCATATTCCCCGGTGTTTTCGTGGCGGGTTCGAGTCCTGCCAGCCCTATCGATCTGGATTTCCCCAGATCGCCAGACCCCTCAGAACCGCATGCTTCTGAGGGTTTTGCTCTTTACGGGCGGTCTGCCGATGCCTGTCGATTCGCCTCGGTTTCGGCGGGCAGCCCGTGCGTCAGGAGAGTCTGCCGCGCGGCTTACGTGCTGCCACGATCGGCTGGCCCGTGTTTCAGACAGAGCGTCCGAGGAATCACCGGCAGGCACCTGCATTGTGTCACAAAATCACGGAATCATGACCTGATGCGGAGTCAGTTCGACATTGCCGGCGCGGTCGGTTGCGATTGCCTCGACAGTGCCGCCCTTTCTGACGCTTAGCTCAATGCGCCAGTCGAGCACGCCGTCTGTATGGCGAGTCAATTTCGCCGGGCGCCCGTTGACGGCCACCGTTTCGATGATGCCGTTGTCATGCGTGACCCCTTCGACAATCGTCTTGTCGCCCTCGCGGCGGACTTGTGTGATCACGGTTGCCGGGGACAGGTCGTCCACGGGATCGAGCAGTTCCGGAAACTCGATGCCGGCCACTTCCGCGACCACGGATTCGTTGCCAGTCAGCGGCGGCTTCGGTTGGTATTCGTTGCCGTCGGCCAGCAGGTCTTTGGCACGTGTGCTGACAACCTTCGCGTCGCGGCCGGGGCCGAAGTGGTCGTGAACATAGACCGGCACACCCTGTCCCTTCGGCGTCAAACGCGGCCCGCCGCCAAGATTGAACGTCGGCCATCGACGTTCGTCCTTGCGGTCCAGCACTTTCACGTTGCGGAAGTGTGATTCGGCCGAGCCGTTGACGCTGTTGGCACTGATCTGAATCAACGGCATCTGGCCGCCGTAACCGAGTTGAGAAAACGTCAGTCCGTCCACAGTGATGCTGCCGTGCTGATCACTGCGATCGTCGAGGCCTCGGTTGAACGGTTCGGCTCCCGTCGCGGCAATATGGACGTTGCGATAGACGTGGTTTTCGAAGAACGGACGGTACACACCGTACGCCGCGTGATTGACGTAAAGGTTTTCGACCAGCATCGTTGGCAGTTGGGCTCGGAAGGCGTAGTGAGTTTGCCACGCCTTGAAGTCGTTGATGCGATGTGGATGCTGTGTGTCCGGCCCGACACCGTCCGTTCCCGCGAACGCTGCGGAGTACAACCCCTCGGTGTGAGACTCGTTGTGCGAAAACCGTGAAATCGCCACCGTGCGGATGTCGACAACTTCCTGCTGGCCGTCGTTTGTACGAATGCCAAGGTTGCTGTCGAAATTGCTGCGACGCTGGCTGTCGTAGCGATAGCCATACTGGTCGTTTTCGCAGGCGACATTGCGAGTCAACGTGTTGCGACCGTTGGCCCACCAGAACGCGGCACCGTCGTTGGGATCGAACGGCAGCACCTGCTGGGGGAGTCGACGTCCTTTGTAGGCCTGGACTCCCAGATTGCGGTCGAACAGGTTGAGGACTTCCGTGCCGTCTTCCATAAAGTAACCATGCCCGACGCTCTGGTAGCCGACGCAGTCCCTCACCACGAGATACTGCGTGCCATGCACGGTGACCCAGCGGTTGTGTGAATCCACGATCGCCGCGCCCAGCACCTGACTGCCTCGCATCGTGTCGCCGATCAGGTGGTAATGGATCGAATAGCGTCCCAGCACGCCTTCCTTTCCGAGATGAGCGAAGCGGGCATAACTGATGCCGCCACTGCTGTAGGCGTGATACAGCGTGTGGCCTCGCACGCCTTCCGGGTCTGCGCTCTCAATGATCACGTTGCGGCTCAGGTTGGCGACTTCACTTCGAAACTCACCGGAGCCGAAGTGGGCATTGTCCAGCGGTCGATCCAGCACCAGCGTGCGATGCTTTGCGTCGATGACTTTGATGATTCGTGATTCCGTACCCATGGCGTCGGGATCGTCACGGAACGACCCGCCGGCGTATTCGTGCTTCGATCCCGTGACGATGACCTCATCCCCAACGCGCCAGCCGGTTACGTCTTCGTCCAGCACAACTGATGCGTCACCAACGTCGACGTCTTTACCGAGCTTCACCCACGTGCGGTTCATGGGTGACCCATGCAGTTCCATTCGAGCCGAGCAGCACACAAGCGCCGGCGCGTCGTTTTTGTCGAAACCCTCGAGATATCGGAGACGGATGCGAGCGGTGTGTTCGGCGGGAATCGGATTATCCAGCGTTCCAATCTCCAAGGTCGGCATGACACCGGTTCGAGCCTTGAGTGGTTCACCATTGGGGGTGGCGCCTTCGAAATCGCACGCGAAACCGCTCTCACTGCACTCATCACTGTCCTGAACTTTCAGCACGCCCACATCGAGCAGCGTGCTGCGATCCCGTGCGAAGGTCAGCGTGCCGACGACTTGCAGCAACCGAATCTTCTCGTTGCTGACGACGTCGTAGGTGACTCGATCGCCACGTCCGACCAGCACACGGTCACCGGAGCGGGGCACACGATTGGGTTCCCAGGTCTTCGGGTCGGACCACACACCAGATCGGACACTCCTGATGCTGAACGACACGTGCTTGCCGTGGTCGTGTTTGTGGTCGTGCTTCTTCGGCGGGGCGGCGTCCAGAAGACTCACCTGGAAAGCGACCGCAAACATCAACAAATAAGCGAGCGTTCTCATTCGATACCCTTTCCAAGGAACACAACCAGCCAGGTCGACGCGTTGAAGGATTGTATTCGATCGCATGCGATTCGGGTCGCCCCAGGCTCCGTTTCTGCGTGAGCCGCCGCGTGTACGATCGCGTGCTGCGACGTCGTTTGATCGCCCCTCGTGGACTATCAGGTTCTGTTTGAAAACTCGGTTTCGGTCGTAGGATGGGCACTCTTGCCCGTCCATTTCTCTGAGAATTGCACTACCGGGACGGGCAGGAGTGCCCATCCTACGGGGATTTCAATCAGAGCCTAATCCTTGTCGGCGCGGAGGACTGAGACGAAGGCTTTCTGGGGGATGTTGACACTGCCGAACTGCTTCATCTTTGCCTTGCCCTTCTTCTGTTTCTCGAGCAGCTTCATCTTGCGCGTCACGTCGCCGCCGTACAGTTTTTCGGTCACGTCTTTGCGGTATGGAGCGATCGTCGTTCGCGCGATGATGTCTCCGCCGATGGCGCCCTGGACCGGTATCTTGAATTGGTGCCGGGGGATCTCCTCGGCAAGTCGTTCGCAGTAGTGCAGCGCCCGAGGTCGCGCTTTGTCGCGATGAACAAGGTAGGAAAGCGTGTCGACCGGCTCCTTGTTGACCAGAATGTCGACTTTGACGACATCGGTTTTGCGGTACTCGATCGGCTCGTAATCGAACGATCCATATCCTCGCGTGATCATCTTCAGCTTGCCGTAGAAGTCGAACAGGACTTCCCCGAGCGGCATCACGCTGATGACTTCGATCCGACTGGCGGAGAGATAGTTCATCGTCTGACTTTCCGAGCGATGATCTCGGCACAGTTCCATGACCGGTCCGACGTACGTTTCGGGAGTCAGGATCGAGGCTTTGATGTAGGGCTCGCTGCACGATTCAATCATCGTCGGGTCGGGCCAGTAACTCGGGTTGTCGATCTCGAGTGTCGAACCGTCTCTCAAAGCCAGCTTGTACTTCACGGACGGGGCCGAGATGACCAGGCCGATGTCGAATTCTCGCCGCAAACGCTCCTGAACAACGTCCAGGTGGAGCAGACCGAGAAACCCGCAGCGAAACCCGAATCCCAGCGCGGCCGAACTGTCTTTTTCAAAAGTGAGTGCCGCGTCGTTGATCGCGAGCTTGTCCAGGGCCTTTGTCAGCTCAACGTAGTCACCGGTGTCCATCGGGTAGATGGACGAAAAAACGACCTGTTTGGCTTTCTGATAACCGGGTATCGGCTCTTCAGCCTGGCGATCGAGATGAGTGATCGTGTCGCCGATCTCGATGTCCTGAACACTCTTGACTCCGGCGACGACATACCCCACCTCACCGGCGCTGAGCTGCTTCCTTGGATTGAGCTTGAACTGCTTGTAGCCCACCTCATCGACCGTGAAGTCGCGGCCTGCGTGCATGAAGTGGATCGTCTCACGGGGCTTGAGCGTGCCTTCCATCACACGGCACTGCAGGATGACTCCTCGGTACGTATCGAAATGGGCGTCGAACACGAGTGCCTTCAGCGGTGCATCCGGATCGCCCTGAGGGCATGGCAGCTTCTCGACGATGCCAGCCAGCACGTCTTCGATACCAATGTTGTTCTTGGCAGAAATCGGAATCGCCTCAAACGGATCGAGCCCCAGTTCCGAGTCAATCGCCTCTTGAGCACGTTCCACGTCGGCGGCGATCAGATCGATCTTGTTGATTATCGGCAGAAGGGTCAGATCGTGCTCTAAAGCCAGATAGAGGTTTGCGACCGTTTGAGCTTCGACTCCCTGAGACGCATCAACAATGATCAATGCACCTTCGCACGCCATCAATGAACGCCGAACTTCATGCGAAAAATCAACATGCCCCGGCGTATCGATCAGATTCAACAGATAGTCTTCGCCATCCGGAGCTCGATAATTGAGCGTGATCGTATTGCTCTTGATCGTGATGCCCCGTTCACGCTCGATGTCCATCGAGTCGAGCATCTGTTCGTGAAGATCACGTTGCGCGATACCGCCACAGGTCTGAATGAGTCGGTCGGCCAGAGTCGACTTGCCATGATCAATATGGGCGATGATGCAGAAGTTTCGAATGTGCTTCATTCGGGGAGTTTTAACAGGAAGCAGCAGGCACGACCAACGGGGCGAAACCACGCCAAACACCCCGGTGTCTCAGCTCATGCGCTATCAGAACAGCGTGCGAAGGGGTCTCAAGAGGGTGCTCCGGGCCGTAGCCGGAGGCTCCGTGTTGCGAGCTGGCCAGAGGTTTTCGCCTCTGCGACCTCGACCAGTTGAAGACCGGCGCTGAGGCGGTATAAGCAGCCCTCTCGCTGGTCGCGGATCTCCTGACCGCGCGCCGACTTGACCGCTCGACTCCCCCAGTCGATTGGTGGATCCTTAGTTGGCCGGTTGGCCGGGAGACCTGCGGTCAGGTTTCCGGCGGGGTCGGAGACCCGCGCCGAACCCACTCAACCTCGGAGACCCGCGCCGAACCCACTCAACCTCGGAGACCCGCGCCGAACTTTGCACCAGCCGCAAATTGCTGGTGTTTGACTCGACACAATACGGAGCAACTGATGGCAACCACGGATGCGCTTTTCACGGAGCTGATTGATCACGTCCGCAAGACGACACTGCTGGGATCCTGTTCCGCAGTACTGGAGTGGGATGAGCAGACGAACCTGCCACCGGGAGGTGGAGAGCAGCGTGCCAATCAACTCGCCCTGCTGGCAGGAATCACTCACGAACAGGCGACGGTGCCGCGTGTCGGTGAGTTGCTGGCAGAACTCGAGTCCGCCGACCTCGGACCTGACGACTCGGACGCGGCCGTCAACATTCGTGAGATTCGTCGCGGATACGATCGTGCCACGAAGTTGCCACAGCGGCTGGTTGAGGAACAGTCACACACGGAAACTTTGGCGCAGCAGGCTTGGGTGCAGGCCCGTAAACAATCGGATTTCGCTCAGTTCGAACCGTGGCTTGGAAAAGTCCTGGCTCTGAAACGAGAAGAAGCCGAAGCGATCGGTTATGGCGATGGTCAGCCGTACGACGCATTGCTCGACGATTACGAACCCGGTGCGACCACCGTCGACATTCAGGCCACGTTCGCACCGTTGCGGGACGAACTGGTCGCATTGGTTGCCGCGATTCGGGACTCCGGACGATCGCCGGATTCGTCGATCATTACTCGCAGTTATCCGGTTGACACCCAGCGGCAATTTGGCGTTCAGACCGCCTCGGCCATTGGCTTTAACTTCGATGAGGGCCGACTTGATGTCGCTGCGCATCCGTTCTGCAGCGGATTCGGACCCGGCGACTGTCGCCTGACCACACGGTACGACGAGCATCATTTTCCCGGCGCGTTCTTTGGCACGCTGCATGAAGCCGGACATGGCATGTACGAGCAGGGCCTGAACCGTGACGCGTACGGGACACCGATGGGCGACACCGTTTCGCTCGGCATTCACGAATCACAGTCTCGCATGTGGGAGAATTTTGTTGGTCGCAGTCGGGCATTCTGGGATCACACATTCCCGCAGGCACAGGCGGCATTTTCCGGTTCCTTGTCCGACATCACCGTCGATGCGTTTCACTGGGCCGTCAACGACGTGCGGCCATCACTGATCCGAGTCGAAGCCGATGAGGTCACTTACAACCTGCACATCATGCTGCGTTTCGAGTTGGAGCAGGCGATGCTCACGGGCGACCTGCAGCCAGCGGATGTGCCGTCCGTGTGGAACGAGACGTTCTCCCGATACTTCGGCATCACTCCGCCAAACGACGCAGACGGTTGCATGCAGGACATCCACTGGAGCGCCGGGCTGTTCGGTTACTTTCCGACGTACGCTCTGGGCAACATGTACGCCGCCCAGTTCTTCGAAACAGCGGACGACGCACTTTGTGGACTCCACGACCAGTTTGCACGCGGCGAGTTTACGCCTCTGCTCGGCTGGCTGAACGAGAAGATTCACCAGCCCGGCAAACGGTATCGCGCCCAGGACCTCGTCCAGCACGTTACGGGCGAATCACTGTCACACGCGCCGTTGATGCGTCATCTGCACGGTCGGTTTGACGTGCTGTACGGGCTGGTTTAGTTGGTCAGCATGGGGTTACCAGCCCGAAGCGCCAGCGCGTGAATCACACTGCAACCGGTTCACTCGCTGGCGCTTCGGGCTTGTAGTACGTCCGACCTGGTCGGTCTGCCGTTATGGTCTCACTTCGACGACCGGACCCGGTCAGTCAGTTTCAACTTGCTGAGCCATTCCAGCGATTGCTTCTGCCACGCGTCCCACATCGGGCCTTTGTACCCGTTCAGTCCGTGTCCGCCTGACGGCAGTTCAAGGTACTTCGAGGGAATCTTCCGCGCCTGCAGAGCTACGTGAAACATGCGGCTGTTGTCCGGCGTGACGGCACGATCGTCCAAGGCGTGTGCCAGAAATGCGGGCGGAGTCTTCGCCGTCACCTGCTTCTCGTTCGAAAACAGTTTGATCAGTTCGGGTGTCGGCTCGTTGCCCAGGAGATTCCGCCGGGATCCCCCGTGAGTGGACTTGTCCATGGTGATGACGGGATAGACCAGGATCATGAAATCGGGTCGGCAACTGACACGCTCGACGGGATCGTCTGCCTTGCTGTCGCCGGCATCGAAGTGCGTACCGGCCGTTGATGCCAGATGACCGCCGGCCGAAAAACCCATGATCCCGATTCGCTTCGCATTGACGTTCCACTCCTTCGCATGGGAGCGGACATTGCGAATCGCTCGCTGAGCGTCGTGCAGAGGCACAAACGTCCGTCCTCTGGGCAATCGGTATTCGAGGACAACGCCCATAATGCCGTGACTGTTAAGCCATTTGGCGATCCCGTGTCCCTCAGCACCAGTCACCAGACCGCCGTATCCACCGCCCGGACAGATCACGACAGCAGTGCCATTCGGCTTTTTCGCGTGATGCACGGTGATGAAGGCGTCGGCTTCTTCCGTCTGTCCCTTGGCGACGGGAGCTCGACCCGACCAGAGCCCCATTCGGGGTGGTGCGAGCTTCCGGCTGGCGGGCTTCGTGTCCTCAGCCAGTGTCGTTCCCGTAATCATCAGGATTGTCAGCGCTGTGATCAGTGCCTTCATAAGTGGCTTTCGTACTTGGGTGTCGTCGCCAGAGGTGTGTTCGTTTTCTGTACCGCCTGGATGACCGGTGTTACCCTGTGGGCTCAGTCAGCCCCGAGAATCGTTGCTTTGGAGTAACAGCATGTCCAGCAGGAAGATACTGATCGTCACCGGTGACTTCACCGAAGACTACGAGATCATGGTGCCGTTTCAGGCATTGCAGATGGTCGGACACACCGTCGACGTTGTTTGTCCAGACAAAAAGGCGGGAGATCAGATTCGCACGGCGATTCATGACTTCGAAGGCGATCAGACTTACACGGAAAAGCCGGGACACAACTTCACACTCAACGCCACCTTCGTTGAGATTGATCCGACGGATTACGACGCCCTGTTGATCCCCGGCGGACGGGCTCCTGAGTACATCCGCCTGAATGAGCAGGTGTTGAATGTCGTGCGTCACTTTGGAGAGACCGGTAAGCCGATTGCCGCCATTTGCCACGGGCTGCAGTTGCTGGCATCGGCCGGCATTCTGGAGGGCAGAAGCTGCACGGCTTATCCGGCATGTGGACCGGATGTGACTTTCGCAGGTGGCAATTACGTGGAAGTCGCGATCGATGCGGCACACGTCGACGGAAATCTGGTGACTGCTCCCGCATGGCCGGCCCATCCCGCTTGGCTCGCGGAGTTTCTGAAGTTGCTGACTGATTGAAGTGGCGAGCCAGGGAACAGACAGGCCGGTTACCGGAGCAGTCGTGCTGAATCCTCAACTATTCATGGGCGGTGCGGTCGCAGTTCTGTGTGGTGCTGCGCTGCGATATGACCGGTGGTTTCTTGAAGAAACCACGAAGGGACGCCGGCTCGTGAATTGGCTGGGCGAAACCCGCGCGGTCTGGGTCTGCCGGTTCGCGCTCGCAGTCGGAATCGCATTCGGCGTTGCTCTTGCTTCTGGAATCGTGAATCCAGTCGCGTGGGAATGACTTTGGTTCTCAAGTAAGGCGAGCGGCAGATGAGAATCTACCGCCCCTGAGTTTATCTCAGGGGTTCTCGCGTTTCTGCACTACGCAATCGGTAGTGCAAAGACGCGAGAACCCCCGACGTAAAGTCGGGGGCGTTGGTAAATTCTCAACTGCGGCACGCCTGACAGCCAGCATCGACGGAAACTGCTATGGGACCGGTACGTTCAATGAATCAATCAAAGCGGATGCTGACGATCGCGTGCGTCGTCGTGATGGCGAGTCTATGCCGTGCACGCGGAGATGATCGCTGGCCTGATCCGGTGGCGCATCACGTCATGCCGTATCACACGAGTGGTCTGACTCATGGCCCGATGCTCGGACAGCCGAAGACGCACTCGATGCGCGTCTGGGTCCGCACCGATAAGCCACAGTCGTTTCGTGTCGTGTTCGACACTCGGCTGCCACTATCGGCTGCCGAGAGCCCTTCCGTTACAGGCAAGACACGAAGTGAAGCTGACAACACGGGCTTCGTACAACTGGAAAAGCTGAAGCCGAACACACGGTACTACTACGGCATCGTCACCGCGACGGGGCTGATCGATACGCGGATGGAGTTCGATCGACCCTGGCCTTCGTTCCGGACTCTGCCTGATGCAACAAGTTACGTCGACGAGCTGAATAACCCGCAGGGGGAGTTCAATTTCTCGTTTTCGATCGGCTGCTGCATGAGGCAGAAAGCTCCGCAGGATCCAGAGAAGTTCGGCATCTACGCGAACCCGCCGTCCTACGGAACGCTTTATCGACAGCAGGCCGACCACGTCTCGTTTCACATCGTGAATGGTGACTTCACCTACGAGGAAGTCCTCGACGGAACTCGGGCCGGATACGCCGGCAACTACAAGCTGTATCTGGAGCGCGGACGGAACATGTCCAATCTATTTCGCTACGTCCCGTTCATGACGATGTACGACGACCACGAGGTCAATTCAAACCTCGACGGAGCCGGCGAAGTTGGACTGGGAAATGGCAATTATCTCAAACGGGACCCGGCTCTGGATGTCTGGCAGGACTACGCCGCGTGGGCCAACGACGAATCACCACGGCGATCGCGACTTCGATTTGGATCGGCTCGGGTCGAGCAGGGTGGCAACGTCCTCGTCGATGAACAGGCCGACTTCAGCCAGTTAAAGGCAGAGCAGGTCAGCACAATCCACGTTGGCCCCTACATGCAGGGCGATGGGCGGAGCGTGAAAGATCGAGGCGGCAGCAACATCGGTGTGTACGGGCTCGTCGAAGTTCTTGACCAGCATCGATTGCGTGTCCGACCGGCGTTTAAGGCCGACGGCACTGTGCCGTACAGCATCGGTACTCATCACTACTTCGACCGAAAGATCGGCAACTGTCATTTCTTTTTTCTCGACACACGCGGCGAGCGGTCAAAGTTCCATGGAGAAAAACGGGCTCACGATCCCGATCGATTCATTCTGGGCGAGACCCAGCGCAAGTGGTTTCTGGACGGCGTGAAGCAGACCGACGCCGACTTCATCATGGTCATCTCACCCGATCCCTGGGTGATTTATCACTCGGGATATCACGTGCGACCGGAAGGCGGGACGGGCTCGAAAGGCGACGGGTTTTGCGGGTACGTGCATGAGCGTGAGCAGCTCATTCCTGAACTGGACAACATCGAAAAGCCCGTCCTGATCTTCACAGGCGACGTCCACAATGCCGTGGCCGTGCAGATGACGGACAATGTCTGGGAGTTCATGTGCGGTCCGATGAACTCCGCCGGGCATCCGATCGGCACGGCCGGACTGCCTCCGTTTGGTGGCTGGTTCGACAGCGAGGGTCGCACGGTCAAAGTGAAGTGGATTGCAGGTTTCCCCGACAACGTTCACTACAGCCGGCAGCGAAATACCTACTACGCGGTCGTGCAGATCAACAACATCATGCGAGCCGCTCGGCCTGACGGCGTCGGGTATCAGTTCGTGCCCTACGACGAACCTCAGGTCATCGTGCAATTCTACGATGGCTACAGCGGTCGGCTCGTGTATGCCGAGGGCATCTCAACCGCGGACGCCAAACGCGATCGCACACCCGCTCCAAAGAAAAGCCGCTGGCCGTTCAAACCGCGTTGACCGGTATTTGCGCGACGCACAGCTTCAGCCACACCGCCGAATGATGTGGATTAGCGCTAAAGAGAAAGACCCCGAGGAATTTCAGAGGAAGGTGGAAGAGGTCTGCCAGACGTACCTGCAGGCGACCGCACGATTCCAACAGGACGGCACACGCACGGTCTGCTGCGACGAAATGACAGGAATCCAGGCACTGGAGCGAACTTGTTTGGGCCCCTTTCCTGCGTGAGTATGCTGTCCGGAATGTTGCTCACTTGCGGACCAGTTTCCACGCGTCGGGCTGCATGTTGTTTCCGGCGACCATCCACAGCGCGTCATTGTGAACGAAGACACTCGCGGCGTGCCGTGCTTTCCAGGGAGTGTTCGCGACTTCCTGCCAATGGACACCGTCCGCCGAGTGCCACACGTCTTTGCGATTGCCGCCGTCGCGGTGGTAGCCCTCCAGCACCCATAGGCGATCGTCCCAGACGGCCACGTCGTGGTACTGCCGTGGATGCCACGGAGCGGCTTTGGTGTGCTGTGTCCAGTTCACGCCGTCCGCCGAGCTCCACACGTCATTGTGAAACAGGCGTGACTTCGTTGTCGGCGTGTCGTACGTGCCTCCGCCGAGAACCCAGATGCGACCTTTCATGACGGCACTGCCGCCGATCATGCCGCGTGGTGACCAGCAGGGTTCGGCCGGCTTGACCTGCGCCCACTCGATACCGTCCTGCGTCGTCCAGACGTCGCGATAGAATGTCTCATCGGATTTTGCGAACCCGGGCATGGTCTGTCCGCCGATCACCCAGATGCGGTCATCGTGCACAACGGTGTAATGCAATACCCGCGGCGCCCAGGGCACTGATTCATCCGGATTCAGCTGAGTCCATGTCCGACCGTCCTGCGAATTCCAGACATCGTTCTGGTAATGCCCCTGGTTGCAGTCGCCACCAATAATCCACATGCGGTCTCGGAACACGGCATAACCGGCCGTGTGCCGTCCTTCCCAATCGCTCTTTGTGTCGAACTTGCCGTCCTTGAAGGTGTTCGGCTTGATCAGTGTCCAGTCACGTCCCTCCCGGGAACTCCACACTTCGTTGTTGCAGATGCGCGGAAAGAATTCACGTTGCGACTTCGCTGGATTCCATCCGCCGAGCAGCCACATCCTCCCACGGAACGACAGGGCACCCGCTCCGTCCCGGGGAGCAAACGCAGCGGTCATGGTCACGTTGACCCACTCGTAGTCCGATTCGGCCCGGGCATCCGATGCCGTATCGGCGAACAGCGCCATCAGTCCGGTTGCGAAGATAGCCACGTATCGGAACGAGCGATTGTCGTCATGTCGCATGTGTGTTTCCTCCTGGCGAACCGATGTGCCTGCTGGCTTAGCCGGAATCAAACAGAGACTCACGCAAAGTCGCGAAGACGCAAAGTTCAATTCCGACCTTTGCGTCTTCGCGCCTCTGCGTGAGATTCGAAAGCACGCACGGCTCGCATGCCTTACGACTGAAAAACCTAACTGTCCGCCCGAATCGTCCGCGCCTGCTCTTCGAGTTTCGCGATCTCGTCTTCAAGGCGTTTCACGTTGGCTGGATCGTCCATCTGCTCTTTTTCCCCTGCCAGTTGCTGGCGAAGAATCGGAATTTTTTTGCGAATGACGTCAAGCTGTTTTTTGTGCTTCTTGTTCAAGGCCATCGGTTAACGTTTCCAGTTGTTGTGCGAGTTTCCCGACCGGGAGTAGACTTGATCCCGAAGCTTAGCACACATCTCATAATCCCTTCGAACTCAGATATGTCCTCTCGCCTGTGCCAGGAATGTTCGCAATGGGTCTGGTCCCGGGATGGCCGGTGCCCGGAGTGCATGGACATGCTGGTCGACACTCCGGACTCCGACGAAGTCACTCAACGAGCCCGATCCGCGATTGGTCAGGTGGTTGGACGTATTGGACACGTGAGAGTTCGGCGCCGCCGACTGCCCAATGACGGCGTCCTTTACGAGACCAGTAACGGTCTGTTCTTTCTGCCGTACCAGACGGTTGTGGCTACGCGACTGGTCGAGGAATCCGGCGGTTCTCCACTTTGGACTGTTGCCGCTCTACTCTGGTCGCCGCTCGTATTCGTCCTGCCGTTCGTGCGGTCGAAGCAGTTGCGCGAGAAACAGGTCGAGGAGAATGAACCTGTGCGACTGACGGGCGACGAATTGCAGCGGCTGCCGGAATTACTGGGTCAGATGCCGGGAGCCTTCTTTGTTGCGCTGCGCGACCTGCGGTCCGTTGACCGCAAAGGCAACCGCTGGGTCCTGCGACGCATGTCGGGAACAGCACTGACACTCGCGCCACTGGCTGGCGACGCATTCGGACAGCGGATGCGGGACCTGCTCGCTTCCGATGCCTGGTGTGTGGTTGCGGGCTGGGCATGAACGAATTCACCACCGCGTTCGCCGAATCTCTGCGGGACGACTCGTTTATTCAGATCGTTCTGAGCCGCCCGTGGCGCGATGGCCGTCACGGACCCGAATTGATCGAACGAGTCACCGCGCGACCGGTCGACGTCAAAGCCGGCCGACGGATTCAATTGACTCGTCACGAAACGCGACGTGAAACGCACGAGAATCTGCTGCCGGATGAGGCGATCGAGTCCGTCACGCAACTGTTTGGCGAGCGGTTTAGAAACGGTCACCTGTTTACCGCCGAGGCCGATGTCATCGCGAAAACAAAGGGCGACGAAGTACGAGTGACGCGGCGCAGTCCGACGAAGCAGATGGCCGATGTCTCGCACAACCGGGAAAAACAGTACCTGATTCCTGACGGGATCCCGTGCCCGTTTCTGATCGAAGTCGGCGTGATGTCAGCTGATGGTCGTGTCCGGGCCGCGCGATACGACAAGTTTCGGCAGGTCAATCGGTTTCTGGAATTCGTGTCCGATGTGTACGCGTCACTTCCAGACGACGGACCGATTCGCGTGGTCGATTTCGGTTGCGGAAAGAGCTATCTGACGTTCGCTCTGCACCACTTGCTGACGGCAGTTCATGGACGCACGGTTGAGATCACTGGACTGGATCTGAAGGCCGACGTGGTTGAGCACTGCAACGGAATTGCTGACCGATTGAATTGCCAGGGTCTGCGATTTGTGGCCGGGGATATGTCGACCTGGGAACCATCGGAATCCGTCCACCTGACGGTTTCCCTGCATGCCTGCGACACCGCGACGGACGTTGCTCTGGCACGCTCCGTCAGTTGGCAGTCGCAGGTCATCCTGAGTGTCCCCTGCTGCCATCACGAACTGGCCTCACAGATGGATCGCAGTTTTCTGGCCCCCGTTCAGAAACACGGCATCCTGCACGAGCGACTGGCGGAGACTCTCACCGACGGCCTGCGTGCGGCGATTCTTGAGGAGCACGGTTATCGCACACAGGTTCTGGAGTTCATCGATCTCGAGCATACACCGCGGAATCTGCTGATTCGCGCAGTGCGGCGGAATTGCGACGAGGCCACGCCGAACAGTCTGAGCGAGAGCATCGCCGCCCTCATGGCCGCTGCCGGTCTGGAAACCTGCTCACTTGAGCGGTTGCTGCAATCTGAAACGGCCGCAGAGAACAGCGGATCGTAGTGGTTCGCGGACTTGCTACAGACGTTCGCGGGGCTGAACTATACTGCCCTGCCCTTGCTCCGGATTGCCGGGCTCGCTTTGTCGAATCTCACAACGGTTAGTGCTGCCATGAAGATACTTGTCGTCGGTCAGGGTGGACGTGAACACGCTCTGGTCTGGAAGCTCAGCCAGTCGCCCCAGGTCGAGACCGTTTTCTGTGCTCCCGGAAACGCCGGCACGGCTGCGGATGGGAAGAACGTTGATGTCTCGGATTCCGACATCCGCGGCCTCTTGAAGTTCGCTCAGCACGAGCAGATTGATCTGACCGTTGTCGGTCCTGAAGTGCCATTGTGTGCCGGCATCGTGGATGAATTTCGCAACGCGGGGCTACGCGCGTTCGGGCCGAATAAGGCGGCAGCCCAACTGGAAGGCAGCAAGATTTTCGCGAAGAAGGTCATGCGCAGGGCAAACGTGCCGACTGCTGATTATCAGGTATTCGACCGGGCCGAAGAGGCCATTGGGTGGCTGCAGGCTCAAGAGGCGGAAGCCTGGGTCGTGAAGGCCGATGGTCTGGCCGCAGGTAAGGGCGCCATCGTTTGCAGTAATCACGCCGAAGCGATCGACGCCATTAATCTGATTCTGCGTGATCGAGCATTCGGAGTTGCGGGCAACGATCTGCTCATTGAAGAATGCCTCGTCGGTCAGGAAACCAGCATTCTGGCCATCGTGGACGGATCAACCATCATTCCGCTGGAAACTTCGCAGGACCACAAACGGGCCTACGATGGCGACCTGGGACCGAACACCGGCGGCATGGGAGCTTACTCCCCTGCTCCGATCGTCACGGACGAACTGATGGACGAGATTGTCCAGACCGTTCTGCTTCCGACCGTGCATGCGATGAACTCGGACGACACATCGTTCCGCGGAATCCTGTATGCCGGTGTGATGCTGACCGACAAGGGGCCCAAGGTACTTGAATACAACGTGCGATTCGGTGACCCGGAGGCGCAGCCAGTGCTGGTGCGTCTGAAGTCCGACCTCGCCGAGATCCTGCTGGCTGCCAGCGAGGGTCGTCTCGAAGAGATCGAACCACTCGAGTGGGACCCGCGTCCGGCAATCTGCGTCGTGATGGCGTCCGACGGTTATCCTGGCTCGTATGAGAAAGGCCGTTTCATCACTGGTTTGGACGAAGCCGACACTCACGCAGACGTCAAAGTCTTCCATGCGGGCACGCAAATTCACAATGAGCAGGTCGTGAGCAACGGAGGCCGCGTGCTGGGGGTGACAGCGCTGGGAGACGACATCTCCGACGCGAAACGCTGCGCCTACGCTGCCGTCGACTGCATCAAGTGGGACGGAGCCTGGTGCCGAACAGACATTTCCGACAAGTCACAGGGTGTGTCGGCGGAGTAGCGGTTCAACGGCAGTTCGGTTGCTCCGCGGCATCCGGCGCACCCTCCCGAACCGTGCGGCTTTGTGTCTTATGCGCTACTGGCCGCGATCGTTTCGTGCGTCCTGATTCGGACTGCGAGAACCGGGTCACATGGCCCGGCATCGAGTCCAGGCAGAACGCTGATTCGCGCCGAAACGCGTTTCGCTCAAACCGACCTGCCCGTTGATCACGACATTTGTGCCGTCACAAACGCAGCAGTGAAATGTGAATAAAATAAGTAGATCTATTACGTATAGATCTATAACTTACACTATCTGATGAGCGATCACACCTGAAAACATGTATTGTCACGGGTTCGAATCTCGACAAACTCATTGCGGTAATCCACCTCCCCACGTGTGCCCGGATCGACCAGCATGACCGCGAGTCATTGACTGAATGGAACAACGATGACCTGGGGTGGCCGTCCGCCTCACATTCGCGCTCGACTATAAGGGCCAGTCATGAGCACTAATCCGATCGTGTTTATCGTCGACGACGACCGAAGTTCCAGAGAATCGGCCAGGGCGCTGGTCGCGACGTTGGGCCTGCCAACCCGTGCATTTGCGTCGGCCGAAGAATTTCTGAATGCCTACCAGGGCGAACCGGGATGCCTGATTACCGACCTGCGGATGCCCGGTATGAGCGGTGTGGAACTGCTGGACGCCATGGCCGACCGCGGCAGGACGATACCGGTAGTCGTGGTCTCGGGGTATGCGGAGGTGCCCGTCACGGTGGAACTGATGCTGCGGGGAGCTGTCACAGTGCTGGAAAAGCCCTGCCGCAACAACGACCTGTGGAAAGCGGTCCGGACGGCAGTGCAGCTTGACGCGGAATCGCGGCTCATCAGCGATGCACGCCGTGAAATTAAAGACCGGATCGACCGGCTGACAGACGAGGAACGATGTGTGATGCGTCTCATTGTGGATGGCCAGGCCAACAAGACGATTGCCACGCGTCTGGACCTTTCGCTGCGGACTGTGGAAGCCCGTCGTCGGACAGTTCTGGCAAGAATGCAGGTCGAGTCCGTGGCCCGACTCGTGCAGGACGTCATGTTCGCCAACGACTGCCAGCGACTGCCCAGCCCTCTGGCATCTTCCGCCTCGTCGTAAAACAGCCCGCGCTCGCGCTGCCGCCTTGTCGCGATGTCCCGCGAACCGTGGATGAATGCGCTCACACTCCGCGCAGCACTGGAGGCGTTTGATACATCTGGTGCAGCCGTTGCCGCTGTTCATGCGGACATCCGCATCACTTTGCGGATAGATGTCGACGCACTCGCCGCGCCATGTGGCAGTCTTTGCGTGCATCACCACGGCTGCCCGACCGGCAGCCTTTGCCGTGGTCCAGGTGAGACGCATCCCGTCGCATGACGCTGGGCCAGACCGGCAGGATCAGACTGTTCGTCTCTGGACACGCAGTCAACACCTGGGTGAAGGCATCACACGAATACTGCCTGTCAAAACGAACAGAACACGTGACTTACGAGCTGGGCTGGCGGCGAATGCTACGCTGACCGCGAGCGTGGCCTGAACAAACAGGAGACCTGAGTCATGCGGGAAAACCCTCTGATGATAGACACGCTGTGGGTACTGGGTTGCACCGCAGCCGTCTTCTTTATGCAGGCAGGATTCTGTTGTCTTGAGTCGGGACTGGTGCGGTCAAAGAACAGCATCAACGTCGCGATCAAGAACCTGGTCGACATCTGCGTGTCAGCATGCGTGTTCTGGCTGATCGGTTTCGGCATCATGTTCGGAGCCAGCACCGCGGGTCTGTTCGGGACAACGGAGTTCTGTTTCGAATCAGCGTCGGCTTCCAACTCTGCATTCTTCCTGTTTCAGGTTGTCTTCTGCGGAACGGCAACAACGATCGTGTCTGGCGCTGTCGCCGAGCGTATGAGGTTCGTGGGCTATGTGCTCGTCGCACTTGTCGTTTCGGGTCTGATCTACCCCGTGAGCGGGCACTGGGCCTGGGGCGGACTGATGTCGGGCCAGGCGTCTGGCTGGCTCGAGCGACTGGGCTATATCGACTTTGCTGGTTCCAGCGTCGTCCATGTGGTTGGGGGCTCGGTGGCACTGGCGGCCATCGTGATCGTCGGGCCACGTCGAGGACGATTCGATGGCGATTCGAAGTTGTTTCACGGACACAATCTGCCGATGTCGGCACTGGGCGTTCTGATCCTGTGGGTGGGCTGGTTTGGCTTCAACGGCGGCAGCACGCTGGCGATGACTGATCAGGTTCCGCAGATCATGATCAACACCGGACTGGGAGCGGCGGCGGGTGGCGCCGGAACACTGGCGATCGTCTGGCTGCTGACGCGTCGGGCTGACATCTATTCCGTGCAGAACGGCATCCTCGCAGGACTGGTTTCGGTCACGGCGTGTTGCCATGTGATTGGACCAGCGGAGGCGATGCTGATCGGAATGATCGGTGGCTGGATTGCGGCTGCCGGTACGAAATTGCTGGAACGGCTGCGACTTGACGACGTTGTCTGCGCCGTCCCGGTCCACGGTTTCGCCGGAATATGGGGCGTGCTGGCCGTGGCACTGTTTGGGGCGTCGTCTGAATTCGGCCCGCATTTGACACGCTGGGATCAATTCCTCGTGCAGCTGATTGGTGTCGGGTCGATCGCCGGCTGGTCACTCACAGCCGGATTCGGATCTTTCTGGTTGATCAACCGGTTCGTGCCGTTGAGAGTGACCGCCGAAGAAGAGCGCGTGGGATTGAATGTGAGCGAGCACGGGTCCAGCTACGAGCTCCTTGACCTGATGACCGAAATGGAAACGCAGCGACAGTCAGGTAATTTCAGCCAACCGACGACAATTGCTTCCGAGACAGAAGTTGGCCAGATCGCAGCTCAATACAACCGTGTTCTGGACGAGGTGAATCGCGAGCAGATCAGCCTGCTGGACGCAAATCGTCGCATTACAGAGACCGGAAACAGTGTTGTCTCCATCCATGGGCGGCTGCAGAACAAGGTGGCGGAACTGGAAGAATTCAACAGTTGCGCCGTGGGTCGTGAACTAAGGATGATCGAGCTGAAACGCGAAGTTAACGAGCTGGCTGAACAACTGGGCCGCGAAGCTCTTTACGACGTCGATCTCGACGACGCGTTTCGTGCGTCGGCAGTAGAGGGAGTCGAGAGCCATGTTTAGCCACGCCGAGGAAGAACACTCTCGTTCCCAACGTCGTTTGTCACAGCTGTGTGCAATCGGGATTGACTGGGCCTGCCAACGGATGGTCCGCGTGCTGCTTCTGTCAGGCGTCGCGGCCGTGTTGCTCGTCTTATGGCAACTGTCCCGAATCTCCGGTGAGCTGGTCGAAAATTCAGCGCTGCAGAATGCCGAGTTCTACAGCAATTCACTTTCGACATTCCGGACTCTGTACACATCGGAAGTCGTCTCGCGTGCAAAAGCGCATGGGATGCGGGTCACACACGACTACCAGGCACACGACGACGCAATTCCGTTGCCGGCCACGCTCAGCATGCTGCTGGGAAAACAGATTGGTGAGCAGGAACACGATTTGTCAGTGCGACTCTATAGCGACTACCCCTTTCCCTGGCGAAAGGACGGAGGGCCGCAGGGGGAGTTCGAACGCGATGCGTTGGCGGCATTGCGTTCACGTCCGGACGAGCCGTACTACCGGTTCGACGAAGCCAATGGACGCAATGTCCTTCGCTATGCCGTCAGTGACCGTATGCGGGCCAGTTGCGTTTCATGTCACAACAGCCACCCGCAAAGTCCGAAGACCGACTGGCGTGCGGGCGATGTACGCGGCGTGCTGCATGTTTCCGTTCCGGTGGAGGATTCGGCAAGCCACCTTCACTCGGGCATGCGGAAACTGTTTCTGCTCATGGTCGTTATGGGTGGCGCGGGGGTATTTGGTGTCGACTGCGTCCTCCGGAAGCTTCGTACCGATGCAGATCGAACGGTAGAAGGCAATCAACTGCTGGCTCAACAGAAGTCCGACCTGATCCGGACCCAGCGGCAGCTTGAGGAAGCCAACGAATCGATCAGGAAACGTGCCGCCCAGCAACAGCAGATGCAGCGTGCGGCGATCAACATCATGAAGGACACGGATCGCGGTCGGCAACGACTGGAACAAACCAATGAGGAACTGGCCAGTCTGCAACAGGAGCACCTGGAAACGGCTCGTCAGGCGGGCATGGCTGAAATCGCAACGGGCGTGCTGCACAACGCCGGCAACGTCCTGAACAGCGTCAATGTTTCGGCAAATCTGCTGACCGACCGATTGATCACCGGACGCATCGACAACCTGCAGAATGCTGTGGCGATGCTCGAAGAACACTCCGACGATCCCGGCACGTTTCTGATGCGCCACGAAAAAGGCCGCCGCCTGCCCGGATATCTCCGCAAGCTTTCTGACAGCCTTTCTGACGATCGCGACTTCATGCGGACCGAGGTCACGTCGCTCAGCGAGAAGATCGACCACATCAAGGAAGTCATCCAGGTTCAGCAGACCTACGCACGACGCGGTGGTCATATCGAACAGATCGTCGCGTCGGAACTGATCGAGATCGCTCTCAAAGTCAACGACGCCAGCATCGAAAGACACGGCATCGAAATCCAACGTGAATTCGATGACGTACCCGTGATCGAAACAAACAAGCATCAGGTTCTGCAGATTCTGGTCAACCTGATCAGTAACGCCCGAAACGCGATGACCGAGCACGAAGGCGACGTCCGACGCCTCACGATTCGAATTAAACTCGGCGATGACGGTCAGGCATCGATCGAGGTTCAGGATACCGGTTCCGGCATCGCTCCGGACAACATCGATCGGATCTTCGGCCACGGTTTTACGACGCGCAAAGACGGTCACGGATTCGGACTGCACAGCAGTTCGAATGCCGCCAACGAACTCGGCGGATCGCTGACTGTCTTCAGCGACGGACCAGATCGCGGAGCTGTTTTTACACTTCAATTGCCGCTTCGGAAGGACGAAGTCTGTCTGGTGACGTAACTCGGCACTCTCAACACCGACCGCCGAATTGGCGATCGACAACGCGTGCAGGCCAGACACTCAGTAAAGAACTCGGCAGATCGAAACGAAGAACACGTGAGGAATAAACAAATGGATGCAAAACCGGACGCTCTCAATACCGAAACCAGGTCGACGCCGCTATTCCGGTGGTATCACCTTTATTACGTGCTGGCAGCATTTGACCTGATCACCATCTCGACCACGCTGTACCTCGGCCACCAGGTACTCGACATCTACACCGAATCGGTCGCGGTTAATCGCGTGTGGGCTGAGCGGACTGTGTCGTTCTCTCAGATCGCGGAACTGGTGTCGGACGTCAACGCTCCCGGAAACGACGTGTTCACTTCGCGCGATTCAAAGGCAGAGTCCGCGCGCCTTGATGAGGCTGTCAGCAAGTTTCGAAGCGTCATTGAAGCCAGTCGCAATGACGTTCGCTCGAATGTCAATCCGTCAGACGCAGGTCAACTTCTCGTGCGTTTCGACGTTCTTGAAACAGCGGTCGATCGAATCGAGGGCGAAGCGACTCAAATCTTCACGTTGCTCGCTAACGGGCAGACTGACCGGGCGAGTCAGCACATGTCGACGATGGACCGGTACTTTGCCGAGACCGCACCCGAGATTACGGAACTTATCACTCAGGTCGGATCGATTCAGCAGCGACACTTCGCGACGGAAACGGCACGAGCGGAAGACCTTGGATGGTTCGAAACAGCCGCCGCAATCTGCATCGTCCTGATCGTCATTGGAGTGACATGCTATGGGCATGCCATCGCCAAACAGATGACCGCGGCGGAATCAGAGATGCAGCGTTTCCGGGCGGCACTGGACGCTTCTCCTGATGCTGTCTTTCTAATCGACCGCCAGACGTGGGGGCTTGTCGACCTGAATGACACCGCCTGTTCCAGCATTGGCTATTCGCGTGAAGAATTGCTTTCGATGGAGCCGCAGGACATCAAACCATACGTGAGTGACAAGCAACTGGCGGCGAAGTGTGACGAGATCATCAGGGACGATCGGCAAGCGGGCGTGATCGAGACCGATCACCGTCGAAAGGATGGCTCGACGTTTCCCGTTGAAGTTGTGCTGCAACTGATGAACGGGGCACACGAAACGCTCCTCATTGCGTCAGTCCGCGATACTACTGAGCGAGAACAGGCCGCGGCAAAACTTGAATCGCTCAACCGACAACTTGTTGACACGGCCCGATCTGCGGGCATGGCTGATATCGCAACGGGTGTGCTGCACAACGTCGGCGACGTCCTGAACAGTGTCAATGTCTCGGCCAATCTGTTGACCGACCGACTGATCACCGGGCGCATCGACAACCTGCAGAAGGCGGTGGCGATGCTCGAAGAACACTCGGACGATCCCGGCGATTTTCTCACGAGCGACGAAAAAGGCATTCGCCTGCCGGCCTACCTGCGCCGACTCTCGGACAGCCTTTCTGATGATCGAGACTTCATGCAGACCGAGGTCGGGGAGCTCAGCATGAAAATCGACCACATCAAGGAAATCGTCCAGGTGCAGCAGACCCACTCGCGACGAGGTTTCGTCGAGCGGATCGTACTGCAGGAACTGGTCGAGACCGCTCTTACGGTCAACGACTCAAGTTTCAGACGACACCGTATCGAAATCCAACGTAAGTTCAATGACGTGCCCGCGATTGAAACGGACAAGCACCAGGTTCTGCAGATTCTGGTCAACCTCATTAGCAACGCGAAAAACGCAATCGCCCAGCATGACGGCGATGACCGGCGCCTCACTATTCGAATCAAACGAAGCGAAGACAGTCAGGCATCGATCGAGGTTCAGGATACCGGTGTCGGCATCGCTCCGGACAACCTCGATCGCATTTTCGGTCACGGGTTTACAACGCGCAAAGACGGTCACGGATTCGGACTGCACAGCAGTTCGAATGCTGCTGCAGAACTGGGTGGCACACTGACGGTTTCCAGCGAGAGTCCTGGTCACGGAGCTAAATTTACGTTGCAACTTCCAATCGGAAAGGAAACTTCATGTCTCGTCTAGTCAGTGAAAATCGCAGGATCATCATCATTGATGACAATGCAGCTATTCACGACGACTTTCGCAAGATCCTCAGCGCTGATGTCGGAACCGAAGACCTCAACGATGACGAAGCGTTCCTGTTTTTTGGTGACGCTGAGCCACAACAATCGAACTGCGTTCTGCCCTTTGAGCTGGATTCCGCCTTTCAGGGAAAGCATGCGCTGGAATTAGTCACAAAAGCACTTGAAGAAGATCGCCCCTATGCAATGGCTTTTGTCGACATGCGCATGCCACCTGGCTGGGATGGTGTCGAGACGATCGAACATCTCTGGCAAGTCGACCCGGCTTTGCAGGTCGTTATCTGTACTGCCTATTCGGACTACTCATGGAAAGAGACGATTGACCGACTTGGCCTGAGTGACCAGTTGCTGATTCTCAAAAAGCCGTTCGACGTGTCTGAGGTCTCTCAGCTCGCGATGGCACTGACAGAGAAATGGAGCATGCAGCAGCGAATCAAGCACCGAATGGAAGAGCTGGAAGACGTTGTTGCCGAGCGTACGCAGTCGCTCAACGAGGCTCTCATACAGACAACCGAGTCACACGAGTTTCTGCGAAACGCGATCGGTTCGCTATCACAACGAATCGCGATCCTCGATTCCGAGGGAAAGATCGAGCAGGTCAATCGTCGCTGGGCGCAAGCTGAGTCCGGCCATCCGATCGCCGGTCCGCGACTGATCATCGATTCGGACTATGTCGCGGCGTGTGAGGCAGTCGGCGAATCGATTCCTGCCGTACGTGATTTGGCCGTTGCTCTCCGCGAAACGCTTGCCGGAGAACGTGAGCAGTTCCGCGGTGACTATCGGTGCGTGTCTGAGAATTCGGTGAGTCAATCTTTCTCAGTCCACGTCACACGATTTCAGATCGGAGAGTCGTACCGTGCGGTGGTTGCACACGAAGACACAACAGAGCTCTGCACGCTGCAGCAACAACTCGTCCAGGCCCAGAAGCTGGAGTCGGTTGGCTCGCTGGCTGCGGGTGTCGCTCATGAGATCAACACGCCGATTCAGTACATCGGCGACAACACGCGGTTCCTGCAGGATTCATTTTCGGACCTGACAGATCTGATGACGCTGACGAACGAATTGCTTGCTGTGATAAAGCAGAACAATACAGAACCGGAACTTGTGGCGCGGGCTGAAACGACGGTTGCCACGGCGGATGTGAATTACCTGTTGGAAGAGATTCCGTCCGCGATCGACCAGTCACTCGAAGGGATTGACCGTGTCACGAAAATCGTCCGTGCCATGAAGGAGTTTGCGCATCCTGGAGTCGAAGGGAAGCAAACTGTCGACTTGAACCACGCCATCCAAAGTACGATGACCGTCGCAAGTAACGAATGGAAATACGTCGCAGAACTGGAGACGGATTTCGATCCTGCGCTGCCGTCCGTTCCGTGTCTGCCGGGAGAGATGAACCAGGTCATTCTCAACATTGTCGTCAACGCGACGCACGCAATCGGTGACGTTGTCGGAGACGGTTCCCAGGCCAAAGGGCGGATCGGCATTCAGACCCGCCTTGATGGTGACTTTGCCGAGATCCGCATTTCGGATTCCGGTACCGGAATTCCCGAAGAAGTGCAGTCCCGGATTTTTGATCCGTTCTTCACAACGAAGGAAGTCGGGCGTGGCACGGGACAGGGCCTGGCCCTGGCCTGGCAGATCATCACGGAAAAGCACGACGGATCGCTGACGTTTGAAACGGCGTCCGGGCAAGGCACAACGTTCGTGATTCGGCTGCCTCTTTGCGACGTCGCCGCAAGCGAACTGCAACCGGCCTGATCGCAGCAATGATCAACGACGCGCTGCACGTTCCTCACGATCTCGATGACACGAAACTCACTGGACAACAAAGGGCCACGAAGATGAAACGAATTCTATTTGTCGATGACGATCCGAATGTCCTGCAGGGGTTGAAGCGTCTGCTGCGACCGTTCCGCAGAGAGTACGAGATGGAGTTTGTCGCCTCCGGCAGCGAAGCCATGGAACGGCTGAGTTCATCGACATTCGATGTGATCGTGTCGGACATGAGGATGCCAGGTATGGATGGCGCGAAGCTGCTGAATCAGGTTCAGCAGGAGCATCCGAATATTGCGAGATTCATGCTTTCCGGCCAGGCAGATCGCGACACCGTGATGAACTGTGTCGAGTCGACGCATCAGTATCTTTCGAAACCCTGTGACGCTGGTCTGCTCAAATCGACAATCACTCGCGCCTGTACGCTCCGTGACTTACTTGCAAGTCCGGATTTGGCAAAGGTCGTCTCGAGTGTTCAGTCACTACCCAGTCTGCCGGCGGTTTACGAGCAGGTTGTGCGGGAACTTCGAAACCCGGAGGCCTCGTTGCAG
Organism: Planctomycetota bacterium; assembly: GCA_963579025.1. Lineage (GTDB taxonomy): Bacteria > Planctomycetota > Planctomycetia > Planctomycetales > Planctomycetaceae > CAUZFZ01. The sequence continues at coordinate 1,984 of CAUZFZ010000089.1, read as the reverse complement.
AAAGTCGGCGAACTCATCGAGCAGGACGTTGCGATGAGCGTGAAGATCCTGAAGCTGGTCAACTCTTCTTTCTTCGGCGTGAGGCGTGAGATTACAACCTCGGCTCAGGCCGTCAGCCTGCTTGGAGTTGACGTTATCAAATCGCTCGTGCTGACACTCGGCGTGTTCTCACAGTTTAACGAAACACCAATAGCCGGTTTTTCGCCTGAAGGCGTGATGCAGCACAGTATGCAGGTCGCCGGTCTGGCAAAGAAGATTGCGGTCAGCCAGACGAATGATGTGCACGTACACAATGAGTCCTATCTGGCGGGACAACTGCACGATGTCGGCAAACTTGTGCTGGCCAGTAGTTTTCCGCGCGAGTTTAGAGAGGCGCTCGACATCGTTTGTGAGGGGCAGACGTTGCAGGATGCAGAGTTGGCTTCTCTCGGCGCTTCTCATGCCGAGATCGGTGCGTATTTGCTCGGTCTCTGGGGACTGGCGGACGAAATCGTGGAAGCGGTCGCGTTTCATCACCGGCCGTCGGATTGTCGAGAGCCCACGTTTCGGCCGTTAGCTGCTGTGCATATTGCCAACTGCCTTTGCTCGCAGGGTACTGCGGCTTGCGAACGAGCCGTTCCACACGAACTGGATTACCCGTTCCTCGAATCGATCGGACTCGCGGATGACGTTGATTCGTTTCGGTCAATGCTCGAACTCGAATTAAGTGAGGCGACGGTATGAACAGACGCGTACTCTTAGTCGATGATGACCCCAACATCCTGTCGGGATATCGCCGCCAACTGCGCCGTGAATTCGATCTGGCAACTGCTAATAGCGGCCAGGAAGGACTCGACATAATCCGGCAGGAAGACGAATTCGCGGCGATCGTCTCCGATATGAATATGCCGGAAATGAATGGCGTTCAGTTTCTGGAGCAGGCACAGAGTCTGACTCCAAACAGTGTTCGGATTATGTTGACCGGCAACGCTGATCAGCAGACGGCGATCAATGCGATTAACAACGGCCGCATCTTTCGGTTTCTCAACAAACCGTGCCCGCCGGAAGCGCTGATCGCCGTGCTGAATTGTGGCCTGGAGCAATACCGGCTGGTTACGGCAGAAAAGGAACTTCTGGAGGAGACCGTCACGGGCAGTATTCGCGCCATGGCGGAAATCCTCTCGCTGGCCAGTCCGCTGGCCTTCGGTCGTGCCACGCGAATCCAGCGGCTGGTCAACTCGCTCGCTAAACATTTCGAAATCGAGAACGCCTGGGAACTGGAGACGGCCGCCTTGCTCTCTCAGGCTGGCAGCGTCACGGTTCCTGAGTCTGTCCTTGAACGAGCACTTTCGGGTCAGACGCTGTCGCAATCCGAAGTCTCGATGCTGAGAGGCCTCGGTACAGTGGCCGCAGACCTGATCCGGAAGATCCCGCGTATGGAGGCGGTCACGGAGATTATCGCTGGCTGCTTTCCCGCTCCCGAACCTGCAGTTGCCGGGGAGTGTGATCCGCTCCCTGACGACACACCGCTGCCGGTGCAGATTCTTCAGACCGCTCTTGATTTCGACACGCTTTCCAATCTGAACCATTCACCACGTGCAGCTGTCGACCACCTTCGAACGGCCGGGCGCGTCCGTGATGGAGATTTGCTGGACGCACTGGAACAGTCGGTCGTCAGCTCTCGAGAGACGCTGGAAATCAATCTGGACGAACTCACGACGGGGCAGATTCTTGCGGAAGAAATCACGTCTGCCGACGGGTCGATGACGCTCATCGGCAAGGGGTACGAGGTGACCGAACGGCTACTGCTGCGTCTGCGAAACTTCAGTGAGAACCGCGGGATCCGGGAACCGCTTTACATTCTGGGTGCTGAAGAACTCGACGATGCCTCCCACAGTGCGACCAATGTTGACGAGCTGCCATCCAGTTCCAGGCACGCCATGATTCAGTGATTCTGGCCGGGAGGGCGAGGCTCCCGCCGAGCCGCACGTATTCCGCGATCGGC
>CAUZFZ010000088.1:0-42663 GCA_963579025.1 Planctomycetota bacterium | reverse complement strand
CTTTGGCCGTTCGGACCGGACCGCCAAAGTCTGGCGACTTCGGCTACCACGAAGGCCCTGTTTTCTCCGCAAGAAAATGCTTCACAGCGTTGCCTGTCATTGTGCCATTTTCAGAACATTCCGTGAGAGGCCTATTGTCGATGGCGTCAGATCAAGCTGCGATCGTCCGGACCCGCTTCGCCCCCAGTCCGACGGGTTACATGCATATCGGTGGGATGCGTACTGCGTTGTTCAACTGGCTGTACGCGAGACGTCACGGTGGTCAGTTTATCCTGCGTATCGACGACACCGATCGGGAACGGAACGTCGAAGCTGCATTGGCTCCCATTTTACAGGCATTCCGCTGGCTGGGCCTCGACTGGGACGAAGGTCCCGAGGTCGGCGGGGACTACGGTCCTTATTTTCAGTCCCAGCGGAATCACCTCTACGAGGCCGCCGCTGACCGGCTGCTGGCCGAGGGCAAAGCCTACCGTTGCTTCGACACAACCGAGCAGGTTCAGGCGGACAAGGAACTCGCCCGCAGCGAAGGCCGTCCACCCGCCGCAAGCCGCCGCTCGCTGGAACTGGACGAGTCTGATGTTCAGTCGCGACTCGACCGCGGCGATCCCTGGGTCCTGCGATTTCTCGTACCTCGCGACCGCACGATCGCCATCGAAGACGAAATCCGAGGGCGTGTTGAATGGGACTCAAATCTGATGTTCGACCCGAACATCATGCGTTCGAATGGCACACCGCTATACAACTTCGCCACGGTCGTTGACGACGCGCAACTCGATATCACACACGTGATCCGCGCCGAGGAACACCTTTCCAACAGTGCGATTCAAGTGCTGCTGTTCGAAGCACTCGGCGAAACGATACCGACGTTTGCTCACATCCCATTTGTGATGGCACCGGGTACGAAGAAGAAGATCTCGAAGCGAGACATCGAAAAGTACCGCAAGAGTCCCCACTTCAAGGTGCTGTTTCAAATCTCAGATCGAGTCCTCGACCGCATCGGACTGGATGGCGAGGCAGTCAACCCGGTCATGGTCGAGTTTTACGAGCAGACAGGATTTCTGCCCGCCGGTCTGCTGAATTCTCTGGGCCGTACCGGCTGGTCATTTGATGAGACCACCGAATTCATGTCGCTCGAATTCTTGATTGAGAACTTCTCTCTGGGTCGAGTTGTGAAAGCATCGGCCGCGTTCGACCCTGAAAAGCTGATGAGTTATCAGGCCCACTGGATGACCGAGTTAGCTCCCGAAGGTCTGGCAGATGGCTGTCTGTGGTATCTGCGACGAGCCGGCCTGGTCGCTGAGGATGCATCGGAAGCCCAGGTCGCTCATGTTCGCGACGTCGTCGCAGCACTCGGTGATCGGATCAAAGTCTTCAGCGATATTCTTACGTTCGATTACTTCTTCCGGGACGAGATCGAATACAGCGAAAAGGACTTTCGGAAGCGCGTGAGCAAAGCGGGTGTTCCCGATCTGCTTTCGAGTTTCCACACGATCCTGGCCAGCATCGACGAGTGGACTGCTGAGCGACTCGAGTCCGAACTGCAGACATTCGTTGAATCCCGCGAGATCGGTGCGGGCCTGTTGATTCACGCTTTGCGCATCAGTTCCACGGGTTCCCCCACTGGTCCGGGCGTCTACGACTGCCTGGTCCTTGTCGGAAAAGACAAAACACTCGAACGCATCAATGCTGCTCTGGCGAAGGTTGAAACCGCGGAACAGGCCTGACGTCGACAATGCATCTTCTCGGTAATGAACGGAGTTGCTTTACTACGTGCCCCTACTGATCGGACTTGAAACGCGGTACTGCATTCAAGGATGTGAATGCTCAAGTCACAGGAAGTGACGATGACGGACTCGGCTGACTTAAACGCGACGCCCTCCATTCGGTTGCAGGCAGGTGCCGTTCCCTATCGCATTGGGGACTCGGGCCTGGAATTCTGCCTCATCACGACCAGACGGTCCGGTCGCTGGTCGATTCCCAAAGGGTGCCTACGCGAACACGAGACCATCGAATCGGCAGCCCTTTGCGAAGCTCTGGAGGAAGCCGGCGTGACCGGCGCCATCGTTGGTGAGCCGTTAGGCCAATACGCCTATCGCAAGCGCGGTGAGAGTTTTTCCGTATCAGTGCTACTGATGGAGGTGGCCCACTCCAGTCAGGTTTGGAAGGAAGGAGCGCAGCGGCAACGTTGCTGGGCTTCGTTCCATCGTGCCGTTGAGATGCTCGACCGTCCGAGTCTGGTGCAACTGCTCGAGGTTGCGATGGGGCGACTGGGCAGTCACGCAGATGAATCCTCGACCGACACGCGAAATCGAGCGTCAGCCTGACGCGCATCAGCCTGACTCAAGTCGATTACAGGGCAATCATCTTCAGGATGTAGAAGAAGAAGACGCACAACAGCGCCCCGGCCGGAATCGTGATGGCCCAACTGGCGAAAATGTCGCGCATCGTTTTCAAATTGAGCGCCCCGATTCCGCGAGCGGCCCCCACACCCAGAACGGCTCCGACGAGACAGTGAGTCGTCGAGACGGGCAAACCAAACGGCATAACCGAGGCGAGCAGGATCGTCAGGGCTGCGGCGAACTCGGCGCAGAATCCACGACTCGGGGTGAGTTCCGTGATTCGTTCGCCAACGGTTTTGATCACGCGCCAGCCCCATGTGGCCAGGCCGGAGACGATTCCAATCCCTCCGAGTGCCAGTGCCCACAACGGAATGCCCGAATCCAATTGAACCGTGCCCTCGCTGATGGCCTGCCAGCCGGCGGATAAGGGGCCGATCGCGTTGGCCACATCGTTTGCTCCATGAGCAAACGCTACGAAACAGGCCGTCAGGATCTGCAGGTAGACAAAGATTCGTTCCACCTTTCGCAATTCTTCGGAATCGGATCCGAACCGAGTTTTTGCAACTGCCTGGCTGTGCATGGCCTCTATGCGACCGATCAGTTCAGCAGCCTCGTCGTTCAAGGGCCCGTCGGTGTTGGCGCGGACCCGATTCAGATGCATCAGCGACTTACCCAGTGAACGGGCTACGTCTCCATGCAGCATGGGATTCGAGCTGGCCTCTACTGATGAATCGAAGTCTCGAAGCAAATAACGGGTGACGAACAGGCCGATAATTCCCAGACCAATTGCCAGACCCATGGTCATGGCCAACGTCTGTGGTTCGAACGGATCGATGTTGTATTTTCCCCAGAGTGGTTTCAGGCCCTTGAACGCCGTGACACCGCACAACACGACCAGCACGATAAACACAATGTAGGGTGCAGCTTCCCGGGCCGCGCGGACGGGATTCCGTTTGAAGAAGACGGTTTTCAAAACCATCGTGAATACGAAATACGCAATAGCCCCGGACAGCAGAGGAGAAACCACCCAGCCAGCGGTGATCAGCCCGACCTTGCTCCATGCGATACGTTCGACGCCCAGGGAGACACAGCCAAACCCGACGACGGCCCCGACAATTGAGTGAGTCGTCGAGACCGGCCAGCTTTTCCATGTGGCGATCATCAACCACGTTCCGGCGGCCAGCAGCGATGCGATCATTCCGCACCCCAGCACCAGCGCCGCCTGCCCGGGTTCGGGGTATTCCAGAATGAGGTCGGCGGGGTCAAACATCTTTTTGCGGACCGTCTCGGCAACGTTTGATCCGACCACCACCGCGCCAAGAAACTCGAAGACCGCTGCCAGAATCACGGCACGACGCAATGTCAACGCGCCGGATCCGACCGACGTCCCCATCGCGTTGGCGACGTCATTCGCGCCGATGTTCCACGCGGCATACAGTCCGCACACCAGCAGTGCGCCTAGAAGAAATGTCTCAACCGTCATTGGCTCCAGATTCCCGGTCAGTACGATTTTCGAGAGGAGTTAGTGGTCGGTATTTCGCCCGCCGCGCGTGTTACTTCAGGCTCAGCACCATCGTGATGCTGTCTGCCAGGTTTTCGGCGGTGTTCGAGAGTCCGGCGAGCGTCTGCGTCAGTCGCATCCACAGGTGGAATTCGCCTGGCGTCATTTCCGTATCTCTGGCGTAGATTCCGCGGACCAGTTCATGGGCCACCAAGTCCGCCTGATGCTCCGTGAAAGCGACCTCGTGTGTCAGTGAACGAATCTTTTCCGCTTCGACGCCGCCGAATCCCGTTTCGACCAGTTCATCCAGCTCGCCAATGATCGAACTCGCCAGGTCGACGGACTTGATGCTGAGTTCCCGGAATCGTTGAAACGGATCCTTGAGTTCGTCCGGCAAGCGAATCGGCTTCATGGTCAGCAGCACGCAGACATCTTCGGCGATGTCCGCCAGGGAATCCTGTTGCGACAGAATCCGCAGGACATGCTCTCGATCGACGGGCATGAAGAACCGCCGCAGCAGATGATTCCGAATGTCATCGCGAATCTGATCTGCCTGATGCTCCAGCGCGGAAACTTCCTCTGCCAGCCCCGGAAGCCGATCGAACTCACTTTTTTCGAGTGCGTCCAGAGCTTCACACATTTTCGAGACGCACTTTGACGCCTGCTCCATATGCCGCTGCAGTAGATTGAACGGCGATCGTCCGAACAGTTTCGCGATGGCGCTCACAGCTGATCTCCATCTCAGTGGCTTTGCCCTGGGCCTGCAGGCCGGAACCATCCCGGTCCGCCAACGGCTCCCTTGTCATCGCGCGGAGTCTAGAACCGGGACGCTCGTTGCGACAGCGTTCCGGAGGGGGAATTCCAGGGTTCTGGTGGGCACGATTCGGAACCGGATTCCCGGCGTGCGGGAGATGGGTTTGCATCCGCTGGCAGGATGTCAGGGACGCTTCCGGACTTTCACGGCGGGAAAGTGCGATTTCAACCCGGCAACGCCGTTTTCGGTGACGAGGCTGCCCGTCACGTCGATCGACGTCAGTTGCGGTAAACGCCGCAGTTTCAACAGGCCGGCGTCAGTGATGCCTGTATTACTCACGTCCAGATAGCTGAGCAGTGGCAACCGACTGATGACCTCCATACCCGCGTCCGTGACGTTGGTCGAAGCAAGTGATAGATCGTACATGTACCAGTGACGAGACAATTCACGCAGAGTCGCATCGCCAATGTTTGTGTCGTTCAGCTTCAGCGTGTGCATAAGTGGGAAGTGGCTCAACACGGCAGCGTCGGTGTCACTGAAGTGTGTTCCACCCAGGTAAATGTGCTGTGTTCTCGACGTGACATTCGCGAGATTCGGGAACTGCCTGACGACATCTTCGGGCAAAGTCAGCCGACTCCACGAGATCTGCGACGGTTTGCGTCCGTCTGACCGCTTGCTTCTTGCCATACCTCGTGGGTTGGCGAGTTTTCTTGTGACCTCGATTTCGAACGGCCATTCCGAATCAGCAGGACGCGGCCGGGGCCACATCACAACCTTTGTCAGGCCCTTGAAACCATCAATGGCCCGTAGCCCATCCGCTGTGACCTCGGTGAATGCAACATTGAGCGTCTGCAGGTGATTCAGATTCCTGAGCTGAGCCACCCCTTTGTTCGTGATCCGGCATTGTTGCAGCGAAAGCGATCTCAGCTGATCGAAACGGGACAGCTTCAGGAGTCCCGCGTCTGTCACCAGCGTCGCCTTCAGGTCGAGTTTCTGGAGATTCGGAAATCGCGAGAGAACGTCGAGGTCGCTGTCTCCGAGCTCCATCGCCGTCAGCGTGAGGGCTTGAACGTCCGACGGATACGGCAGTTGAAGCAGTCCCTGTGGTGTCACAAACGAGAAACCGGCATTGAAATCCTCGAACGGTCCCACCGGATCGAGCATGCCGAAATCACGGTCCGAAAAATCCGTATAGCTGACGTCAACATGAATGAACCGAGTGCCGTACGTCGCGCAACGGATCAATGACTGGCCCAGCACAACTGCATCGGCCTTCACTCAAGCGACCTTGTACTGCCGCGCGGCAAACACACACAGCGTGATCAGCACAATTACGACAACGATGATTTCCAGCAGCGGCACACCGCGTTTGCCGGGCATTTGCGTTCTCATGGACTGAAGTTCTTACTCCAGAAACCGCGCGACTTCGCGGCCTGCAACCAGCGGCGAGCGGGCGGCACAGGAAACTTATCACGAGCACACAAGAAAAGGCCCCGGTCGTTAACCGACCGGGGCCACGTACACGCAACTCGATCACAGGAAAATGTAGCCCTCTTCGCCGTGCTGGCTGAGGTCCAGTCCCTGAGTTTCTTCTTCGGTCGATACTCTCAGTCCCATGGTCGACTTCAGAACGATCAGGATGACAAACGTGCCCACCAGAGCGATCGCGATTGTGGCGAGAATACTGACGATCTGGTTGACCAGCGTTCCCATGTCACCTTCCAGAACGCCGAACCGACCACCCGTGACGGCCGAGCTGGCGAACACTCCCGTCAGCAGAGCTCCCAGTGTTCCGCCCACGCCGTGTACACCGAACGCGTCGAGGGAGTCGTCGTATCCGAACGCCCCTTTGACTTTGGCACAGGCGAAATAGCAAACGACTCCGGCCAGCAGGCCCAGGATAATGGCCGACGCCGGCGTGCAGGATCCACAGGCCGGTGTGATGCAGACCAGTCCCGCCACAGCTCCGGAACAGGCTCCCAGGATGCTTGGTTTGCCATGTTGAATCCACTCAATGGCCGACCAGCCCAGGACGCCGCATGCCGCACACATGTGCGTCGCGACAAACGCATTGACGGCAAATTCGTTGGGGCTCAGGGCGCTGCCTGCGTTGAATCCGAACCAGCCCACCCACAGCAGGGCTGCACCGATGCATGTGTACGTCAGGTTGTGCGGCGGCATCGGCTCTTTGGGGAAGCCTGTCCGTGGCCCGATCATGATTGCGACCAGCAATGCGGAAACACCGGAGCTGATATGGACGACGGTCCCACCGGCAAAGTCGAGCGCCGGATACAAGGCATCTGCATTCCACTCGCACAGCCAGCCCGCGTCGGACCACACCCAGTGCGCGACCGGGCAGTACACGAACAGTCCCCACAACGCGCAGAAGACGCACATCGTCGAAAACTTCATCCGCTCGGCGAATGCTCCGCAGATCAGAGCTGGCGTGATGATGAAGAACATGCCCTGAAACACGAAGAAAATGCTCTTACTCACCCACACCGATGTGGGCAGCACACCGTCGGCAATGACACCTTTCATCATGACATGGTCAAAGTTGCCGAACCACGGATTGTCGCCGCCGAAGGCCAGACTGAATCCGACGACACCCCAAAGCAGCGTATTCAGCCCCATCAGGAAGACACACTGCATCATCACGCCCAGAATGTTCTTCTTGCGGACCAGCCCTCCGTAGAACAAAGCAAGTCCCGGCGCGGTCATCATGAGGACGAGTGCCGAGGACGTCAGCATCCAGGCAATCATCGCCCCGTCGAGCGGTTCATCAGCGGGCGGAGCAGCGGCCTCGCCAGGGGGAGCTTCGTCCATTGTGACGGGCTCACTGTCACCGGCGGCCGGCTCATCCTGTGCAATCGCCCGGCCGGGCAACACTGACAGCAATCCAGACACAACCACGATACCCGCAAGTATCAACATGGAGCGCTTCATGAAGAGTCCTCTACAGCAAATGATCCCCGGATGTCATTTGCCGCAAGGCGGAGCATCGACACAACCTGATCCTCAATTGTTGATCCGGTGCCGTCGATGAGCACAACCTGGCGACAGATCCCGTCGGCAACGGCCGACCCGGCCGGATTATTCGGACTCTTCCGCCACATCTCAACAGCTCCGCCTTTGTTCGTGGATGCGTTCTCGATCCTGGCACCCACGGTCGTCTGATCCTGGGTCTCACGAGCGTGCAATCAACCGTCGTTGTCCGCGTGATCGGACCGCCGCAGTTTTTTCCCGGGCGTCCACTGCGGATTCAGGGGCACGACCCTCATTTGGATGGCAGATTTTCGTGACGTATCCGCGTATCCATTCAAACAGGACGGGCCCTCCAATGGCAAAGACGAAAGTTGCGAAGAAGCGAACCACTCGGAAACGAGCGGCTGCCGGGACCTCCGGAAAAAGAATCCGCATTCTCTCGATCGACGGTGGCGGCATTCGTGGAATCCTACCGGGCCAGATTCTCGTCGGGCTCGAACAGAAGCTGAAAGAGCAGTCGAAGAATGACAATGCTCGGATTGCCGACTATTTCGACCTTATTGCCGGAACGAGTACCGGTGGCATCCTGACCTGCGCGTATCTGTGTCCGGAACCAGACAGCAATCGCCCGAAATACACAGCGGCAGAAGCTGTCGACATCTATCTCGAACGCGGCGATGAAATCTTCGACGTTTCGTTCTGGCAGAAGAGTCGATCACTGGGCGGACTGACCGACGAGAAATACGACGCGGCCGAGCTCGAAGAGGCGCTGGATGACACTCTGGGAGAGGTCATGCTTGCCGAACTGGTGAAGCCCTGCCTGATCACCGCGTATGACGTACGCCGCCGCAAGCCACACTTCTTCCGTCAACACGACGCCGTGCAGCACGGTGCTGGTCGCAATTTCCGAGTCAAAGATGTCGCCCGCGCGACGTCCGCGGCACCGACGTTCTTTGAGGCGGCCCGAATCAAGTCAGAGGCCAAAGTCACTTACCCGCTGATCGATGGCGGCGTGTTTGCCAATAACCCCGCCATGTGCGCCTACACCGAGGCTCGCGTGCATCACGGATTCTCCCCGGACCGGATCAAGTTTCCTCATGCAAAAGACATGATCATGGTCTCGCTCGGCACGGACAGCGGTCAGAAAAAACGCGCCTCATACAATTACAAGGAAGTCAAAGACTGGGGGCAGGCGGAGTGGATTCTTCCTCTGATCGACATCCTGATGGCCGGGAACCAGGACACGATTGACTATCAACTGCGTCAGATTTTTGAATCCACAAACGTGTCCGACCAGTACCACCGACTGGAACCAGACCTCGGACGCGGCTCGCGTGACATGGACAATGGAACTGTCGAAAACCTGGAAGCTCTGCGTGAGGCAGGAACGGAATGGGTCGACGATGACCGCAACAGCAAGCTGCTCGACAAGATCGCCAGGCAGCTCATCGCGGAAGCATGAACGTCACTCGCCACGATTGGGAACAGTGCCCTGACCTGGAAACCGGGTACGCCCGAATCTAATACCGGTAGTGCTCCGGCTTGTACGGGCCGTCGACCGGCACATTCAGGTAGTCGGATTGTTTCTGAGTGAGCGTGGTCAGCTTCACACCAAGCTTCTCCAGGTGCAGGCGGGCGACTTCCTCGTCCAGCTTCTTCGGCAGCATGTGTACGCCGACCTTGAACTCGTCTTCGTCGAAGCCCAGCACATTCGGGTTCCACAAGGCGATTTGCGCGACCGTCTGGTTAGTAAAGCTGTTGCTCATCACGAATGACGGATGGCCGGTGGCGCAGCCCAGATTCACCAGGCGACCTTCGGCCAGGATGATGATCGATTTGCCGTCCGGATAGAGATACCGGTCGACTGGCCCGCCTTCCATGTTGTCCGTCTTGATGTTGATCTTCTCGACGTCGGCTCGCTCGTTGAGGTACGCGATGTCGATCTCATCGTCGAAGTGTCCAATGTTGCAGACGATCGCGTTGTTCTTCATCGCGTCCAGATGCTCGCCGCGGATGATGTCACAGTTGCCGGTCGTTGTAACGAAGATGTCACCGTCATTCGCGACGTCTTCCAGCGTGGTGACCTGATAGCCTTCCATCGCGGCCTGCAGAGCGTTGATCGGATCGATTTCTGTAATGATCACGCGGGCACCCAGACCCTTCATGGCGGCGGCGCAGCCTTTACCAACATCGCCGTAACCACACACCACCACGACCTTGCCGGCGACCATAATGTCTGTCGCACGCTTGATGCCGTCGGCCAGCGATTCGCGGCAGCCGTACAGGTTGTCGAATTTACTCTTGGTCACCGAGTCGTTGACGTTGATCGCCGGCAGAGGCAACTTGCCTTCTGCCTGGAGCTGGTACAGACGCAGGACGCCGGTCGTCGTTTCTTCGGTGATGCCCTTAATTCCGGTGGCGAGTTCCGGGAATCTGTCGATCACCATGGCGGTCAAATCGCCGCCGTCGTCGAGGATCATATTCAGCGGCTGGCCGTCTTCCCAGAACAGTGTCTGTTCGATGCACCAGTCGAATTCCTCGTTGGTTTCGCCCTTCCAAGCGAAGACCGGAACGCCCGTTGCCGCGATGCCGGCAGCGGCGTGGTCCTGCGTCGAGAAGATATTGCAGCTCGACCAGCGGACGGTCGCACCCAGCGCCGTCAGTGTTTCGATCAGAACGGCGGTCTGAATCGTCATGTGCAGGCAGCCGGCGATGCGGGCACCAGCCAGTGGCTGATCTGCACCGTATTTGTCTCGCAGAGACATCAGCCCCGGCATTTCCTTCTCGGCCAGTTCGATTTCCTTACGACCGAATTCGGCGAGACCAATATCTTTGACTTTGTACGGCAGGGCAGCGGCGGTCGCGGTAGTCATCACGTCTCCGTTTTGGGGCTGGACAGGCTCAGCCTGAACCTGTGGCGAACGAGTTATCGGGTGGAAACTGCCCGGAGAACGGGCGGATTTGCGACGGGATTGTAGAGTCTCATTCAGGAATGTCTCCCCTGCGGCCTGTCGCCGGTCACGAGTGCCGCTGATAGACTGAGACGCTGTAGCCAGTCTGATGTTCGCGGCTCACCTGTATGGCATCCGCCCCTGGCTCGCGGTGTGATGCGATTATCGCAGCGTTAGGAGTCAGATATGACAGCAGCAATTGATCGAAGGCAGTTTCTCCAGACCTCAGTCGCCGCCGGAGTTGCGTCGCTGGTTCCGGCAAAGCTGCTGGCATTGGACTCAACGGCGGACAGCACGCCGGTTGTGGACACGCATCTCCACTGCTTTGGTGGACCGATTGACGACCGATTTCCGTACCACAAGAGAGCACCGTATCAGCCGACGACTGCGGCCACTCCCGAGCATCTGCTCAAATGCATGGATGGTGCCGGAGTCGATTACGCGGTTGTCGTGCATCCGGAGCCGTATCAGGACGACCATCGATATCTGGAACACTGTCTCGATGTGTCGCCGCGGCTGAAGGGCACGTGTTTGTTCTTCGCGGATCGACCGGGATCGGTGGCGAAGCTGCCACAGCTCGCGAAAAAGTATCCTGATCGGATCGCCGCGGCGCGAGTCCACGCTTATGCACCAGGACGGCTTCCGCCATTCGATTCGCGGGCACTTGCAGGTCTGTGGAAAACGGCGGCCGATCACGACATGGTGATGCAGCTCCATTTCGAGCCGAAGTACGCGCCCGGCTTCGAAAAGCTGATCAGGCAGTTCAAGGATACAACGGTCATCATCGATCATCTGGGACGACCGATGCAGGGAACCGCCGAGGAACACGACGCCGTGGTTCGCTGGTCGGAATACCCCAATACGATCATGAAAATCTCGTCCATCCCACGACAGGACAAATACCCGCACCGCGACGTCAAGCCGATCGTTCGCAAGCTGACCGCTGCGTGGGGCGCCGATCGAATGATCTACGGCGGCGGATTCAATGCCGACGCCACACCCGCGTCCTATCGAGCCTACCGCCAAATGGTGCAGTCGCTGCTTTCGCACTTGAGTGCTGACGAGCAGAACATGATTCTGGGTGGAACGGCCGCCCGTCTGTACGGCTTCGTGAAAGCTGAGGCGGCTTGTTGATACGACCGGCACCCGCTGTACTACCGGCTCCAATAATAAACCGCACGAGGCGATCCGATGCACGAGGCACCAGACAACCTGGTGGAATACCTTTCAACTCCGAAGCTGGATGGCGGCACGCTCATCATGTCGTTCAGCGGCTGGATGGACGGTGGCGACGCGTCCACCGGGACCGTCGAACGACTGGTCCGCCTGCTGGATGCGAAGCCGTTCGCATCCATCGACGCCGAGCCCTTCTATATCCTGAACTTTCCCGGTTCGATGGAAATTGCCTCGATCTTCCGACCGGAGATCGACATTGAAGATGGACTCGTCCGCTCGATCGACATGCCACGGAATCGGTTCTACGTGGCCAAAGAATCAAACCTGCTGCTGTTCCGCGGCAAAGAACCGAACATGAAGTGGCGAACCTTCGCCGAGTGCATCTTCAAACTCGCTCGGGACACCGGCGTTTCGCGCCTGCTGTTTGTTGGTTCCTTCGGCGGAGCCGTTCCGCACACACGTGAACCGCGCATGTACGTCACGTGTTCCGAAGAACGTCTGCACGCCGACCTGGAAAATGTTGGTCTCCGTCGCACGGGCTATGAGGGCCCCGGTTCGTTCATGACCTATCTGCTGACGCAGGCCCCATCGGCGGGCCTCGAGATGGTCTCACTGGTCGCAGAGATCCCCGGTTACCTGCAGGGGCCGAATCCGTTCTGCATCGAAGCCATCACCCGACGGCTCTCGAAGATCCTGCAACTGTCGCTCGACCTCGACTCTTTGCGCACAGCCAGCAACGAATGGGAAGTTGAAGTGACTAACGTCGTCGAAGAGAACGACGAGATGCTTGAGAAAATCCGCGAACTCGAAGACGAATACGACACCGACCTGATCGAACAGGAATCGGATGAGTCGGCTCATTAGGGGCTGAATTGGGACGCGGATGAACGCAGATTCAACGGATTTGTCGGGATTACCGTTCGGTTGATCATCGTCCATCCGCTGAATCTGCGTTTCTCCGCGTCCCATTCGCTACTGCAGTCGAGTCAGCAAAGGACACTGATCATGTTGCGATGTTGCCTTCTGATTCTGGTCGTATTGCGTGCAACGCTGGCACCCGCCCAGACGCAGCCCAACATTCTGGTCGCGATCTCAGACGATCAGTCGTATCCACACGCCTCGGCTTACGGGTACCAGGCGATTTCAACGCCGGCGTTTGACCGTGTCGCCGCATCGGGCGTGCTCTTCACGAATGCGTTTACGCCCGCCCCTGGCTGCAGTCCGATGCGGGCTGCTTTTTTGACGGGTCGCAACATCTGGCAAATCGAACACGCTGGCACTCATGCGAGTTCGTTTCCCACGAAGTACGAGGTCTATCAGGACCGACTCGAAGCGGCAGGATACGCCGTCGGATACACCGGCAAGGGCTGGAGTCCGGGTAACTGGAAGGCCAGTGGCCGCACGCGAAATCCCGCAGGCCCGGCGTTCTCATCAAAGAAACTCAAGGCGCCAGGCGGGATCAGAAACACAGACTACGCCGCCAACTTTGCCGAGTTCCTGAAGTCACGGCCAAACGGAAAACCGTTCAGTTTCTGGTACGGAGCGTCCGAGCCGCATCGCGCTTTCAAGAAGGGAATCGGCCGAGAAAACGGCCTCGATCCCGACAAAGTCGTCGTCCCGTCGTTCCTGCCGGACACGCCCGAGATTCGTGATGACATTCTCGATTACTGCTTCGAGATTCAGTGGTTTGACCAGCACCTCGGCCGCATGCTTGATCTGCTGGAGCAGGCTGGTGAGCTGGAAAACACACTGGTGATTGTCACGAGTGACAATGGCATGGCGTTCCCCCGAGCAAAAGCCAATGTGTACGAATACGGCATCCACATGCCGCTCGCCGTAAGCTGGTCCGCTCGGATTCCGGAAGTCGATCGTGACCGAACTTCGAAAGAACTGGTCAATCTGATTGACCTGACCGCGACCATCTACGCAGCTTCGGGCGTCGAGCCGCCAACCGAGTATCCCATCGCCGGTCACAGCATCCTCGACATCCTGACGGGGAACGGGATACCGGACCAACGCGTCCCCACTCGCACGGCCGTGTTCTCCGGGCGCGAGCGGCACTCATCATCACGATTCAACTCGTTGAGTTATCCGCAGCGCTGCATCCGCACACAGAACTACCTCTACATCCGCAATCTCCGCCCCGAACGCTGGCCCGCTGGCCCTGCGCAGAAATTTGGCAAAGCGACTTACAACGCCGGTGGCGAAATCGCTGATGCAGTTCTCGGTCCGCTGCATGGTGGATACCACGACATCGACGCCTGTCCGACGCTGACGTTCCTCATCGAAAACCGCGACGACCCCGTCATCGGTCCGTTCCTCGGCCTGTCCGTCGACCGACGTCCGGCGGCGGAGCTGTTCGACATTCAAAAGGACCCGGGGTGCTTGAAGAACCTGGCCGAGGATTCCCGGTTCCTCGCTGCGCGACGTGATCTCGATCAACGTCTGATGAGCTATCTCACAGAAACAGGCGACCCTCGTGTCGTCGACCCGGACGAGGGCGACATCTTCGAAACCTACCCGCGCTACAGCGGCCTGCGCTGGTTCCCGACACCCAGGTGGGCAAACGAGAACCGCAACCGAATCCCGAAACAGGACTGGGTCGAGGATCGACGCCCCAAAGCAAAGTCGCAGGAGTAATGCCCGCCGTTTGTGGTCGTTAAGCTGAAGTCAGCCATTCAGCTTCCACCGTGCCTGCCGCAGAATGGCGTTCGAGTTGCCTTTCCGCACTTCGTACCACACGGTCACCAGAGTGCCGTCATCAAGCTCGACGGTGCTCGGATAACCCAGGTCGCCGGACGCAGCGTCGGACGAGATCAGGATCGGCTCCGACCAGGTGCCGCCATTGTCCGAGCTGACACGGGCCTGATTGCCCAGCGGGGCTCGACGGTGGCCGTAGCTCATCAGTAATCGTCCGTCGCGCAGACGCAGCAGATGTGATGGCAGTCCCCAGACTCCAATCGCGTGAGGTTTCGACCAGGTCTTGCCGCCGTCGCTGGATTCGCTCTGCAGTGTCTCGCCGGCGTTCTTCGGATTGTGATTCCGTACGTGCGCGATCAGCTGGCCGTCGGATGCTTCCACCGCGTGCAGTTCGTGGTAGTTGCGATGGTCGTCTCCGTCACGTGTCGGAATCGTCGCGAGCCATTCCCACGTCTGCCCGTCGTCCAGCGACTGAGCGACACCCACGCGGTTTTCTTCGGTCCACAGCGCCTTACCAGCGTAGATCAAACGGCCCCTGAAAATCTGCACGGGGCCATGCGGACTGTTCACTGGAACTCGGTACCGTGCGGACCATTCAATGCCGCCGTCCGTTGAGCGAATCATCCAGTTTCCCAGTTGCTGCTGGCGCTGCTCGGCGGTCAGCCGATCACGCGCAGCGGTCCAGCGTTTCAGTTTTGCGGCATCCCATGACGATGCGGCTTCGGCCTTTGCCAGACCGGGCTCGTAGGCCAGCGACGTGAACGTCGTGGCCAGTAACGTGCCGGCCTCAGTGACAAGGATGCCAGCATCTCGATCGTCGATCGCACTGTCGATCAGGACACGAGGAAAGGTCCATGTGCGACCACCGTCCGGCGACTGCATCATGTGGACCTGACCGAACGGGCAGACGTGCGCCTCACGCCCGCCCGACCACACCAGCAGCAATTCATCGTCCGCACGACGTGTGAGTGTCGGCCAGCCTCCGTACAGATGCGGCTGGTGGCTGATGACTTCAAGGGACTCGATGCTGGCACCGGGAGCGGCTGCATGAGCAGTTCCGCAGGCCCAGGCTCCGACAGCCACCGCGCCCGCGGACTTCAGCAAATCGCGACGTGTGTGTCGATCGGTCATGGTGGCTTCCTGTAAGTCGGGGCTCAGTGAAATCCTGCGCAAATCTCGCCTGACGCTGACTCGTGTCTGGCAGCCAGGACCCATTTTGTATCGCGTTTCAGGTCGACGGTATAACGGACGCGTGAGATGTCCGAGACGAGTCGATGAATTATGGTGCCGGGATTCACACGACAACGCACCAGGACGCCACATCGATGCGCATTATTTCAGGCCGGTTCGGACGGCGGAAACTGCTGACCAATCCGGGAATTGTGACTCGGCCAATCACTGACCGCGTCAAGGAAAGTCTGTTCCAGTTTCTGGAAGACGAACTGGACGAAGCACGTGTTGCCGACGTCTTTGCCGGAACAGGAACGATCGGCCTGGAAGCGCTCAGTCGTGGTGCCAGTTCAGTCGTGTTCATAGAACAGGATCGAAAAGCAACGGAACTGCTGCGGCAGAACGTGCACAAACTGGGTGTTGAAGAAGAAGTTCTGTGCTGGCAAACCGACGTCCTGAAGACATCATTCCGGCCGAAAAACTGCGACCACCGTCTGCCGTACGATCTGGTCTTCTTTGATCCACCTTACCCGATGGTTCCGAAGATCAAGCCCGGTAAGAAACTCTACAAGTCGCTCGAACGGCTGGGTCGAGATGGCATCACACGAACTGGCACTCTGCTGTTGATTCGCACGCCAAAGGAAGCGGAGTTTGCATGCCCTCCCGTGTGGCAGCTTGAGGACAGCTGCGATTACTCAACCATGAAAATCCACTGGTTCCGTCGCGCTGAGTTGCCATCGGCAGATGAAACACTCGATCCGGAACAGTCGGAGGTACTTCCTTCTTCCCCCGCGGAGGGAGAAGGCGGTCCCGAACTGGATGAGGGGGAACGTAGCAGGCCGTGATATCTATCCTCGCTCGCAATGACCATTGAAAGGACATCCCATGACAAACGTGCTCGATTTCGGCGCTGCAGGCGATGGTGTGATGGATGACACCGAGGCGATTCAACACGCTCTCGACGATGGCGAGGGTCTGATCGAGTTTCCTCGCGGGACGTATCGCATCTCGAAGACGCTGCTGGTTGATCTGCAGAAACGCAGCCGCACCGCGATCAGCGGCCTGGGCGGAGTGGCGAAGATCATCATGGCCGGTCCCGGACCGGCACTGTTCCTGAAAGGCACACATGCCAGCACCGCTGATCCCGGCGGGTTTCGCCCCGAGGAATGGCAGCACGAACGCATGCCGACAGTAGATGGCATCGAGATTGAAGGCGATCACCCGGAAGCCGACGGCATTCGCATTATCGGCGTCATGCAGCCGACATTGACGCGTGTGCTGATCCGGCACGTCCGCACGGCCGTGCATGTCACCGAGCGAGCCCGCAACCTGATCGTCAATGGCTGCAACTTCTATCACAACACGGGCGTCGGCATTCATCTCGATAAAGTCAACCTGCACCAGACCGTCATCGCCGATTCGCACATCAGCTACTGCCGACTCGGGGGAATCCGCATCGAGGACTCAGAGATCCGCAATCTGCAAATCACCGGCAACGACATTGAATACAACAACTACCGAGCTCACCAGAAACAGTTCCCCGACGCCGAAGGCGAACCGACCGCCGAGATCTACGTCGACGTGCGCAGTGGCTCCGTGCGCGAAGGCACGATCGCCAGTAACACGATTCAGGCGACGCACAGCCCCAACGGCTCGAACATACGCTTCATCGGCACGCGTGAGGGCGAAGAGGGTCAGCACGCCGGAATGTGGACGATCTCCGGCAATCTGATCGGCAGTCAGAACAACAACGTGCATCTGACCGGCGTCCGCGGAGTCGTCATCTCGGGCAATTACATCTACAGCGCCCACAACCGCAATCTGCTGGTTGAGAACTCACGCGACATCGTGATTGGCGCCAACAACTTCGGCCACAACCCGGACTACCGCGGTCGCGAACTGGCAACGGGCATCCGCATCGTCGACTCTGACAACTGCAACCTGACCGGAATCCTCATCCAGGACGCCCAGGCCGGCACTCACACAATCGAAACCGTTCCATTGGAACGCGAGGCTCTGATCGAGCTGATCCGTTGCCGCCGAGTCAACATGACCGGCTGCCAGATCCTCGACGGAACCCCGATCGGGGTCCTGCTTGAGGACTGCCAGGATGCCCTGATTTCCAGTTGCACGATTATCGACCAGCGCGAGAAGCCGAAAATGGATTCCGGCATCGTCTTCCGCGGGAAGAACCCCGGCAGCATGCTGGTGCAGTCACGCATCAGCGGAGCGAGCCAGAAACCCGTCGAAGCCGACGACGACATCACAATCGACGGTAACCGCATCGGGTAAACCTATTCCGCCGAAACGGATCACGTCTGCAACACGGTCAACTGGTAGCGGAATCCAGGTAGCTGCAAAGCGGCGGTCATTCCCACTTTCTTAGCGCTTCGTCAGCCGTGACGTGACGGATGTCGCCGAACTCGCCAGAGTTCGGTTTTCCCAGGTCCGGCCAAAGTCTGGCGTCTTCGGCTACCCCGCAAACAAGTGGAGGGACGATGCATCACCCACTGACAACCGGTTGGAGACATCTCGTCCCACTTGTCTGTTTCGTGGCGATCTCCCTGGTGCAGTCCATGTCTCCGCGGATCGCGCGTTGCGATGAGCTGGCGTCTGGCCAACCGGTCCTCGTCGACTCTCGCCGCATCTGGAACAGAGCTCGGCACAATGCGTTTACGGATCTCCTGCGGTATCGAGATCGCTGGTATTGCGTGTTCCGTGAGGGAACGGCTCATGTTTCTCCCGACGGGGCGCTGCGAGTCATCACTTCGCAGGATGGCGACAAATGGGAGTCGCTGGCGCTGATTGAATCATCGGAGTATGACCTCCGGGACGCCAAGCTCACGGTCACACCGAACGACGAACTGATGCTCAACGGCGCGGGCATGATTGCCGATGCAGATATTCGATATTACTCGATGACGTGGTTTTCGTCGAACGCGGGCAAAACCTGGGACAAGGGGCGGAAGATTGGTGATCCCGGCTTCTGGCTCTGGCGAACTCAGTGGAATAAGGGCATGGCCTACAGCTTCGGCTACAGCACCGAGCGAGATCGCACGCAGCGCAAGCTACGCCTCTATCGCTCACGAGACGGCCGCCAGTTTGAAACACATGTCAAACAGCTCGCCGCACCGGCGGGTTGTGGTGAGGACAGGATTCTCTTCCTGAGAGACGGTTCGGCACTGTGCCTGCTTCGGCACGAGACCGGAGACAAGATGGCTCAGCTCGGCACGTCGAAGCCGCCGTACAAGGACTGGCAATGGCGCGACCTGAATTCCCGCATTGGCGGCCCCAACATGCTCCAGCTTCCGGATGGACGCATCCTTGCGGTCACGCGGCTCTATAACGGCGGGACACGAACGTCGCTTTCCTGGCTGGATGTCGCGAACGGAAAGCTGACCGAAGTCCTCAAACTTCCGTCGCGCGGCGACACAAGCTACGCCGGTCTGGTTCTGCACAATGACTTATTGTGGATCAGCTACTATTCGTCGCACGAAGGGCGAACGAGCATCTATCTCGCCAGGGTGACAATCCCGGCAATCGAAAATCCGCAATAGACCGACTCGAGCGTGTGCTACCCCACGTGCTTCAGGAGACTGACTCGACCAATCGATACCCATTCGGCCAGGTAGATGTTGCCATCGTGGTCGAAGCACGCGTCATGCGGGTGAATGAACTTGCCTGGCTGCCAGCGGTCGGGGTTCCGACGCATCGCGAAACCGTCAGCCAACACCTGCTTGAGCCATGCCGGGTCGTGTCCCAGGTGAGCGAT
This sequence comes from Planctomycetota bacterium, assembly GCA_963579025.1. Lineage (GTDB taxonomy): Bacteria > Planctomycetota > Planctomycetia > Planctomycetales > Planctomycetaceae > CAUZFZ01. The sequence goes on along the minus strand of CAUZFZ010000088.1, from coordinate 23,315 downwards.
AAGATTGTTGTCGGCATGAAGCAGTGTGATCCGAGCATGCAGATCGGGTACAAGCATCACGTCACCGCGGATGTCAATATCGGCGGGGAACAGCATGTCGTCGAAGAAGCTCAGGTGCTTGCCGTCCACGGAGAAATACTGCAGCCTCGCGTTGGCTCGATCGGCCACGACTAACGCCGGCTCGCGTCCCTTTCGATCATCCCACCACAGGCCGTGCGGCGTTCGGAGTTGGCCAGGCCCGTCGCCAGCTCCGCCGAAATGACTGACGGCCTGTGCGTCTTTGTCATACTTGATGATGTAGTGCGACCCATAACCATCGCCGACCCAGAAACCGCCGTCGGGCGCGAATGCAATATTGGTCGGGCTGAACAGGTGCCCCTTGCCGTATTTGCCAGGCGTCTTCACTTCGAACGGTCTGGCGTTCTCATATGGAGCGACCTTGGGGGCTGCCTGCTTCCAGACAGTTTCACCCTTCAGGGTGGTCTTGGCGATGTGCCCCTTGTTATCACAGAGATAAAGGAACTCCTCGCCACCGTCGCGACGAATGTCGATCCCGTGTCCGCCTCCGTGGTACTCCTTACCAAACGACCGGACGAACTTTCCGTGGCGATCGAATACGACCACAGCATCCTGCAGGTCGGCTGTCATCGTGCGATGTTTCACATAGATCAGTCCTGCCGCGTCGACGGCAACACCGTGCGTGTCCTGCCAACGGATGTGTTTGGGAATCTGCATACAGTCGTGATGCACTTCATACCGATGCCCTTCGGGGCCGATCACCGGCGGCTTTGAACCGCTCTTATCCTCCGCCCCAAGAAACGCAGGAGCAGAACCGGCAAGAGCGATGCCACCGGTCGCCTTCAGGAATCCGCGTCGAGATGTGTGTGATTGCGACATGGTTCTTTACGTCCTGTCTGATCTGGTGGGCCGGTTGGATTGCCTGCGTGGATGGTCGCCATTCTCTCGCGGCGAATGCGCGGACATCCTACGAATGTTCGAGAAAGAAGTCTGCCAGGTGATCCTGATGCGCACGGTTTCATCCGCGCGTCGGTGGCGATATAGGAATCACTCTCCAGCTGGCGTACTCCAGCAATCCGTGCCGCACATTCCGAAGAACATTGACTGATTTGACCCTTGGCCGCTGCCGTCGAACCTCACCTTCAAGTAGCCCTGCCCGATGATTCCTTACTTCTCTCGTCGATTCGAAACATCACAGTCTGGGACCCGGCTTGCGAGCGTCGAATGCGAGCAGTGTAACTGCCAGTATTTTTACGAGCTGACGCGAATAGGCACTGGTACCGCGAGTGCCGCGTACGGACTCGGAGCAACATCCGCCGAAGCATCGTCACAATTGCAGTCCACTGCGGAACTGCAGGATCGATTGACCGGGGAAGCAGAGTTAGTCGCCTGTCCGCAGTGTCATTGGATCAACGCCGAACTCGTCGAGGGGTATCGTGAAGGTCGGTATCGTTGGGCTGCTCCTCTGGCAGCGGGCGTCGCGTTTTTCGGGACGGTTGCCGCGCTGATCTCGGCTGCGTATCTCTGGTTCGGACCCGCAGTAGATCGGGTCGCTCTGCCGTATGTCCTGATCGGTGGTCCCGGAATTTCCGTTTCGATCGGTGTGGCGATCGTGCTGGTACGTAATTTCCTGCGGAGCCGGATTCGCCCCAATCGTGACTTTCCCGATCCACCGCGTGTTCCAGCCGGAGTGCCACCTGCTTTACTGCTTGATGAGGCGACTCAAACGCTGAAACCGGTCGAACGCGACGTTGTGTCCGCTTCCGACGAATGCGGATGGCACGACTTCCAGATCGGACGACACCAACTGCCCCAAAGCTGCTGCCAATGCATGAACGAGGCGTCGGACGAGCACGTCTGGAAGCACCCGGTAACGGTCGCCGTTGAACTCTCGTTACCAAGGTGTGCCGAGTGCCGGCGGAAATCCGGTAAAGAGTATCTGCTTGCCTGGATCGTCAGTCTTGCTGTCTCGTTGGGGACCGGCATCGGTGCGCTATTGATGACGGGGCTTGACGACGAGTTTTTCTGGATCCTGGCAGTGTGCCACGTCCTGGTGAGTCTCGGGATCGCGGCGTTCTACGCGTCGGCGCGGAGCGCTCCGGCACGACTGCGGATTGTCGATCAGTCGCGCGGAATCGTCCGGCTCAGATTTCGAAACCCGGCTTATCGACCGGAGTCAGTCTGGACGGATCATCCGGATGTGTCGGCCTGATACGCCGATGCACGTCCAGATTCTGTCTGACAGCAAGACTCCCGACGCTGACAAACGGTTTGCCGTTCGGGAGACCTGCGGTCGGACTTCGTGCGGGGTCGGGAGACCCGCGCACAGCGGCGGTCGGGGTTTGGAGACCCGCGCACAACGGCGTCACATCGTAATTCCGACTACTTGATCTCCATGAATCGCACGCACACCGGAGTAGGCACTTCCACGCTTGCTTTGGTCGGAATCAATACGCCGGTCGATTGATTGATTCGAAACACGATCACGTTTCCGCCTGATTGATTCGCGACCAGCATGTACTTCCCTGTCGGTTCGATGGCGAAATTGCGGGGCGTCTTCACTCCCATTGCCTGGTGGCCGACTGCGGTCAGCTTCCTCGACTTCGGGTCGATCGAGAAGATCGCGATCGAGTTGTACGGGTCTCGATTCGACACGTAGACGAACTTGCCGGATGGATGAACGACGGTTTCCGCCGTACTGCCGCCTTTGCGTTCGACATCGCCGGGCAACGTGGACAGCACCTGCTTCTGTGTGAGAGTGCCTTTGTCTGCGTCATAGTCACAGGCAATGATTGTCAGGTCGGACTCACCGTTGATGAACGCGGTCCTGCCGTCGGGATGCCATGCAAAATGGCGTGGTCCGGCTTTCTTTGGTGTGTCGAACGCGCCGTGTGGGGTCAGCGTCCCCTTGCCGGCGTCGAATGCGTAGACGATGACTTTGTCCAGGCCCAGATCGCAGCACAGCGCGAACTTGTTGGCTTTGTCGACGTGGATCGAGTGTCCGTTCTTCTTCTTGCCTTCGTGCTGCTGGAACGACGAAGCCTTGCCCAGCCTGCCGTCTTTTCCGATGGGGATGCAAATGCAACTTCCGCCCGAGTAGTTGGCCGCGAGAACATTCCGGCCGGTCGGATCAACAACCAGATGACACGGCGCGCCACCCTGTGACGGTTGCGAGTTGAGGAAGTTCAGATTGCCCGTCTTTTCGTCGATGGCGAATGCGCTGACGGCCGCCTGTCCTTCATTCACGGCATAGAGAAACTTCATGTTCGGATGAAACGCGACAAAGGACGGGCTGCTCGTTTCACCCGCCAGCGTCGCCGCGGACAGGGAACCGTCTTTGAGATTCAGCTCGCACTGGTAAATGCCCTTGCTCACCTTGCCCGTGTACGTGCCGAGATAAACGCGGTATTTCTCCTGAGCCTGCACGGAGGTGAACGCAGCAACGATAAGGAATGCTGCAAGGGAAAGTCGGTAGCGCATTGAGGAGGTGTCCTTCAAGAGGTGATTCATTTCGTGCCTTCGCACTCGCCGCGCGAACGTCGTTCTGATGTTAGCGGAACCTGTCGCCAATTCTTATGCCCGGCAGGCGACTATGAGCCAGCGTCCGATATGTCCGCCGCTCTGACCTGCAACACACTGTAGGGGTGCAGCGCCAGAATACTGACGTTGCCGTCTTTGGATTCGCATACGCCCATGATGACGTATCGCGAGACAGTCTTTCCGTTTTTCAGTTTGGTGAAGCCCCCGTGAAACGGAAGCGGCTTGCCGTCTTTGCCGGTGAAGTCCGTGAAGTCCGGATTGCGAACAGCGACCGCACCAAGATCGACGGGCGCTTTGTCATTCGGCCGATGCCGAACCAGGTGCAGCAGACGGACTCCGTCCACACTTTCAGTGATCGCACACCACGCCGCTCCGGATGGCCCGACGCACATTGCTCGACAGTCAGTTTTCTTTGCATCGGGAATCAGTGTCCCCAATGACCGACCGCGGAGTGTGTCTCCTTCCGCCGTCAAGTCGTATGCATACAAGCCGTTGCCACTCATTGGCAGGGCGTAGAGCGTTTTGCCGTCGGGCGAGATGTCCCAGTTGATGGGATCCGGTTTGGCCAGGGCCAGACGCGTCGCGTCAGTTGGTGACTGGCCGTCAATCGTCTGTTTCAGCCGTTCCAGCTTGTCCGACTTCGGGTCGTAGCGAGCGATGTCGCCCCCGAGAATCGGGTGATACGCACGACCGAGATGATCCACGACAATGAAACCGTAGTAGTGTTCCGTATCCATTAGCTCCCGGTACTTGCCTGTCTGCAGATCAAGGCTCAGAAAGACCGCATTTTCACCGGGCCCGGGGCGATGATCTGCACAGGTTGAAATGTAGGCGACACCGCGTGATTCATCGGGAGTAATGCTGTTGATCCCGTGATGCGGAACGGGAATCGGATACACCTTCGTTTGTCCGGTCTTCGGGTCGTAGACCATCGGATAGCCACCCGGATAGTCCTCACGTTTCTCCGTAGCCGTCGGATAACCCTGCTTGGTCCCGAAGTAGATTCGCCCGGTCAGCTTCCCGGTGTTGTTTCGCGTGTGAATCTTTGATTGTGATCCAAATCCCTTCAGGTCTTTACCGATGGCCTTGTGGGCATCGACGGCGATCTTCATCTTTTCGGTCGCCGGATCAAATTCGACCAGCCAGGAGTTAACGGCATTGGCGTGCGTGCCGATGTAGAGCCGACGATTGTGTCCTTCGATAATCGCGAAGTAACCCTCACCTTCCGTCGCTGTTTCTTTCGGGATTACGTAGGCAGTCGCATCGATCCATTTGCGAGGAGCCGGTTCGCCAGCATCGGCTGTTGTTACCAGCGCAGACACGGCGAGCAGCAGAACGTAGGGACGTTTCATACTTAGGTTCCTGGTTTTGAGTCTGAACTCCGAATTTGTAACGCGTTGATTCTGGATGATCACTGCTTCCCAATCACCAACCGTTGGTTAGCCATGACGTTTGTGCGTCCGATTGTTCCCAGGCCGTGTGGCAGGACAACCTCGACATCGCAGGCGGGCAGATCGCCAAGTCCGATGTGAGCGATTGCCTCCTGGCCACTGGCATAGCCGTAACCGACGGCGATCTCGCGAGCAAACCACAGGGCGTCAGCCTGCCCCAGCTTGCCCGCCGGATAAATTCGCACAACCGATCCGATAGCGTTGCGATTGACACCATCATGCCCCGAGGCGGCGACCTGCAACCAGTTGCCGGATTTGGATTCGTTCTTCAGCAGCAGTGATCTCTGTTTGACCCACCAGTTGCCAAGAAACAGGTCGAGCCGCCCGTCTCGGTCGAAGTCGCAACTGGGTCCCGGCGCCGTGTAGACGATCTTGTGCTCACGTTCCATCTTTTCGAAGAATGGTCCGACAGATGCCATCTTCCGATCTTCGGCCGTCGGAAAGTCGTTCACGGCCAGCGCGAACTCTTTGAATTGCGGCTCGCCGCCGCTCGCCCCGAGATTGCGAAAGATCACCGGATGTGGCTCGTCACCACGGAACTTGATGATGCTGGTGTAGATGTCGGGCCAGCCATCGTTGTCGAAATCCTGCACCTCGACATGCGGCGATTTCATGGGCAGTGGTGTCAGGCCGACGCGTTCCGTGACATCTTCAAATTTCGGCCAGCCGTTTTTCACTCCGCGGTTCAAATACAGCCGCACGGCAACGCCACCCGTCCACCAGGGACGGTCGAAGTGCGAGCCGATGACAATGTCCGGGCGTCCGTCTCGATTCACGTCGCCGAAGCAGACACCGCAGGCCGTGTCATCCGGCGTGTCCTTGTACTCAAACGCGAAGCTGGCGTGCGATCCGGGTACTTCACCAAACTTCCCCTGGCCGTCGTTAACAAAGAGCCGGTTGCCGTGATGTCGACCGCCTGCAAGGAGATCGGGCCAGCCATCGCCGTTCACATCACTGGCAGCCACACCGAATCCGGTCAGCTTATCCGGCAAGCCGACTGACGCGGTGACGTTGTCAAACTTCAAGCCGCCACGGTTGCGATACAGCCGCGTACGACTCTGGCCGCCCTGGAAATAACACTCGCCAACAAACAGGTCGAGCAGTCCGTCGCCGTCGTAATCAACTGCCGCTGCGCTGCGAGCTGCAATTCCGGTGGGACACGTCCCGCTGGCAGGCGACACGTCAACAAACTGACCGTTGCCGTCATTGCGAAACAGGTGATTCGGTTCACCGTAGTGTGGATGACCATACGCTTTGCCGTCGATAGCGTGGTTCGTTGTGTACAGATCCAGATCGCCGTCGTTGTCGAGGTCGACGAAGACGGCACCGTTGGCTCGCCCGAGTACACGCAAGTCCTTTTGTGAGTCGAGTGTGAATTTGCCCTTGTGATTCAGGAACAACTGATTCGGCTTTGAGTCGTAGGGGTGCCCACCGAACGTAGCCACATACAAATCAGGCCAACCGTCGCCATTCACATCGCCCCAGCCCACTCCGTGACCGGCGATGTTCGCTGCGCCCGGAAAAAGTCCCGTTTCGTCGCCGACGTCACGAAATGCGAAGGGACCCTGAGCCCAGGTTGAATCCGTAGTCAGAAACGCGATTGTCCACACGAGGAACAACCACGCGGTTGAGTTTGTAACCGGCCGCGAGAATCGGCTGCTATCGGGCCCGCTCATTGCCTTCTCCATAATTACCTGGCAGTCGAAAAGTAACCGGTTCTTTCTGAGACGTAGTTTCCGTTACCGCCCGGCGGAATTCGATTAGACGGCGAATCACCCGTTGCGAGTTCGAAGGCGAATCCGAATGGTGCGCGGCCCGGACGTTCCACGTACATGCTCTTGCCGTTGGCGTCTCCCCAGCGGCCCCAGACATGTCCCGATGCCACCATGTCAAATCGAGTGAACGCCCCTTTGACCCGGTCGTACTCCAGGCGTCCGTGTATCGGCGCCTCGAAGCCTTGCCCCAGTGGACCATTCGGTGTTGTGGCCTTCGACTCGTCATAGTCGCTGCCCCAGTGGACGGAGCCCCGCAACTGCATCTGGATACGCTGCGGCGAGACGTCGTCTACGACCAGCGTCAATCCGGCTGACTTAACCGAACGCTTGCTGACGATGCCGCCTTCACTGGTCATGGCGCGTTGTGGGGTCAAGTGAAAACGCGCCATGCGTTCGGCGATAGTGCGGTCAACAGTCAGGCATTGCCCTGCAGCAGGATCTGCTGGTACCAATGACCGCCACTCACCCTGAGTCATCCACATGTACTCAGTGTTCGGCTGCAGGAACAACTGCCACAAATTCATCACGTTGATCTTGTCGCGCATGAGAGGGAAGTCAGTGGTTCTGGCGTACCGCAATTCGTCATCGTCTTGCGTCAGGAATCTCGCGTGGACTTTCAGGACCAGTCCACCTTCGGGAGGCGACGGCACGGCCTCTTCAGCAGGCGGAATCTTAGAGACCTGAACGGCACCTGGCGTCCGCTCGGACTCGGGCAGCTTCGCGAATTCCTCCAGCACCTTCTGTGACGCTCGCCCACCGAGCATCCTGCCGCTGGCAGACACGCAATTCATGTAGCCACTGGACGTGACCCAGCGTTTCTCAATACCCGCGCTACGCAGGAATTCGCCTTCAGGGCATTTCGCACGACAGACCAACGTTGGCACGGCGACGGCAATGAAGTTCTCCTTGACAAGTTTGATCGTCTCATCGTTCCACATGGCAGGCGCACGGCCCACTCCTCGACCGGCCGTTCAGCATCCGGCGGCAGGAGCACCACCGCTGCCCGCCCATAACAGCATCGGCTTGCCTTCGGCCGCCGCCCTGCGTCGCGCTTCCCAAACACTCGGATACCAGTCGATCTCCATCCATCGAGACTCGCCCGGTTGCGGTTTGAGCACTTGATGCAGTCGTTCGAACTCGACTGTCTCGATTGATTCAGGTCGCTCGCCTCGTGCTGAATCCGCGCTAATCAGCGCAACGAGCGAGGCTGCGAGAAACATCCGGCGCCGTGTCATGTCGTTGATCCCTTGAGTTCTCGAACGAGTCCCAGTTCAGTTTGACGGAGCAGCCAGCCGTTCCTCCCAGGCGTTGAGATCGCGACCCAGACTATGCCCCAGTGAAGTTTCCAGCTGATACGCGAGCCGAGCCTGCCAGCTCTTATTCAGCTGATCGCGTTGCTGAAAGACACGTCTTATCAGTCTTTCGTTGCGCTGCGCTTCCACGGCGCTGATTAATCCAGGTGCCTGGTCGCCGGCCGTCAGGCGGCGTTCGAGTTCCTCTGCCAACGCGGGGTCCTGGCGACGCTGGGCAATCGAATAGAACAGGTCGTCATCGCCTGGCATTCCCTGTTCCAGGTACTGAGAGAATGCTGCGTCGTTGGCCGCCAGTGCGGCTATCCACTGAGTGAGGTCATCAGGACTGGTAGACACTGCCAGTATCGTCTGCAGCATGGTTTCAGGCTGAAGGCGACTGGATAGTTCGATTGCGAGATGTCGAACTGGCTGCGAAGTATCTGATAGACATAGTTTTGCAGTCGCCAGCAGTGCCGCCTTATGCGGTACTGCGGGCTCATCAGTTTCACTGTCTCTGAAACGGTTCAGCAACGACTTGACGGCACGCATCGTTTCCAGACGCACAATCATATTCTCGTGTTGCGCATGCTGCGGAGCGACACGAACGAATACGGCAATGTCAACCAGGGCAAGTGCGTGCAGAGCGTCCGCCCGAACATGGTTGTCCATGTCCTGCTCGACTAACTGTAACAGTCCGCTGGCTGCCGGCTTGTGATTGAGCCGGCCAAGGGCTTCGGCAGCAGATCGGCGAACTTCCCAGCGTGCATGTTCAAGCAGCGGAGTAATGGCCTCACCGAGTTCCCACTCTGCGTGGTAGCCAGCAAGCCACGCTCCGGCACTCAGGTCCAGTGGATCGTCTGATTCCAACAATCCGGTTGCACGCGTCTTCATCTCTGCCAGACGCGGATCGGCCGGAGCGGGTTTTCTGCGAACGACGATCATTTGTCCTTCGTGCTGGTGCAATCGGTCCAGCGTAACCGTCACCTTCCCGTCCGCGAATTCGAACGGAATGTCGGTCAGACGGTCGTTCGCAAAACTCTGCACAACTGCGGGAGGCGTCGGTTCGTTCAACGTGACTGTCAGAGGCATGATCGATTCGGGACGCATGTTGTAGAGGACGATCACTGTGCCATCCTCCGTCGACTGCGCCGTCGCCATCACCGTCGGCTTCGACAGGACCAGCTCGCGAGAGACAGTCGCTTCATGGAGTGGACGCGTGAGAGTCTCGCGGCCCGTGTCCGCCCACAGGACGGCTCGTCCACCGAGCGCGATGTTCTGTGCCGAGTACGTCACTCCCGCACGATGGCCAACGTAAATGACACGTCCCTGGCCCAGTGGCTTTTCGATCCACGCTGGTGATCCATCGTCATACACGGCACGGACGATGGCGTCGTCTGTTGTGACCGATTTGTAGCGACGACCGAAAAACACATTGTGCGTCTGGAAGGCCGGTTGCCGGTTCGCCGATTGCATCTTCGCCGAACGCTTCTCCGAATTCCCCGTTCGTTCAACTGCAGCTTCGCGAGCCAGCCAGTCACTCGGCTCGTCGTACTCGTTGTGGGTCAGGGCATTTGAAGACGTCCACAACAGGCCCCCGCCGCGTGTCCATCGGGAAATCTCGTTCTGAACGCCTTGAGCGACATGCGGCTCAAGCACGTACAGCGCGTCGTAGTGTTGCAGGCAGCCATTGCTGATCTGTTCTTCGGTGACGAGTTCCGGTTGATAGTACTCGTGCGACAGGCCGAGGAATGTGGCGCGTTTGTCGTGGTAGCTGTCGGCGGAGCTCCACAGATGTGTCGAATGCGAATAAAGCATGGCGACTCGACTGGGACGCATCACAGCCGTTCCTAGAAGATCGTCCACCTGCGCCGACCGGTTATTCATCGTGTGAACGGCGCGATGGCTCCCGTGACTGTCCGACCAGTAGCCTTCGGTCATCGCGTACGACGGGCCGTATGTCCAATAGCTGATCAGTTTGCACTGGTTGGCCAACTGCGTGTATGCGCGAAAGACGCTCGGGTAAACGCAGTGCATCATGGGAAACGTCAGTGGTTGTTTGCCATATTGCCGTGCGCCGGCGTTGTAAGGAGCGACCGAATAGGCCACCGCCTGATGGCTGTCCCATCGCCAGCCGCCCGATGACATCCAATCGCTGACGCCGGGCGTCATCGCCGGATATTTGGCCAGCTCGAACATATCCAGCGGCATGGCCGTGCTTCCCAGATACAGTGCATGGCCACTCAGCGCAACATATCCCTTCATCTGCTTATTTGGCGCGGCGTCGCGAATACCCTCAGCGGCCATCGCAAACATGCGCGGCGTCAGATAATTCGCGTAACGGCGACTCCAGTAGAACTGCCGACGACGTTCCGGACTGGTAGCCAGAGACCGAATCGTCATCACACGCACGTCTTCCCATGAATCCGCACCAACATCCGGCGGAGTCAGGCCTCGTTCGCGCAGCCATTTTCGGAAGCCAACGTGAGCCTCAGGCAAACCACCGCTCCAGGCCCAGTCCTGATCGACGAAGTTCTTAAGCGGTTTGGGCGGAAACTTTGACTTGCTCTGACCGTCGCTGGCAATTTCGTCCAGAAGATCGTCGACAGCAGAGTTCGGCTTCTTCTCGTCCAGGTTTGCAACAAACGCGAGCGCCTGTTCCTTTTTCTGAACGGGTCGCAATCGAAGGTGGCTGATGGACTTTGCGCTTCCGCCGCGAATAGCAAACCCACCTTTGGACGGCAGGCCATTCAATTGCGTCATCAGTCGATCGTTGCAATACAACGCCGCAGTGCCAGTGGAAACACGGGATCTGGGGTCCCCTGACCCGGGTCGATAGATAATCTTGAACGGAACACCATTCCAACTGGGAACGGCGCCTGGTCGAGTCAGGTTACCGCTTGAGCTGTTCGACACGCCAGCAGTCAGGTTCCAGGTCGCGTCGTTGCGCGGCTTCCCAACTCGCCAGTAACCGAATTTGGGTTTATCGCCGGTCAGTTCACCGACACGCAGTTCGAATGCCGTTCCGCAATGCAGAACGCCTTCCAGTACACAATCGCTGAAGTCGGTCTTCTTCGTCACAAGCTCACTTGCACCGGTGGGATCGTGCCAGTGAGCCGCTCTCTTATCCACAGCAGGCTGCCACACCCACATGGGTGCCGACAACTCCGTGGTGTTAATCTCGCCCGGCTCGTCCGCGATCTGAAACGTGCCCATGCCCTCATACTGCTGTTGGCGGCGAGCCAGTTCCCTCGCGTAGTGGCTGCGATAGCGGCCCGCGGCGTCTTCTTCGTTGTAAGGCATCCAGACCGGCGGCCAGTATTGCCCTCCAACTTTCTCCCAGCCATACCGCCGGCTGTTGGCAATATTGTCCGGCGCGGCGCAACTGTTGAATCCGAGCAGTCGCAATGTCTTTACCAGATAGTCGTTACCGGCGCCGCTGTCGCCGCCCCCTCCATTGGCGAAATACAGTGGCCCGCGAGTGAGAGGAAACAACTGACCGTGTGTTGCCCACTGTGCCATCTGGTAATGCTGACGCGCGTAACCTCGCAGTGTTCTTAAGTCCTGTGGGAAAGATTCGAAATCCGTCCGCATCGAGAGTCGCTTGCCGTCGACCTCATTCCAGCCGAACCGTCGGAGAACATAATCCTCGTGGGGAAACACGGCGAACTCGGTCGCTCCTTTCGCTTCCGAATCAACGTTCAACGCGATTGAGAGTGTCGCTCCACCGAAGCCCGAGAAGTTCTCGATATCCTGCAAGCGATACCAGCGTGTGAACCCGGTGTTTGAATGCGTTGCCGGTTTTCCGTTGTTGACGCCATTGGGGGCCAGGCTGGCACCGGTATTCCAGGGTGCGTGATGCAGTTGGGCTCCCATCCGGATAGCAAGTTTGGTCTTGCCAGGTGGTAGCGCATCGATCTGAAACCGGATATAGCTGGCAGGACGGGCGTCAATGTCACCAAAGAATGGATACGGCACATCGACGTTTGTTGTCAGGAATGCCGTGTCAATCAGCGGTGGTGCTTTGGGTGCGCGACCCTGTGCGGCTAATGCCAGCGTATACTCACCCGGCTTCAATTCAACGGGTGGAAGTTTCCACCAGAAGAACGGCAATGTCTGATCGACGTCTTCCAGTCGGTCCAGGTTAGCCCATTTGCGCCGTGCCTGTTCCTTCGAACTGGAAAGCTCATTGATCAGGTCGCCTACCAGAGTCTCTGTCGGATCATTTGCTACGAGCTTTGAGGTGAACTTCTCGATGACTTCACGGTAGGCCACGTACCCGGCCCGGCCGCTGTGTGACTCGGTTTCGCTTGCTCCGTGAATTGTAGCCTGGGCTAGAATCTCATCTTGAGAACGAATCGTGGCCTGTATGGGTGTCCGATATCTGCGAATCTGCCCGACGCGCAGCCAAAGGGCATACTTTCCTTCGGACCTGATTCGGATGCGCGCCTGTAACGGAACCTTCAGCGTAGTCGCCGATCCGAAAATCGTTGCCTTGTGCTTGACCTGTGTCGCCTCTGTGGCAGAGTCCGATTCCGTTTTGAACTGATGCGTCCGCAACACAATCAGCCGATGTCCATCCAGTGGCGAGGCATCCCCCGTCCAGCGTTCGGCATGGGCGATGTGGAGAGTGAATACCGAGGCCAACAGCGCGGCGATCAGGATCAAACGCATGGAGAATCCCTCAACGAATGTCCGACGAAAAGCTATGAACGTGTTTTCGATGGCAGCTATCTGGCCGCATATAGGAACGGTCGGCGGAACATGCCGCCGAAGTGATGTTCACAGTTGCAGCGCAGAGCGATCGTGTTCTTTCCGGATTTCAACTTGCCTGTCAAATCTTCGTCCCATTCAAATCGGTAGTCGTTCAGCCACCATAGCTTTCCCTGTTTCCGATACGCGACTTCCTGGCCATTGACGTACAGCCAGCATTCGTTGAACAGACCAGGAAAGCGAATATGCGGTGCGTCCTTGACCTGAGCAGCGGTTAATTCCACATCCGTGCGATACCAGAGTTGGCCAAGGTAACTCTGTCGATCCGGGTGGCGGATGCCCTGGGCCTGAGCGTAAAGGTCAGTGCGAAGCATCTCCCATTCGTCCGGGTAGTCTTTACGACTGTCGAGCGTCAGCGTCTCTTGATTCCCGTTCCAGTACTTCAGATCGACCTGTCCAGCGGCGTAGCCTTTTCCCACCCCCTGATTCTCGACGTCACGTCGGAATGCCCACTCAAGGGGCAGGCGTGTGATCAGCTTGCCCTTCGTGCCGTCCACAAAGGGGATCAACTCTCGATACTGCTTCACTTCGCCTGGCCACCAGGCGTATCCATTCTGTTCCACTTTGTAATTGCGGTAAGTGGTAAACGTGCCGTTCATGTCGGTCAGTGTTTCACGCACAGCCAATGCCCGTTCACCCAGTTTGACGGCGGCTGCATAATCGCACTCACTGCCAGCCGCCTGAACCATCGCCAGGTAACCCGCGGTGATGTCGTGGCTGTAACGCGTGAAGGTCATCCGCCGGGCGTATAGCTTCCCATTACGAGACTGTTTGTCTTGTGCGCTCAGGGCGTTGATGATCTTCTCTGCCTGGGTCAGGCTGGTCTTCATCACCGCGAGAACTTCCGGCGTGTAGATGGACTGTGCGACGAAGTACTCGTGCTCGGTGCAGATCGTGTTCTGCCAGGCGTCAAAAATCGCCATCCAGTACTTCTGCATGGGTCCGGCCGCCGGGCCATAGAACCGTGGATAAAAATCGGCGAGCAGTGCATCGACGTCTTCGTCGGGGTTCCACATCAACCGGCCGCGAATGTGCAGGTTCAGGAACGTCGTGGCAATTGCGTTTCGGCTTTCCGTGTTCACGCCCAGAATACCGGCGTCTCGATAGTGTTTGACGTCCTGGCGAAAGGACTGGTGCGACGGATTCGGCAGGTCTCGCCAGACCAGCATGCCCTGGTCGTAATCGTAAATTGCCAGTCGCCCCTGCATGACCTTTGCCCATTTGTGGAGCATGTCGCGGTATTCCTGTCGCGGCGGCGATTGCGGATCGTCCATGCCGTGAATCGGATCGATGTCGATGGGAGCCAGTTCACAAAACAGTGATCGTTCGGCCGTCATGTCCCGCGCGGGCGGAATGGTCATGTTGGCATAGGCCAAAAAGCCGATCTTGCCGCCACTCGCGGGGTGTTTCTTCTGAAGAATGGTCGCGACATTGTTGTACAACTCCAGCATCGGGTCGGTCACTGACCAGCGGAGGAAGTACTTGTCCCACTGCAGCTTCATCAGTTTCTCATCGCCGGGATAAGCCGAGTCGTACGAACCGTCTTCCATGCCCAGAGAAAAGGCCTTTCCTGCGGCGTAATCAGTTTCGACCTTTTCGGCGACGTGCTGAGCCGTTTTGGGGTCGGTGATGGGGAAATTGAACGTCCCCTTGCCGATTCCTTTCGTGAATTTGCCGAGGGCGTGACCCGTCGGCGGCATCGCCGAGCGACCCGTCATCATGTTGCGTCTTTGGAACTCAGCGGCGCCCGAATTGTCTCCAACCCACGAAATCCAGTAGCTGCGAATTTCAAACGGCGATCCATAGCTGTGTTCCAGCTTGCCGACTTTCAGGTCCCGTTCATCAGGAATGCATTCGCCGAATTCGGTGGGCAGGAACCACCGGCAACCCCATAGACGCAGCAGTTCGGCGACGGCAAAGTAATGGCTCAGGTCGTTATTACCGGCCAGGTACACCCGGTTGCCTTCCCGACGTAGCACAATGCCATCGACTCGCAGGACCGGGTTCTTTTTCAGAGTGGCACTGACGAGACCCCGCAGCTTCGATTGAGCTTTCAAAGCCGCGTCACCGACGACGAGCACGGGAGTGTTGCCGGACAGCGCTGCCGCGATTGTCTCCGTCGTGTTCGCAATGGCGGGCGTCGCGCCGCACATCAAGCCGATGTACTTCGCCAGGTCGTCCGCCGCGAGCTTCTCATTTTCTCCGGCGGTCGCGGAAACAACGATGCGAGCACGCGTCTGCCCGGCCGCGGCGATCACCAGATCATCGGCACCGGAAACTCCTGCTGTGGCTGCGAGACACTTGTGTTCAACACCTGCCACCCAGACAACGAAAACGGAAATCAGCCAGATCACAGGATGCATTTGACGCGTCATAGGGCCTTCTCTTGTGGGATAACTGGGACTGTTTGAATCAGGCGATGTTCTCGGAACAAACGCGCCAACTGCAAGCGCTACACTCATTGCAGCACAGAGTTGCGTCCAACGAGATTGTCTGGGAGCTGATCTCGTCGCCCCGTTTCAATCATCATTCGGCGTTTCCCGACTGCGGATCTCGCGGAACTGTCGGCTCGTGACGATCGCTTCGACCGCCACACTGAAGCGATGGTCGTGAGCGTGCAGCTTACCTCGCATCTCGACCAGCAACAGTTCGTCGGACAACTGCACCTCACGGCCCAGGGCAAAGCCCAGTAGCTTTCGACAGAACTGACGCACGACGTCGTCTCGCCGTTCCGTCAGCAGGTAGTCTCGCAGTCCGTCAATCCCTTCGACCGTGCGGCCATCGACGAGCTTTGTCTTCGTGTTTGCTGCGCCCGTTCGAATGCGTCCGATTGCATCGTACTGTTCGAGCCCAAAACCGTAGGGATCAATCCGAGCGTGACACTTGGCGCACGCAGGGACGGAGCTGTGTTTCTCAATGAGCTGCCTTGCAGTGAGTCCCGACGGCACAGCCTCGGGGAGCTGTGGCACGTTGGCTGGTGGTCGAGGCAGTCGTTCTCCCAGCAGCGTTTCGAAAATCCAGTTGCCGCGAAGAATCGGACTCGTGCGCGACGCTCCCGACTGACTGGCAAGCAGAGTTGCCATGCCCAGGATTCCACCGCGGCCTTTGGATTGGATCCCGTCGACGCGACGCCACTCGGCACCTGAAACTCCTGCGATGCCGTAGTGTTTCGCCAGCGACTCGTTCAGGAATGTGTGATCGGCGTTCAGCAGTCCGAGGATCGAGCCGTCGTTCCGAAACATGTCTTCGAAGAACCGAACGGTCTCCTCATACATGTCCCCACGGAGCGATGCGAATTGCGGATAGAGCTTCTCGTTCTTGTCATCGTTCTGATCAAAGTCACGCAGATGCAGCCACTGACAGGCGAACTGAATCGCCAGCCGCCGTGTGCGGGCGTCGTTGAGCATCCGACGCGTCTGCTCAACAAGCACGTCATCTGCGACCAGCCACCCGGAGTCTGCAACCTCTCGCAACTGTGAATCGGGACCTGAAGACCAGAGGAAATAGCTCAGCCGATTCGCTAATTCGGAATTCGAAACCGGAGCGGCTTCTTTTTCAGGAGCTGGATTCTCCCGGCGGTAGAGAAACGCTGGCGAAGCCAGCACGCGAGCCAGAGTCAGGCGAATGGAATCCTCATGCGGGATCTCGGACTTGCGCAGCTGAGCATAGAGACCGCGCAGACTGGCCTTTTCAGCACGACTTAACGGTCGTCGCCAGGCACGGTCGGCGAATTCCAGCACTGCATCCAAATGGGCCGGCTCCGTTTTCAACAGGCGTTGCCGAAACACATCGGCTCGGTCGTTAATTGGTTTGCGCATCGGGCCGAATGCCTTGACCAGGTCC
Organism: Planctomycetota bacterium; assembly: GCA_963579025.1. GTDB lineage: Bacteria > Planctomycetota > Planctomycetia > Planctomycetales > Planctomycetaceae > CAUZFZ01. The sequence goes on along the minus strand of CAUZFZ010000088.1, from coordinate 6,626 downwards.
GGGCGGTCCTGTGTGGCGAACTCGTAAATCTGTTCGAATGCCACCGTCAGTGCGATCGGTTCCTGCGCCACGTAGAACAGCTCATCCCACAGCCGGTCAAGTTCCGCGGCCTGCGCGTCATCAAGCATCAGGCGCTTGAGATGTTCATCATCGCGGAAGAACAACGTCATTGTGACGACTTCATCGACTGGCACGATGCGGGCATAGCACAACGCTGCGGGAAACAGATTGCGGAATTCCGCCATGGCCGATCCAAGGCGTCGCTGAGCTGCTCCGCCCTGCCTGACAAGAATCGGTAACGACGGCGAGACGACCAGCGATTCGGGTTTCGCGGTCAGCGCCTGAACCTGAACGCTGCCTTCGTTGCCAGTGGCTGCGTGCAGTTCGCTGGAAACAACAAATTCCGACCCGGCGATCAGAGTTGCCGGAAGTCGCAGTTCCAGAATCTGCGGTGCCTGCACGCAGAAACTCGCCGGATCAATCGGTGACCCGTTGGGGTGTTTACCGAACTGCGCCGGGGCGATCCCAATGTTCGACTCGTCCGCGGCCGCGGTCCCGGCCAGCAACGTTGTCCACTGCAACGGACCTTTCCAGTCGTTCAACTGATCACGCAGCCGGCGGTCCGGCTCGCTGAGCAACGCAGCGTCTTTCGCTGATAGAACGCTCTGCACGGTCGCGGCCAGCCGGGTAATCTCGTTCGCAGGTTTTGCATCAATGACAGCGGCTCGCCACTGTGCCAGTGCGGATCCGGGGATCAACACCGACTTCGATAGCGGCTTGTTACCGGTTACGCAGAAGTGCCAGGTTTCTTCGTGACCGTATGCATCGGGCAGCGGGTTGGCGTCCAGAATCCGGTCGACAACGTCGGTCGCCAGATCCCACGTGCGCGACTGACCGCCGATTTCGGTCAACTTCAGTTCGACATGCGTCGTATCGCAGGCATGGCTCTTGTCGCGAGCGTTCACAACAATCGATACGACATCGTCTTTGCGGACGTTGAATTCACCTTTCGGCTGGAACCGCTCTTCCCGGCCGTTGTCAAAGACGCCGCTGGCCAGTTCGACCGTCCCTGATTCCGACAACAGTTCGACTCGCCATGCCGCTCCGTTGCCACACTTGTCGTCGGCGTCGGCAACGAGCCCCTCGATCCGGAATTTGCCAGCGAGCGGGCTGCGCCACGCAACAACCGATTCCTGAGTCGGTGAGGGATGGATGACCACACCGCGCGCCGGCACGGTCAGCGTCAGGAAGCTGATGTCCTGTTTCGATCGGTTCGTCAACAGGTTGGGGGTCTGCGGAGTTCCCCACCCGTTCACGTCCGCGTAGCCGTGCGCTCGAGTGAGTTTCGTCGTGAAGTGTCCGCGAATCTCACGCTTCCCGCAGTAACCGAGTCCAACCAGTTCGGACCACTTCTTCAGCAGACGCTCATTGAGGCCGGCCAATTTCGCGATCGCATCAAGAGACGCATCCGGCACCTGCAGCTTCGTGACCGCATCCAGGTAGAGTGACGTTCGCGGCATTTCGGTCGCCATTGTCTTCTGAACCTGTCCGGCAAGTCCGTGCAGATCACGCAGAAGGATCGGTGGATGAGCGTTCCCGCTGGCGTCCGGCTTGAACTCAAACCGCGGTCGGTTCCACATGACAAAGTCGTGATCGCGACCGTCCCCCAGGTCATTGGTCGTGAGGTAGAGGAGAACGTCCGCTTCTCCCGACGCAGCGGGGACGCTCACCCGCAGATCCTGCCGCGAGACGATCGGCGTCACCGCCTCCATCCAGATCTTCTGCCTGCCGCCATCTGTGAGCTGTCCGACGGAATTGAATTTCCACAACCGCTTCTGTGCCTGAGTAATTTCGGCCGTCAGCTTTGGTGCATCCGCCGCGGTGGCGCGCTGCCACTTCTGACGCAGTCCGTCAACCAGCAGTGAACCAGGGGCTTGTGTCGAGGCCGACAGCGTTTTCCACAGCGTGCCGAGATAACGGCTGTTCAACGACCGTTCTCTGGCGACGGCATCGATCGTCCTGGTACCACTGGCGAGAGCGTCCCGTTCTTCCAGCGTCGCCGCCAGATACTTCTGCACAGCCAGCACGCCACCTTGATTCGTGTTGAATTTGATGCCATGCAGATTGACCGGCGATCCGCCGCCGTCCTCAGTGAAGTTTCGATAGAACGCCTGAATGCGGGCCAGCAGTTCGTCGGTCTGGTCTCGACGTGTGGTATGCGGAGAGAAGCGAATCCCATCCGGCAGCAGTACAAGGTGTGACGTGACCTCTTTCGCCGCGTCGAGGTACTTCGTCACCAGCGACGGCGACATCGACTGAGCTGAGCCGGTATTGATAAACCCCTCGCCCGCCGCACCATCGATGGGAAACTCACGCGTCGGATCGAGCGACTCCACACTGGTCAGATCGCGGACCGTGTAGTTGTACTCGGCGTTATTCAGTCGGCGCAGAACGACCGGCCCCGGATCACCAGCGCGTGCCTTCGCTTCGCTGGTCAGAAACTCTCGCACCCAGGTCCGGAGTCGAGTGCGTTCGTCATCGGTTGGTTGCGGCGAGTCCTTGGGCGGCATCTGAGAGCTGTCGAGCATTTCTCGAACTCTGACCCATATCTTGACTTGCTTTCGCAGCGTGGCCACGGACGTGAATTCGGCGAGGTCAATCTCGGCTTCCGTTCGTTTGCCGGAGTGGCACTCGAAGCAGTATCGACGCAGCAGCGGCTGCATCGCGGACCCGTAGGCACGCTCCAATGCGGCTGTCGATTCATCCTGCGCCGCTACCAAATCGGCTGCCTCATGCGAAGAAGCCGCCAGCAGGGAAATCAGTGCTGCCACACAGAATCGGTTGATGTTCCAGGCTGCCGTCATGATTTGACTCCATACGCTTCCGGTGGCTTCCAACGCGGGCTTGCAACTCGGCGGTCGTTTCGCCAGATGTTCTGGTCGCGTAACTTCCATGCTCGTCGTGTCAACGGTCCGACTGAAGTTTGAAAACGTCCCGTGGACCTTGTGGGACTTCCTGATGGTCACAATAGACGCGAAAAGTCACGAGAGCCAGGGCTGGGACCGCTGTGTGGTCCTTTCAGTTGTTCGTGGCCATCTGCTCGGTTGCGGCCGTAGCGAAATGAGAAAGAAGGAACATCCAAAGTGACTCATCCAATGTTCGACCTCTCAGGGAAAGTCGCCGTTGTGTCCGGCGCTGCGCAGGGTATGGGACAGGCGACGGCGATCGCTGTTGCGGAGTGCGGTGCGGATGTCGCTCTGGTCGACCGGAACCTGGACGGCGCGGAAGCCACCGCCGAGCGGATTCGACTACTCGGGCGAAAGGTCCTTGTCGCCGGTACAAACGTGTCCGATCCGGAGGCCATCTGCGAACTGTTCCGACAGGTCGATGATAAGTTCGGCCGCGTCGATTTTCTGGGAAACATCGCTGGCGATGGTCATCTGGCGAAGCCCGAGGACCTGCTGATCGAGGACCTGCACCGAGTGTTGCAGAATCTGGTTGTCGGGCGCTTCGCCATGTGTCAGGAAGCCGGTCGTCGCATGCTGGCTCAGGGACGCGGGTCGATCATGAATATCGGCTCGCTGGCCAGCACGACGGCAATGGGTCGAGGGCACGCGGCTTACAGCATGGCGATGGGCGCTGTCGTACAGATGACTCGCGAGCTCAGCACGGAATGGAGTTCGCGCGGCGTTCGCGTCAACGCAGTCACCCCGGCCCAGGTGACCAATCCAAGTCTCATCAGTCGCATGCAGAAAGACCCGACACTGGAAGCTCGTTTCGTCAGTGGTATTCCAGTCGGTCGCATGGGAACACCGAAAGACATCATGGGACTGGCTGTCCTGCTGGCTTCGGATGCGTCGGAATGGATTACTGGAGCGATCATTCCCATGGACGGTGGAAACCTCGCCATGAACGCCGGCGGAACACCGGGCCATGAAGGCGGTCTTGTGCAGTCATTTCGCGAAGAGCAGCTGGATTGACGGATTCAAATATGTGACCACGAAAGACACGAATGACACGAAAAGGTCTGGGACGTCGTAAAACTCGTTACGAGCAATACTGTGGACATCTGCCTCGACCGAGTCTTTTCGTGTAGTTCGTGTCTTTCGTGGTGACAAAACCCAGCATTGGAAACGGTTAAGAATGTCAGTTTCAGCAGTCGAACAAAGTGTAAGCCGCGAAACGGCTCTCTCGCTCTATCGGACGATGCAGACGATCCGGCAGACGGAAGAGCAACTGGCGCGATATCACCAGCGTGGGCTCGTGCTGGGCGCCTGCCACACGTACGTCGGTGAAGAAGCAATCGCGACCGGCGTCTGCGCGCATCTTGGTAATGACGACGTCGCTTTCAGCACTCACCGGGGCCACGGTCACGCGCTGGCGAAGGGACTGGAACCGGAGAAGTTGATCGCTGAGCTGTTCGGTCGCGTGTCCGGTGTTTCGTTCGGACGCGGGGGGAGCATGCACCTGTTCGCGCCTGAGATCGGCATGATGGGCACTAGCGGAATCGTCGGCCCGTGCATTCTGCAGGCGTGTGGAGGCGGTTACAGCTTCAAGATCCTGAAGACGGACAATGTGGCTGTCGCATTCTTCGGTGACGGAGCTGTCAACAACGGCGCGTTTCATGAAGGCTTGAACATGGCCAGTATCTGGAACCTGCCGGTCATCTTCGTGTGCGAGAACAACCGCTTCGCCACCGAAGTCCCTTTCAGTTATTCCAGTGGCATTCCTGATGTTGGACGCCGCGCCGCGAACTATGGACTGCCGGGCCATGAAGTTGATGGCAACGATGTCATGGCTGTTTACGAAACCGCACGTGAGGCTGTCGAACGGGCACGGTCTGGTCGTGGAGCCACGCTGATCGAATGCAAGACGTACCGCACGCGGGCGCATGCTGAGGGGATGGGCGACTACACGTACCGGACGCGTGAAGATGTGGCCGAGTGGAGAGAACGTTGCCCCATCAAGCGACTCGGCGATCGGTTGATCGAGGACGGTCTGGCCAGTGAGCAGGAACTCGCGGACATCGATACCGAGATTAAGGCTCACGTTGTCGACGCGGGCAAGTCGGCCGAGAATGCTGATTGGCCCGACGCGGCAACCGCCTCGAATCACGTCTACTTCGAGGGGAGCGAGCCGGCGATTCCCGCGCCTCCCGCACCTGGCGATCGAGTCACAACGTATGTCGCCGCCACTCACGAAGCGTTGGACTGCGAGATGGACCGGAATCCCGGCATCTGGGTGATGGGCGAGGGCATCGGAGCGCGAGGTGGCAACTTCGCGACGACTGTTGGGCTGTACGACAAGTATGGAGCAGAGCGATTGTGCGACACGCCGATCTGTGAACGCGGCTTCGTCGGTCTGAGCTGCGGTGCAGCCATGACGGGCACGCGACCAGTTATCGATTTCATGTTTATCGATTTTATCAATGATGCGTTTGGTGAAATGATTAACCAGGTCGCCAAGATGCAGTACATGTCGAGTGGTCGCTTGAAGATGCCCGCTCTGTATCGTGGCTGCATTGGTATCGGGCATTCAGCCGCGACGCACCATTCGGGTAGTTACCACTCGATCTACTCGCACATACCCGGCCTGCGAGTGGTGATGCCTTCATCTCCTTATGACGCCAAGGGACTCATGCACCGCGCACTGCGCTGCCAGGATCCGGTCCTGTTCCTGGAGCACCGCGAACTGATGTCGGTGAAAGGGCCCGTTCCAGAAGAGCCCTACGAAATTGAATTTGGAAAGGCGTCCGTCGTTCGAGAGGGAGCCGATATCACTGTTGTCGCACTGGCGCTGATGGTCCACAGAGCGAGCGAAGCTGCGGAACAACTGTCGGCAGACGGCGTCTCAGTCGAGATCGTTGATCCGCGAACAGTTTCGCCGCTGGATACAGAGACGATTCTTGAGTCGGTCGCAAAGACCGGTCGGCTCCTGATTGTCGATGAGGCGTTTGGACCATGCAGCGCTGCGTCAGAAATTGCCGCACAAGTCTCTGAAGCGGGATTCGACGAGCTGGACGCCCCAATCAAACGCCTCAACGGAGCATTTACTCCGACACCATACGCTCCGACTCTGGAAGAAGCTGTCGTGCCGCAGGTTTCCCAGATCACTGCTGCGATTCGAGAGTTGCTTGAAGAGTAGTCCACGAAAGGCACGGAAAAGCACGAAAGACTGGTGCGGACAGGATGCCAGGCTGTGCGTTCCAGAGTTGCAGAAGAAAGCAGAGCGGGTTTCTATTCAGGTTGCGTTCTTTGTTACTTACTTTCGTGTCCATTCGTGGCTTCGTGGACCATCAATTTAAGAAGAGACGAATCATGGAGATCATTCTTCGCGAAGAAAGCTACGCGGTCATAGGAGCGTGTTGTGAACTTTACAAAGTTGTCGGCAGCGGGTTTACGGAACCGATCTATCAGGAGTGCCTGGAGAAAGAGGGTCCATCTGGGTTTGTCGTGGGTTTGGGTTCGTATTGGTAGGCTTCCGGATTTCCTTGAGGGATGTATCCACGCATGGAAGACCGGGAGCTTTATCAGCCGGTTCTGTGTCTGGACTCACCTTGGACCGTGTCACAGGTTGAGCTGAATTCGGATGCCGAAGAGGTTCGGATTCATGTCGCCCATCCACGT
>CAUZFZ010000087.1:0-42727 GCA_963579025.1 Planctomycetota bacterium | reverse complement strand
GGCTGCCCCGGACATGGGACAGGAAATGAAGTCCCCCCGCGACATCCAGCCGCCAACGCGGCAAACTCACACTCAACAACAACTTACGTCAGCATAACCACCGCCACGTAAAGGGATCACGCCCGAAAACTGGAGCGATAATGAGCATCGAATTTCAAAAACAAAAAACGCCCCGGTAATCCAGAGGGATTGAAAGGTCGCACGAAATGAATGGCATCAGGGTGTCCGCTTTCATCGCGACAAGTTTGGACGGCTTTATCGCACGCGAGTGCGGTGAACTTGATTGGTTGGACGCTGCGAACGCCACAGTGCCGAATGGCGAAGATTGCGGCTACGCTGACTTCTTCTCAACCATTGATGTTCTCGTGATGGGCCGGAAGTCGTTCGAGAAGGTGTTGTCGTTCGGCGTCTGGCCATACGGCGAAACGAAAAGTGTCGTTCTGAGCCACTCAGCCGTCACTTTCCCCAATGACCTTCCGAAGTCGATTTCGTCGTCTACGGAGGAGCCGTCTGCCTTGCTGGAACGGCTGTCGCGAGAGGGAGCGAGTCACATCTATCTGGACGGAGGCGTAACGATCCAGAGTTTTCTTCGATTGGGTTTGGTTGACGAGATCACGATCACCGTCATTCCGGTCCTGCTTGGTCAGGGAATTCCGCTCTTTGGGCCACTTGAGCAGGATGTCTCGCTCAACCTCATCAGCAGCAAGTCGTACGACTTCGGGTTCGTGCAGACCAAGTACGGTGTGAGTAAAGATCAGGGCAGATGACGCGACCGTCAGGCCGCGAATGCGACCGCGTGAAAAGCACTCGTCACGAGAGTGATTTCAGAGGATGAGGACGCGCTCGCAGCGAGCGTCCTGACATTCTTCCCGCCCGATGTCGCCATTCTTCTGATGGGCGAGACAAGCCGGATCGTTCTTGATTGAGTCGCTGCCGATCTGCGCTGGCCATCATTTGAGGGCAGATGATCGCAAATCCGGGGCGGAACCAGCCCATTTTTGCCCCACAATTTGCCACACGCCGTTGAAACCCGATTTGCCCCAAAATAAAAAAGCCCTAACTCGTTGTGAGTTAAGGCTTTAAGATTGGACGATACTGGACTTGAACCAGTGACCTCCACGATGTCAACGTGGCGCTCTAGCCAACTGAGCTAATCGTCCTGTGGCGGCGAAAAATAGGTCGTTGCTGTTTGTGAGTCAAGTTGCAGTCGCTGCCGTACTCCGTTTGTTCGGCTTTCTCACTGACGGTTACTGGTTCGCCGCAAGAACAGGACTGACCGGGTCGTGTTCAAGACGATGACTGTTTTCAGCCTTTGTTTTTTACCGGCCGGAACGCGTACAGCCACGTGAGGAATGGATTTACGTTTCGCGTCTGGATCCACACCTTGCCCTGGCCGCGGAAGCGGCATACCAGGCCTTCTCCGCCAAAGAAGAAGCTCTTGATCTTGCCGCCGATCTTAAGACCGGGCAGGACTGTTACGTCGTAGGACAACGTGTTCTCGAAGGCCACGATGTAACCGGTGTCTACGATGTACTCATCGCGGACATCCAATTCGATCAGTGCGCCATAAGAGTTGAAGAATAGGTCGCCTGTTCCCGATGCCTTCAGCAGAATCAGCCCCTTGCCACTGAAGAAGCCCTTTGCGCCACCCCATTTGCCCGTTACCTCGACTCCGTCGGTGTGGCACATGAAGGCGCCACGCTGCATGAGAATTTCGCCCATGTCCAGGCGGTAGTGCACTGTGTCGCCTGGTGCACCTGGTGCGAACGTCACTTCGCCCGGTCCCCGATCGGCGGTGAATGTGTTGATGATCAGGCTCTCGCCGCCGAGTGCTCGGCCGAGTGTCTTGCCAAGTCCACCCTTGAATCCGGCCTTCAGATGTATTGTCGGATCCATCGACGCCATGGCCGATGGCTCGGCGAAGATCTTCTGGCCCTGTTCAAGCTGTACGTTCAGTAGAGCAAAGTCGGGCTGCTGGGTCAGTTCAAATTGGACGTCGCTCGCCATGAGTCATTCCCGGTTGGTGGGATGCGTTGCGTGAATCACTGGCTGGGTCGACCGCTCAGCGCGGTTTCAGTTTCGGCCCGATCATTTGACCGAAGGACGGCGGATTGTGGCTCTGGCAATACAGCTTGCCCTGGCCCTGGAATTTGCAGACCAGGCCCTCGCCACCAAGGAAACTGCCGATCAGACTCTTTCCGGCCTTCCCGATTCGGAATTGCAGCGTGTCATCGAAGGCCACAATGTGGCCGGTGTCGACAGTGAACTCGCCATCGACATCGACTTCGTAAATCGCTCCAAAGCTACTGAGGAACAGGTCTCCGGTTCCCGAGCATTTCACCCAGAACATGCGCTCGCCACTGAAGAGTGCTTTACCAAGCCCCTGCCAGGTCGCGTCGATCTCGATATTCGTGTCCGATGCGAGCCAGCTCGAGCCCTGAACAATCAGTGTTCCATTCAAGTCGTGATGAATCACGTCGCCCATCAACTTGGGGCCCAGCATGAGCGTCTGGTCGGACTCGTGTGCCGTGAAGTGGTTGAGGAAGAAGTTCTCGCCGGCAAACATCCGCTTCAGGCCCTTCATCAGGCCGCCCTTGCCGCCTTTTCTCTTGCCGGATGTTTCGACAGTCATGCCGGTCGACATCGCAATCATGGCGCCGACTTCGCAGGTAATCGTCTCGCCGGCGTTCATGTTGAGGCGGACGATGGATGCGGCTGGCCGTGCCTCGATTCCAAACTGCATGGCGAGGTCCTGTTTCGTGTCGAGAGTTACACCGGAAAAAGACTGGGAGTTACCAGAGATGCGCGTTCGTCCAGGCAGCGAGACCGCCCATGGATCGTGATTGCATGTAAATGCGTCCGGGACCAGTCACTCGTGTGACGAGACCTTCACCACCGAAGAAGCTCGAGAAGATTCCGCCCGCCATCCCCATCCGTATTCCGATCGTCGGCTCATACGCCACGAGGTGGCCGGTATCGACGACGTATTCGTTTTCAATTTCGCGGACGAAGATTCCGCCATAGGCTCCGAACCAGATGCGACCATGACCGCTGACTTTCAAGCGAAACAGTCCCTCGCGTCCGACGAAGCTGGAGATGCCAGCCCAGCCAAGTCCCAGCGTGACGCCCGGCTCGCTGGCAACGTATGCGCCCGGCTGCAGGTACAGTGTGTTGCCCTTCAGTTCGATGCACTCGATGTCGCCGGGGAACGGCTGAGTCAGCACGAGTTCGCCCGAACTGTGGGTTGTGAACTCATTGACAAACAGCGACTCACCGCCAAAGAAGCGTTTTCCCACGGCCCGAATCGGGCCGCCGTTGAAACGCGTGCTCATCTCGATCGATGAACTCATGCTGGCCATGGCATCTGACTCGGCAATGATGCTGTCGCCCGCACTAAGCTGGACGCGGATGTTGGCGAATGAGGGTCGATTGCGAACTTCGGTTTCCATATCGATCTGGCCTTAAGTATCGGCGTGACTACCGAGGAATGATGTCTGTCGGGCCTGGGCCGCCGTGCGTCGATCGGGCTTATGCAACGCCGCTGAAGTTGAGACGTTGATTGTCCGGACTCAGTTGTCGGTGTCCTGTGTTGCTTCACTGATATGTGCCTGCAGCTCTTCAAGCGTGAAGTCGAGCGGACTGTATGCCTGGTCCGACAACTCATCAAGGAGCCCGCGAACGTTGTTAATGCGTTCTTCAGAATCGGGATGCGTTGACAACCAGTCCAGTGCCTCCGGCAGGTCGTGTTCGGGGAGGTTCTTGAACATCTCGATCATGGCGTGCGGATCGAGGCTCGCGGCATGCATCATTCGAGCACCTTCCAGATCGGCTGCCGTTTCGTGCTCCTGAGAGTAGTTGTTGAGAGCTGCTGTCTGCAGAACCTCGGCACCGAGTGCAACAACGCCACCGACATCTCCCAGCATGATCTCGATGGCGGCCACAACACCGACAGCCCTGGCGATCCCCTCGATTTGATGCCGGAGCGTGACGTGTGACATTTCATGGGCGATGACCGATGCGAGTTCTTCTGCTGAATTCGATGAGTCGATCAGGCCACGAAATACTAGTATCGGCCCGCCAGGCAGCGCGACGGCATTCACCATGGGTGTGTCGATAATCGTGACTGAAAAGTTGACATCGGGAATCGTGGCGTGGTCAGCCAGTCGCTCGACGATCGACTCCAGTTGCTCCTGGGCTGGCGGACAGTCGAGCGGCTCACCGAATTCCTCAATTACCGCCGGCAGTGCGGCTTCACCAATTTTCTCGTCGATGGTGAATGGCACAGCAAGAACCGCAGCACGGGCTCCTTCCACCAGTCCGTACCACAGACCGATCAGAGCCAACAATGAAACGCCAATTAAGAGCCAGACGGTCAGGCGGCTGTTCCATCGCTGTTGCCGGCCTGTGGCCAGAATCTCTTCGATCTGTTCGAACAACGCTCCGGCGTTGGATTGTTGCAGGGCTGACGGGAAACGACGGTCCTCGCAGAAGATTGTGAGGCTACGGTCCGACGTCCGGCAGAACAGCATATGACCGCTGGCTCCGCCCATTTCGAGATTGCAGTCGTTGTAGGGAACGGAGAACTCCTGACCGTCGCTCGTTCGCGCACGGATACCGCGTTCGTCCGCTCGGATCACAGCGCCAGCGCGTCCGCCGTCGATGTCATCGCAAAAGACACCTCCCGGAAACTCGTCATCGTCAAGAAAGTCAGCGTCGTGCATCAGTGGCCGAGTTCTATTGCGTTCGTTTCGAGAGCTATCGCATTCACTGGAATGGACGGATGCCCGCGTTCTGGTGAATGCGGTGATGGACCAGTCATCGTCACAGTGAAGCCGCGGCTGAGAATCTAAGAGCGAGGCGCGTGACCACTGCGGCCATTGACGTGACGAAGTGTTGTACTGAGACGGAGCAGCGAATCCTCAATGACCGTTCGTTCGGGATCAGAGATGGGATTCTTGCCATATCGCACGCGGTAGAACAGTCTCACGAGGTCATCGGGGAAAGTCTCCAAGCCGTTTTTCGTCAACAGTTCGTTGAGCCGCAACTGGCACGCCGCGGCGAATTCCAGCGGCGTCTGATGTCGCTGACGGCGCAGACCGTTGCGAGCCATGATGGTGGCAAACCGCTCGTAAAACTCGATCCGTTCAGGGCGAGAACCCGCGCTGAGCCAGCGGCGTAATCGACACACCAGCTCCCAAAGAAACGCCCGCAGCGATTGATGTTCCGGCCAGAAGCGACGCCAGAGGCGACGCAGTCCGACGATGATCAGACAAAGTACGGCTGTGGCGACAAAGGTCCGCAGGCTGAACCAGCGCCGCGGGTCCGACAGAAACCTGGCCACTTCACGACCACTAGAACCAAACGGGCTCGTGACCTGTTCGACTATCGATTTCAGCCCCTCGCCAATTGGTTCGTACAGCGCACGTCGCTGGTGTTCGTAGGTCATGTTGACAACACGCTGGTTCCAGAATCCTGAAAACAGATCGCGAAATCTGGCGGCGGCATTGCGCCCTGCACCGATCTCTTCAACGCTTGCGGCGCGAGCAGCGGCCGGCGTGGGGTCACATGTAAGCCACCGGCCGCCAATTTGAGCCTCAACCCATGCATGAGCGTGTCGGTCCTGCACGACAAACGCTCCCGACAGGTTGTTGTAGTCCCCACCTTTGAAGCCACTGACCAGTCGTGACGGAATACCCACTGCCCTGAGCATGAGTGCCATGGCGGATGCATAATACTCGCAATGCCCATCCTTGCGGTTGAAGAGAAAATCTTCGACAGGGTCGATTGTTGGATCAACAATCCTCGCATTGAGGCTGTAGGAGAATTCGTCCTCATTGCGCAAATACGCCTCGATCGATCGCAGCATGTCCGATTGGCCCTGCGCATCTTCCGGCGGCTGGACTCCCTGCGCCACTCCCGCGACCTGCGCGGCCAGTGAGCGGAGACGCTGCAGTCCGCCTGGCAGTTGCAGAAGCTTGCCTTTGACGGCGTCGCGAAGTCGTGCCGCCCGATCGTTATTGACCTGGCCAACTCGCGGCCGCTGGTCGGCGCGTGCGGGGATGTACCCGAATAAGACGTACTCCATCTGTCGTTCTACAGTCCGTCCCTCGTCCGCTGACATCAGGATAGAAGTGACAATGTCCATCGCCGGTGCAACAAAGTTCTTTCCGCTCTGAGCTCCGTTAACCGGATGCATCGCGAACAGAGTCTTCGAGTAGGGCTTGTGGAGAATGTAATGCTGCCGGACGCGCTGCTGCCGGCTCTGAGGCTCAAGTAGCGGAGTGACATGGCGGGATTCCTCCAGTACGTGCCAGCGACCCTTCTCATACTGTCCCATCACGGAACCGCGAAACAGCGGCTCTGAGAACCCCAACTCGTTCGCAGTCTCAAGGACACCCAGCTCTTCATTGGAGCGGCTGTCGTAGAATCGGACCTGAAAAACCGGTTCAGTGCTCTCCAGAATCTGGCCGATCTCACCCAGTTGCACCTCGTCCGTAAATCCGGTCACCGTGCGGATCGGTGTATCAAACGATTCGCCTGCTTGCTGACGGCCACCAACCCACAACCGCGGAATCAGTACGAAGAATGTCAGGCCGACGGCGAGTGAAAGCAGCGTTGTGCTGACGACCCCCATCACGAATCGTGGATTGATCCATGTCTCGTTCGGGTCCAGTTGAATGGCACCACGAACTTCGTCGGGACGATGGTGCGCCATTGACAGACCTGTTGCCGAGGCGCGAACCATAGCGGACGAACTGACCTGAGTGACTTCAATCGCGACATCGGAACTCTCGCGTCCAGCGTGATCGAAACCGAACTGAGCCTGATACAGCGAATAGACGGACAGCGTCCAGAGTGCAAAGAACACATAGCAAATGAGTAATGCGCCGAACGAGCCAGATTGCGTGAGGATCGAACCGACGGCCACCTGCATGACGCTCAGTGCCATCATCCACCAGTACTGCCGACCTTCTTTCGCCTGAAACAGTGCAACCCACGTGAGGTATGTCAACAGGTGGGCACCGGCCAGAACTCGCAACTCTGCTGCACTGCCGGCACCTGCAAAACCCGCGAGTATCAATTCCAGACCAGCGACACCAAACGCTCCCAGCCCAAGCATATTTGCCCATAGTGTCGTTAGCCGAATGCTGCGCTTCTGCTCGTTCAAGTGAAGAGCAAGCATTGAAAGCGGCACCGTCAGACCAGTCGGCAACGGCAGCTCTTCGGCGATGGCAAGCATCAATGCCGCCAGTCCGATGAGTGAGTAGATGCTGATCTGGAAGACGCGAGTCATTTGTGTCAGGTCGGCATTCTGAATTTGGAATCTGGAGACTCGCTCATTGGAGTCGGTGTCACGGGCGATGCTTCAATCCGTGTGATTCCATTGTTTGCTTCCACCTTTTTCTGAATTCCATCATCAAGGGTGAACCACTGGGACAGTTCTTTCGGAGTCGCGTGATAGACCTCGGCTCCCGGCAGGTCGTTTGCGTATGGCAACTCATCAATAGTCAGGTCTCTGGGACGTGTTGTAATGAGTACCACTCGAGTCACTGCCGTGATCGCCCGCCCGGCTTCCACAACGAGATCTGCGAACGTGTCCGCTGCACCACCCTGCACGACAGCCAGTCGGTCGAGGATTGATTCCATCGCGGATCCACCAGACTCAGCCTTCAGACGCAGTGACGTCCGGCCGGATACCAGCACTGTCTGTTCCACACCTCGTGTCTGTCGCAGGTGATTCACACAGATCGTCGCCGCAAAACTGACCGCAAGCTCGACGCGATCCAGATCACTCAGAGCCGGTCGCTCTGGCTGCCACAACTCGATCACCACAATGAGACCTCGATCGCGTGACTGGTGAAACTCACGCACCATCAGACCGTTTCGACGCGCGGACGTACGCCAGTGAATGTCGCGAGGATTATCGCCAGGACGGTAATCACGCAGATGATGAAACTCATCCTCGAAGACGCCGCGCTGTGTGACCGGTCGCTGCACCAGTTCCGCGGCCAGATGACGATCATCCGCCCGTGCAGGCAACAACACTCCGATCTGCGGATGAACCAGCAGCTCGTCGCGCACGTCAGTCATATATCCCCGCTCGACCAGGCCGAGGGGGAACCGCGTCGAGACTTCCAGTGGTCCAAACAAATAACGCCCTCGATGCCCGGGCCTGAACTGATAACACGCTGTGCGGCTGGATTTCGGGCGGACACTCGCGAACAGCACTGACGGTTCGAGTGCTTCATCGTTTGTCTCAAGGCGTCGCAAGTGGCGGTCTCGTGACACGTGATCGCGTACGACCATCAGCCAGGTCGAGAACCACAGTTTGTCGTTGGCCAAAGTAAGCTCAACGGAGACCAGGTCACCTGCCATGGCGCGTCGCGGCAAGCGACGACGCACGTGATTCTTTTTCAGCAGTGAGAAGATCACCCACCCATTGACGACGAACGGACCGGCCATGAACGAAAACACGAGCATCAGCATGTTGCCCCTTTCGCCTCCAGCGGTGAGCGCAGCAACGAAAGCTACGATCATGACGAGTAGATACATCATGCCTTCGCGCGGCAGCATCACACGATTTCGGTTCAGGCGGCCGACGTGCTGACCGGTTCGCATACTGAAACGCGCAGAGATCAGCCGCAGACCCCAGAGCATCAGACTGAGTCCGATCAGTCCGCCGGTGACCCGCAGATACGTACCGGACTCGTCGAAAAGTCTGGCGATGCCTCGCGACGAATACAGCATGCCACCGCCGGCCATCAGGCACAGAAACCCGATGAGCGGAATCGGTCGCGTGGTTAACGAGTTCTGTTGGCGAGGCATTTCAGTGATCGTTCAGATTCACTCGACCACAGTACCGGCGTTGGGCTGATTCGGATTCTGCCCCGGTTGCTGCTGTTGTTGATTCTTCTGTTGCTGATTCTGCTGTGGCGGCCTGGGGCCGAACATCTTCGACAGCCTTTCCTGCAGCAGCCGCGTGTTGACGCGGGAATCCACCTGCATGACCTGATACGCCGAATTCGGACGGGCGGCTTCGTCGAGGGCTTCAATGATCTGACCCACGTTGTTCAGCAAACCTTCCGAGGCGGAGACGATCAGGATATTGGAAACGGGATCGACTCCAATGGACAACAAACCTTTGAATCGGATCGGCTGTTCCTTTTCCTGCCCTTCGCCTTCACCACCACCGTAAATGTAGGTGTAGTTACTACTGGCTGGCGGGCGAGTGTCCTTGTCACCACGCCCCTGTTCCTGCTGCAGAGCCTTGTCGTTCTCACTAAGTAGATCGCGATAGACGTCCTTCACGGCATCACCAATATTCTTCGCCGTCGAGTATCGAATTTTAAATACCTGCGTCTTCCGGATTGTGTGCGCTTCAGTGGATTCCGGCTTGTCGTAGATGGCGATCAACTCTTCTATCATCTGAAGCTGCTCGCGGTTCGCTCCCTGGACCAGAATCGTGTGCGTGTCGCGGTCGGAGATAATATTGAGCGGCTTCCTGCGTGACATTCGCCGCGGTCCCGACTTCGACGAACTCTGCGGATAGAATCCCATGAACATGTCATAGCCGAACCCGCTGCCATTTTTGTCTTTACCGGCGTCGATTTCCTCTTTGAAAATGTCCCGGAGAATCACCTCAACGCCGTACGCCCAGGTATTCGGATACTTGAGTTCGAAAACTTTCCAGTCCCGCTTCGGCGGAGCGTACTCGTCCATGATGTCTTCGAGCATGTCCAGCGCATGGGTATCATTTGATTCGAGATAGATTTCGCCGTTTGGTCCTAACCGGATGTGGATAGGAGCTACACCGGATGGCTCCTGTGTTGTTGCCCCGCCTGACAGTTGGTCCCGCCGCCTGTTTCTGAGCTCTTCAAGCAGTTTCTGAAATCGCGCCGCCGGGTCGTCGCCCTGCAGCGGCATCGGTGTCACGGCGGATTCGTCCGTGGTCGATCCCTCAGTTGATGCATCGCCTTCGCCTGGCGTGACCACGCTTTCCGGCTGGCTCGTAGCATCGTCACGTCCGGCTTCGACCTGACTCACACTGAACAGACCCGAAAGCTCTGTACCACGGAGTTCTACTTGAGTCGTCGTGGGGACCTTCCGAACGACCCGACCGGCAACAGGCGGCGCCGGATGAACCTGTTTATCTGAGGCGGTTTTGTCGGCCGGCTTGACCTCGAGTTTGTCGGGCGCTTGTGGCCCGATTGGGGCCGCGTCGCCATCTCTGGACGGTTCGATCACCGGCGGCGTGATTTCAAGTTTGTTACTGCCACGCGATGGCCAGGCTTTCTCAAGGCGTTCAATCAGATTCAATGCGTCTTCAATCGAATCCACTTCGTAAACACGTCGACGATTCTGATTTCCGCCTGGGGCCGGGATCTCTCCCAGTTCAATCAGCAGGCTGCTCACTTGCGACAATTCAAGCTTATTGCACCACAGCAACAGTCGGTTGTATTCAACGTCCGCATCGATACGAAACACGTCTGACGAGTCCTTTTGCTGCTGCCCCCCTCCACCCCAGGGGTAGTAATTGTATCCGCTTCGAGAATTCTTCTCCTTTTCGTCTTCGATACCCATCATGAAGCGAATGGAGCCCGACACGTAATCGGCGTCATGTTTACGCAGGGCAATGACGTGAAACATGCGACTGCTGCCATCGAGTTTCTCGATCATGAGTTCCACAATGATCCGGTCCGTCTTGGGACCGGTCACGACGACGGTGCGACGGTTCTTGTCGACCTGGATCTTCGTACGTGGAGAAAGCCCTCCCATTTCCCGCAACATCTTCTCGAATTCTTCGGGATCGAGTTTGGCCAGCCGGAAAACGTCGGTTTCGGCAATCGATTCAAGCGTCGATGACTGGCCCGCAGGTGGCTGATCAAGAATTAGAATTGCATCTTCAATCAGAGCAATCTTGTCTGGCGGCCCGCTCACGAGCACGGAATTATCTCGAGCAACAGGAACGATATGGACCTTCTCCTGCCGCCGACTGCGTACTCCGCCACCACCGCCGCCTCCTTTGTTCTGTTGAGCGGCCTGTTGCATTTGCTGCACCATCTGCTGCATCTGCTGGACAAACTGCTGCATCTGGCCTGGATTGAATCCGCCTCCACCGCCTCCGCCACCACCACGGGGCGTTACTGGCGGCATGCCCAGAAGTTCGCGCAAAGGATTCACGATGTCTTCGGCGCGGACATGTTTGAGATAGAACGGTCTGACCAGGTGTTCGTCTTCAGGAATCGTCTGCTGAGCCAGAACCGCGTCCCGGACGTCACGCAGATTGATCGCGGCGTCCATCGCTTCGAGCCAGTTTGAGCTGGACAGTGGTGTCAGTTTGCCATTCGCGCTCAGCATCGGCTTGAATTCTTCAGCCGCATCTTCAGCCAGCATGCCCTCAAGTTTGAACGAGACCTTGACGAACTCATAGGAGTCGCGTTCGTCGAGCTGGATCGATGTGACGCGTGGAACGACGGCAGGATTCAGGGTCGCGACCTTCTCCACGGTCATGACTTCGCCGTTGATGACGATCGTGTATCCGCGCGAGAGCAAGTGGCGATTGATCAGGCTGCGAGCTTCCGGAACAGTGTACTCGCGATGCGTGACCAGGTTGAGATATCCGCCGGGCAACTCCTGCCAGTCGAGCGTGAGATTCGATACGACTTTCAGCCACTCCAGCACATCCGGCCACGGTTGCCCCGTGAAGTTCAGCCGCACTTTGCCGGCCGCGTTCGGTCGGTTCTCCAGTTCAGCAGGATCCGGTGGCGATTCGGGTGTCGTGGGGCGTGTCACGGTGTCGGGGGTGCCCTTGTTGCCCGCTCCCTTCTTCTCTTTGTCATCCTTCTTTGCATCGCCGGGCTTCTTTTTCTCGCCGCCTGGTGACTTCTTCTCGGCTGGTTTCGGTTTGGTACTGGCCGCTTGAGGGTTGCCGGGCTTTTTCGGCGTGAAGGCCTGAATGACTCGCCCTTCCGGCGCACTGGGCGAGTCGACTTGCAGGGCCGCTTCAACTTCCAGAAAATCCTGTGCGAGCGCTGTCGCGGATAAGCTGGTCGCCAGGGCAAAAGAAAACACGCTCAGTACAGATGATTTACACATTTGCTGACGCATCATGCCGGTAGTCCCACTATCCAGATTGGGTCGAGCCATACGCAGTCACTGAACTAAACAACGCCGGGTCGCGCATTCTGTCAGTGTCGAACCAGATTGGTAAATCACGTCAGAAATCTCTGGTGCTTACAAACGTGATGCGTCGCGATGGACGCTGATCGCATTCAGGCATTATGAGCGGCGGTCGAAATCATCCGCAACGACCATCGTGGACTTGTCGCCGGATCTGGTTGATCTCAATTCGACGATGGCACTGAGTTGTCCCGACCTGCGGCGTACGCCCGTTCCGGACGGAACCGTGATCCCGAGATTGTTCCTCGCATGAGGCGAAAGCAAATGAAGCCGTGCGGCTTTGGTTTTCACCGGAAACCGCACGACTTCAGAGTACCGAGAAATTTGTCTCCCGACCGTTACGGCTGGGCATCAGGTTGAGTGATCTCCACTTGCAGCGGGTTTGCCCAGTGCTTCTGTTCTGCTGTGTAGTACAGCCACGTGCGTGATGCCGGGCCGGTGTAGCTGCCCGGAATCTCGGCGGTCAGGTCGAGACGCAGATCGATCTGCTGATTCGCCTCAAGAGTCCGCCAGTAGCAGATCACTTCGCGGTTTCGCAGTTCGTAGAAGTCGATCACGCCCTGCTCTTTCAACTCATCGAGCTGTTCCGTCCGTGGTTCCAGACCGGCCGGCAGGCCGAGACTGACCATGCTCATTGGCTGGCCGCTATCCGTCGCGTTCAGCAACGTCGCTTCCAGACTGATGACTTCTCCCGCAACCGCTGACGTCGCTGAGAGCGACGTTGTGATCCGTAACGGACAGCGGTCGTCGTTGGCCGGACGGTCCGTGTGGTACTGCAGATCAACAGCGTAGGAGATCGCGTCTCCGGTCGAGTTGGTCACATTCAACGTGTTTTCACCTGGCTGCATCGCACCAGCGGGGATCGTCAGTGACGGGGCACCCGATGTTGTTTGCGAGAGATCGATTCGCCCAATCTCTGTTTCCCCGGAGGAGACAACCACAAACGGCGAGTTGCTGGATGTGCCTGGCTTGCCTGGTGCATTCAACAACGCCTTCAACGCCAGCACGGTTGCCTGAGTCGAGCCGAAGTGTCCGCTGCCCTGACGATTCGATCGCAGCCATTGCACTGCCTTGCTGGCCTGTTCGCCGAATGACGGTCGCTTCTGCCAGGCAAGTGCTGCCAGAGCGGTCGTCTCGACGGTTTTCGATATGCCGCGGCTGACAGTCACAGTCGCAGCCCCATCAAGTGAGCCGTCGTCGCGAGCCATTCCGCTCAACCGATCCAGAAGTGAATCGACCGCGGCGAACTGCTCCGCATTTGCGAGACTCGCCGCACACAGAGCCAGCAAGTAGGGATCGTCCGTTTCCTGACCGACATCAGCCAGACGCGACAGTTCACGCGAAAGCTGCTGCATGACTTCCGGAGCGTGTGTTTCCGTCAGTGCCCAGACGATGTAGGCACTCAGCACTTCCTGCGGTGCGCCCCAGTTGTGCAGGAATCGCGGGTTGATCTGAAAACCGCCTTCACCATTCCGACGGGACAACAGCCATTTGGTCGTGCGATCCAGCATCTCGGTATCGACCGGATAGACCGGCATCATGTCATAGAACTGCATCAGGCCGAACGCGGTCAGTGCTTCGTGGCCGGGGTCACCACCGAACCATTCGAATCCGCCGCTGGCACTTTCGTAGCCGGCGAGTCGTGCGTAGCCCTTGGCCAGCAGTTTCTTCGCTCGCCGGATGGTTTCGAGTTTCGTACCAGCCAGTGCTTCACCGTCCGGACCACTCATCAGTCGCAGCACCATCGTGTTCGGGTAATTCGACGATGTCGTCTGTTCGAAGCAGCCACCAGGTTCCCGCAGCATGCCTTCCAGACTCTGCTGAGCTTCCGCCACGCGACTCGGGAACACACGCAGAACTGCCCGCAGTGAATTCGGCGTCCATCGATCCGGAAGTTGCAACGTCAGCGTCGAATCGTTCTTCGCGAACACACCGGCCAATGACTCCTGAACAGGAAAGCCCTGGGACACGGACGTCAGCGGACGCCGAACCGAATCCTTCCAGTTCGTGTTTGGACCGTTCAATGAGCCGATGACATCAATACGGCCATCACCCAGACCAACCACTTCCAGTGGGAAGATGGCTCGGGTGCGAGCGTCCGCTACAAGCGGCATATCGCGTTTCGACGAACCGTCCAGCCGAAACACGCTGGACGCCTGCAGTTCGAAGACTGCCTGCAGGTCCTGTGATGTTCCATTCACCACCGCGACCGGCACATCAACCCGGTCACCGACCGTGACTTCGAGCGGCAGCTTCGGTTCCAGATAGAACGGGCGTCGGGAGATGACCTCACCGTCGCCCGAACCGATCCGTCCGTCGTTTGAATGAGCACTCGCCGAGACTCGGAATGTTGTGATCGAATCCGACAGATCGAACTCGATCGTGGCTCGCCCCTGGGCATCAGCGATGACCAGCGGATTCCAGTACAGCGTTTCTGCGAAATCGTCCCGCTGTGTACCTCGCCGTTGTCGCTGCCGGTAAGAGTATTCCCGCACCACAAATCGTGTCGAAGCCAGTTCGTCGGACTTCATGAGACCAGCACGGAAGCGGTGGATTTCCTGCGGTGACAAACGGAACCGACCTGTTCCGTCCGCGAATCGCTGGGACACATGGCCTCCCATTCCCAATGATGACTTCTCGGTTCCCTCTGCGTTACCGAATCTTTCATCTGCCCCGTCGTCTTCCGACGACCCCAAAGCGACGGCAATGTCTGACACTATGGCCGGCACCGCCCCTGCAGGCGCCAAAGCCGGGTCAGCATCGGCCTTTGCCAGCATATCTGCGGGATCTCCATGCATCATAAACTCCATGTTGGCGGCCGGTTGTTCAGCCTCTTCCATCGAGCCGGCGTCATCTGCGAATACTTGTCGAGACGCCACTTGAGTCGCCCGTTGAGTCGCTGCGGGGGCCGCATCCATGTTCGACTGACTCGCGTCTCCACCGCACCCCGTGACGCCGGCAGCCATCGAAACGGTCATCATCAACAACATGGGCAACGTTCCGCTGCTCGCCGTGACCGGTTTCGAACCGAAGATGGCCGACAGCAGCAGATTCAACAGAATTCCGATACCCAGCAGGACGCACGACGCCTGAAACACGCCTCGCATTCGCTGCACGTCGACAGTCGAAACAAAGCGGTTCTGCAGCGAGTGGACGTTGTTGAAGTTCTCTGGCGTCGTCACAACGCCGCCCAGAGCCTGTAAGCGAGCCACCTGCTCCCGCAGCACGGGATCCTGCTGCAGGTCGACCAGCCGCTTCTCCACGAATCGCCGCCAGCCCTGTGTCCCCAGCAGCAGGTCCAGTGCCTGTTCTGCTTCAGGATCGTTGGACAGATAGAACTCGGCGTCTTCAAGGTCTTCCGGTGACGACACTTCGCTGGTGACCAGAAAGTGAGTCTTCAGATTCGGGTAGTGATCGTCCGCCAGGACCAGAGTCGAGTCATCGACCACCGCGATTCCCAATGCCGCGGGAACCGGTTCACCCTGTTCGTTGGTGACCTGCAGCTCCAGCCGAGCCCGTTCCCCCGGAGCTCGCGGCTGTTCGTTCCCGACCACCTTCACGCTGAGTTCCCGTCCGGTCCGGCGATAGATAAGCCGCTCAGCCAATGGCTTCGGAGGTTGCACCGAGTTGTCATGCACGGTCACTCGCAGCACGCCGCCAGCATCGCCCGGCAACGACATCGCGACCGAGTTCGAACCTGTGCGAGCCGCAAACACCTGCTGGCTCATGAGTGCTCCACGGCAGTACGCTGTTAACAGCAATGACGGCATGTCCTTTGTCGACGAGACAACCAGCTCGGGAGACGAGCCCGCACTGAAAACACCTTTTCCAGCATCAATCACAACCGTCTGTGCCGCGTTCGGAGCCGGCAGATCAAACGACGCCCGCAGTCCTTCCGGCTTAGACAGGACCAGACGCCATGCTTCGCCAAACGCCGGCGTGAACTCAAATCGACCCATGCCATCGTGCTGAGTTTCCACCTGCGCGAGTGAGCGACTGCGGCTGTCGACAATGTCACCAGCAATGTGGACTGGATCGCCCTGAGCGTTTCTGGCCACAAAGTAGACCGCGTTCTCCAACCCCGGGACGAGATCGCCACCGGCGGGATAAAACGTGACTTCGACCCGGTCGAGCTGAATGGGAATCGTTTTCGTGAGGGTCTCGCGAGTCCCACCGTCGTCCACCGCGATACTCAACCGGCCGTCACCGATTTCAACGTTCTCAGGAATGCGGAACTCAATGTGCGCGGCACCGCTGTCGTCCGCCTGCACTGTCGTCTGCATCACTGATTCCTCATCGACCACGGCAGAGATCGTCAGCGACGCTCCGGCCACAGGGCCGCCTTCCGCGAGTCGAGCAGTAAAGTCCGCGACAACCAGATCGCCGGGGCCATAGCTGTCCTTCTGAAACTCGAGTTCCTTACGGAGTCTCGGGACACGGTAATTCTGAATGTTGAATTTGCGGACTTCATCCGGAAAGCTGCCTTCCGGGCTGCGAGCGACCAGCGTGTACTCGCCACCCACCTGACCCACGGGAATCGCAAACACACCGCTGCCGACGCCCCGAGTCGTAATGCCTTCGTGTTCGGAACCTGGCAGCACCGAACCGCTGGGGTCACGAATTTCAAAGTGGACCGGAAACTCGTGTTCGGCCTTGAGGCTGAACCGCTCCAGCGACAGCGACCGATAATGGATAACTTCGCCCGGTCGATACAGCGTCCGGTCCATGGCGAGGTGCGTCAGATAGCGTGTCGCGACCAGACGGATCGAGCCGGTGGCTGTCGCCGTCGCCTGAGAACCGGGGGCTTGACACGCCGCTTCAACCCGAAATTCCGCCTCGTCGGGAATACTCAGATTCGCTGGCAGCGAAACGAGCAGTCGGCCAAGCGCATCAGTCATACCGAGCGCGACCGCAGAGATCACGTGGCCGTCACGTGACACGACGCTGGTCCTCAGTTGAACCGGGCTTGCATCGCCGTCAGCCAATGCCGCCTGAATCAGGAAACGGCCCGCCGAGTCGAATGAAGGAGCGGCCGTCTGCTCAATGGTCATCTTGATCTGATTCGGATCCAGTTGCCCGGCCTGGGCGACCCGATCTGTCTCAACCTGGTCCAGATATCGATCGCCACCGACCAGGAAGGCAAAGTAAACACCGGCCAGTGCCAGCGAAGCGACCAGCCACCGCTGCCGCCGTTTGGCTGGCTGCACCTGGGAAGCAGGACTCGCCGGTCGTGCGGTTGTTGCTGGTGCTGGTGTGGAGCCGGCTGAAACTGCCGCACTCGACTTCAACGGGCTGGCTCCTTCAGCCTGCTCCTGTGGCAGACTGGCGGCCCGGCCGATGAGTGCTGCCAGACGTCGCGAGTTCTCGGCCGCCTCCGCGATCTCTGGGTTGTCGGCGATCTGCTTCTGCAGTTCCGCGACTTCGTTTTCGCTCAACAGGCCGTACTGCCATTCGAGCAAACGCTGCTGGATATTTTCATGGTCGGACATGACTTCGCCTTTTGTGTTGTGACGTTTGACCGTGGTGCAACTCGTTCCCACGCTCTGCGTGGGGACGCCTTGTCGGACGCTCTGCGTCCCCGGTATCGCACGCTCGGGACGCAGAGCGTCCTGCGCGGCGTCCCCACGCAGAGCGTGGGGACGAGTCAGCGAACAGCGTTACTGTGCAACCGCTTCGCGCACTTTCCGGAGCGCACTGCGCATCCGGGTCTTGACCGTTCCGAGCGCCATGCCCGTCGATGTGGCAATGTCCTCGTAGGTCAGGTCGCCGTTTTGTCTGAGCAGAAAGACTTCCTGCTCGGCGGGCTGCAGTGACAGAATTGCTGCCCGGACAAGTCCGAGTTCCTCATCTCGCAGCAGCACAGCTTCGGGTGACTGGTCAGGTGGACTGAGCATCGGATCTGCTCCCAGGAGTGTTTCGCGGCGCCGTGACCATGCGGAATCCCGACGATCACGAGCAGTGTTCAGCGCGATGCGATAGACCCAGGCACGCAGATTCTGAATGTCCGGCAGCTCCTCGCGGTGCAACCAGCATTTCATGAACGCATCCTGCAGCACATCACGCGCGTCTTCGACATTCGCGACGACAAAGAACAGCGTGCCCAGCAGACCACTCTGGTTCTGCTCGAACACATCGATCAGCTCCTGCTCCGCTGAATTGGAAGGAATCCAGTCCATATCCGAGCCTGAAGGCCGTGCCGTTTCGTCGTCACGTCACAGCTATGACGACGTCCCCCCGGCGAAAGATTTTGAGTAATTGAATTTCTTCAAAAACTGAAGGAAGTCTCACGCAAAGCCGCAAAGACGCAAAGAGTTCAAGTCTGGACTTCGCGACCTGGCGTGGGTCAGTCCGGAAGCATAGACCGACTCCAGTAACCCGGGTCCAAGACGGGTGTGAACCTGAAATGCTGAATCGACAACCACCCGGGCAATTTCCTTTTCTGTCATTCCGTCCTTCCTTCGCGTCTTTGCGGCTTTGCGTGAGACATCCGTCATTGCCTCGGCTGGTGCGACAGACCTACATGCCGTAGTCCACCTCGACCAGGTACAGGCCATGACCGGGAGCCGTGTCGCCGGCCTGTGAACGGTTCATGGCCTCCAGGATGCGGCGGACTTCTACAGAGTCCCACCGTCCACGACCCACCGACATCAGTGTGCCGACGATTGCCCGTACCATGTTGTACAGAAAACCGTTGGCCACAATTTCCAGCCAGATGAAATCACCCGCGTCTTCGTCAGACGGTTTCAGGTCGCCGTCCTCGAACCACAGCGGACAGAATGTCTGGCGCCGAACGGTCAATTCGGTCACGGTCCGAACACTCGTTGCCTTGTTGGGCCATTGAGATTCAAAGCTGCGGAAATCATGTGTGCCAACAAGCGTCTGACCGGCGTCATGCATGGCCTGCGAATCAAGCGGCCCGTGGAAGTGCCAGGCGTAACGACGCAGAAACGGGTTGTGCTTTCGACCATTGTGGATGACGTATCGGTAACGCTTGCTCTTCGCGGAAAACGTCGCGTGAAAGTCGAAGGGAACTTCTTCGGCGTCGCGTATGACGATGTCCGGTGGCAGGTATCTCTGCAGAGCCACCGGCACGCTGTCGCACGGAATCGGCAACTCGGTGCGGAAGCTGGCGACCTGTCCCATTGCGTGCACACCAGAATCCGTGCGTCCGGCCGCGAGCACGTTGGTGTGCTCTCCAGTCAGCTTGCGAATGGCCTCCTCGAGCATCGATTGCACCGACGGCCCGTTCGGCTGGACCTGCCAGCCGACGTAGTCTGATCCATCGTAGGCAACTGTCAGACGGATGTTTCGCATGTGCGGAGTAAACATCCGACGGCGTCCGTCCACAACCAAACGAAAATCGCTCCCACGATCGTTCGTCAGACGATTGCCCGGATTGCGATGTACACGACAGACGGTCCCATCAGGCAACCCAGTGCCGTATAGAACGTCGCGGTCATCGCACCGTACGGCACCAGCTTCGGATCCGTGGCTGCCAGGCCAGCCGTGACTCCGCTGGTCGTGCCCATCAGGCCTCCGAAAATCAATGCAGACCGAGGATTGTCCAGGCCGATGTGCGGGGCGACGAACGGAGTCATCGTCATCACAAGTATCGACTTGATCAATCCGGCGGCAACGCTGAGTGCCATGACCTCCGAGGTCGCGCCCAGTGCACTGCCCGTCACAGGCCCGACAAGATAGGTCGCAGCCCCACCGCCAATCGTTGTCAGGCTGACTGCGTCCCGGTAACCGAACGCCCAGGCGACACAGGCTCCCACAGCGAATGACACGAAGATTCCCGTCAGCAACGACACTATGCCGCTGATACCTGTACGACGAAACTCGTCCATGCGGACTCCGAACGCTGTTGCGACGATCGCCAGGTCGCGCAGCATTGCTCCACCCATGATTCCGATACCGGAGAGCACCTCGATGTCGGCGATCCCTTTTTTGCCACCCGTGCTGACTCCGCCAACATAAGCCAGCACAAGCCCGATCAGGATGGCAATGGCCGAACCATGCAGGCGTCCGCGCGTCAGCCGACCCGACAGGTAGTACGAGAACCACACTGTCACACCGACGACCCCGAAGGCAGTGACCAGCGAGTACTTGACGAGGACACTCTGCGAAGATTCCAGCAATTCCGTCATCAATCGTCTTTCAATGCACGTGTGATGGCCTGCGATTCGGTATCCGACGGCGCCAGTCGGTTGATCAACGGTACCAGTGCGAAACAAACGACGACAGAAAGCACGCCCGCGACGATCGCGACTGGTCCGCCTTCAACCGCCGCGACGACGTTCTGACTCGCTGCCATCGCGACCACGATCGGGATGTAGATTGAGCTCCAGAACAGAATTCCGCGTTCGTCTTGCGGCTTCAGACGTCCCGACCGTTGCAGCCGCTCACTGATCAGAATCAGCAGCAACATCGCAATTCCAACCCCGCCAACGTTGGCCTCAACGCCAACCACCCAGCCCAGCAATGCACCGGCGACCATTCCGGCCAGCAGGCAGAGTGACAACAGGGCCGTACCGTAAATTGCCATGTTCTTTCCCGCGCCCAGAGCTTCAGGGCTTTGGAGTCTGATTGATGATTGTCGAGTGATGATTTTTGAAGTGCGAAGTACCGGGACTCATCTCCATCAGAATCGTTTACGTCGCCGGCACTGTTTTGACTTCGAAAATCAACACTCATCAATCGACAATCATCAATCCACCCGCCGACCCCAATTCTGCGACAGCACCATCCACCCTCGGATCTGATGCGATAGTAATACGCTTTCGAGTATCGCACATACCGTTTAGAGTCGCGTTGTCAGGCCTCGCCTGTTCCAGAATCTGCCCCAACTCGACCATTGGAGACAACATGCCAGTGCAGCCCGGCCCGGATGACCCAGATGCCCCGACAGAGTTCGCTGCGACGGGAACCGGACTCAAGTATCGAATTCTGCGTAATTCCGACGGACGTCAGCCGACTGCGTCCGATCAGGTGCGGTGCCATTACCGCGGCTGGCTCGACGACGGTAGCGAATTCGACAGCTCATACGGACGCGGCGAGCCGACAGAATTCCCGCTGAATGGAGTTATCCCCGGCTGGACTGAAGGTTTGCAGCTCATTGGCGAGGGCGGCAAGATCGAACTCGAAATCCCTCACGAACTCGGTTACGGAACTCGCGGCTATCCGCCGGTCATTCCGGGGAGTTCCAGGCTGCACTTCATCATCGAGCTGATCAACGTGCTGTGAGGATGGGGCTCAACCACCGCCTGGCGAGTTCTGGCTGAGACCGATCAGCCAGGCGGACGTTCCCACGTGGGCGATAACACACAGCCAGAAGACAAGCTGAAAACGAGTCTTTCGCGTCTTGTGCCGGAAGACTCGCTGGCCAATCAGTGCACCCGGCCAGCCGCCCAGGATCGCCAGGACGTGCAGTCGCTTCTCGGGAATCCGACGACCGGCGCGCTTTGCCTGCCCTTTGTCTATGCCGTAGGCGACAAATGCGATGGCACTCATGATGAACACGGAAGAAACGAATGGTGTCATGCTGTTTCGCTGGCTCGGTGGAACGGCTCCTGGGGCACTGATCAATCCACTGCTCGTGCCAATAGATTATCGGTTCGTTAGAGATCGTGTCTGAGCAGATCGACATCAACGCGCTGAAATCCCGCATTGGCCAGTCCATGCTGACCGATCGGTTTCAACTGCGCCGATTGCTCGATTCCGTGCAGCGAGCCAAAGGCTCCGGTCGCCCGTTTGATCGCAATCTCAAGCGGCTGACCCAGACGCTCGACCGATCGGTGGAACTCAGGCAGCGCCGAGCCAGCGGTGTGCCGACCGTTCAGCTCAATGAGGAGCTGCCGATTGCTGCACGTCGAGCTGACATCGAACAGGCGATCCGGGACAACCAGGTCATCATCGTGTGTGGCGAGACAGGATCTGGAAAGTCGACACAGCTCCCAATGATTTGTCTGGGAATGGGTCGTGGCATCGACGGGATGATCGGGCATACGCAGCCGCGCCGCATCGCCGCACGATCTGTATCGAGCCGGGTCGCCCAGGAGTTGGGATCGACTGTCGGAAGTGCCGTGGGTTTCAAGGTGCGGTTCACGGACGCGACCAGTCCGACGACTTACATCAAGTTGATGACGGACGGAATTCTGCTGGCCGAATCGCAGGGCGATCGTTTCTTCGACCGATACGACACGATCATCATTGACGAGGCTCACGAACGTTCGCTCAACATCGATTTCCTGCTCGGGCGGATGAAGCAACTGCTGCCTCGACGCCGCGACCTGAAGCTGATCATCACATCCGCAACCATCGACGCGGCTCGGTTCGCTGAGCACTTTGGGACGGCGGACGAGCCGGCACCGGTGATCGAGGTTGCGGGACGAACGTATCCCGTCGAGGTGCGGTACCGGCCACCAGTGTCTGATGACGACGGATCGCGACCCGGTGAATCGGGATTCCAGAAGCGTCGTCGTGGCGAGGCTGATATTCAGACTGCGATTCTGGATGCCGTCGATGAACTGGGCCGCATCGATCAGGGCGACATTCTGATATTCCTGCCGACCGAGCGCGACATCCTCGAGACGGCCAGGTCGCTGCGCGGACGATTGCTGGGCGAGTCCAAGCGTGGTCGCCCCAGCGAAATCCTTCCGCTGTATGCGAGGCTCTCGAACAAAGACCAGAATCGCATCTTCCAACCCGGACCGCATCGTCGCATTGTGATTGCGACAAATGTCGCCGAATCGTCTCTGACTGTGCCGCGCATCCGATCTGTGATCGACACTGGCACGGCTCGCATCAGCCGCTACTCAGCCCGCTCACGCATGCAACGATTGCCAATCGAGCCAATCTCGCGGGCGTCTGCCGATCAGCGAGCCGGACGTTGTGGCCGTGTCGGCCCGGGCATCTGCATCCGTCTGTACTCGGAAGATGACTACAACAGCCGCGACGACTACACGGCTCCCGAGATTCAACGCACAAATCTCGCTTCGGTCATTCTGCAGACCGCCGCCTTCAAACTGGGGCCGCTGGAAGAGTTCCCGTTTTTGGAGCCGCCCCGCTGCGGAACCATCACCGACGGGTATCGGACGCTGTTCGAACTCGGCGCACTGGACGAGAAGAACGAACTGACCGACATCGGTCGTCAGCTCAGCCGGTTGCCGGTCGATCCTCGGGTCGGGCGGATTGTTGTGGCGGCAAACGAGAACGACTGCCTGAGTGATGTCCTGGTCATCGCCGCTGCGCTGGAACTCCAGGACCCGCGAGAACGCCCGATCGATCAGCAGCAGGCCGCCGACGAAGCGCACAAGAAGTTTCAGGACGAGAATTCAGATTTTCTGAGTTACCTCAAGCTCTGGGACTTCTATCACGCGCAGAGAAGCGGGCTGTCGCGCGGCAAGCTCCGCAAAGCCTGCCAGCAGAACTTCCTGTCTTACAACCGGATGCGCGAATGGGTCGACGTGTACCACCAGCTTGCTGAGCTGGCTGGCGAAGCCGGGCTGAAAGCAAAGAATCGCCGCAACGAATCGGAACCGATCCACCGATCACTGCTGACCGGCTTTCTGGCCAACATCGCTTTGCAGGGCGAGGGTCATGAGTTTCTGGCGTCTGGCAATCAACGAGTTTCGCTGTGGCCGGGTTCCGGACTGTTCGGTCAGAAGCCAAAGTGGATCGTGGCCGCTGAACTGGTTGAGACGACTCGCCGGTACGTCCGCACGGTCGCTCGAATCAAGCCCGAGTGGATCGAACCGCTGGCCGGGCACCTCATCACACGAACACACAGCGATCCGGAATGGGACGCCCGCGCTGGTTCGGCTATGGCCTTTAAAAAGGTGACCCTGTTCGGACTGCCGGTCGTTCCGCGCCGTCGTGTGCGTTACGCAAAGATCAACCCCGAGCAGTCTCGCGAAATGATGATCCGGCACGGACTGGTCGAAGGCGACCTGGAAACCGACCTGTCGTTCTTCAGTCACAATCAGCGACTGCTGGACGAACTGGACGGTCTTCAGACGCGCACGCGGCGATCCGATCTGGTCATCGACGAAGACGCCCGCTTCGACTTCTACGAGGCGCGCATCCCTCACGACATCGCTGATGTTCACGCACTCAAACGGTGGTTGAAAGGAGCCGCTCGGCGCCAGCAGAAGCCGTTGCACATGGCGAAGGACGACCTGCGTCAGTCGGGCACTGAAGAGGTCACCGGCGTCGAGTTTCCGGATCAGATTCAGGTCGCGCAGATGCGACTGTCACTCGAGTATCACCTGGAACCGGGTTCGCCCGAAGACGGAGTATCAATCGCTGTTCCGAGGGAAGCGTTGAATCAGCTCGACCAGCGACGGCTTGGCTGGCTGGTACCCGGCCTGATTGAGGAGAAGGTCGTCGCGCTGATTCGTTCGCTACCGAAATCAGCCCGCCGTCAGTTTGTCCCGGCAGCGGAGACGGCTCGCGAAGTCGTCAGCCGTCTTAAGTTCGGCGACGGCGGGTTTGAAGAAACCGTCGCCCGGCATCTGAGCAAGATTGCCTCCGAGCGAATCAGCGTATCCGACTTCGACCTGAGCCGCCTGCCGGGTCACCTTCGGATGAATGTCCGGGTTGTGGACACCGAAGGTGAGACACTGGCCCTGGGTCGTGACATCTCCAGCCTGCGATCCGAGATGGGCCGCGAGCTGGCTAAGGGATTCGAAGACATCGACGACGGGCAGTGGACGCGGGACGGAATCACGGATTGGGATTTTGGTGAGTTGCCCGCGCAGGTGTCGGTCCACAGTGGCGGCGTCGAACTGAAGGGGTATCCCACGCTTCTCGACCGAGGCGAGTCTGTCTCGCTGCGGCTGTTTGACCTGCCAGCCAGGTCGGCGATCGAAACGCGAGCGGGGCTCCGGCGATTGGCGGCGATCGCATTGCGACGTCAGATCAAACAGCAACTCGACAACATCCCGGATCTGGGCCGTTGGACTTTGGATGCGGCAACACTTGGGTGCGCAAATGCGTTCCGTCCCGACATCGGAGACCTGATCGCCGACCGGGCGTTCTTTCCTGCCAAAGGACCTTATCCACGGACGGAGATTGCTTACCGCAATCAACTGAAGCGGGCCAGGGGCCTGATGGGAATCGCCGTTCAGGACGTGGTGGGACTTATTACGCCATTGATGAGCGCTCACCGGGATCTGCGACGCAGCTTGAAGAGTGCACGCTCACCGCAGTGGGCTGGCGCTGTCCAGGATATCAAACAACAGATCGGCGACCTGACCACGGTCGGATTCCTGACAAAGACGCCCTGGGGATGGTTGCGGCAATACCCTCGTTACTTTGCTGCCGCCTGTGCTCGCCTGGAGAAGCTGCCAAAAAACGGAGTGCCTCGGGACCGCGGCAATCAGGACCTCATCCTCGCCTGTATGTCGCGTTGGAAGCAGCGGGCCGCGTCCCATTCGGAGCGAGACTTCTACGATCCGCAACTCGACCACTATCGCTGGCTGATCGAGGAATTCCGCGTGTCGCTGTTTGCCCAGCAACTTGGCACGGCCATGCCTGTGTCCGAGCAGCGGTTGGAAGCTCAGTGGGCGAAGGTCGCTGAGTGATGAACGTCGCGCGGCAGAATCCGCAGAATCGTTAAAGCTTGCGCAGCTTAACAGTCGAAGAAAGAGCTGATGCCTCGCACGGTGTGCGCGGCGGTGTAAGCCTGTCTGCACTGGCTCGGCACATGACGACGCTGACAACATCCGCATGGTCTCGAAGAAGAACCCCGGCGCAGATTGCGTGCGCGATACTGCTGTCGGCGTACGTCGTGAGTGTGTCTGGCTGTGCCCGCGAGTGGTATCGCCAGCAGGCCGATGACGAGGCAACCAGCCTGATCGACGAAAAGTCCTACGTCGCGACATCGCAATGGCAGGGAGTTGATTCTGACCCCCGCAGCCGGTTCCACGATGCCTGGGATCCAGTTCGGCCGCCGATGCCACCGGACGATCCTCAGTCGCATCGGCTGATGCACCACGTGGACGGCATGGACGGCTGGGAGCACTGGCACGACAACGGGTCGATCAGTCAGCTTGAGAATCCCGACTGGCGCGAGCAACTGCCCGATTACGTCCAGATCGAAGACGATGGTTCAGTCAAGCTCGACCTGGGCGATGCCGTGCGGCTGGCTACGATTCACTCGCCCGGATATCAGCAACAGGTCGAGACGCTGTACCTGTCAGCTCTGGACGTCAGCACCGAGCGATTCCGATTCGACACGCAGTTTCTGGGTGGCTTCAGTAGCGCGAACACTGGCTTCGGCGGTGGCGGCTCACGCTCGTTTTTCAACGACACGGCAGTCGGCGTGACCGGCGACGCGACCAAGGATGGAAACTCATTCGATGTGTCGAATAAGACGGACATCCGACTGCGACGGCGGTTTGCGACGGCAGGCCAACTGGTCGTTGGCTTCACGAACAACCTTGTCTGGCAGTTCTCGGGCGGGAATACGAGCATGGCCGGATCGGTGCTCAACTTCAATCTGGTGCAGCCGCTGCTGCGCGCCGGCGGTCGGCAGATCGCTCTGGAACAGTTGACCATTGTGGAGCGGACATTGCTGGCCAACGTGCGGGCCTTCGATCATTACCGCCAGGGCTTCTATACCCAGGTCGCGATAGGTCAGAGCGGCACGACCGGACCATCCCGACGTGGCGGCTTCCAGGGCGGTTCCGGACTGTCAGGCTTCAGTGGCCAGGGTGCGGGCGGCTTTGGTGGTGTGGGCGATGCGACAGGATTCGGTCGTGGGAGTGGAGGCAATGGGGGCGACGGGGGCGGAGGAATCGCAGGTTCCGGATTTGCCGGGGGCGGTGCCGGTCAGGTGGGCGGCTTCATCGGACTGCTGCAGCGGCAGCAGCAGATTCGCAATACAGAGACCAGTCTGCGGGCTCAGCAGCAGATGCTGCTGTTGCTGGAAGAACACGTGCAGGGCGGGCTCATTGATCTGGCCCAGGTCGATCAGTTTCGGCAGAGCATCGAGACGGAACGCGCCAATTTACTGCAGTCTCGAAACGGGTACCTGGACACACTTGAGTCGTTCAAGTCGTTCACATTGGGACTGCCTCCAGACCTGCCGGTCGACCTGGACAATTCGCTGATTCTGCCATTCCGATTCCTTGATCCCGAACTCGCGGGCGTGCAGACCAGCATGCAGGCATTGATCGATGACTTCGGGCAACTGGCCGAAGAACCGGAAGTCACCGAACTGGCGACTGTCCTGGCACGAATTGTCACGTTGCAGACGCGCATTCGTGAGCAACTGGAAATCGCCAGCACAGAAATCCAGAACCTGGAAAACGTGCGTGACGCCCGCACGCAGTCGGCGGGTGTCACCGAGCGGCAACAGTTCGATCGGGACCGGGAGCAGTTAAGCAGCAATCTAACTGCGCTGCGTGAACGACTTGCGAAACAGACAGCGACGGTGGAGGCATTGCAGGAAGATCTGGCGGAAGGCACCCGGGCGGCGACTGTGACGGGGATCGTAGGCATCAATGTCGAGCTGACGGGCCTGCTCAGCGAACTGACGCTGATTCAGGCTCGGTCCCGTCTGGAGGCGGTGACACTCGACACCGTCTCGATTGATTCCGCGGATGCGCTCGAAATCGCCCGAGCCCACCGGCTCGACTGGATGAACAACCGGGCGGCGCTGGTGGATACATGGAGGTTGATCGAATTCAACGCCAACCGGCTCGAATCAAATCTTGACGTCGTGCTCAGTGGAAATCTTGGCACAGTCGGAAACAACACGGTCAAGTTCAGTGGCGAGGACACCAATATCTCGGCCGGCCTGCAGTTTGACACGCCGTTCAACCGGCTTGTTGAACGCAACGACTTCCGGCAGCAGCTGATTTTTTACCAGCAGTCGCGACGGCAACTCATTCAGTTCGAAGACGGTATTCACCGCGGACTGCGCTCGCTGCTGCGGGAACTTGAGCAGTTGCAGCTCAATCTGGAGATTCAGCGGCGTGCCGTTGCCATTTCAATTCGTCGCGTGGATCAGACGCGGGAGAATCTGAACCGCCCCACACCGCCGCTCGCCCCAGGACAGCCGGTACCGACATTCGGTCCGACCGCCGCCTTGAACCTGCTGACAGCCCTTTCCGACCTGCGCAGCTCGCAGAACAACTTCATGAGTGTCTGGCTGAACTACTACGCCGGACGTATGCGATTGATACGTGAACTTGGCCTGATGCAGATCGATGACGAAGGTCAGTGGGTCGCGCGGTCTCTTGAAGAGTCGCTGCAGTCCGCTTCCGCCCCGCTGTCAGTGCCCCCGCCAATACACGATTCATGGCTCAAACTTGTTGACGAGCCACCAGACGAGAGTGAAGACGGAACGACTCCACCACCGAACGGCGAACCTCCAGTGGTCGACGACGACGCTAACGCACCTCAACTCAGACCAGCACCGGCATCTGATGAGGCTGCCATTCAACGCGTGCCACCGAAAACACGAGTCCAGGCGACGGGGCACTGGACCCCATTGAAGAAGGCAACATTGCCTCAACGCCACGATCAGCAACCAGCGAGAATGCCAGGTCCCACCGAAACTGTGAAAGACGCCACGATCCCCCGTATCGTCCTGCCGTCGCTCGCTGATCCGATCCGGCCGAAGCGGAGTGCGTCCGGCTGGCGTTCGACGCCGCAGTGAGACCGGTGGCAATCGTCGATGCTGAGCGAACGGCGCCGTCAGTGCGGCGTGTCGTTAGAGCGAGTTGACCGGCCGGCCTTCCCGATCGGTCACATCGCTCGAAGTGCTGATCCGAAATTCGCCGGTGGTGGAGCTGTACACCCAGCCGTGGTCACCGCTGCCGTTGAAGTGGGGCGGTTGCAGAGTGCCTCGCACGACGCGGATCGATCGCCGCCCGGTGAACACGTTTGGAGGCATGTCTCCGATCAGATACGGGCCAAAGCGACCAGTCGGATCGACCGTTCCGCTTTCCGATGTGCGTTGTGTGAGCTGGGCGAGGAAGTCGACTTCGGAATCTGTTTCAAAAGCCGGAAGTCTCCCGCCGTGTTCTTCGCGATACCGGTCGATCTGCCGGCGAAACACCTCCAGGTCGCCCTGGACAGTCTGTAGTTGTGCGTCTTCACCGGCCCGTGAGAATTGAGGTACGACTGTGATGGCGACAATGCTCAGCAGTGCCAGCACGATCAGGATCTCAACCACGGTGAAACCGAGGTAACCAGGTCGGCGACGGTTACTTGCCGCTGAGCGGTGGCCGGAACAAACGGGGGAGCCCATACCCGAATCCTTTTGCGTGACGATGCCTCTGAACCAACTCTGGTGAGTCGTTTCAGCCTATGTCTGATCCTTCGTCCGTCAAATCGGAAGAAGCATCACAGTTGCGGATCCAGGCATTTCCTGCCGGCCGAGGCTTCGGTCGTAGTGAATCGAGTGACCGTGTGGACTGGGGCATATCTGACTGATGCATGGGTTGAGCAGCCGTCATCCCCGAACAACAGATAGTGGCGGCCGGTAGAGCTCGTTAGACTGCTCAAATGCGACGAGGTGCATCGTCGCGTCCATTGGAGACGACTGACATGTCCAGAAAAGCCGAAGCTGGTCGATCACCGAGCCACTCGAAGAAACGCAGCATGTTGACGAGACGGGACTGGCTCAGGGCTGCCGCACTTGCCTCAGTGAGCTATTCGAGTTCCGGCTGGCTCAGGACACTGGCGGAAGACACCGCGACGAATCCGCAGCGAAAACGTTCCTGTATCCTGCTCTGGATGGCCGGAGGACCTTCGCAGACGGACACGTTCGATCTGAAGCCCGAACATGCCAACGGCGGCGAATTCAAGCCGATCGAGACCAGTGTTCCCGGCATTCAAATCAGCGAGCACCTGCCCCAGGTCGCAAAGCAGATGGAGCACCTGTCGATCATTCGCTCGATGAGCACTCGCGAAGGTGACCATCAGCGGGCGACTTATCTGATGCGAACGGGTTACCTGCCGCAGGGGCCCATTCATTATCCGACCCTGGGCTCACTGATCAGTCGCGAACTGGATCCCGGGAAGGCCGATCTGCCCAACTTCATTAGCATCGGTC
Source organism: Planctomycetota bacterium (assembly GCA_963579025.1). Classification (GTDB taxonomy): domain Bacteria; phylum Planctomycetota; class Planctomycetia; order Planctomycetales; family Planctomycetaceae; genus CAUZFZ01. The sequence continues at coordinate 12,477 of CAUZFZ010000087.1, read as the reverse complement.
CCAACCGTGCGCTCAGCCCGACGGCGTTTGGACCTGGCTTCCTGGGACCACGCTATGCGCCGCTGGTTGTTGGCGAAGGCGCGGCGTTCATGCCGACCGGTGAGGGGCAGGATGTGGCAGATTCGCTGCGCGTCCGCAATCTCGAACGGCCCACTGGCATCGACGTGAAACAGGCGGACGCGCGGCTCAACATCCTGGCGCAACTGGAAGATGACTTCACAGCGGACCGGCCGGGGTTGATCGGCAGCAGTCATCGCACGGCGTACCAGCGAGCCATCCAGATGATGCGGTCAGGAGCCAGCAGCGCGTTCTCACTTGAAAACGAACCTGCCGAGTTGCGTGAGAAGTACGGGATGAATCAGTTCGGCCAGGGCTGTCTGCTGGCCCGCCGACTTGTCGAGCAGGGTGTGCCGTTCTGCGAAGTCACACTCAACAACGCTCCCGGTACTCCCGGGTGGGATACCCACGCCAACAACTTCACCGGTGTGAAAACTCTCAGCGAGATCCTTGATCCGGCATGGGGGACACTCATGTCTGATCTGCAGGATCGAGGCCTGCTGGATTCGACGCTGATTGTCTGGATGGGCGAATTCGGCCGCACGCCAAAGATCAACGGTAACACGGGACGTGACCATTTCCCGCTCGCGTGGACGACAGTACTCGGTGGCGGCGGGATTAACGGCGGTCAGGTCTACGGCAGTTCGACCGATGACGGCATGAAGGTGAAAGACTCCCCGGCGCGCGTGGGAGACCTGATCGCCACAGTCTGCCAGGCACTGGGGATCGATCCCATGCAGCAGAACATGTCCAACGTCGGCCGCCCGATCCGCATCGCCGACCCGGAAGCCCACGCGATCGAATCGCTGATCGCCGCCACTCCGGCCTGACGGCCGCGGACATGTCAGAAGTGATTTCCGGTCACGGCACACGCTAGACCTTCGACGGCGTCGTCGGACCATCATTCCGCACATCCATTATGTCGGCACGCAGGCGGGGCGACATGGTCGGTGGATTCAGGCATCGCTTGAGTCGCTCTTGCATTCCGGTGTCCGGCTCCTGGTCGAGTGCTGCCATGAGCCCCTCCCTGATCCGACGCTTCACTAAGTTCCATCGTCCATACGACTCTGAGTACCACCGTCCATGCTGTTCGATCAGAACGTCGAGCGAGATTGATCGGACACTGGCGTCCGGATGATGGCGGATCAACGCCAGTGGTGGTTCGATGGCAACGTTGTAGAGCGTTTCGATCTCCACTTCGATGAAGGGCTCGTAGGAATACAACCGGAGCCCACGGCCATGTTTTGCCGTTTCGATCCACCATTGCCGGTTTCCGGCACCAAATGATGATGTGTACTTTCTCGCGTCAGGTTTCTGCGAAACACCCGTCGAAACGAGCCACTTTGCCGTCTGCATGTAGTGGCGATTCATCGGATTGAGGGCACCGAAAGTTGTCAGTAGCGCATTGCACGCAAATCCAGCGGCGTCCTTGTCATCACCTCGCAGAGCACTCAGAAGGATCCCGGCTGAGGCAATCTGGACGGTCCGATCGAGCCCTCGGGGACGGTTTTCATTCCAGCCTGCGCCGCCCATCACAAGCGACAATGCCGCAGCACGATACCGCAGATGCCCTTCGTGCTCGTCGCGGACCACTGCGACTATTTGACTAATCTGCGTCGCTGCTGCAACCGCTTCGCGACGCCCGTCACTGAAGAACAGGCCGCAGCCCCCAATGCAGCACCTACCGCGAAAGTTGGTATTGCAACGTGACAGCAGCGATTGCGACACATCGAGAATAGCGCCGGCCTGCGGGGCAGAGGCACCAGTCGCCATTCGGTCAATGTGCGGCAATGAGGAATAACCGATTTCAGCAAGCGCGCTGACAGCACGTGCCCGCTGATCCGAATCGGAGTCTCCGAGGTCGAAGGCCCACTCCACAGCGGGACGACCGTCGACGTGAGGTACCGGTTTTACAACCGCTGCCACCAACAGCAGTCCGAGCACCGATTTAGTGAGTCTCTTCCGCATCGCAGATGCCACTCGAAGTAATCGTAAGGCTCGATAATTCTTCCGAGCATTAAGGATCCTGCTCGTTCGACGACCGACGCGGAAGCATGCAGATTCTCGCCGCTGTTGCCACGCGGATCAGATGGATGCCACCTTTAAAGACAAACATGGAAGCCATCACGACGATGCCGGCTTCCACAACCTTTCCGGCCTCTACGTAATCCAGTAGCGCGAGCTGGATCAGATACAGTGCGGCCACAATGAGGAACCAGCCAGCGGTTTCGCGAATAACAAAGAACACGAGTTGGCATCTCCGATTCTATTTGTTTTCCTGGCCGTCACGTTTCCTGGGGAGAATACGAGATCATGTACGCCGAAGAAGTTGTACCCAACAGCCTGGGGTAAGCGAAGCGTCACCCCGGGGACGGATCAATCGGAGTGGCGTACGCTGAAGTCCCGCCTGTTTCGTGAGGGTTCCGAACCGCCGCTTTGTTATGCGGAAGACGAAGGCATGCCCCGCTGTGGCTGCGGCCTGGACATTAAACGAGTCAATCTCACTCCACCACGACCCAGCTCGGAGATGACCATGCGAGGTGTCCGTGGGCGGGCATGAGGTTTCCTGGAAGGACTGGTCCGGGACGGGATTGGGCGACCCGCCAATAGTACCAGTGTGTGCCTCGAGACAGACCATCGTCGGTGTATGTCGCTTTGAGCTCGTGACGGCCGTCTGATTTGACCTCATGAATCACCTCGCCGTTGCGGACCAGGCGTGCATGCGTGATCGGTCGCGTCCCGATCGCATGCAAGGTGAGTGTGATGCTCCCGTCTGTCGCCTTTGTTGCGGCTCCCATCATGGCGTCACCGGCACGCGTATCAAGAAAGATCTGCGAGCCCATTGTCGCGAAACAACGCCGGCTGCGAAGAGCGTCGAGGATCGACTCGGCCGTGAGCTCTTCCGCATAGATTCCGGTTAACGCACCGCTCAGGCCGGGTGCGCGACGATGAGTGTCCCCGTTGGCGGTGAAGCCGAGCCGAGCGCCATTGTTCAGAGGAGCGTGAAACAACTGCGGACGCGCAGCAATGTAGTTGCTCCAGCCGGATGTTAATTCCAGACCGATCTCGACTGGATGTCCCGACAGCTTAAATGCATTGTGCTGGGACAACGTGATGCCTCCGGCACGCTCGACAGCCTCATTCAGTCGCGCGATGTCGTTGCCCACTTCTGTAAAGTGAACGAGCGGGCCGCCGCCGGGCGGGTAAATAACGCTGCGATGATTGGGATACGACCGATTGCGATACGGCGGCAGCCAGTTTCCAGGGTCGGACAGTGTCGCAGTCGCAACGCCCGGAATGCGCGACGTCCATTCGAATCCGGGCAGCGAAAGTATCTCACGTTCGCCGGATTCCGGTTTTCCGGAAAATGTGCTGGCAAACAGGTTGCCGAGTTCGAAGTCGTACTGAGTTAGTGGAACGTTGTAGAAATCGTTATTCGTAAAGACCACGACGTCGAGACGAGCCCGGTCTCGGGCGTAGAAGTGCATTTCATCGGGCTCGCCCTCGGCGTCGGCGGTCAGTCCGTTGTGGCAATGCAGATCGCCCCAGAAGAGTTTGTACGGCCTTCCATTGGCAGTGATTGTCCGGCGTGGTGTGGTTTCGCCTTCGATTGGTAACGCCACTGGCACCCACCCTGTCCACTCGTCCTGCTCGAAGCGTTTGCTGTTTGCCAGCGTGATGTCAAACGCCTCGTAGTGTCGAATTCCACGACGCGGAAGCGGCGACGCAAGGACGCGAACCTTGCCGTCACGGACGACGGGCGGATCGATGAGGTGGTAGTCAACTCGACCCTGACTCACGATGACCGGAGTCTGCCACTGGCCGTCTAGACTCGGTCGGCCAACGAAGTCGCCCGGCACTGTCGGCGTGCTCCCTCGATGATCCGTCTTACGTTCCCACAACAGCCACACGCGATCACCATCTGCAAGAAATGATGGACGCACGCGGGGACCGAGGTATCCGCCGGTTGCGACAGGCCGCGGATCGATCTTGGCCATCAATCCCTGCGTCAGCTCAGCGGCCGTCGTGCCGCCGTCTGAGGACTTGATCAGTTGCCAGCCAGCGTCACCTCGGGTCGTGGCATGCAGACTGTGCCATTGACTGACGACACCCGGCCCGCCGATGACGTCAATCTTTCGCAGCCACGCGACGTGGAGTTTGTTTCTGTGCGAAAGCGCGACCGGCGTCAGGCAGTATTCTCCCGCAGGTGAGACCTGTTCGACCGGTGAAAGCACCGGAGAAACTGTGCGACCTCGTACGGAGTATTGTCGCCCCTGGTATTGGTCCCAGAACCCCCAGACCTGATCGCCATGGTGGACAAGAACTGGCCGGAAGGCATCAACGGTTTTCTCCGAAAGATCAAAGATCGGCGAGCGACCCTGGGACTCGAGCAGGCGACCTCGCACGCGCCACCGACCTGACACATGTGCCGACCAAGCTGCGATGACGCGTCCGTCTGCAAGCGAGATGGCCGTCGGGTAGATGGCATCGCTTGTCGGCTCTGACAGAGCGACCGGCGAAGTCCAGTTTCCGTCGACAAAGTGACGAAGGTGAACCTGCCAGCGACCATCTTTCTTCATTGTCCACACGACAGAGATCGCGTCGTCTGATTTTCCGACGATCGTCGGAGGGCCGTGTGTCGTCCCGCCCTGCGACACCGTGTGCAAGTTTCCGAGTCCGCCGTGCGCGTCAATGCGTCGTGCGAATATCTGGTCGCGACCTTCACGGTAACCATGCCATGCATACCACGTGGCGCCAGACCCTGTCGTAGTCGATGTCGGGTGAAAGTCGTACGACACAGTCCCGGAATTGACCGCGATGGACTGCGCACGGGCCGAGTCAGGTGAACCAGATACGCTCATCAGGGCAATGGTGAGAATGCACGCTTGACCCGCACTTCGGAACAGATCGAACATGGGAGGCAATCGTCCTTTCAATTGTGAACCGTCCGCAGTTCATGGCCAGGCGAGTGTAGCGTTTCCCGGCGCCTCGATGTCGTCAAGTAGAGGTACAGGCAGCGGTCACCGCTGTTGTGTGCATACGCACGGGCTGGCATTGCCTGGAATAGATTTCGAAGCTGCATCGGCATAAGGTGGCTGAGGGTGAGGTCACTCAGTCCGTCCGGGTGAAGCCATGCTTGCGGCCAGCAGGAATCAATCGCAGCGAAACGTCCCGCTGCTGTCCCACCTTCGGTTGAGGACATTGGTGGTTATCCTCGCGGTGGCTGTTCTTGCCGAGTCTGCCGTGACAGCCGAACCACCCGCCTGGCATTTTCGCTCCGAAAACTCCAGTTCGGCAATTCGAGCCGGATCGGTTCTGTTTTCGGACCTCAATCCCGGTCAGCTTCTTACACCAGGTTTGCGGAACCTCGGCAGTTGGCGTTTCAACGGTCGTGGCTCGATCGTGTACGCGATGCCCAGCCGGTCTGAGGGCTTCGCCGAGAACTTCACCTGGGAGGGCTTTTTTCGCTCGCCGGCTTCGAACACGTTTCTGACTGAAACGGGAATTGCCGATCGGCTGGTCACTCAGTTCGCTTTTGATAAAGGCACCTGGACTCGGTTGGCCATCGGGCTGGTTGCGGACAAGAAGGGCTCTCCTCGATTGAGCGTCGAGCTGGAGGGTTTCGACGGCCGGTCCTTCGGACTGGGTGACCGAATCGTCGCCGCAGATCGCTGGCACCACTTCGCCCTCGTCCACGAAGGCACGGCGTCGGCCGCGACCATTCGCTGGTTTCTGGATTACCGGCAGACGGGTGAACTGTTCCTCGGCGGGCAATCCAATCAGAACACGCTGCGACCACCTGGCACAGCTCCCTTCACAATCGGGGCTCGGCTGCGGACCGGACAGGTGGTCGATCGCGGCTTCGACGGCTTCATCGACGAGCTGCGGTTGTCTCCGCATCCGCTGAATGTCGACGAGTTTCTTCGCTGCAACGACGCGGTTTTTGCAACAAGGCTCGACACAACGAATCAAAGTGTCCTGGATGACGACGGACTCTGGCGTGACCGACACGACAAGGCTCACGTGCTGTCGCAGCGGTGGGCACCCGCCGGCTCGGATCGAAGCAGCATCGATGCGGCACTGTTGGCCGGTTCGGAGGCCGGCCTCATTAACGATGCGGAGTTTCTCCGTCGGCTGTCACTGACGATTCGCGGGCGGATTCCGACGTTCGACGAGGTCTCGCAGTTTCTCTCCGAAAGCCGACCGGACAAACGCACGCGGATCATCGATCGATTCCTCGCCTCACCGGAGTGGGCCGACAGCCAGGTGGGGTACTGGCAGGACGTGCTGGCTGAGAACCCGTCAGTCGTTTTTCCGACACTCAACAACTCCGGAGCGTTTCGGCAGTGGCTGTACGAGTCATTTCGCGACAACAAACCGTTTGACCAGTTTGCCACCGAACTGTTGATGATGGAGAACCGGGCTGGTCGCGATGACGGGCCGGCGAGATTCGCGCTGGCGACAGGTAACGATGCTCCGATGGCAATGCGGGCTCACGTCGCCGTGAAGGCGTTTGCTGCCGTCGACCTGAAGTGTGCCCGTTGCCACGACTCACCCGTCGGCCGGTTTCGACAGGCCGACCTGTTTCTCCTGGCCGCGTATCTGAATGGCGGTTCGCTGACCGTTCCGGCGACCAGCGTCGCCGCTGCCGGCAAGGCGAAGCAGCCAGGCGTCATCACAACGTCTCTCGTCTCCGGACAGCAAATCGAACCGGTCGGGCTGCGAGCGCACTGGCTGACCGGTGAGGCAGAATCGGATTCCCTGAGCCCGCTGGCTTCAGGGGCACGTGCAGAGCTTGCGGCTGTGTTGACCTCGCCGGGCAACTCGCGTTTTTCGGATGTGATTGTCAATCGCGTCTGGAAGCGTTTGTTTGGCGAAGGACTGATTGAGCCGGTCGACCAGTGGAATGATTCTCCTCAGGCGGCTCACCCTCAGTTGCTTCGCTCGCTGAGTGCCGAGTTTGTCGAAAGCGGTTACGACCTGAAGTCACTCGCGAGACACATTCTGAATTCCGACGCGTGGCAACGGCAGCTTGAGGGGCGGTTGATGTCGGCGGAGCAGTTGGTCGATTCGCTGTTTGTTGCCGTCGGCAAGGACTTTCAGGCCGAGACGCTGGGCGTTCACGCGACCGACCCGGGAGCTGTTCAGTTGCCACGGCCGCGGCGTGCATGGCAGTTTGCCGCGCTGCCGAACGAGCGGGACCGCCCTTCCCTGGGAATGCCAGTCAGTCAGACGGTTGTCGATGTGATGACCGTCTTCGGGTGGAACGGCAGCCGCCAGCAGCCTCGCAGCGACCGCGAGCAGACAACGTCCGCACTACAGCCACTGCTGATGTTCAACGGGCTGATGTCCCAGCGCATCGTGCGTCTCTCGGAACGAAGTGCGGTCACGGAGTCGTGCCTGGAAGAACAAACGGTCGAGCAACTCGCAGACCGGCTGTTCCTCAGTGTGCTCGGGCGAAAGCCGGACAACGACGAGCGGCGAAGCGTCGTCACAGTACTCGCCCCCGCGTTCGAAGAACGGTGTACCGGCAAACCGCCTCGGCCAATCGAACCGCTCAGCACATTCCAGCCGGACTGGCGAAAACACCTGGAGCCGGATCAGACCCGGCTGATGTTGGCGGCTCAGCAGCGGGTTGCGAAAGGCGAGCCTCCAACCGCGAGGCTGACCAACGATTTTCGCGAACGGATTGAGGATGTTCTTTGGGCGCTGATCAACAGCCCGGAATTCGTGGTGGTGCCATGACAGGGCCAGCAGACAGGACGAAGCTGTCGCGACGCGAATTTGCAGGACTCGGCGCGGTCTCTGTCGCTTCGGTATCACGATCGCTGGCCGCTTCGAATGACGACCCCAAAGCTGCCCCGCGCGGTAAGGCTCAGTCCTGCATCCTCCTCTGGATGGGCGGAGGCATGTGCCATGTCGACACGCTGGATCCGAAGACGGTCGGCGACCCGCAAGCCAACAAAGCGGGATCGGCTTATCGCTCGATTTCGACAGCGATTCCCGGTGTCCGAGTCTGCGAGCATCTGTCCCGCACGGCCGATCTTCTGGATCGGGGCGTGCTGTTGCGGACGCTGACTCATCCGCTGAAGGTCGACCACGCGGACTCGACGGGACTGATGAAGACAGGTCGGCTGACAAGCGGCACGGTCGTCTATCCGTCGCTCGGATCGCTCATCACTCATCAGCGAGGTCGGCGCGCGGACGGCATTCCTCCGTACATCGTGATGGGATATCCGAATGTCACTCGCGGGCCGGGATTTCTCGGCGGGCAGTATGGCTACCTTTACCTCACCGATCCGGAAGCGGGCCCGACCGGACTGCGGCGTCCCTTCGACGTGTCGGCCGAGCGGCAAGAACGACGCTCAAATCTGCTGAGCCTCCTGCGCACCAAAGCGCGGCAGTCGGCCGGCAAAACGACGCAGGCATACGACGCGGCGATCGATGAGGCGCAGAAGCTGATGAACAGTGCATTCTCGCGAGTCTTCGATTTGAAGGCCGAACGAGAGGCCACGCGAGAGCGTTATGGCAGCGGTTTCGGACAGCGATGCTTGTTGGCTCGACGGCTGGTCGAATCCGGCTCGCGCTTTGTCGAGGTGGCCTACGATCTGAACTTCAAGAACGGAACCGGCTGGGATACTCATCGCCACGGCCAGGCGAATCAGCACCTGCTGATTGAGGACCTCGACCAGGCTCTCAGTGCTCTTGTCGAGGACCTCGAACTGCGAGGTCTCCTCGACGAAACGCTGATTGTCCTTGCCACGGAATTCGGTCGGCCGCCGGAGTTCGACGGCAAAGGCGGACGAGGCCATCAGTCTGCGGCATTCAGCGCAGCGCTGTTTGGCGGGGGGCTCAGGACGGGGCAGGTCATTGGCGAAACCGATGACCTCGGCCGCACCGTCATCGACCGACCAATCTCTGTTCCCGATCTCCACGCGACGATCTTCGAAACGCTCGGCATCGACCCGGCCACAGAACTCTACGACGGCGACCGCCCAATCCCAATCACCGATCACGGCCAGGCAATCGGCGAGCTATTCTGATCGAGACGATCGGAGCGCTATCGCGGCCACCGAGTGAGAAGCGTCGCGATGTGCGGCATCATGTGAGGCGATCCAGCATGATCACGAACCGCAGGGCTCTCGTTGCACCGCCCCCGAGTTTACCTCGGGGGTTCTCGCGTTTCTGCACTACGGGCGGTGTTTTCGCGGGGTAGTGCGAAGACGCGGGAACCCCCGGCGAAATGCCGGGGGCGAAGTGCGACGCCACCTCACCTTTTCGGAATCGTCCCTGGCAACATGATTGTTGCCTGAAGGTGATGCGTCGATCAGGGGCAAACGGAGTCATTTGCTGACCAATGGTCGAGAGGGGCAAGGGCAACGTCATGGCGCCGTCGACGTAACTTCAATCCCTGTCACGAAAAAAGCCCCGCTGTCACTCGGTGACAACGGGGCTTTGGAGCGAGCCCGAAGGGACTTGAACCCTCAACCTCCGGATCGACAGTCCAAACGCACAGAGTTTGAAGTCGTTGACTGCACTCAGGTTGCGCTGTCCGTCTCGGACGTTTCCGCCACGGTTTCCCCCAGAACGCCGGAAACAGGTCACGGAAGTGGGACGGACAGCGCGTCTGGTTCCGGTGAACAGGCACCTGATTCATCCCCGGAGAACTCGGGATTCGCTGCTGCTGTACTGGCCATCATGGCCTTGCCGCTGACGGACGATGAGAAGGCGGAAGCGCTTCGACGGTTGCTGGCATCTGAGCAGTGACGACCGTCCGGAGTCCTGTCAATTCCTGTCACTTATAGCGTCGCTTCTGCGGCGTCGGGGTTTGGGATGACCAACCGGCCGTCCTGACGGTTCCAAGGCTGCACGGGAGAAGTGGAGCCTCTTGCCAGCCACCGACGAACGAGAACGCCGGAGCTGCCCGCGACGGCTCCGGCAGATTCGACCCGCCCCCCACACACCCGGTCGCGGGTCGAGGGACGTTAAGTAGGCTACGTCCCGAATTTCCGCTTCCGTTTTGTTGCGTCCGGTGAATCACGGCGAAGTCTTCGCAACACGCTCCATGACCGGGCTGACGTGCTCTGATCAGTCATCGACGCAGATGCTGATGCCAAATACAATGACGTTCCCCCCCGGACCTTACGTCCTTATCCCACCCCATATTGCCTACCTTCATGAGAGTGTTTCCATGTCCGCCGACAGGTCGAGTGCAGTACGTGCGTTGGTCGTCGATGATGATCCTGATATCCGAGAGTTCGTCGGTCGTGTGCTCGAATCTGCTGGCTGCGAAGTTCACGCCGCAGCCGACGGAGAGCAAGCGATCAATCAAGCGATTGAGTCTAAAGCTGAAGTCGTTTTTCTCGACATCAAGATGCCGCTGCAATATGGCTGGCTGGTCTGCGCCAAGCTCAAACTCGTTGAACCTTCGCCGACCGTCGTCCTTATGACCGGACTCGATTGCGACGACCTCGACAGCTTCTCCGAGTTCGTCAAAGCCGTCGACGTATTGCGAAAGCCGTTTTCAGCGGAGGACGTGCTTGGGTTCATTCCCAGTGTTTCAGCATAGGAAGCGCCACTAACCGGGTATCCACCGCCGCGCCGACGGTCATTTTCTGGGGTTCGTGTCGGCGTACTTTATTCCCTGTTTGCAGGACGCGATTCCGGACGAACGGGAACGAGCTGGAGACAGCTTTGCCATTCCTGATCAGAACCCATTGAGTTCTGCGAGTGCCTGGAGCACGGAAGTCTGGATCGTCAGGTTCTGGTCGTCGGCTTCGCCTGCCTGCAGGTCTTTCGGAGCCCCGCCGCCCTGACCGCTGTTGAAGCGATCTGTGCCTGAGTTGCCGCGTAGCGTGTCGGCTCCATCTCCGCCGTACAGTCGATCGGCACTGCCACCGCCGAGCAGGGTGTCGTTGCCGTCGCTGCCGAGGATCGTGTCTCGACCACCCATGCCGTTGATGCTGTCGTTGCCATCACCAGCGTCGATGATGTCGCCTCCATTACCGCCCAGCACCGTGTCATCGCCGTCACCGGCGTCGATCGTGTCGGCGCCGCTGTTGCCCTCGATGCGGTCGTTGCCGTCTCCACCCTTGATCTGGTCGTTGCCGGACTGGCCTTTGACCGTGTCGTTGCCCGTCCCGCCGTCCAGTGAGTCATCACCCGAACCGCCAGCCAGAGTGTCGTCATCCTGCTGACCGTCAAGCAGATCGTTGCCGACGCTCCCGTTGAGGTTGTCGTTGCCGAACCCGCCTCGGAGCGTGTCATTGCCGTCGTCACCCCGCAGAACATCATTACCGAAGCTGCCCGACAGACTGTCGTCGCCGTCACCGCCATTGAGCGTGTCGTTGTCGAGACCGCCCAGGAGTGAATCGTTTCCGGCATCGCCATTCAGCACGTCGAGTCCATTGCCGCCGTCGATCTCGTCGTTGCCGCTGCCTCCAGAGAGCGAATCGTCACCCGCGTCGCCACGGATAAGATCACGGTCAGAACTGCCCGTGATCGAGTCGTTGCCGTCTCCACCCTGCAGTTCGAGCAGTACTCTGCCGATGCGGGCATTCAATGCTGAAATCGTGTCGTCGCCGGATTGACCATCGACGACCAGTCGCAGCGGTCTGACTCCGTCGATCGTGTTCACTGTGATCGAGTCGTTGCCATTTCCGCCCATGACAGAAACTTCGTTGACGGAGTTGCTTGTCGTGATCGACGCACCGGCTTCTGAGATGCGCAGGAAGCCAACGTCGTCGACTTCAACACTATCCACGACGAACGTGTTCGCCGCACTGGTGCCCTGCACAAGCAGTTCCTGCGAGCCAGCCGACTCGTCGATCATGTCTATTCCGTCGCCAGCACCGTTCCAGACAATCAGATCCTGTCCGGTCCCTGTGCGAATGACGTCGTCTCCAGCCTGTCCGTCGATCGTGTCATTGCCACTGCCCCCATCCAGTGTGTCTGAGTCCGCTCCACCTAGAATCGAGTCGTCCCCACTTGCGCCAGTAACCGAATCCCGACCATTTCCGCCATTGATCACATCGTCGCCAAACAACCCAGACAGCGTGTCATTTCCAGATCCGCCATTCAGTGTGTCCCCAAATGGTGCGGTCGGAACTGGCTCATCGTCGACAATAGTGCCAACTCCACGAGTGTCCTGAATGACGGCACCAACGGGATTCAGAAGATGTACGCTAAATGTCTCGTCACCTTCAGAGAGATCATCGCCGTTAATCGTCACGGTAAACGACTGACTCGTACTTCCGGGTGCGAACGTCAGAACTGTTCCCGCCGACGCGACATATGGCTCATCTGAAAAAATCTGCAACATAGGATCGGAAGTACAATCCGCGGATCAAACCTGGATCGTTGGACATGCTTTTTAGTTTCCGATGCGCCAGCGTTGTTAGTTCATCTTTGGTTTTCGCC
>CAUZFZ010000086.1:0-43207 GCA_963579025.1 Planctomycetota bacterium | reverse complement strand
GACGCAACGGCGGCACGCAGTGGCAGCACTCGGCAAGCTTGGTGATGCGAAGGTCGTTCCCGTACTGGCGCGGGCGCTCCAGGACGAACATGCGAACGTCAGAGTCAGCGCCGCCCGTTCGCTGGGAAAGATCGGAGATCCCAGCGCGCTGCCTGCCCTCACGGATGCACTCAACGATACGTCAGTGACGGAAGTCAACGCTCCAACAACAGTCGCCGTCGAAGCGCGGAAGGCAATCGATGCAATTCAAGCTGCGCAGAACCGGGGCCAGGAACGAAGGCGATGACGCGGAATCAAATCTGCGACGTCAACTTGCTTCGGACCGACGCCTTGAATCAGGCGACAATCTGATTCACGAGGGTCGCCCGAATCCGCTCTCTGCGCAGTCACGATGACGCATTGCCGGTTTCACTTGTGCATCCAGTGATGACGACCGGAGCGCGCAACGGAATCTGCACCAGTCGCTCTGGGGTTGTCGACCGAAGCAGGATCATGTGTTCACATGTTCCGTGCTGAGATCTTATTTGATGCCCCATCGCGGTGACGACAGACGGCCAATGGCATCCGGACCTTTTCATACGCACGGCCGATGTGACCGCTCCGTCCAAAACGATGGCGGAGGCGGAGCACCATCCCGGTATGCAGACCGTCTACTGGTCTCCTCTTAAAGCTTCAAGCAGCCCTTTCGTTGCCGATCGAAGGCAGTTTCCTGGAGAAATCGTTGAGTAATGTAAGGGTTCTGATTCCCAGTATCATGCAAATCAGCACGACAATTGAACGATTGGTGGGGCGACTTGCTCTTAAAGTAGTTTGAGTGCATAATATTCGTTCGCAAAGCAGTTTCGCAGCGCAGGGTAACGGAAACACAAGCATGCCAACGCTAGGACTCGAAGATCAGGTTCTTGCCGCTTTGCGGCGAATCACGCGGGCCATTGATTTACATTCGCGCGGACTCATGCAGGACGTTGGCCTGACGGCGCCGCAACTTGCGACCCTTCTGGCGGTGAACAGGTTGCAACCCATTACGGCGGGAGCACTTGCGAGGTCGATCCACCTTAGCCAGGCGACCGTGACGGGCATCTTGACGCGATTGGAATCGCGGGCCTTGATTTCGAGAGTTCGTAACGATGCCGACAGACGCAGTGTCGTCGTGGAGTTAACCGAGCATGGCAAAACTGTCCTGGAAAGTGCTCCGTCCTTGCTTCAAGACCGGTTTCGGCACGAATTATTCACGCTTCAGGAATGGGAGCGAACTCAGATGTTGTCAACACTTCAACGCATCGCCTCCATGATGGACGCAGAAGAGATCGACGCCGCGCCCGTCCTCGCGGCTGGGGCGGCGACGGCGACGTCCGAAGACGTTTCGCAATTCCTGGACAACGCCGTCTCACCGGCAGAGAGCGGCGAGCGGCTGGTGCCTGCCGGTCATTCGCTTTTGTCTCCGCCGCGGGTGGACGAAGCCGAGTCTGGCGAATTGCAGCCAGGCAATTAGCGGTCAGATACCGAACACACTCATACCTGTGGAAGGAGCGCTGAAGTCATCCATCACAAGACACTCTCGAATTCTCAGCAGTCGTTCGGCGAGAACCCGGTCAGGACTCGCGAGACAAGGAATTACAAGAAGGAGTACGTCAAAAGCTTTGTGGAGAAGTGGGACGAGCTGATCGATTGGAAGAGCCGAGCGGAAAGTGAAGGCGATTTCTTTATTGAGAAGCTCCGCGAACATGGTGCGCGAGAAGTTCTAGACGTGGCGACGGGAACGGGTTTTCACTCCGTGCGCTTGCTGGAAGCCGGCTTTGAGGTCGTGAGCGCCGATGGCAGTCCCGAAATGCTGGCGATGGCATTCGAGAACGGCAAACAACACGGACACATCCTCAGGACGGTCGAGGCCGACTGGAGGTTTCTAAACCGCGATGTTCACGGAGAATACGACGCCATCATCTGCCTCGGTAATTCGTTCACGCATCTTTTCTCCGAGCGTGATCGCCGCAAGGCGCTCGCTGAGTACTACGCGATGCTCAAGCATGACGGCATCCTGATTATGGATCAGCGCAACTACGATCGCATTCTCGATGACGGCTTTTCCAGCAAGCACACGTACTACTACTGCGGTGAAGACGTATCGGCCGAGCCGGAACACGTCGATGAGGGCCTCGCCCGCTTCCGCTACCGATTCCCAGACGACTCCGAGTTTCACCTCAATATGTTTCCGCTTCGGAAGTCGTACACGCGGCGGTTGCTCCACGAAGTGGGGTTCCAACGCATCGAGACATACGGCGACTTTCAAGAAACCTACCAGGTTGACGAACCCGACTTTTACATTCATGTCGCGGAGAAGACGTACCTCGAAGACGAAAAAGAATTCGTAGCATGAGCGACGCCTACTCCGCAGCGGTCAGCACTGCTCGCGATTACTACAACAGCGAGGACGCTGACAACTTCTACTTCATGATCTGGGGCGGGCAGGACATCCACATCGGGCTGTATCAGTCTGATGAAGATGCGATCGCTGATGCGAGTTTTCGCACGGTGGAGCGGATGGCATCGCTGCCCGCGGCGCTCGGGACCCACTCGCGAGTCCTCGACATGGGTTCGGGGTATGGTGGCGCCGCGCGGTATCTCGCGAAGAGGTTTGGCTGTCACGTCACAGCATTGAACCTCAGCGAAGTCGAAAACGATCGCAACAGGCAGCTTTCGCGCGAGCACGGCTTCGAAGCACAGATCAAGGTAGTCGACGGCAATTTCGAGGACTTGCCTTTCGAGGATGAGTCGTTCGATCTCGTCTGGTCGCAGGACGCGTTCTTGCACAGTGGGGCGCGGGAAAAGGTCTTCGGCGAAGCCGTGCGTGTGATGAAGCCCGGGGCCGACCTGATCTTCACTGACCCCATGCAGGCGGATGATTGTCCCGACGGAGTCTTGCAGCCGATTCTGGACCGCATTCACCTCGAAACGCTCGGCTCGCCAGGTTTTTATCGAACTATGGGCGACCAGCATGGTCTTACGGAAGCCGCGTTCCACGATCTCACTCCGCACCTTGTGAACCATTATGCACGCGTGCTTGCAGAGACCAAGGCGCGGGAAGCGGATCTTGGAGACCGGATCAGCCAGGACTATCTTGAGCGGATGAAACACGGGCTCCAGCGCTGGGTGGACGGCGGTTCTCGTGGGTATCTCTCCTGGGGTATCTTCCACTTTCAAGGCTAAGAGGGGCACCACTCCGTGAGTCGGATCGTTCGAAAGCGAGTCTTCGGCGTCGAGATCGAAGCGCACCCGGTCGTGTTTCCAGCGGCTGCGATTCTGATCGTCACGTTCGTCGTCGCGACGGCCTGGATGCCCGGCCGAGCCTTGATCTTGTTCGGCTGGCTGCAGGACGAAATCGCGAGCCGGTTCGCGTGGCTGTACATCATCGCCATGACTGGCTTTCTGGTTTTTGCGATATTCCTGTGCGTGAGTCGATACGGGAAGATTCGGCTTGGCCCCGATGATGTCGCGCCCGAGTTTTCAACGCTGACCTGGTTTTCGATGTTGTTCAGCGCCGGGATGGGCATCGGGATGCTGTTCTTCGGCGTTGCCGAGCCGATGTGGCACTACCTCGCGCCCCCGACCGGCGAAGGCGAAACGCTGGAAGCAGCGCGTCAGGCGATGGGGATCACGTTGTTCCACTGGTGTCTGCACCCGTGGTCGCTCTACGCGCTGGTCGCCCTGGCCCTGGCCTACTTCGGATTCCGCCGCGGACTGCCGCTCAGCTTTCGCAGCGTGTTCTATCCGTTGCTCGGCGAGCGGATCCACGGACCGATCGGCAACGCAATCGACATAATGGCCGTTCTAGCAACATTGTTTGGGCTGGCCACATCGCTGGGCCTCGGAGCGATGCAGGTCAACGCCGGATTGAATTACGTGTTCGGTCTGCCGCAGGGAATCGGAATTCAAGTCGTCATAATCGCCTGCATCACGGCGCTGGCTGTGGTGTCACTGGTGTCCGGCCTGCACGTTGGGATCCGGCGCCTGAGCGAAGCAAATATGTGCATGGCGGGCGTCTTACTGCTGTTTCTATTCGTGGCGGGTCCCACCCGGTATCTGCTGGAAACGCTTGTCGAAAACGTCGGTGCCTACTTTCAACGGTTGCCGCACAATTCGTTCCGGACCGGAGTGTATGACAGCCGTTCGACCGTCAGCTGGCTGAATAGCTGGACGGTTTTCTATTGGGGCTGGTGGATCGCCTGGTCGCCGTTCGTCGGGATGTTCATTGCCCGGGTCTCGAAAGGCCGGACCATCCGGGAATTTATCATTGGCGTGTTACTGGTTCCGTCCGCCGTGGCCACGCTTTGGATGACCGGTTTCGGCAACACAGCGCTCCATCAGGAGATCTATCGGCAGGTGTCCGATGATCCGGCAGTCGTCGAGTCGGCCTACAGTTACGAACCGCGTGACTACGAAGTGCAGGTGCTCGATGAAGCGAGCGGGCTGCCGCGAGCGGAAGATGGTCAGTGGCTGGTCGGCCCGCATGCCCGCGCGGCAGCCACTCCAATCGGTGTGTTGATGAAGCAGCATGGCGATAGTTTTTTGACGAAGAGCGCCGCCGAAGTCGAATACCATCGCGGCGTACTCGTGCATCGCGGCACGCGACGTCCGTTCCATCCTGACGATGACAGTCGCCACACCGGCGCGTACCAATCGAAGACCGACGAGCTGACACTAGGAGGTTATCTAACCAGCCCGGTGCTGACAGAGGATCGGTCGAGACGCGTGGATACGACAGCGACGGCCATGTTCGTCATGCTCGAAGCCTACCCGCTGTCCACGTTGACAGCGTTGATCGGGACGCTGTGCGTTGTGCTGTTTTTCGTGACTTCGTCCGACTCGGCATCCATGGTCGCCGACATCATTGCCTCCGGCGGAAGCGAAAATCCGACGACCGGAACGCGTCTGTTCTGGGGGATTCTCGAAGGCGTACTCGCTGCCGTCCTGTTGCTCGCCGGTGGATTGAAGGCACTCCAGACCGCCTCAATCACGATCGCCCTGCCGTTCTGCGTAATTGTGATCGCGATGTGCTTCAGCTTGTATCGTGGTCTGAAGTCCGAACTGGATGGCGACGCTGAAGAAGAGTAGTTTCGACGACTACACATCGCCTCACACTTTTGGATTGCTCTAGCACTACACAGGTGTCGCCTTCGCGGCCATTCAATTTGATGCACGAGGTTGCCAGACCCGCTTGTGAAACGGTCAAAAGATCCATCGCGATTTCGCTTCGCGTGCCGGGAGATCGCGACCGGAGCGCGAAACGGAATCTGCACAAGTCGCTCCGGTGTGGTCGACCGGCGTTGGTTCGGAGAACGACCGGATTCGGATGAGCACTCTCTCACCGCGTTATCAAATGGATGACATTGGTCGGCCGGCATCTCAAGCGTGAACTGCTTTCGGACGTAGACACCGACGCAAGTTGGGGATTGCCGCTGAAAGTGGCGTCGTCGGAATGCTCTCGCTGAAGCCGTACTCGCTCCGATCCGATTGCGTCGGCCTGTTCCGATGCAAAGAGCCAATTTGATCTGCGGAACCACGGCACGCGAGACACCACCATAGATTGGCTGGGTGCCGCTTCCATGGTGTTTCCCGACGGCATTCACCTTCACATCAATAACTTACACACGCGTGACGGTGAACAGTTGCTGTGAACTGATCCCATTAGTATTTGGGTGCGTGAGTCGCTGTCCCGATTGTTCTGTATGCAGCTTCTTTGATACGATCACTTTCGAGATTTCGCGATGTTGTGGAGCATGCCGAGCCTCTCTGAACGGTCGTTCCGAACGCCGCATTCCGCTTAATCGATCGGGGGCAGACGATCGATGGCAGGTGGGACAGACGACGTTGGGCCCGTTGAAGGGGCATCTGGTGCGCCGAAGGCTGAAGAGGACTCTCAGGAAGACTCTTCCCGGCTGGGCAGTGATCCGTTTGCAGAGACGGTCAATCGCTCGGCCGGTGATACCGGAGTGGGAGAGTCCCGCGAAGGTGCCAGCGAAAAACCCGGTTCTTATGGTCGATACCGGGTCGACAAGAAGGTCGGTGAAGGTGGCTTCGGGGCCGTTTACCTTGGACACGATGATCAGCTTGACCGGCCGGTCGCGATCAAGGTCGCGTCTTCTCGACGATCCGGCGAGGACGCCGAGGAATTTCTGAACGAGGCTCGCCGGCTGGCAAAGCTCCGGCACTCGTCGATCCTGACGGTGTACGACGTCGGGGTCCAGGACGGTGAGTGCTTTCTGGTCGCGGATTTCCTTGAAGGTCAGTCGCTGGGTGAGTGGCTCGGCGACCATCGTCCAAGCTGGCAGCAATCTGTCACGATCATCGCGTCCCTGGCCGACGCATTGGCTCATGCGCATACACAGAGCGTCGTTCATCGTGACATCAAACCGGACAACGTTGTTCTGACCGCGGATCTCCAGCCAGTTCTGGTCGACTTCGGCCTGGCACTGAGTGAAGCGGAAGACACCGAAAACTGGCGGGGGTTGATCGCTGGCACTCCGTCGTACATGTCCCCCGAACAGGCACGCGGTGCAGGCCACACAATCGATGGTCGCACTGACATCTACAGTCTGGGAGTTGTGCTGTATCGAATGCTGTCCGGCAGGCGGCCCTTCCGATCAAAATCCGTGACCACTTTGTTGCAGCAGATTTGTGACGATCCGCCACAACCACCACGGCAGCTTGTCGCGGACATCCCCGTGGAACTGGAGCAGATTTGTCTGAAGGCGATGGCGAAGAATGTCGAGGATCGCTACACGACTGCTGCCGACCTGGCCGCCGATCTTCGTAGTGTTCTCGATGGTGGCAGCGATGTCGCGGCCCGTCCGATGACGGCGGACCCGAATGCCGCAACGCTCGCCCAGCAACAACCTGCAAGTCTTTCGGATGAGGTCGGAGCGTCGGACGAGTCATCGTCGGTCGAGGATTCAGTGGGCAGCACGTCGGACGTTCGGCGATCGCGGGAGGCAGAGCGGCGGCAACTGACGTTCCTCCACTGTGTGCTGGAGCTGACAGACGAAGACGGACTGCCGGCCGAACTTGACCCCGAGGAGCGGCAGGAAATCGTCTCCGAATGCGAGGGGGCAGGCCGCACTCTGGCCGATCAGTTCGATGCAACAATCCTGATCGCATCCGGCGACGAAATGCTGCTTTGCTTCGGTTACCCCATCGGATACGAGGACTCTGCACGGCGTGCCATTGAAACCGGTCTGGGACTTCAGCAGCGAGTCGCTGAGTTGAACGGCGAAGCGACCGTCAAATCGGGCATGCGACTGGCGGCCGCGACAGTCGTCCATACCGGGCTGGTTGTCGTCAGCGAATCTGACGACCGCGCATCGTCTGAGTCCATCTCAATCGTCGGCGAGGCACGAAACGTGGTTTCGCGGCTGAGCAATGCGGTCGAACCCGAAGGTGTCGTCATCACCGATGAGACTTTGAAGCTGGTTCGCGGATTCTTTGAGACAGAGTCACTGGGCACTCAGAAGGTCCGGGGCGTCAATCGCCCGATCGAGTTGTTTGAAGTCACCGGACGCAGTGCTGCACGCACGCGGTTCGATGTCGAAGCCTCCACAGGGCTGACCCCACTGGTCGGTCGCGACCGCGAAGTCGGTCTGATGGAAGAACGATGGGAAGAGGCACTTGAGGGGATCGGCCAGGTCGTCCTGCTGGTCGGTGACGCCGGCCTGGGCAAATCGCGGCTGGTTCACACTCTCTGCAGCCACGTGCTCGAAGGGAGCGACGTCCCGGACACAGACCTCTCGCTCGGGCTTGCGCCGGGCGATCCTTTACCGCCGGTCGTTCGATGGCAGTGCTCGCCTCATCACGCCAGTAGCAGTCTCTATCCCGTGATCGACTACCTGGAGCGAGTGACGCAAACGGCGGAAGGCGACGTGCCTGCGGATCGACTCGATCGGCTGATCTCACTTCTCGAGCAGTTCAACATCGGTGAGCCGGACGAAGTGACGGCGCTGTTTGCGTCGATCCTCTCCATTCCGCTGGACGGTCGCGTTCCGGAACTCGAACTCTCGCCGCAGCGGCAAATGGAACGGACTCAGGAAGTCCTCGTCGACTGGGTCCGTGACTACGCCGCTCAGCAGCCCGTCCTGTTCATTGTCGAGGATCTGCACTGGGTGGACCCGACGACGCTGGGAATCTTGTCAGCCCTTATTCCGCAAATCGACGGCGATCCGGTTCTCGCGCTGCTGACGTTTCGTCCGGAATTCGAGCATCCCTGGGGCACGCCGTCGCACGTGACTCAAGTCTCGCTCAGCCGGCTCCGGAAGAAACAGATCGCCGAATTGATGCAGCTCAAGACAGGCATCCGAGACCTGCCGGGCTACATCGTTGACCAGATCGCCGATCGAACCGACGGGATTCCACTCTTCGTTGAAGAGTTCACGGCGATGGTACAGGAGAGCGGTGTCCTGGACCGGCCGGCGCCTGACGTCTCAACATCCGGATCGTTCTCGTTGACCGGAATACCGGCCACGCTGCAGGACCTGCTCATCGCGCGACTCGATCGGATGGGCAGTGATCGCGAAGTCGTCCAGCTTGCGGCCGTACTGGGACGTGATTTCAGTTGGGAGTTGATCTCGTCGGTGTGGGAAGGCGAGGAATCCAAACTGACGGAAGAACTCGACAAGCTGGTCGGGGCCGAGATCATGTCCCGTCGAGGGCGTCCGCCACGAGCCACATGGACGTTCAAGCACGCCCTGATTCAGGACGCGGCCTACGAATCGCTGCTGAAGAAGAAACGGCAGACGTTTCACCGCCGCATCGCCGAAGTCCTGCAGGAGCAGTTTCCCGAGACTGCTGAAAATAGTCCGGAACTGCTCGCTCACCACTTCACTGAGGCTGGCTTCAATGAGCAGGCAATCGCATTCTGGCAGAAGGCGGGCGAACGCTCGCAACAACGATCGGCGAATGCCGAAGCCATCACCCAACTGGGCAAAGCGCTCGAGCTGGTCCAGGCGTTGAAGGAGTCGCCCGAACGCGACCAACAGGAACTGGGTGTGCTCGTCACGCTTGGCGTCGTGTGGATGGCGACCCTTGGATGGGCATCAGACGAAGTGGGCCAGACCTTTCAGCGCGCCCGCGAATTGTGCGAGAAGCTGGGAGCGGCCGAGCATCAGTTCAACATCATGTGGGGGCTTATGGGGCTGGCGCTTGCTCCACAGCGAATTGGATGTCTGTATCGAAATGGCTCCGGAGACCACCGCACTGGCCGAGTCTCTGAATCATCCGGCGATCCTCATGGAGGCGCCGTGGATTCCAGGCTGCACTCGATTCTTCCGCGGCGATTTCAGCCAGTCTCTTGTCGATCTCAAGCTGGGGTTCTCGCGTTACGACGAGGAGACTTCAAAGGTCACAGCCCTGGCAACCGGTCAGAACTGCGGCGTCAGCTATCAGTGCTACATCGCTCTGGATCAGTGGTATCTGGGCTATCCCGATCAGGCACGGGCGACGATGCAGGCCGCCGTGGATCTTGCGGACCACTTGAAGCATCCCTTCAGTCAGGGGTTTGCGACTGTCCATTTTGCATGGATGCTTTACCTGATGCGGGATCGGAAACTGTCACACCAGTTCGCCGAGCGTGCACTGAACATCTCCAACGAACAGAGCTTCCCCGTGTGGAAGTTCATGGCGATGGCTTATGTCGCGCAGGGACTGTTCCTGCAGGGAGACCACGCTCAGGCGGTCGAACTCGCGGATCAGTCTGTCGCCAGCTTCGAGTTTCTCGGTTCGAAGCTGGACATTCCGCATGTGTACTACGTTCGATCCGAGATGTACTGCGAGCTGGGACGAGTCGACGAAGCACTGACGCACCTCGACTACGAACTGAACCATTGCGAGCAGTCCAGCGAACGGTTTCCGGTGGCAGACCTGCACAGGCTCCGCGGCAATTTCCTGCTGGCACAGTCTGATGCCAATCGCGATCAGGCCGAGGTAAGTTTCCGCACAGCCATTGAAATCGCTCAGCAGCAGGCGGCGAAGTCACTGGAGCTTCGCGCTGCAACGAGTCTGGCCCGGCTTGTGCGCGATCAGGAATCAACCGAGCGACTGGCCGAAGTCACGGCCTGGTTTACTGAAGGCCACGACGAGGCCGACATGATCGACGCGAAATCACTCCTTGACGAACTCAACGGATGACAAACGCCATGACCGAGTCGAAGAGTGATGCCGGCAGCCACGCGGTTGTTATTGGTGGCAGTCTGGGAGGGCTGCTTTCAGGTCTTGTTCTGCGTAAGCACTTCGACCGGGTGACGATTCTTGAGCGTGACGCGGTTTCCGACGATCCCGAACCGCGAAAAGGTGTCCCGCAAGGTCGGCACGTACACACACTGTTCGGCGGTGGCGCCGATGTCGTGGAACGGCTGCTGCCCGGATTCGGGCAGGAACTCGTATCTGCCGGCGCGAAGAAGCATGACTTCGGTGAAGGCATTAAATGGTATCACCAGGGCGTCTGGAAGCTGCACGCCAACATCGGATTGCCATCCTATTGGATGAGTCGACCATTGCTTGACTCGAGCATCCGACGCCGCGTGAAGGATGTCGCCGGGATACGGATTTGCGACCAGGTCGACGTCACCGGTTTAGTAGCGAATGACGACAACAGTCGTGTGACCGGAGTCTCGGTGACTCACCGTGCGGACGGCGACCGTGTCGAAGAAATCGAAGCGGCGCTGGTCGTCGATGCTGGCGGACGTGGCAGTCGCCTGCCCGGGTGGCTTGAGTCGCTCGGCTACGCGCGTCCCGCTGAATCGTTAGTAGAAATCAATCTCAAATACGCCAGCCGAATCATGGAGCGTCCGCAGGAACGGCCGGATTGGGGCACGCTGGCGGTCTACGGCAACGCTCCGGCGAGTAAACGGACGGGATACATATTTCCCATCGAGGGTGATCGCTGGCTCGCAAGCTGCGTCGGGTTTCTGGGCGATCATCCGACCGATGACGACGCAGACTGGCTCGAATTCGCCCGCAGTCTGGATCAGCCGGATTTCTTCGAAGCCGTGTCATCCGCGAAGCCACTGACGCCAATTTCGACTTTTGTCTTTCCTGGAAACCAGCGCCGTCATTACGAACGAATGTCGAGATTCCCCGATGGACTGCTTGCGCTCGGTGATGCCGTATGTGCATTCAATCCTGTGTACGGACAGGGGATGAGCGCTTGCGCCCTGCAGGTGGCCGAACTTGAGAACACACTGCAATCGGGGCCGAGTGCCGCGGGACTCGCCAGATCGTTCTTTCGTCGCACCGCAAAGGTGAACGACGGCCCCTGGCTACTCGCCACCAGCGCAGACTTCCTCTACCCGGAAACACGTGGCCGACGTCCTTTCGGGACGAAGCTGCTCCTCTGGTACCTGGTAAAAGTGCTGGAACTGAAAGGCAGCAACAAGATGGTGCTCAAGACATTTCACGAAGTCCTGCACTTCTACAAGACTCCCACAGCCTTGTTCCATCCGGCAATTGCATTTCAGGTCTTGAAGCGAAGCATCGGTCTCGGCCGGAATCGAAACACGGGCGCGTCCTGAGCGTGAAAAGAATCAAATCGAACGACTATCATTCGCAGTTTCACAACCCCAGCGAGCGGCCCCATCTGCTGTACACCAGACAAAAATAGCCTGATGCTGTTACCTGCTGCGGTGACGTCGGCCGGTGCGCCGAAAGCAGGCCCTTTAGCTGCACGCGGGCCGACACGCCGACGCACTCGCCGATTCGATTCAAGATCTCGCCAGAATCCACTCTTCGCGCGCAGTCACAATGACACCTCGGCAAATTCGCTGGTGCGCCCGGTGATCGCGACCGGAGCGAGAAATGGAATCTGCACAAGTCGCGCCGGGGTTGTCGACCGACTGATCCGAGGGGGGAAAGTGCTTCCTTCATTGAGTCATCGGACTTTGCAAACCGGAAGTCTGCCGCGGCGCGCCATCGTACTTGCTTCGACTTGAAGTGATCGTTGCGAAGTCCCTGACTGACGTGCGTGGTCACTACGGCATCAACGATAACTGGCCGTGGCTGCTGAAATACCGCGAGGCGGTGCGTCTTCCGGCGAAGTGGTGGATCGACCGCAGCAGCCAGACCGGCTCGCGTCGCTGGGAGTCGTTTCGCGTCCGGAAGCAGCATTACCCGTTGGCCTCCCCGTTTGGACGATTGCTCGCATATCGTCCGGAATTCGGGACCCGTTTTCTGCTGTCGCGCATACTGCGATCAGCTGTATCGATCCCAATGGCCTGATTTGTGACCGTTGACACCGAGGTAACGCAGTCCGCTCCGAATTTCACATCCGGGGATTCGGAGGAGTGGAGGGCGCTGTACGACCTGTACTGCGCTCGGGTCTGGACGTACGTCTCGACCATGCTCGGGACTGATAAGGCGGCGGTCGCGGACGTTGTTCAGGAGACGTTTCTCGCGGCGGCTCGGGCGGCTCACCAATTCGATCCGGAGCGGGGGACACATTGGGGCTGGCTGAGCAGGATTGCTCATAACCAGGCGGCGCTGTACTGGCGGCGTGTGGGGATTCGGCGGATTGAACCGGGGGAGCCGCGGTTTGATGACAGCGCCGGTGGCGGGGCGCTGCCCGATGAGCAGTTGCAGCAGGCGGAGACAATCGAGCAGGTGCGGTGTGTCCTGGCGGCGATGCCTGGTGACTACGCGAGTCTGCTCGAGGCAAAGTATGCCGATGGTCGATCAGTGGCCGAGCTGGTTGAGCTGTTCGGTGGGACGACGGAAGGTGTTCGTTCGAAACTGGCTAAAGCTCGACGTGAGTTTCGGCGGCGGTTTGATATTCAAGCAAAGTAGCAAGAGCGATGTCCACAACTCTCCCTGCCGAACCTGACGATGAGTCGTTGCCGGAGATCTCGCAGCTCCGCGGCGACACCGTTCCGTTTGACCCGGATGCTCTGGGTGAAATTCGGGACCGGTCTGCTCGTGAGTTCGAGATGACCCAATCCGTGAAAACGTCCGGTTCAGACAGCCTTGGTAGTTCTGTCTCGCCACCGGGATCCACTCATAAAGAGAGTCGCACGATGCTTTCCACTTCGAAGCTGGTTGTTTCACTGGCCGCTGCGGTTGTTGTCGGGATCGCCGCGTTTCTTGGTGGGCTCGACGATTCCGAGGCGGCGACGGTCACGTTTGGAGACGTGCTTAAGCTGGCGGCTGCGGCGGATTCGCTGCAGTTGAAGGTCGTGCAGGACGGCGATGAGGCCGACGTGCTGGTGCGGCAGCCGGGGCAGGTGCGGTGGGATGACTCGCCGACGCAGTATCGAATCGCTTCGGGATCGCGGCTGTGGCGGATTGATGAGACAGCGAACTCGGTTCAGAACGATGCAAGTCCCTGGTTTCGGGATGAGAAGACTCAGGTCGATCTGCTTGCGCTGCTGGGGATTGGTGAGATTGATGCCGCGTTTTCGACTCGGTTCCGTAAGTCGGTTCCGAGCGGGACTGTCGAGCACAATGGTCACATGTGTCGCGTGTTTCGGATGCGGATCGCGGATGGCAATCGACCGGTGACAATTGAAGCGTTCGCCGATGTGAAGACGAATGAGCTGTACACGATCGCGGCATGGCCGGACGGACCGCGGAATCGGAATCCGCCGCTCGCCGAACTACGACTTGTGGCTCGCAATGTGCCGGTGGATGAGTCGAAGTTTGTTATTGGAAAAACGCTGTCGGATGACGGGCGGATCGGCAAGATCGTGACAGCCCAGGGCATGGTTTCGTTGCGGCCTGTGATGCGGCGACGGTGGACTCCGGTGTGTCGCCAGTTGCTGGTGAAACCGGGCGACTGGGTGCGGACAGACATCCGTGGAGCGAACGCCGTCAACGTCACGCTGACGTCGCATGTTGCCCTGACGCTTGGGCCAGGGACGCTCGTTGAGCTGCTGACTCCCTTCAGTGCAAAGGTGCATCACGGACAGGTGCAGGTGTCCGTGCCATCGGAACTGGCGCAAGACAGTTTCAGCCTGCTGGGGCCAATGAATGGTGACAAGCAGGAATTCAAGCCAGATGAGGAGGAAGTCCGTCGCTCATTTCTGGCGGTCGATCGTGACGGCAAGCTGCAGACGCGGAAGAACACTCCAATCTGGCTGGCTGGTTTCGAGGGGGCGACGAATGAGGAATCGCTCGGCTCGCTGGTCGTCGAGGTCGACGGTCGGAATGTTCCGCTGACGGTCGGCTATCACAAAGTCAAAGTTGAGATTCGCGATCAGATCGCGCGGACGACCATCGAAGAGAGCTTCGTGAATCGGACGGACGCGCGGCTTGAGGGTGTATTCCACTTTCCGTTGCCGCAGGACGCTTCGATCAGCGGATTCGGCATGTGGATCGGCGGCAAGCTGGTGGAAGCGGACGTCGTGGAGAAACAGCGGGCTCGCGAAATCTACGAGGAGATTCTTCGTCAGAAGCGCGATCCCGGGCTGCTCGAATGGACGGGCGGGAACATTTTCAAAGCTCGCGTATTTCCGATCGAGGCTCATTCCGAAAAGCGGATCAAGATCGTTTACACACAGGTACTGCCGGTTCGTGGGAATCAGTACCGCTACTCGTACGGCCTGCGCAGCGAGATGTTGCGGAAGACGCCGCTGCGCGAGTTGTCGATCGAGATGTTCGTGAACTCGGACCTGCCGCTGAAGTCGGTGAAGTGCGGTACGCATCCAGTCCGGTCGGACATGACTGAGCACTCGGCTCATGTCGAGTTCTCGGCTCAGGAGTACTCGCCGGAGCGTGACTTTGAAGTTGTCTGCGAGATTGATGCGCAGCAGTCCGATGTCGTGATGATTCCTCATCAACGGGGTGATGACGGGTACTTCCTGATTCAGCTTACGCCGCCGAGTCCTGACGGCAACTTTCAGCGCGAGGTGCTGCCGGATGGCGCGCCGCTGAATCTACTTCTGGTCTGCGATACATCCGCGTCGATGGATGCGCAGAGTCGCACGAAACAGGCGGACTTTGTGACGTCGATGCTCAGCTCGCTTGGGCCGAATGATCGCTTCAATCTGGCCGTCAGTGATGTCAACACGCGGTGGCTGCTTGAAGAATCGGCTGAGGCAACCGACGAGAACATCGCTCTGGTCCGCAAGACGCTTGATGAGCGGATTTCGCTCGGATGGACGGACCTCGACAAGGCGTTCGCTTCGATTCAGGACATTGCGACCGATGGCTGTCACATGGTCTATGTGGGCGACGGGATCGTGACGTCGGGCGATGCAGATCCGCAGACGTTTGTGAATCGGCTCGGTTTGCTGTTTGGCGACGAGGCTCCAGGGACATTTCATGCGGTCTCGGTCAGCAGCTCGTTTGAGTCGGTTGTGTTGAAGGCGATTGCCGGAGTCAGCCGTGGTTCGGTGCGGTCGATCAGTGGCGAACGGACTCCGCAGGAAATCTCGCTGGAGTTGCTTAATGAGATGGCTCAGCCGGGACTCACTGATCTGCGGGTGCAGTTCCGCGGGCTACAGGTCGCCGCCGTGTATCCCGATAAACTGCCGAATGTGGCTGCCGGAACTCAGCAGATTCTCATCGGGCGTTACCTGCCGCAGGGTGAGGATCAGTCCGGGCAGATCGTCGTCACGGGCAAGCGCGGTGGCGAGGACGTGAAGTATGCGGCTCGCGTTTCGCTGAAGGATGCCGAGAAAGGGAACTCGTTCATTCCGCGGCTGTGGGCTCGCATGCATCTGGATCAGTTGTTGCAGCAGGGCAGCAGTCAGCGGATTCAGGATGAGATCATCGCGATGTCGGAAGAGTTCCACATCATGACGCCGTACACGTCGCTGCTGGTGCTGGAGTCCGACGCGGACCGCAGGAGGTTCGGTGTCAAGCGGCGGTTCCTGATGCGCGACGGCGAGCGTTTCTTCGCCGACGGCCGAGACAATGCAAACTACGAATTGCGACAGAAGCAGATGCGACTCGCGGGCGACTGGCGTCTGGGTCTGCGGCGGCAAATGTTGATGCAGCTCGGGGGACTCGGCCGCAGTCTGAAGACGATTCAGCAGATGCAGCAGCAATCGTCCAGCCAATACGGCTACCAGGGCGGCATGTATCTGACTGGTGTCAGCGGGGCCATCAGCACCGGAGGATTTGGATTCGGCGGGGGCGGGGGTGGAGGATTCGGCGGCGGTGGCGGAGGTTTCGGTCCGGGGGACTCAAGGTTGTTCTTGTCATCTTTGGGCGGGAAGAAATCGAGGTTGTTGCTGGGTGATGGAGGATTCTCTGGACCACTCCCGATGCAGATGGCCCAGCAGATGCCATCATCGCTCGAACTGCTCAGGGCGGGGGGACCATTCGACGAAAATAGTGTGCTGGACATCGAAAGCGCATTTGTAAACGGGTTTGGTCGGCTGGGCGAAATGAAAGCGGGCGCAGTCTCTGGCAACTTCAACCAGTCAAATCTGCAAGCGATGCTGCGACCCGGATCCGAAGCATCGGCGCCGTACGCCATGCCGTCGCTACCCATGTCGGGCGGGGGAAGGTCGTTTGGTTTGTTTGGTGCCGACAAAGCGCTTGGTCAGGCACTGCATTGGCGTGGCTGGGATTCGGGTCGCGGCCGACAGGGTCGGCAGGCCGGCTACACGGGCTGGGTCGATCAGCTCTTTCCGGCACTGAGTGCTCCGGCCGAACCGGCGGAGCCGATCGAATCGGCATGGCCGGAAGAGGCGCTCGCGATCTCACGGAGTCTGCTGCGGACGGACTCACTGCGCAAGCTGGATGGAGGTCTCGAAGTCCGTATCGTGCGGCAAACACGCGACGCGCGCTGGGATCGGATCACGAGTCGCACGGAAGAACTGGAACTGTACTCACCGCAACGCTGGCTGAAGCGGCCGATACATCGCGGCACGCACACACTGGTCAACTGGTGCGACGCGGACGAACGTGGCGCGTTCTCGCTGATGTACAAGCTCGGTCGCGTGCGCGAGTCGGTTCAGAACGATCGCGATTCCGTGACGATCGGACTGAGTGACCATTCGCAACGGCCGATGCACGAGAGCTGGCCCAAACACAATGTTGTCGTCGAGCAGTCTGGTCCAGGGCGAGTCACGCTCGTGACCTTCATGGATGCCGCGCCGGATGCACAGAATCGCATCACGATCGACACCGAACGAAACGTCGTGACGAAAGCCGAGGCGGTCATCGACGGCAAGTTGACTGCGACGTTTACCTACAGCGATTTCGTGCAGGTGGCCGGAACGTGGTGGGCTCAAAAGTCCGTTACGACCGACGGCAAAGGCCGCGAGACGGCCGTCGTCACGCAGACCATTCAGCTCGTCGAAGCGGACGCATTTGGTGAGCGGTTCGAGACAGAACTTGCGCCGCGGAAGACAGTGCAGTTGGTGCGGTTGCCCTTCGTCACCGTGCCGGACTCCGAAACTGCCGAAAAGGACGGATCGGCCAGCTTCGAACATCGGCTCTCACTGCTGCTGCGCTCGGCAGCTATTCAGAAATGGGATGAAGCGATTAAGCAACTCGAAGAACTCGAGAAGCTTGCTGTTGAGGGCTCGGGCATTCGTTTTGTTCGAGCGGCCGTGCTGCAGACCGCGCGGCGGAACGAGGATGTTCGACAGCTCTATCTGACCGAATCGGATCGACTCGAGAGAGCTGCCTCTCAGGATGATTACCAGCTCTCGGAATACCTGCTCAGCAACACCTGGGACATATTCGATTCGAACGAGAGACTCGAACTGCTTGATAACCTGAAGCCCGTTTATGAGCGGCAGCCGAAACACCTACTGGCAGCACGCGCGTGGACGAAGCATCGCGTGCAGGGACTGCGAAGTCTGAATCGGACGGAGGAGTTCCTGGAACTGCAGCGCGAGCTGGCTGCGTCCGCTGAGTGGGACATGGCGGTTCAGACACAGTACGCAAAAGACCTCGCAAATGTCGGCGAATTTGAAGCCGCATACGAGTGGCTCGATCGCGCGATTGCTGTGGAAGTCGAACGGACCGGTGGTGAATTCGATCAGCTGTTCAGAACGCATTACGACCTGCTCAACAGCGAGGGCCGGTATGCAGACCTGGTCACGCTGACGGTCCGTTGGCTCGAAACGTGGCCGTCGAGCCAGGATGCCTGTCAGCGGCACCTCGGAGCACTCATCTATTCCGATCGGACAGAGGACGCGGACAAAACGTGTCTGGAATGGCTCACTGCAGGGCAAGTTGAAGGCAAGCTCGACCCGGCAACGAAACAGCGACTGACCGAGGCCGTGAAGTACGCCAGCGGGCAAGTCTACGGCAGCCGTTACTACAGCTACAACGTTGAACCGCAGTGGTTCAAACCACTTGAGGAAACCGCCCGGTTCTTTATCCGTCACGAACATCACTTCGCGATTGCTCAGCAGATCCTCGGCGCCAACTTCCGCGACTCGCACGAGGCGGATGGATTGCGTAACTGGCTGTTTGAGATTCTGCTCGAAGAAGCCGCCACGCTGGATCAGACGCGACTTGGTCCAATCGTGCAGTGGTGTCTGACCGGTCCGACACCGGTAGCGACCGACGCCAGCTGGAAGCAGATCGCCGACACTCTTCTCAAGCGTTGGGAAGGCGCCGAGGACTTCAAAGTCCGCCATTCGCTGGGCGACGCGCTGTACCCGATCTACGGACGCCGCCTGACCGAACTGTCGCTGCCGTTCGTACGGACGCGCATTGAACGGGCTCCGGACGAGCACAAAGCTCCGCTGCGCATGTTCCTGTTCAATCTGCTGTTGCAGGAGAACTGGCAGGACGAAGTGGAATCCGAAGCGTTTGCACTACTACCATTGGTTTCTACTACCGACAACGTCGACCACCGCTTCGCGACTCTGGTCGAGGCTTTGCATCGTCTCGTCGACCGCATGCTGCTCGCTCGGCAGAACGCGGCGAGGGGCGCGTTACAGGACCAGGAACATCCAGAAGAACTGACTCGCATCGAACTCGCGAAGAAGCATCGAGAGTTCCTTGTCGCTGCGCAGGAAGGCGTTGCCGAGCGGCTTAATGTGGAAGTGAAGCGTCTGCGTGCGATCGAACGTGGTGATGAGGAGGATGGTCCGGATCCCAACAGTGCACTCGCCGAGTGGTTGCAGATTGAGCGAATAACACTCGACGTTCAGCTCGATCGCAGTCATGAAAAGATCCTCGCCGAGTGCTGGGCCTGGTTGGGCGAGGAACCGCCTGTGGTCGGAGATGACGACGAAGCGGACGACGCAACTGAAGGCTTCCCGGTGTTTGACGCCGCGCTCAGACAGCGTGCGTTCGTGACAGTGTCGTACGTTGCCGCCCTTAAGTTATCGACTCCCGATTCACGGAAACGCCTGCTGGATTACGTACAGGCCGGCGTCGATCGGGACGACGATGGCTCACCCGGCTGGAAGGCGATTAAGTATCAGTTGCTCATCGCGTTGGACGAACCGCAGCAGCTCGAACGAGATCTGCGCGAGTGGATTCGCACCGATGAATACGCGACGCCGTGGCGACTGTCGCTGGGGAAACTCGTCGCGGAACAGGGCGAGATTGAAGAAGCCATCGGCCTGTACGAAATCGTCGAACGCGATTCTCAATTGTCGCCGTCCGACTACGCCACATTGTCCGACTGGTATCTCGTCGCCGATCACCGCGAGGAATACGTGAAAGCGAAGATCGAAGCGTTTAAAGCCTGGGAGGAGTATCAGATCAACAACTGGATTCAGCAGCGGCTCAGCCCCTGGCAGAATAGCGAGAATCTACCGAGTGAACTCGACGAAAGCGTGCTGTTCGCATTTCAGGCCCTGTTCGAAAAGAGCAGTTCCCCTGGCAGCTATCTGTCTCAGCTACGGCAGTTTTATCAGGCGTGTCGCGATTTTCGGCTGCTCAACATGATCGCCGATTCGGTCGTCGGACGGACTCCGCAGCAAGTCTACAGTTTTCTGGGATCGCTGAATTCGACCGTCCTGCAGGAAGTGCGCGACGAAGCAACCGCCGATGAAATCCTCGGCCGAATTGGCGAGCTGCGGAAAGAACTTAAACAGCCCGGTCGTGACGTGACACCAATCGATCTGCGTGCGTTCGACCTGCTCGAAGCACTGGTAGAACGACGTGCCTCCGAAGTACTCAATCAGCCGGGTCCTCACATCGACGCTGCACTTGGCGCTCTACAGCGGGCGTTTGATCACGACTGGGCCGACGGCGAACCGCGACAGATGGCGGAACTCCTCAATCGGCTCGGCAAGCTCAAGGAGCTCGCTGACGAGCAATTGCGGCAGTTCAAGGCGCTGCACGCGATGGAGGAGTCTGGCACGGACGACCGACTCTGGATCGGCTGGTACTACGGCAATAGCCAGTACGGTTCGTACGGGCTTCGCGATTCCGGCCTGGCAATCGTCGAGAACGCGATGCGCGAATATGAGGCGACGCACCCCAACGGCTGGCCGTCACCAGCGAACACTGTCTTCAGGGGCTACGTCGGCATGCTCACGGGTACCAGCCGGCACGCGGCTGCTGAGCAGTTCGTCAGTCACCACCTGGAGAACCCGCTGAACGAGTCGCAGAAGTACTGGCTGACTCAGCGGATGGACGACGTCTATCTCGCCGCGTTGGGTAATCGAGGGACAGTGTCTCTCGGTAGTGGAAACACGCTCTATCAGAATCTACTCAAGCGCCTGCTCAAGGCGACCGAGACAAATAATCACGAACACCGCTACGCAACGACCCGAAAAATCCTGTCGTTCTTCTCGACGGCCCAGTATCAATTTCTCGCTCACAAGGCCGATCTGCGGAAGTACGCGTTCGAACAGCTGCCGCCGATTCTCGCGCGGCAGACAAGCCACTATCGCGAGATCGTCCAGCAGACGTCGAACACCCTGCACGCTCGGCTCGGCACACGTACGGACCTCGAGTTCCTGATCACGCGAATCGAGAACTACCCGAAGCGCCTGCAGCGATCCCAATCGAACCCGTGGCAGCACTTCGGCCACCGCATTGCCCAGTGGCGAAGTGGATTGCAACGCGTCGGAAAACTTGGCAACCTGGAACCGCGACTGCTGAAGCTGGTGCTTACAGAACTCCGGCGTGATCTGCGGACGCGAAAACAGCGGACGCACTATCTGTATTACGACGATTACTCGTACTTCTGGAAAGAGAAGCACGCCGTCTTTGCTCGCACGGCCGACGAAGTCTACGCCGAGATGAAACACTCACGTCGTCATGTCGAATACATCGCCCATTACATCTATCGCGGCCTGGCAAGCGGCACGAAAGATGAAGTTCAGAAGCACTCAAACCGCGCCATCGAGGTGATGCTGATCGCACATGGCCAGCAGCTTCTGGAGTTGAGTGGCCAGACCACTCTCTGTTCCTGGCTGCACGAACGGGGCCGCTATGGGGAGTCGATCCCCATCCTGGAACCCATGGTCGAGCGGTATCCAGACTCAATGGACTACCGCTGCCGTCTGATCACCGCGTATCACCGCATGCGTCGTCTCGAACAACGTGACGCACTGCTGACCGGCACAGACGAGCACTTCCGCCAGGAAGGCCGCTGGACTGAATCCAACATCGCCCGCTTCGCCAACACCAACCGCGACATCTCCCGCTACGAACACGCCGTAAAGCTGTACAGCGAGCTGATACCGCTTCATCAACGAACCGCCCCAAATCAGGGCATCGGTAATGGCACGCTGTCTAACTATTACCGTAACCTCGCCAACTCATACTCCAGCCTGGGTCAGACAAGAGCCGCCGTTGATGCGGCAGCCGCTGCCGTCGTAAGTTGGGGCCCCCGTTACGAGAATCGGGGATCGGCACTAAACACACTGACGCACGTCCTCACCGCCGCAAAGGACCTCGACGAATACGTCACGTATCTCGACGAGCAACTCGAAGAGACCGGTCAGACCAGCCCCTTAATTCGCAAGACAATCGGAACGGTCTACCTGGAAGACAGAGAAAAGCCGACGAAAGCGATCGCGCAACTCCGCCTCGCCCTCGAACTGCAACTCGGCGACATGGAGAGTCACACGAAGCTGATCAAAGCGTACGACGAGGCCAAAAACCCCGAGGGCGCGATCGCCGCAATCCTTGCGCAGCTCGACCGCGACCGTCACAATCTGGTCTTGTACAAAGACCTTGCCAACCGCCTGGCCTCCGACGAATCCCTGGCCGAGCGTGCAGCAACAACCATCGTCGAAGCAGCCCCTCGCGAAGCCGAACACCACGCGTCACTGGCGGCTCACCGCGAGTCGCAAAATCGCTGGCCCGCCGCCATAACCCACTGGAAACACGCTGCCCGCCTGCGAGCCCTCGAACCCACCAACCTCCTGAAACTGGCCGCAGCCCAACTCAAAGGGAAGCAAGTGGAAGCGGCTCGCACGACAATCGAAACAATCAGCAACCGAACCTGGCCCTCCCGCTTTAACAACCCCGTCCGCAGCGAACTTCAACGACTACGGAAGATTCTGGAACAGACCCCGTGAGCGAGTTCGCCCGGCTGATGCACCGGGCTACAAACCAATGGACTTTTTAGAGTTGCCGCTGAAGACGTTTCGCGGCATGGTGACGCATTGTGTTCCAGACGGTTCTTCGTCGGTGTCGTAGTTTGGCAATCGCGATACACTCGTGAGGACGTCTCCATGTCGTGCATCCCTTGGAATTGAGCGGCATTGAGGAGTCACTCCACCGCTGATCGGCGATCGCTCGAAAAGACTTCCGACGTCGTTGAAAAGAGAATGGGACAAAGTGAAGTATCGATCGTTGATTTGGCCTGGCGTATTTTTCTGCACGATTGCCGGGTACTCGTCTGGCCAGGACAGGCCGGAACCGGGTGTCCCACGCCCGACGTTCGAGCAACTGAGAGTGACAGGGGCGAAAGGCTCCAAGTTCCTCCAACAGCTTACGCAGCCTGTTGATGCCGAGATTCCCCAAGCCAATCTCGCCAGATTCGAAAAGACCATCGAGCCCATACTGCGACGGTCATGCGTGCGATGTCACGGTCCCGAAACCGAGGAAGGCAACATCCGGATCGATACGCTGGATCCCAACCTGCTTCAGGGAAAAGACGTCGACTGGTGGCTTGAGGTCCTGGCAGTACTGAGCAATGGCGAGATGCCTCCACCAGATGAAGTCAAATTGACGGACGCAGATCGCAGCACAGTGGTCGCGTGGCTTTCCCGCGAGCTCCAGCTTGCGTCATCGGTGCGTCGGGCAACTGGGGGCCATTCGTCGTTCCGCCGCATGACTCGCTATGAATACAACTACGCGCTGCAGGACATCCTGGGACTGCTTTACGACTTCGCGAAAGATCTGCCGCCGGAACCGACTTCTGAAGACGGATTTCAGAACAGCTCGGAAATGCTGCACATGTCCGTCGTGCAGTTTGAAACTTATCGTCAGCTTGCCCGTACTGCCCTCAGGCGAGCAACTGTGCTTGGAGAGCGACCTCCCGTTCTTCACTGGGGCGTCACAATGAAGGACACATCCAGAATTGAGTGGCCGAAGCAGGCGGACCAGCTTGAAAAGCTCAAGGAGAAATTCAAAGACGATCCGAAGAAACAAAAGCAGGAGGTGGATCGACTCACCGCGACCTTCAGCAAACCGCACGGCAACACTTACTACCAGGATTTGTCGACTGGCCGAACTGCCCGGGCCACCTGGGCATACTACGGCGCAAAGTATGCATCTAAGCCGACCGATTCCCGAACGGAGATGCCTGAGCCGTTTGATCATGTTGCCGTCATCCCTCAGGGCCGAAATCACAGCCTGATTGTTGAACTGGGCAACCGAGTTCCGGACGAAGGGATCATGCGAGTCCGTGTCCGGGCATCTCGGATCGCCTCTGAAGAGACGCGGATCCCGAGCATGCAGTTGGAATTCGGCTGGCGAGCCAGCAACGAAGGACGTGCTATTCTTCGTGTAAGCACCGAAGATATTCCCATCAATGCCGCTCCGGGCGACCCGGACATCTATCAATGGGATATTCCACTCGGAGAGATCTATCCTCGCAACTCGGTGCGAAAAACTTCACCAATGGGCGCCATGCCCAATCCCTCGGAGTACATCCGGCTGGTCAATAGTTCGGCCTCACAGGGGGATATTCGGCTTGATTATGTGGAAGTCACCGCTCCTGTTTATGACCACTGGCCACCGGAGTCTCACAAACGGATATTTATTGACACCGCGAACACCAACAACGAGGCGAATTATGCGCGAGACGTTTTGACCGCGTTCATGTCGCGCGCCTGGCGCCGAAGAGTTGCCGAAGACGAGATTGACCAGAAAATCAAACTCTTTCACACGATGCGCAAACTCTGTGACAGTTTCGAAGAAACGATGGTCGAAGTGCTTGCGACCGTCCTTTCGTCACCGAGTTTCCTGTATGTCGTTCGAGACCACGCAGCCGGCGAGTCGATTGCACAGGACCACCCGAAATCAGAGAAGCTTTCGGCACATGAGCTGGCGACGCGTCTGTCTCTGTTTCTGTGGTGCAGTGTGCCCGATGCTCAACTGCTGAAGCTGGCAGACAGTGGAGAACTGGAGGACTCAAAGGTTCTCGCGGGCCAGGTCGGGCGCGTGCTGGCGGACCCCCGCTCCCAGCGGTTTTCCAAGCACTTCGTCCGTCAGTGGCTGGGCATGAAACTGCTTGACTTCCTGGACATCAACCAGCATGTCCCGAACTTCGATCCGCTTCTGAAGGAAGCGATGCAGCACGAGCCGATCGCACTGTTTCAGGAGGTCCTGCAGCAGGACGCCAGCGTGCTGGATTTCATTCATGCCGACTACACGATGGCGAATGAACGGCTCGCGATGCATTACGGTTTGCCTGACGTCCACGGCAATCATTTTCGGCGCGTCAAACTTGATGCCAGCCGGAGGCGAGGAGGACTGCTGACGCAGGCGGGGCTCCTTGCAATGAATTCGGACGGCACTGACTCGCACCCGCTTAAGCGCGGGATCTGGCTGCTCGAGAGTCTCCTGAACGATCCGCCGCCACCACCACCACCAGCCGTACCGGAAATCGATCTGGCAGATCCTGAGATTGCGGAGATGACCCTGAAGCAACGGATCGAAGACCACCGTAACCACGCCGCGTGCATGTCATGCCACGCAAAGATTGATCCGTGGGGAATCGCTTTTGAGAACTACGATGCGATCGGTCGCTGGCGTGATCAGATGAATGGAGAATCCGTTGATGCAGTCAGTCTGTTATTCAACAACCAGGAACTGAACGGGATGGACGGGCTCAAACGGTTTCTGCTGGAGCATCGCCAGGACCAGTTCGTCCGCGCGATGGTCCACAAAATGACGACTTACGCCCTGGGTCGACCGTTGACCTTTGCCGACCACTCAAGCATCGACAGAATAACAGCCGATGTACGTCAACAGGGTGACGGG
The DNA here is from genome assembly GCA_963579025.1 of Planctomycetota bacterium. GTDB lineage: Bacteria > Planctomycetota > Planctomycetia > Planctomycetales > Planctomycetaceae > CAUZFZ01. The sequence continues at coordinate 17,863 of CAUZFZ010000086.1, read as the reverse complement.
CTGGCGACAATGATACGGCTGGTGGCTATGAGTGAATTATTTCGGTCGAAGTAGCAGTAAGATTGGACTCCGTACCGACCATGCCGTGTTGTCGGGGCGGGCGACCCAACCTGCAGAAGTATCAACAGAAGAAGTACGGACATGACTCTCAATCTGAATGCACTTGATCGTCGTCGATTTCTTCGAGGTACCGGTTTAGCGCTGGCGCTGCCTCTGTTCGAAACGTTTGCGACGTCATTGGCCAAAGCCTCAGACGAAACTTCACAACCCCGACGCCTGGCCTGCTTTTATTTCCCGGATGGCGTCCCGATGCCACTCCCCGAAGACCCGGCACACAAGGACTGGGCCTGGTTCCCGCTGGGCAACGGGAAAGAGTTCACCTTCACGAAGGTACTTGCACCCCTTGAGCCATTGCGGGATGACCTCACTGTGTTTTCCGGATTCTCTCACCCGGCGGTGCGCAGCATTCACGGCCATTCGAATGCAGACCAGTTTCTGACCGCAGCCGCAATCGCATATGACGGACCGTACAAGAACACGATTTCACTGGACCAGTTGTACGCGGCACACGTCGGAGAACAGACGCGGTTTTCGTCGCTGGTGATGTCGACCGACGGAGGCACAGGTACGCCGCGCGGTGCTCACACGCTGTCGTTCAGTCGAAACGGCAGAGCGATCCCCGCCGAACACCGGCCAAAGCGAGTCTTCGACAAGCTGTTCGTGAAGAGTGACGAAGACGCGGCTCGCCGGCTCGCGCTGAGTAAAAGCGCGCTGGACGATCTGCTGGCCGATACCCAAAGATTACGGAAAAGACTCTCTTCACAGGACCAGAAAAGCCTGGACGAATATCTGGATTCTGTGCGCGAGGCAGAGATCAAGGTAGAGAAGGCGAAACGCTGGATCAATACGCCCCTGCCAACGAGGGACGCAGACAATCTCAATCTTGAGCTGACTCCCGACGAACCCCGTCTCTACGTGCAGACAATGTTTGAGTTGATCTATCTGGCGTTCAAAACCGATTCGACCCGCGTCGCCACCTACCAGATTGGTCGGGAGAACGGGGTTGGGAAAAGCGACCATCTGGCCCGCGCCGTCGGTTTCAGCCTGGCTCATCAGTTGTCACATGAAACGAAGAACCCGGACGGATGGAAGAAGTTCGGGATCTACTGCCGGTTTCTGAACGAGGAATACGGCCGATTCGCGATGAAGCTCAAGCAGACTCCGGAACCGGCTGGAGAAGGAAGTATGCTCGACAACACGCTGCTTCTGTTCGGCTCGGCCTCCAGCGCCTTTCACCTCTCGCGGAACTATCCCCTGATTCTGACCGGTGGAAAGAACATGGGATTCAAGCATGGCCAGTATCTCAACCTGGCGGGAGCGAATGCGCAGGGAGGTGCGTGGGACGGCAAGTCTGAACCGTGGCAGAAAAAGGCCACACATGTCGACAGGCCATTATCAAACCTGTTTGTAACGATGCTCCAGGGGCTTGGCGTGAGTACAGAAAGGTTTGCCGACAGCGACGGCACGGTTGCAGAGACATTGTGACACCACTGGTCCACTCTCCGAACTCAGTCGCGAAGCCATGGCAGCCAGGCCAGGACTGACTCGAGCCCATCCTGATCCCAATTCCAGCATGACCTCTCACGGGTATGTCGGCACACATTTGGCGTGCCAGCATTGCGGTCGTTCGGACTGACCCAGTCGCCGGCGAGAACTGTTCGTCAATCAGCATCTGATCGAGCGGCTGGATGGAGTGAGGCTCAAACGACATCGTCCAGCACGTCGAGAAGTCATATTCCGCGCTGATGTCGCGTGGGAAGGAAATGGAAGCGCTTATCAAAGAAACAGTTGGTATCCTCGCGCTGATCGTCCGCAGTGTTGCCGGGCCCCTCGGGAGTTGAGGCAAACTCCTCACTCGATACCAGTTGTTCCGATGACAAGGATTCCGGAACGGACATTCTTCCCGCCCGCCACCGCATGCTTCATGCAGGGAGCGGGATCAGAACACACATTTCTGGCAGGTGTTGTCATGCGTACCAGCAGCCAGGTGGATCCGTGCGGACACGACTCAACAAACTGCTTTTCTCTGGCGACCTGCCAACGCTTCCAGAGGTCGCGATGCGGGTTGTCGAAATAGCTCGACAGGATGACCCGGATTTTGACGAGCTTGCGGCAACAGTCAGAACGGATCCCGCCATCAGCGCGAGGCTGCTGAAGACGGCAAATTCCGCACTGTTTGGACGCCGGACCCAGGTGTCGTCTGTCGAGTCAGCCATCCCGGCACTGGGTGCGTCTCTCGTCAGAACTCTTGTCCTTGGTTTCTCTCTCGGGAACCGTGTGACAGGTGATTCCCTCAGGTTGCGGCACCATGCACAGCGAATCTGGAGGTCTTCGCTCATCCAGGCGACGACAGCCGAATTACTTGCGCAGCGAATTTCCGCGAGTGATCCGCCCACGTGGTTCCTCGCCGGCATGCTGCAGGACATTGGAAGGCTGGCCATGCTTGCCGGCTTAAAGAATCAGTATGCCGATGTCGTCGGTACCTCAGGCGGCTTTCAGGCAGAAAAGAAGTCTGAGCAATGCGCTTTCGGTTTCACGCATGTTGATGTCAGTGTGGAACTCTGCCACATGTGGAATCTGGAAGACGGGATTGTGGAGGCAATCTCACGTCACCACGCCGCAGCTGCAGACGCCGCGCAGGACCTGCCGGAGGATGAATCGCATCTCGCGGTCGCGCTCGCCGTATCAAGTCAGACTGCTGATTACTTTTCCAGCGTCGTCCATTCGCGTGAATGCAAGCGCAGCGTCATTGACGATTCGCTGATTCGCCACTTTGGCGTACCACCGGATGAGCTGGTTGAGCTGTTCTCGGAAGTTGATCGTCGTGTCAGCGAAGTGGCCATATCAATGGGCATCGACATCGGCGACGCTCCACCGTTGGAAGATATTCTTGCAGAAGCTCAGGCCGCATTGGCAAAGCTGGCCGTACAGAGTCAACTGGAAGCCGTGCAGGCTCATCGCAAACTTGCGGAGAGCAAACGTCGGCTGAAAACAGTCTTGAACGAATGCAAGGAGCTGAAAGAAACAGCCTGCCGGGACAGCCTGACGGGAACCTACAACAGGGCATTTCTGGAGGATGCGATCAACCTGGAGCTGAAACGCTTCCGGGAGAGCGGTCGACCTCTGGGTTTTCTCTTTCTCGATGTTGATCGTTTCAAGCAGCTCAACGACACCCACGGCCATCAACAGGGCGATCAGACTCTGTGCGAAGTGGCCGAAGTTCTGAAGACTTCCGTGAGGCCCTCCGACTTCGTGGTCCGCTATGGCGGCGATGAGTTTCTGGTAATCCTCATCGATGTGGCTGAATTCATGGTGAAACAGATTGCCGAGCGGATTCGTTCACGAATCGCCGGGCTCGCGTCACAGGGGAACGATCAGGCGCCCACGGTTTCAAGCAGTATTGGCGCGCTCATCTGCGATCCATCGGGCAGGAAACACCCGACCTGTGAGACGATTCTCCGCGAGGTCGACGGCGCGATGTATCAGGCCAAGAAGGGAGGCGGAAACGCAGTCGCGTTCGTCAGGCTGGAAGGACGAAAGTCCCGCACCGTTGACGCTCCTGCCCATCCCCGTCATCTCGAAGAATCGAGACCGTTGAACGGCTTTGACGCTGGTCCCCACCGCAGAGTCTGACAAGCACAATAAGTCCGGTGTCCGGGGGCCACTTATCCTCACTGCCCTGTTCGCCTTCAAGCGTGACTGCCGTGCGGCCAACCGTGATGCTTCCAGCTTTAATGGGACTTGCTCGCCCGCTCCCAGGTACATCTCGTCCGGCGTCTGTCTTTGAATGCGGAGTGTGACAATTAAGCGTTGTGCTGGTCGACGTCGAACGAGACCAATTCTTTAACCGGCCTTATCGAGTCGAGTTGATTCAAGTACCGCCACTGGTGACTCAGCACCGGAGTTGAGTGCGAGTTGGCTTCGACATTCCGCGATCCTGTCGGCATCTGGCGTCCACAGCGAGTCCCGTCATTTCGGCAAGCCGGAGTGTCGAGAATTCGGACAGTTAAAATCAGCATGTCGGGACAGCCAGCACCGCGAGAACGTAGAAGGTTACGAGTCATTTCGGAGAGTGATCCCTGCAAAATGGCGGTCATTCTGCAACGATTGCTGAGGCCGAGACGAAACAGCGTGGAACCGACTGTCGCAGACTCCGTTCGGCTCGCTGTACGACACGCTGTTCGCGCTACAACAAACAACACATCTTGATTGGGATCGCCAATGTCACGTTGGACCGGAGTGTGTGCTCTTTGCATGACCGTAATTTTCGCCGGCCAGTCGTATTCTCAGGGAAGCACTGACGCGCAAACTACGAAGGAGGCACCTTCGGCAAACAAGTCCGAGGAAGATCATTCTCGGGCGACGGCTGACGAGGAAAAAGAAGAGTGGCCCATTGAGTCGCCTCCGGGACCATCCATAGAGCAACCAATCGACGTGTCCGAAGGCACATGGATTACTGTCGATGTCCATCCCAGTGGTTGCGAACTTGTCTTCGACCTCCTCGGCGACATCTACGTGATGCCGATCACTGGTGCCGACGGCAGTGATTGCTATCCAGAGAAACTCACGTCGGGAATCGCGTGGGACATGCAGCCTCGTTTCAGTCACGACGGCGAGTGGATCGCCTTTACGAGTGACCGAAACGGGAAAGGCGGCAAGGCAGGCGACAACATCTGGATCATCGAACGTGCAACAAAGGAACTGCGACAAATCACTAACGAGTCATTTCGACTCCTCAACGGACCGGCCTGGTCTCCCGACGATCAGTACATCGTTGCCCGCAAGCACTTTACAAGCCGCCGTTCACTCGGTGCCGGTGAGATATGGATGTACCATCGCGACGCAGCCAGCCTGAACGCGATGGCTGGCGTCCAGCTGACGGAGCGGCCGAACGACCAGAAGGACGTCAACGAGCCAGTATTTTCTCCCGACGGCAAGTATCTCTACTACTCACAGGATTCGACCTCAGGAGACACGTTCCAATACGACAAGGACTCAAACGGCCAGATCTACACAATCAAACGGCTGGATCTCGAGACCGGTGAAAGTGAGCCATACATCACCGGGCCAGGCGGAGCCTGTCGGCCAACTCTGTCTCCGAATGGAAAGCTGATTGCATTTGTGCGGCGAATTGGTCCCAGGACGGGTCTGCACCTGTTCGACACGGAGACCAGTTCGGTCAGGCTGATCTATGATCGGCTCGAACGAGACATGCAGGAAGCCTGGGCGATCCACGGCGTGTACCCGGCCTTCGTCTGGATGCCGGACGGTCAGTCACTGGTAATCTGGGCTAAAGGCAGAATCCGTCGAATCAGCGTCGTAGACGGCACAGAGTCTGTGATTCCATTCCGGATCAAGGATACGCGGACGATAAGCGAAGTTGTGCGCTATCCGGTTCAGGTGGCACCCGATGAGTTTGATGTTCGGATGCTCCGCTGGGTGCGAGTTTCACCTAATGGCAAGCAGGTTGTGTTCCAGGCACTTGGTCACATTTACATCCGAGATTTGCCAGACGGTGAACCGCGGCGATTGAGCACTCGATCCAACGAATTCGAATTCTGTCCGGATTGGACTCGAGATGGAAAGCGCATTGTCTATACGACCTGGAACGATCAAACGCTGGGCTCGGTCCGCATCGCCTCAGTTACAGATCCTCGGGACAATCGACAGGTAACCGTACGTCCCGGTCACTATGTGAACCCAGTCCTGTCGCCCGATGGAAAGACTGTGGTCTATGAGAAGACAAGTGGTGGACGACTAAGGTCACCACTCTATTCCCACGATCCAGGAATCTACAGAATCTCGGTCAATGGTGGTCAACCAGAGCGAATTGCAAAGACTGGCAGTCGCCCTCAATTCGGCCCAGATTCGGATCGCGTCTTTCTTCAGCGGACGAAAGCTGAGAAGGACGCTGATAACCGCACGCTGTACTCGGTAGACCTGGACGGGAAAACGGAACGTGAGCATTACAAAAGTCAATGGGCGACCGACTATCGTATTTCGCCAAATGGCAGGCACATTGCATTCGTCGAGCGGTTCAATGTGTACCTCGCTCCATTTGTGAAGACGGGGAAACCCATTACTGTCGGACCGAAATTCGAGGGGCTGCCGGTCAGAAGGTTGAGCCTGCAGGCAGGCGACTGGCTTCATTTTTCCGGTGACGGACAGTCGCTGCACTGGTCGCTTGGTTCCGAATTGCTCACACGCAGTATCAGCAGTGTTCCATCTAAAGGTGACGACAAAAAGACTCCCGAGGAACCGGAGTCGCTGCAAATAGGTTTTGCAGCCCGTCACGCAAGACCGGCCGGAGCGTTTGCATTGGTCGGTGGCCGGATCGTGTCGATGGGGTCACCTGGCATCATTGAGGACGGCGTCATCGTTGTCGAATCAAATCGAATTACGGCTGTCGGTTCACGCAACGACGTTGAGCTTCCGATGGGTATCCGCATTATCAGGATTGATGGCCAGACAGTGTTGCCAGGATTCATCGATGCTCATGCCCATGGTTCACAGGCGACGTCCGGGATTACGCCGCAGCGCAATTGGATTGACTACGCACGGCTGTCGTTCGGAGTAACGACCGTGCACGATCCGTCCAATGATACACAAGCGATCTTTGCCGCCAGTGAATTGACAAAGTCGGGTCAAATCGTCGGGCCTCGCACGTTTTCAACGGGGCGAATCCTGTATGGTGCGGCGGGCAACTTCAAAGCAGAAATCGAGAGTCTGGAGGACGCTGTATTTCATCTGAAACGAATGCAGGCCGTGGGAGCGTTCTCTGTAAAAAGTTACAACCAGCCTCGACGAGACCAGCGACAGCAGGTCATCGCTGCGGCGCGTGAGCTCAAAATGATGGTCGTGCCAGAAGGCGGATCGACGTTCATGCACAATATGACAATGATCGTCGATGGCCACACGGGCATCGAGCATACACTCCCAGTGCAAACGGCCTACGACGATGTCATGGACCTGTGGCGGAACACGGCCGTTGGATACACACCCACACTCAGCGTGGCATATGGTGGAATCTCCGGTGAGCAATACTGGTATGAACACGACGATCTTTGGAAACACGAGCGACTCAAGACGTTTATTCCGCCACACATCCTGAATCCTCGATCCAGACGACGAGCGAAGTCACCGCTTGAGGATTACAACCACATTCATGTTGCCGAAATCGCCCGACAAATCGTGGCTGATGGTGGCCTCGTTCAGGCCGGCGGACACGGTCAGTTGAATGGAATTTGCACGCATTGGGAAATGTGGAGCTTCGTGCAAGGCGGAATGACGCCGTTGCAGGCATTGCGATGTGGCACGCTTTACGGTGCCAGATACCTGGGACTGGACGGTGACCTGGGTTCACTGGAGCCGGGCAAACTGGCCGACATCATCATCATGGAGCCGGACGCAGACCCGATTCAGAGGATACGTGATTCAGAACGTATTCAACTGACGATCGCAAATGGTCGCATCTTCGACTCAAAGTCGATGACCGAACTGGGCGGGCAGCAGGACGCACCGGCCTTCTTTTGGAAGCACGTCGGCAACGGGATCAGCTATCGCATGCCGGTAGGGACGGGTTGCAGTTGCGGCCGTTCGACGAACTAATCGGTCACGAACAGCCGAACGCCACGCCGCAGACTCTCGATGCCGAGTATCGGAACACTGAACTGGTCCACCCGACTCGGTTTTTCAACGGCATACCGTAGAGTGACAGCATCGAAGAATTGGCCCAGAGCCTCGCGCGTCATGAACTGTCTACCACCCACACAACACGATTTGAGGCGGATGCCACGAGAGCCACGCCGTAGCCACGTCTGCATCGTCTGGGGATGTGGCTGGCCGGGAGCCAGCTTGGAGGCCGGCCTGTGCGTCAACCCAGGGGCACGCTGCAACGAGCTGGAGCAATATGGCTGACACCGATCGAACAATACGCTGGGGCATCCTGGGGACTGCACGAATTGCCCGTAAGGTCGTCGCCGCGATCCACGCAACTGAAAACGCCGAAGTCGCAGCTGTCGCCAGTCGGACCCTGGCACGAGCCACTGCGTGGGCTTCTGAGCATAATATTCAACGCAGCTACGGGAGATACGACGAGCTGCTCGCTGATGAGAGTGTCGATGCGGTCTATGTGCCTTTGCCTCCGTCCATGCACGCCGAATGGAGTATCAAGGCCGCGAGAGCCGGCAAACATGTTCTGTGCGAGAAACCGCTCGGAATGAACGCCGACGAAGGCGAACAGATCGTCGCTGCCTGCCGGGACAGCAATGTGCAGTTGATGGATGCGACCATGTGGGTTCACCATCCCGGCGCACAGGACATGCGACGCGTCATCGACGAATCGCTCGGAGACGTACTGCGGGTCACTTCGGCCTTCAGTCTGAACCTTGAACGCTACCTGCCAGGAAATCCATCTCACCTTGCACCGGCTGACGCGACCCATTCAATCGCCGAATCGAAGTCCTGGGAATTACGACTGCGGCCTGATCTGGGCGGCGGATCGATGGGCGACCTGGGCTGGTATTGCGTCCGGGCGATTCTGTGGACGTTTGGCACGCTACCGACTCGCGTGATTGCCACAGCACGCTGGTTCAACAATGTGGACCTGGGTCTGAGTGCGATGCTCTGGTTTGATAACGACTGCATGGCATCATTCGACTGCGGCTACGACATGGCCACTCGCAAGTGGTTCGAGGTCACAGGGACACGTCAGTCGCTGGTTTGCGATGACTTTGTCGGTCCGAACGATCCTCAGCAGATGCGGTTCTGGACTCATGCTCCGCCTGACGCGGCGGTGGAACATCAGTCCGCGACGCCGGTCCAGGGGGCTGTTGAAGTATCAGGGCTGAGGATGAGGCGTGAATCAGGGACCGGAATTCTGCAACGGTGGGGCTCGCACGGGAAGGGCCAGAGCGCTGGTGGAAAATCGGGACCGAGACGGGCGGTGGCGCGCCGCGGGCCGATGTATCCGACTCGGGATGCGAGTGAGCCCGATTGACGCCGCCGCGCACGTCCCCTCAGGCCTCAAGAGCCGCTTCGGACAACGCTTCCAGCGCCAAACGACGCAGCCGCGACAGCACCGACAGGATCTTTTTCAGGTTCAACGTCAGGCACGCCCAACGCCATTCCGTCTCGACCTTCTCCAGTCCCACATGCCGGAACTGACGCAGGCCCAGCACGCTCTTCAACCACGCAAACGGTGTCTCTGCAATCGGAGAACGACGCGCGTACTGAGCCTGAGATTCCGGCGTCGCCATCCGCTGAGCCGCACGCTCTCGCACCTCCGCATGAGCGTCGCGGCGAATGGTCCGCACCCGACCGTCATCGCCCGTCGCCGGCTCACCGTCCTTCTTCTGGAGACACAACGCCACCAGCGGACACCCGTCGCAGTTCAGGCTGTGGTAACGCTGCAGCTCCACACCGTTCCGGGTCTCGCGACTTTCGTACGACAACTCGCGACCGCCCGGACAGTGATAGACGTCCTGTTCGGCGTCGTACACGAAGTTCGATTTGTCGAGCTGGCCCTGGGGGTTCCGGGCCAGTTGCTCCCACTGGTCCTCAGGCACCGGCTGCGTCAGGTCGTCCCGCAGTACCGGACTGTCCGCGGCGGGCTCCGTCGATTTCACCGGGACGACGGCGTTGATGCCACGCTCTTCCAGTCCCGCCAGAATCGCCCCCGACGCGTTCCCGCCATCGGACAGAAAGTTCTCCGGAGCCTCGCCGCACAACTCGGTCTGGCGATCGACCGCCGGCAACGCCTCACCCGATTCGTTGATCTCATCCAGCACGTTGCTGTCCAGAATGATGCCGCTCGCGCCGTCGGTCAGAGCCGTCGGTGTGTAGTTCGGAGCGAACCCGCCTTCCTTATTGGGCATGACCTTGCTCTGGGGATCCGTGGTCGGCACCTGAGCCGGCTTCTTCTTCGGATCGGTGCCGGCCTGGCGACGTTCCTCGTCTCGCGCACGGGCAACCTCGGCCAGTTCGGCGAGCTTGTTCCGCCGGTCTTCCAGCGACTTGAGTCCCTCCGGCAACTCGGTTCCGCCACCAGCTCCCGCAGTGGCCGCGTCTTCCAGAGCCGTGGCCGTGGCGGCGGCGATCGCTTCGATCTGCGCGTCGATGGCCGCCAGCTTCTTCTCGATCGACGGCGTGGTGAGCGTCGCGTACCGACTGTTCGCCGCTTTGACACGCGTGGCATCGAAGCCGACCTCACCGAGCCGCACCATGCCCATTGTCAGAGCCATGCGGCAGACCTGCTTAAAGAGGTCTTTGAGCGGCTCCCGATTCTTCGAGAAGAATGTGGCCAGCGTGGTGTGATCGGGAGTGCGTCCCTCAGCGAGCCACATGAAATCGACATTGTGGCGGCAGGCGTATTCGAGCGGCCGGCTGGTGCGAATGCGTCTCATCATGGCGTAGAGCCAGATACCGGCGAGGACTCGGGGATGAATGGGCGGCTGCCCGGCCCCGCCGCGTTTGTAGCTGGCTTCCCACGCGGACCAGTCGAGCGTCCGCAGCGTTTCATCCAGCAGGCGAACCTCATGATCCTGCGGAATCATGTCATCGAGCGTGGGTTGAAAGAGCGTGATTTGCTCCCTGACAATTTGTGGCTGCGCCCACCGATCCGTCGTCGCCATCGCGTCCCCTCCCTGAATTCCGCACCAATTCCCACGTCCAGCCCCAGGATAGCGCGACCCCGGCTTGATATCCAGGTCGGATGGGTGGAATACTTCAATAGTCCCCCAGGAACAGTGTATGGTGAATCGCTTTTGCGAGATCGTTCGCAGCGGGACCATCGATCCTTACTGGCCAGAGATTTCACTGGCAAATCAACGTGTCTGCGACGCCGTTCTGTTGTCAGCCAGGTCCGGTGATGTCGTCGAACTGGCGTCCTAATCGTGCCCACGCGGACTTGCCGTCTCGCCCCACAGCGCAACGCCGTTAAGTATTCTCGTTCCAAGGCTCTGCCTTGGAACGCACTGCCAAGTGAGGCTCCGCCACACGTTTATCGCTGCGAGGCAGAGCCTCGAAATCGTTGCGTTCTCGGGCAGAGCCCGGGAACGAGGGCGTGAAAACACTTAACGGCGTCACCCGTTGACAATACCGACCGAAGAATTCCTCCACGGGCCGGCAGTGGACAACGCTCACGTTGACAGGATGCGGCCGATAGAATCGGCCCAGCCTGGCCCTGGTCACACTCATACGAGAGACACCGCAATGACAAGATATGTTTTCCTGGCCCTGCTTCTTCTTACGACTCCTGCGACTCCCGGTTTTGCAAGTGTCCGCCTGCCAAAGATTCTCGGATCGCACATGGTGTTGCAGCGGGAGTCCGAAGTGACGGTCTGGGGCTGGGCAGAGCCTGGAGAAAACGTCGCCGTGGTGTGCGACTGGATCGACACCGTGGCGTCGGTCAAGACAGATGCAGACGGCAAGTGGCAGGTCGCACTCCGGACGGGAAAAGCCGGTGGCCCGCACACCATCAGCATTTCCGCTGGCAACCGCATTACACTCGACGACATTTTGTTCGGCGAAGTGTGGATCGGTTCCGGCCAGTCGAACATGGAAATGCCGTTGGTGAAAGTTTCGGGAGCGTACACGGGAATCAAGGACTCCGAGCAGGAGGTCTCGGCCGCCAACAACCCGCAAATTCGTTTGTTTCAGGCGGGAAACTTCAGCAGCCAAGAGCCGTTGGAGGACGTTGAATCGGGCATCACGATGTACGGTATTCCTCCGGCGACGTGTGCGTGGTCGGCCTGCACTCCGAAGACGGTCCCGACGTTTGCTTCGACCGCCTACTTCTTCGCTCGGGAACTTCACCGGGAGTTGGAAGTGCCGATCGGAATCATCGACTCGTCGTGGGGCGGCACTCCGGCCGAAGCTTGGACTCCCGCTGTCGGGCTGAAGAAGCTGGACTATCAGAAAGAACTCGAACAGGCAGCGAGCCTGCCTCAGAAGCCCGATCAGAAAGTTCCCACGCGACTTTACAACGGGATGATCCATCCGCTGCGAAAGTTCCGCATCCGAGGCGTCGTGTGGTACCAAGGCGAAGGCAACGCCGGGCGAGCCAACAAGTATCGCCAGCTATTTTCAACAATGATCACTGAGTGGCGATCTGCATTCGGGTATGAATTTCCTTTTTACTACGTACAGATTTCGCCGTTCAATTATCGCGGGCAGAACTCGGCATTCCTTCGCGAAGCACAGTTCGACACTCTGTCGCTCAAGAACACGGGCATGGCCGTCACGATGGACATCGGCAACCTGACCGACATCCATCCGAAGAACAAACAGGAGGTTGGCCGTCGCCTCGCGCTGTGGGCACTGGCAAAAGACTACGGTCGTGACGTCGTCTATTCGGGGCCGATTTACAATGAGATTCACTTTGAGGACGGCAAGGCTCGCTTGAGCTTTCATCATGCCACGGGCGGACTGGCAACGCGCGACGATAAAGGCCCCAGCCACTTTGAAATCGCCGGCAGCGACAACATCTTTCACCCGGCGACCGCGACGGTCGACGGTGATGAGGTTGTCGTTTCGGCCGACAAAGTGCCCAATCCGGAAGCGGTCAGATACGCCTTCTCGAACGACGCCATGCCGAACCTGACGAACAAGACCGGCCTGCCGGCAAGTTCCTTCCGTACGGACCGCCAGTGACTCGACCTCGCGTGACCTAAGAACTCACCTGCTGGTTGGCACACGGAGCTTGTGTGCTCGTTCGGGGTCGGGAACACACTGATCACCCTGTGTCGCCTTCGGACTCGACGATGTCGCCGAAGATGCGGCGGATTTTCGCAGTATCCGCGGCCGGCAATGGAGAGCCGAGGATCGTTTCGACGTTTTCTGACAGGTGCTCCTCGCTCCCGGTTCCAATCAACAGCGACGACACGGCGTCGTGGCCAATCCCAAATTTGTAACCCGCCTGGACGACAGACTCGACGTCGTCGTGAACCAGGAAATCGAGTGGACCTTGATCCGGAATGGCGTCTGCAGCAATCAGCCCACCTTGCTTCCATTGTGAGATTGTGCGGGACAGTTCTTCTGGCCGAGTCAATTTGACGCGCACAGCGGACATGTTGAACACGCCAACATTCTTCTGCTTCGCGCGTGGCAGGATCTCTTTCTCCGCAGAGGTATTCAGAATCCCGTACTTGACCATGATCGTGTCCCAGATGTCTTCTTCCAGAGCGGCACTGAGCATCTGGTGATCCGCGTCGTGGAAGAAGTACTCCGTCACACCGACAAATCGGATTTTGCCAGCTTCGCGTAATCTCTCAATTGTCGGATAGAGCCGATCGACAGCGCTGCGATAGTTGGACGGGACGAGTCCGTGAAACTGATAGACGTCAATCGTCTCAACCTGCAGACGTTTCAGGCTGCGTTCACACGACTCAATCAGCGACTGCGGCGTGATGATCTCGTTGTTCTCGCCCGGGTCCGGGTTGAATTTCGTTGCGACCAGATACCGGCTGCGTGACACGTCCTTGAGCGCACGTCCAAGGATCAGCTCGCTGTCACTGTAGTCGGCCGCGGTATCGATCAGATTGATACCGAGATCGAGGCCTCGATGAATGACGCGATGCGACGTCGCCTCGTCACTGTGTGTCCATTGCCCGATCCGGCTCGGTCCGCCGGTGCCCAGCCCAACCAGCGAAACTTCCAGTCCAGTGCGTCCGAGTGTTCGAAATCTCATGCTGCGTTCGCCTGTCACACAGATTAAAGGCGGTCCGTCTCACATCGGACCGTGCCGTCGCGGTGAGATGAAACGGACCATGGTTTCCACGCGTGAAGTGAGTATTGCCCGCCCGACTCTGGCGCAGGAAGAAAGCCCGGTACTGTCGCAGTAGAGTCGGGCATCCGTCTTTGTTTGCGGGGTTGGACGTTATTTCGCTGACACGTCGTAAACGCTCAGCGATTCCTGATCGCGAATGTAGAGCTTTCCACCCGCTACGATCGGGTGTGCCCAGGCGGGTCGACCGTGACTTTCGATCTTGAATCGGCCAGCTTCGTTGTAGCCGTCGGGAGTGGCCTCGGCCAGGGCCACGTTGTGCCCTTCGCCCAGCATGTAGAGCATGCCATCGGCGTAGCACAACGATCCTTTGCCGGCGCCTCGCGCCTGCCACTTGATGTCGCCTGTGGCAAATTCCATGCAGATCACCGTGCCGCTGCTGCACGAGTACATGTAGTCGCCAACCTTGACGATGCCGCCGTGATGGCAGGCCAGTTTCTTACCGAAGTAGACCTCTTCAGCCACCTGAATGGTGCCGTTAAGTGTCACCTTTGCCAGTCCGCCACCGACGCCGTAGCCACTGGACGCGTAGACCAGATTGCCATCGATGATTGGCGAGCAGCAGTTGGCAGTGCCGTTGGCTGGAGCCGTGTACTTCCACAGTGGTGTGCCGTCAGCCAGTGCCACACCGAAGACACTCTGTCGTGCGAACTGAACCACCTGCTGCACGCCGTTGATGTTCGCCAGCGTCGGCGAGGAATAGTGAGCCCCCTCGCTGGACTCGGAACTTCGCCAGGCCAAATCGCCATTCTCTTTATTGAGTGCCAGCAGCGTACCGCCTTTTCCACCGGGAGTGACAATGACAAGATCACCAGCGATCAGAGGCGACTCGGAGTAACCCCAGCCCGGCCGGCCACCTCCGAATTCCGCACTCAGGTTGACGTGCCAGAGCGTCTCTCCGGATTCCGTATCCAGGCAGACCAGGTCGCCGTTGCCACCTTCCGCGTAAATTCGATTGCCGTCGACCGTCGGTGTCCCACGCGGTCCGTTGCCCATTCCATTGCGGTAGCCACCAATCGCTTTGAGTAGTTCCTTCGCGATCAACACGCCGTCGCCGCTGGCTTTTGTTGCCACATAGAAAAGTCGCAACTCCTCGTTCGAGACTGCTCCGTCCTTGCCGGCTTCGTGTTTCGCCAGACCGGCTTTGAGTTCCTCGGCAGTGAGAATGTTGTCTCCGCGGTTCGTATCCGGATCGCGCACGTCGAATCGTCCGAACTGTCGGTCGACCCAACTGCCGCGGGATTCTTCCCGGGTAATGCTGCCGTCCTCGTCCTTGTCGAGCGCATTCAGGTAGGTGGCCGTTCGCTGTTCCGCGAGCGCATCGACATCGGCGTCTTTGTCGGCACGGTCAATCCGCTGCCAGTCATTCCGCAGCAGTCGCCCGGCTTCTTCGTAAGACAAAGTCCCATCACCGTCCTCGTCGATTTGCTTCAGCAGAATTGCCGAGCGTCTTGCGGCGATGGCAGCGAGTTCTTCGCTGGTCGGAGCATTGTCGGGCGCGGGCCTGTCGTAGTCATTCCATTTCCAGCCGAATCGGGTAAGCGCTTCGATTTCCGACACCGTGCCGTCGCCGTTGGAGTCGAGCCGTTTCATCTCTGACTCAAGTCTGTCTTTCAGTAAAGACACCACGGGAGCCGGCTGGACTGCCCACAGCAGGCGGCCATCATTCACATCAAGCGCGATGATGTGCTCAACCCCGTCCAGGTCGCCCTGAGTGAAGACCCGACCGTCCTTCACGACGATCGACGAGTAACCGACCCCGACCGAATCGACCTGCCAGGCCAGTTTCGGCCCATCTTCCGCCCATTCCTTCAATAGTCCGGTGTCGGTACTGATGCCATCCCGGTTGGGTCCTCGCCATTGCGGCCAATCGCCCGGTTCAGAGGGAACCTGAGCCGTTGCCTCGACGGCGGGAAACACAAGAAGACCCAACAGAACGATCGAGAATGCAAGACGCGTCATCGGGCAGGACTCCAATGGGAGCTGGGAACAGAAGGCGGGGCTACGGATTGCAGCGTGGATGTTTGTTTTCGTGCGTCGCCTTGCGAAAGTCCAGCAACCCGGAACTGGATGCCTCGCCACGGAAAAGACCAACCGCTCTAACGCGTCATCTGACAGGCGGAGCATTGTCGCTGCGATTCACCTCGGTCGACCTGGTTGATTCGTGGTCGACATCACACGAGATCGAGCGTACCAGTCGCGTCGGCGAAGCTGTTGGTTTCGACGCCGAATCGCTGAAGCATGGTGACAAACAGATTCGACAGCGGGACTTTCTGCTCGTCGTAATTGAGAAACTGGCCGTGCCTGAAGCCCATGTTGCTGCCGCCACTCAGGATGATGGGGTAGTTGGTGGCCTGGTGGGTCTTGCTGGTGGCACAGCCATAAAAACACAGCGTGTTGTCTAACAACGTGCCATTGCCTTCCTGAACGGAATCCAGCTTTTTGATGAAGCTGGCGTACATCTCGTTCAGGAAGGTGATGTATCGGGCGACGTCTGCGTAGTTCTTCTTTTCGTGCGAGAGCTTGTGCGAAGAGTGCGCCAGCCCGATCGCAGAGGGAAACTGATCGGTCGGGCCGGCTTCTTCGCAGGCGGTCTGGAAAGTCGCAACGCGCGTGGTGTCCGTCTGCAGTGCCAGAGCGAGCAGATCGTACATGACGGTCAGGTACTCACGCGGAGACGTGGTGTTTGCTTCGAGATTCAGCTCAGCGCGATCTACCCTGGGTTTCGGCGTGTTCTGCCATTGGACGGACCGTTCCGTCAGACGCTCGACTTCTCGAACCGAGTTCAGGTACTCGTCCATTTTCTTCTTGTCATCCCGGCCGAGCCGACGATTCAGGTCGCGGGCCTCGCTGAGGATTTCGTCGAGAATACTTCCGCGACTCGCGAGCGCGTTCTTCTCGGAATCGGTGACGGCTCCGAACATGCGGCGAAAGATCTCCGCCGGATTGTTCTGCGCGGGAATGGGACGGCCGCTACGATCGAACGAGAGTGTTGATGAACGGTATGGCCGATTGACTCCACCGAAGGAAGACATCACCAGGGACTGGAACCGAGTGTCTTTTCCAAGAGACTGGGCCAGACGCTGATCGATGGAGATGGACTGCTTGTCGTACGTCTTGAGGATGTTTGCTCCCGTAAGAAAATAGTCGGCTCCCTTATGCGCCGAAGTTCTTCTCATTGACGGATGTGAGAGACCTGACAGGAACGTGACTTTTTCACGCAGCGGCATGATGCTGTCGTGCATGGCCGGAGCCTGATAGTCCTTCCCTTCTCCCAATGGGAACCAGGCGTGGTCCTTTCGATCCGGAGCGTCATCGGCTGGCATGGGCACGCCGTAGGCGAAGTATCCCCCGAAGAATCGCTTCTTCGGAGCTGCGTCAGCATCGGACGCCATGCATTCCAGCCAGGGCAGCGCGAGGCAGACGCCGGTGGATTTCAAAACGGTTCTTCGACTGAGATGCCAGGATTTCCGGTTCATGGAATGCTCTATGTTCACTTCGTAGAGAAGGGCTCTGACAGCACGACCTGCTCAATCAGAGTCTGGAATGCGTCATTGTTCTGTTCGAGACTGTCACAGATAGAATCCACGGCTGGGCGGTCGGAAAACTCGAGGTAACGGCCAAGGCTGTAGGCCATAACTTTCCGAACCACAGCCCTTCTGAATTGTGATCTTTTTTCCGTCAGGATGTAGCTCTTCAGATCGTCGAGATGTCCGATCTTCTGTCCGTTCTTCAATTGAGTCGAAGGATCAATGGTAACATTCTGGTGCGGTGGGTGAACGAGAGGATCGCGGGAACCCTCCCGCCATTGTCCAAGGGCGTTGTAGTTTTCAAAGGCGACGCCCCAGGGATCGACTTTGCGGTGACAGTCGCGACAGCTTTCCACCTGGGCATGGGGGCTGTCGAAAAAAGGTTGTAGCACTGTATCGGGTTGCGTGCTGGGGTGGCGCCGGGGTCGGGGCGGGATTTGTCGCGAAGTGGCGGAACGCGAATTTTTGAGCGGGAGGATCGCGGAGTGGT
>CAUZFZ010000085.1:0-43300 GCA_963579025.1 Planctomycetota bacterium | reverse complement strand
GTGCAGTCGGCTCTTGTGTCGGCACTCCGGCCATGTTTCACCTCCTTGAGAAGAAGTGAAGCATGGCCTTTTCTGTCTACATCCGGGCAGGATCCAAATGTCCTCCCCAGGAACCGTGACGGTCAGGCTTTTTCAACTCGGCAGAGACTCGCCGCGTGAGTTGTTCTTCGTCCGCCGGAATCACTTCCAGGTCAATAGTTCCTGCATCCAGTCGGCCGGCCCTATCCCCTTTATCGATGCTGTGAAGAACGAATGTGGCAGACAGATTGTACTTTCCGGGACCGGCGAAAATGTGATCGCCGTCCGTGTTGTAGATGAGTTGTCGCGGTGCGACTGAACAGGAATTGATGTCGAATGTCATGGACTCCGACGGCTTCAGTTGATGCTTCAGCGTGGCGGCCGGACCGTCATACGCGATTGTCGATACATGTTGCCGTTTGCCAGTCGTATCCGTGATCGTTGGTATTCGAAACGACGGCTCTACTGTCGTAAACGAGACCTTGACCTTGCCCACGTTTCGGACTGTCAGTTTCGTCGAGACTCGATCGCCAACGCGGACACGGCCCGGCACTGATTCGCTGGAAGTGTTGTCGTATGAGATTCCCGCCTGCAGCCCGTTAACAGCCGGGCCCCATTCGACAATCGGATCTGCCCTCCGGTCAACTGGTCGCGTTTGTGTCAGACCGGCCGGAGACGGCGGGGTCGGTGGAGGGTAGCCGAGATCGCGTGGTAGTCCGTTGGCGATTGTGAAGCCGGTCGGCAGTTCGATCGGCTTCTCGGTACTGGATGGTCGCTCGACGATTGGCCGGTCATGCGCGTCAAGCCTGTCAGACTCACCAAACTCAAGCGGAGTGATGAGCCATTTGACTCGGTAGGTACGCGGTGTCAGCTTCCCAAAGTTGACGGCAAACACGTCGTAATGAGTGACGTTCACTGTGTAGATGCCGGTCCAGATCGCTCGGTGAGCCGTTATCGTGAACTGGTCACCTTGTCGTTCGACGCGTTCGATCCACATGCGGTCGTTGTCGTTGAGCTGCCGACTGCGGAACAGCACCAGGTTGTCGTCAGTCGGTGTGAGCTGGAATGGGGCCCGGTTCGCATCATCAAAGTGTGAATTCAGGTCGCGCCCGTTTTTCGCGTGATGTACGGGAGCGTGCTGCACCTGGTCTTTGCCACTCCGTTTCCGATCGCGCACCTGCTGGAAGCTCTGATTCAGTGTTCCGCGGGCCGTACCATCGCCAACCGCCTTTACCCAGCTCGTGGAAACAGGCCGGGCAGTTGCTCGTGGAGCAGTCGGAGCCTGGAACTGCGGAAGAGTGCGGGGACGGCGAGTGTCGTCGTCCACTCCCCGAACCTGAGGCGCCTGCGAAGTCTCGTTTCCGGGCCCGGCAACGGTGACCACGAGTTCTTTGATCAGGCTCCCGTGGTGCCCATCAATTGAGTGAGCCAGCGCTTTGAGGAACGCCAGCGTTGACTCACGCGGTCGCGATTTCAGAATCTCGATGCCAACCGCATTGAACGGTGGCTCTGACGAGCTGCGTTTTCCTCGTGCAATTGAAATCCACAACGCTGCGACGTTCGCAGCCTCAGTGTCGTTCGACTGAATCAGCAGACGGCGAGCAGACTCGGTTTTCCTTTTTTGATCTGCATCCGGATTCGGTCTCGTCCACTGAAGAGCCGCCTCAGCCTCATGCAGTTCCTGTGCAATGGGATCCCGCTCCAGCGTGCGGCAGGCGACGAGAACAGTACGTAAATCCTGCAGGTCGCGCGGACGAGCGATGACATTACGCAGGAGCGGTATCGCCTCCGTCCACCCGAACTCAACACATGCATTGGCGACCGGGCGCACGCGGCTGTTTCGACGCAGCATGTCGAGATAAGCCCGCTTCGCTGCCTTTCGATATGGTTCGCGACACAAACCGGTTTCGGCGCAAGAGCGGACTTCGGCGTTGGGAAAATCAAACAACTGTAGAAGCGTCGCGGTCGAGTGACTTGTTGGAATGTATCCAAGAGTTGTCACCAGTCGCCATAAGCCGGTTTCGCGAGGTTTTGCCAGCCATTTCTCAACGGCCCGCTTGATATAGGGAATCGCTCGGTCACCGAATCTGGCCGGCATCTGCATGCAGATTTCGGCCGTCTGCATGTTTGTGTCCTTTACGAGAACACCGTCGACGACCAGTTGAATACGATCGTCACCGCCCTTGAGCTTCAGCGACTCTCGAACGTGTTCCTGATCGAAAATCGTCCCGCGAGTGAACCACACGTAACCATGCCCAGTGCCCAGGCAAACGTCGCGTGTGTGATACGGACTCTTGCGGTCCATCCACTCGATCTGAGACTTCAGTGCGACCGGGACCTCATTCGCTCCATCGAGGACGAGCACAAACTCCCAGTCATCGGTCTTCAGTTTGAATTCCGGGGCGGCTGGATCCGCCGAGGCCGAGGGTGCCGCTTGTTGTGGCGGGTTGATGTATTCTTTCCAGGTCCTTCTCAGGACGACACGGAATCCGCGGTGTCCAGCGACGGTGACACCTGGCTCGTCGTCGACGGCGAGCAACTGCCAATCGGCGATGCTCTTCTCCAGGCGATCCGCGATTTCTTTGATTGGAGTGGTCTCGTTCGGCTCTGCGTCCGTTTGCCGGGCGTTTGATTTTGTCGATGCGATGAGACTGCAGATAACCGTCAGACCAAGCAAAGCGGACACCAGCCACGAAGGGCGACGCGCAGCTCGCTCACGGTCCGACACAAGTCCCAAAAGACGATGGATGCGATTTGTCAAAGCCCCACCGGTTGCTGCCACTGCGGGGCGAGGAACAGCAATCAGAGAATCGGCCAGCGAGACCAGAGCACGGGCGTAGGTATCGCGATCTTCGCACACGGCTGCCGCTTCCTCGTCGGCACAGTACTCCCGTTCGATCCGGATCTGGCGGGATAACCACCACACGGCCGGGTGATAGAACAGGCACGTTTCCACGCAGGTTTGCAGAACATTGACCAGGAAGTCGTGTCGCCGCACATGAGCAAGTTCGTGAGCGAGGATTGCCTTAAGCTGATCTGGCGGCAGTCCGCTGAGTACGCTGGCGGGCATCAACAACACGGGCTTGAGCCAGCTGACCACGATTGGAACTGAGGCCATTGTTGACTCGAGCAATCTCACACTTACTCGAATCCCCATTCGTTGCTTCAGACTATCGAGCACTGCCCGAGTCGCGGCCGTGACGGGCTGCGTTCCACGAATTGTCAATCGGCGTGCCAGTAACCATCCGGTTGTGTGCCAGACCGACAACATCCCGACACCCAGAAGCCACACAGCAACAATCCACGGGGCAGCCGCGCTGATTCGCATACGAAGCGTCGCATGTGCGGCCGGAAGGACGGGGCGAGTTTCGAGTAACGACGCCTCGGCACCGTCGAGTTGAACACTGCCCGATGATTGATTCAAAGACGTCGGGGCAATGCCGGCTCGCGTGTTCGGCTCAGCGACCACACTCTGGTCGCGCCCGATCACATCCCGTCCACCAGTCAACGGCGGGGCGGGCTCACCAGACAGTTCCAAATGTGTAACCGATGTGATTCCAGCCGGACGCTCGATGCGCGAATCACCAGCGAAGTTGGTGTCGGAGTCGAGTTGTGCATCGGCGGGCAGTGCAACGAACGTGACCATGGGCGCGGCCGCTAACAGGAGCAGTCCCGCACACAGTCCGACATAGCGGCGATTCGCTGTCGCATTCCGGAATACGCGCAGAGCAACTGCCGCGATCACCGAAACGATCATCGCCTGCCATACAAAATGGAATAGCGTCCAGCCGAGTCGCTCGACGAATGGATGTGCCGCAAGTTCTGCGATGACGGTTGTCATTTGCGTTTCTCCCGTTCGACGAGCATGCGTTTGATCTCGTCCAGTTCTTCATCCGCGATGTCACGCGCTTCCAGCGCGTGAAGGACCATCTTTTGTACCGATCCATCGAAGACGCGATCGATCACACCGGCGACCAGTGTGCGCTTTGTGCCACTCTCCTCGATCGCCGCCGAATAGACGTGCGATTTCTGCGAGTCGTCCCGATCAACCAGCCGCTTCTCGGCCATCACCTGCAATTGCTTGAGCGTCGTTGTGTATCGAGTGTTCCCATTGCCGCGGAGTGATTCATGCACCTGCCGCACGGTCGAAGCGCCCTGCTGCCACAGAATGTTCAGAATCGCCAACTCACCTTCAGTCGGCGCGGGAGGCACGTGCCTGGCCATTCTCAGAATCTCCGTCGGCGTCGTGTGTCATCGCCACTGGCATATACGACGCGTGTCGTACACGCAGCAGTCTACGAGCGTCGTCGTACATGTCAAGGCGAGATTCCGGAGTGATCGTCGCAACGGTGTGTCGTATTCTTAGCCTTGGGACGTGCGGTCGGTCAGGTCGAGAACTCAAGGCTTCGAAACCGGGACGACGGCACTGCAGGTCGGTTGAAACAGTGCGGCTGTAGCGAAAGGCGCCGGAACGTGGCCAGGACTTTCGGACTCTCCTCGCGAGCTTCGTCACCTCTTAACCAGGCTTGCCTGCCACTGCTGGTTTGCCACGACCTGATACCGGTGCTTCGTGCGGTTGAACTTCGGTGATTGATCGACCAGGTCGGATTAACCATAGACAACATCTGCCCACGAAATTATCTGATTAGATGACTGAGCGATCTGGAACTGCCGGTAAGTTCACATTAGTTGCCATTTTCAGAACATGACCACAAAATGCCCGACCAGCTTCAGCGCAAAATAAAGAAGTTGAACAAATCGCAAGGAGTTGACAGGGACGGATCGTTCGCCGTGCAGGATGCGACTCGGCTACCGCACTCGCAAAGGAGGACACGTGATGAGTCTGGTCGATCTACTGATAGGGTCTGGTGTCACATTCGCAGTCCTGAGTTGGTTTCTGATCCCGGTGACTCAACGCCGATTGAAGCACGACCGGACGTCCACTTCTATCCAGCGGGCGGCGACGCTGTCGCTCTTCGGTGTGCTTCGCAGTGCCGCGTTGGTCATTACGTTCGCGACGGCGGCAATGGTCGCGGCGGTGTGGGTTTTGGGCCACGCAGGCACTCTTTCCATGGGAACGCTCTCGTCGGCCGTGGCGTTCGCGCAAACAACACGCGACCAGCTCTCGTGGTTTAACACATTCTGGAGTGGAACAGTTCTTGTGTTCCTCGCCGTCGGAATGGCATTGCATTCCTGGAGACGCGGCAAGATGCGGTTCACTCAGGCATTCGACCGTAAGCGTGCACAGGAACTTGAACGGCTGAAGCAGGAATTCGAGAACGACGGGTGGGAAGAACGACCACCGAATGGCGCAATGAATGCGATTGATCAGGAATTTGCGGAGCTCGAGACGCTCGCACAGCAAGTCGTCTCGTCAATCCCGGAAGCTGAGGCTCAACCACTTCTGGATCAGATCAAAGCGCGCGCTGCTGCGTTGGGGGAGTTGCGATTTCTTGCGGACATCGAACGGCGAGTCGACCAGAGGCTCGATCCGGAAGCCGTCGAGCTTCCTCCGCCAGCGACGCGTTGGCAGAAGCTTGAGCGATTCCTGTTCAGTGAAGGCCTTGTTGCGAGTCTCGGAGGCACTTCACGGCTGATGTATTTCGCGGCCCTGTTGTTGATTGTGCCGTCGCTGATTGGCGTCTGCTCCGGCACGATCCGACAGAATCTCGATGATCGTATCGTCCAACTGGATGATCTCCGACTGGAGTTTACGGCCGACAATGCACGCGACGATTGGGAAGCGGCAAAACGCGGGCTCGCGCAGGAAGCGCCAGCAGAGCAGGCAGTCACAGAGTTGACGGAGGAAGAAGAGGACGCCATCGACGGTTTGGCCTCAGCAGCAGAGGCGCGTTTCGCTCGGTCGCTCCTGAGCAATCAATTTGAGCTGCCTGGGTCACAGATCACGTCGCTTCGCTCGCTGTCAGTGCGTCAGCGGCTGCTGCGGACTGCGGCGCAACACGCTGTGTCGCGAATCGAAGTCTCGGCAGACCTTTCGAAGTCGCCGCACCTCGACTCGGCACAGAAAGAAGCGGTTCGACTTGTCAGCGACGTTGACGGCAAGCCACGCACAAGCTTCGGAAAATCGGTTGCCACGGAATTCAAAGACCTGGCGTCAAGGTCGCCTTCATTCCGTGAGCGACTGAAGACGGGCCTGGCATCATTCCAGAAACCCGCTCGTGCGCAGTCCATGGCGCACGCCATGACGCGACACGCGGCCGGGCTCGTTCTTGATGGTGGGGACGGCGCACTGGGCCGAGCCGTTGAGCAGGCGCTTGACACAACGAGAACGCGGAAGACAGCCGCTGGACTGAGCGAGATTCACAGTCGACAGTTTCTGCAGGAAGTTGTCGACGGCAAGCCAATCAGTCAGTCACTTGACAACCTGGCCAAACCGTCGCCATTCGCGTCGGAAGCACGCGTCGCCGAACTTCAGTCCATCCGACAGCGTACCGGGAGCTGGCCTCAGTCGAACCAGATTCTCCAGCGGTTAGAGAACTACCCACCGGGAATTGACAGCCTTCCGGAAAAGCATGCGAAGCTGTCAAAGGCTGGGGGACACGTAGATGATCTCGTGCGGGACGTCACACGGCCGGGACAACGGATTCGGGGCGCCCAGTTTGCTGACGCTGTCTCACAATACCGTGACTGGTTCCCGTCATACTCTGGCGCCGAACGCGCGACGATTCGGGGGCAATTGCTGGATGCATGGGAATCCAATACGCCGCTGCGTGCCCATCTCGATCACATCAAAGCGACACAGGGCCCGTTGCCCGAAAGTATCGCAGGGATTAATCGCAACATGCCGCCGCCAGCCGGTGGTGGTAGCGGTGGTGGAGGTGGTGGTACGAAGCAATCTCCTAAATCACCTCAGCACGGCGTCAACCGGACCTCGGGGACTGGTTCGTCATCGGGTCGCGCGGCGCCTGTGCGGAACGCAACGTTCACGTCGACTGCGGCCAGACCGTCGACTCGTTCTTCGTTCGTTCGAGCCCGAAGCTTTCGAGGACTTCGCGGATTCGCACGGGTCGGTGGTGTCCTGATTGGCAATGAGCCACGAGACGGCGCTCGCAATCTTGACCTCCAGGAACTGGCCTGGGAAATCGACGACGACGGAGTAACGTTGATTGTCCATGGTGCAGACGGCGTCAAACACCGCGCGGGCCCGTTTCACCCGTCAATCGTCCAGCAGTCACTGGCATATGCCGCGGACGGGCGACCTTTGGCAGTCACCATGGTGACCGCGTCTCCGCTGTCCGAACTTCGCATCCTGCTGCACCCCGCTCTGATCGACACTCCACTCGGCGCTCGGGTTATTGAGATCGATCGGTTTGTCGATATCTTCACAGGCGAGAGCGTCTTTCGTCAGGACGCATCCGCTCTGGTGCATCACAGCATACGTCTCTACGAGTATGCGCTGGCGCTCAGGCTGACGAGAGCTCGGGACAGAATTCTGTCGCTGATGACAGAGCATCTACAGCCCGATTCACACCCGGTCGTTCGACAAAACCTGGAAGAGGCCGAGTCAACGGTTACTCATCCCGCGTTCCAGGTTTCGGTTCAGAAGGCGATCTCGCAGTTTGAGAGCCTGAAGGATCCACTCAAGACGCCACTGAAGGGTAAACCTGAATTCTTCGACCAGCGTCTTGTCGACGCGATTATCTCGGCGGCTGAGAATTCCGGTGGCGATGTTTCACGATTCGACGAACTGTTCTACCGGAAATATGCCAACGCTTTGGAATCACCAGTATTCAATTTTGACAGTCGCGGAATCGGCGATGCGAGTGTCGACACGATGATCCAGTGGTTCAATCCCGCCCCGACCTTTGAAATCTGGAGCGGTGTCAGGGAGAAGGAATTCGGCATTACGTTGGATGAACTGCTTCCGTCGGCGACCGGTGCGGACCAGCCATTGGATTTCATGCTCCAGGTGGCGTTTACCTCACTCCCCGAGTTCGTTGACGCGGAGATTGAGGAGGAGGATTACTCGGACGAGAAACCCTGGGAGTTTCCATCAATCGCGGAAGAGCTTCACGAAACAGTCCTGACTGAAGTTGAGGGTAATGACAGGTACGCCACCATTTTGAGAGACGTTTCTGCGTTCACCAGACTGCAGCGGTTTTTCCGGATGGCGATCGACGGCCATTTTGGCGAGGCGTTTCCCATCGAGCGGCTCGGCGACCTGCAGGACATCTGCATTGAATCGGCCCCTCTGAAACGCTGGCGAACACTGCGCTGGAACAGCCGCGATGGCAGTCTTGAGGCGTCTCTAAGAGCTGAAATGCAGGAAACTGTTGAATCGCCCCTGACCCGCTTAGTACTTGAACGGCTCGAAGAGAATTTCGCGATCCGTGAAGAACGCAGTGAGGCAGTCCAGAATCTGAATATGGAACGGAATGCTGATCAGATTCCGGACGTAGATTGGGCTACCAGGTGGACCAGAGTGTGGGACGACGCGGACAAGAAGCTCACCACGTGGGAAGACGAATGGGTAAAGGAATTCGATGGAAAGGAGTTCGTCGCGTCTGAGCAGACACCACGTGCAATTCGGTGGTTTACAAACGTCGTCCAGATCCGCCGTTCCCTGGGCATCTCCGTTGATGACGCTCAGTCGAGATTGGAGTCCCAGGTTCCACTACCTGAACTGTAAGTGTCCTGAACATTTTCTTCCGATCATTACGTCGGAACGTTGAGCGATTGCGACGGCGAAACCGATTGGAAGTACCGAGGCCATGATCAAGGAGCCCGCTGACTCACCTGGAACTGACTAAGAAGTCGCTCTCGCTCACGGCTGAGTTCCGCTGCCAGGATGCTGTTTTGTAAGTCTTTTGCGACGGTTTCTCCTCTGTCCAGACACTCGAGCGCGGCATCCAGGTCTCCAAGCCGATAATGCGTCTCGGCAAGTCGGAACAGGCAATGCGCCAAAGCCGGGTTGTCGACGGCCTCCAGATAACAGTCCGCGGCCTCACGCAGTTTCTGTGCGGCCGCGACATGTTTGTTACGAACGCTCAGACATACACCGCGAGATTCCATACAGCGTCCAATGAGCCGGACGTCACAAAGGGTTCGCGCGAGTTGCTCAAGTTCAGGCAACTTCGACTCGGCTTGAGCATGCTCGTTGCGGAGAATGTGAAGCTGGGCCTGATTGCTCAATGAACCCGCCAGGAGCCTGAGATCGTGGATATCACGGCATAGTTCCTCTTCGCGACCGTGCCGGATCGATGCCTCATCAAGCTTCCCATGTTTTCGCAAAGCAATGGCTTGATTACCAATGCACGCCGCCAATGCGCGGCGATTGCCCGATTGACGGCAGAGCTCTTCCTCGCGATCCAACAGGTCCAGCGCGTCGGTCGGTCGGTCGTCAATTCGTACAGACGCCAGCATCGCCAGGACGCTTCGGTGTTGTTCACCGTCGAGTTCGTTGGAGCACTTCAAGAGGTCCGACGCAAGCTGATCAACAAAGGCGTATTCACCGAGGTCGAACAGTAACTGGCACACTGTGGTCGTGATTTCCGGCGACGCGCTGCCGGTTTCGAGATTTTCCCGCAGCCGCCCCGCTACGTCGATGCGTTTCGCGTCCCGCAGGTGTTGATAATGCCGCTTGAGTACATACTCGTGCGTTGGCCAGAATTGATGTATGTGATCCGGCTTGGTAATCCAGTCCGCCAGTCCGCTCGATCGCCCCAATGCCGCAAGTTGCCAGAGCATCTCATCCATCTGGCGTACGGAAACTGGTTGCGTCCGAAAGTAATCGATGATTTCGCCACGCAGCTCACACTCGACTTGATCATCTATGGCAAACAACTTGCGAACGGCCACCTGAAACGGACCGACCGCAATCTGCATTCGACCGGACGACCCGCAAAGTTCACGTTCAGCGAACGCTTGCAGAGGAGTCCACGAATACCGTGGAAGAGGCCCCGTCTCATCGCCAAGCAGGTCCAGGAGCTCCGTTTCCTCAAGGCCACTATGAGAGACCAGAAGTAAAGACAAACCCCTTTGCACAAATCCAGGATGGTCTGACTCAAAATCGTCAGACCATTTGCGAATGACGCGTTCGTACAATTCGATTTCGTCGGAACTTTCCAGGTACCAGTCGATCCGATCCTGGAGCTTCTCTCCAGCCTCGCCGAATTCGCCGTGAACACGGATCGCTTCAAGGAGGGTCCTGGTGAATCGAGGCAATCGCGAGGACATCCCAGCGACGATGGCATCGGGTTCTGCGACCTGTTTCCCATAGTGCCGCAACGTGTCTTCAATTGCTGACCGGGATTCACTGACGGTCATTGGTCCAGGACTCAGCGAGAGCCAACCTGCCTCGCATAGCCGTGTCACGTAGTTGCTTTGAGTCATGTCGCCGCCGACTGACACGACGATACTCACTCCGGCCGGCGCTGGATTGGGAAGCCATGAAAGAACTCGAGTTGGATCACCTTCAATCTCGTCAATCCTCGCTACGACGAGTCTCACGTTTGCGCAACGGCCGGCTTCGCCGAGCCACCCCGCCAGCTCCGCCAGGGCAGTTGTCTCATCGCGGGGCAGCGTACGTTTCAATTCCAGCCGTCCGTGGAGCTCGCGAATGATCGAAAGTGCCAATGGAGCCGCGGCACGACTCGCATCCGTCAGCCGACCGAAGCGAATCAGGTCAATTCGCGGCCTTGAACGTCGAGTCCGCATGGGCGACAGCAGTCGTCCGAGCCAATGACTCGACACAGCCAGTGCCGCACCATTGTTGTTCTCGTCCGAAGCTCTGCAGAACCAGTTGGCAAGCAACGCCGTTTTTCCGGCTCCGGAGCTACCAGCGACGACGACACAGCGACTTCGCTGTTTCTGCAGCCGCTCAAGTCGAGCCATTTCTCTTTCACGCCCGTTGAAACCAATCTGATAGTGATTTGCCTCGTTGATGTGCCGTCGCCGTTCGTTGGACGCAGCATTCTCGATGGGAAACAGCGATTGAATCGCAGTGGTCAGATCCTGGTACACCCACTCGCCGAGCGTTCGCGGCGTCCGAAATCCCTCGCGAAACGGGCGTTCCGATTCTCGTAATAGACGCTTCAACCTGGTGAGCCTTTTCCGCGATTCTGCATCCTCACTTTCAACTGCTGATTGGTCGCAGGCGTCAGCGCTCTCGGCGTGCCGAGAATAGAACCAGGCACAGTCGTTGTTTCTCGATCGATTGAATACGCCATGTAAAAACTCGAATTCAGTGACACTTGTGCCACCCTGGTCTCGCAGCCATGAATGCGATCGGAGACAGTTTTCAGGAATGTCCCTACTGATGGACGGCACCCACCCATACCGGTCTCCGATGATGCCTAGAAAGAATGGTTCGCAGCGTTCGATCTCGTGAAAGCAGCGAGGAAGAATCTGCCGGCCTTCCGCCTGAGCAGGCGTGATCCCCCACCGCAGGTCGATCTCGCTGAAGCTGACGGACCGCTGCCTGCAAAACGTCCGAATACGGGGAAAGACACGTTTGCAGAGTTCGTCACGCTCATCCTGCAAATCTCGAAACGTTGACGAAACGAACAACAGAATTCGCCGAGTACGAACGCACCGGTCAACCGCGGTTTCAGATTCGGATTGACATTCGAAATCCGCCATGCAGCCACCTGGAACGTATGAGCGTCGTTAATCAGTGTAAGTTGGGCAAAGGACACCAGGGCGTCAAACGCGTGACCGGTATGGGCTGATCAACGGCCTCAATTCTGAATCCGAAACTCGCTGGATGCCAGCAATGAGTGAGTGAAACTGACCCATACGGCAGACGGATTACTTTCCGCCCCTGCTGTGCCGAAGTCCGGTGCTTACGTGTTGGCAGTCTGAGTCACCAGTTTCACCCTGCGGGTTTCGACTTCACGGAAAGTCGTTGTTCTGAATCAGGTGATGACCACCGCCCTCGACGTGTATGCCTTTGACGTCGTCAGCGTGACGAATCAGGCAGCCGGCAACTCGGCACTTCTCGCTGTTTCTTAAGACAATGCCGCCCTGCGGACAGTCCACGATCGTGCATCCGGTGACATTGAAGAAGGTGCAGTGTTCCAGCAGCAACGCGGGGTCTTCCAGCGCGTTGTTGAGGTGCAGACTGGAAACCGTGCAGTCTCGGCAGTTTCGAAAAACGACGGTGTTTGCGCTGTCGGCCGGGCGGTAATCCGGGTTGCGGTCCATGAGATTGGGGCCAACGACGATGTCGGACGAATCTTCGACCAGCAGGTTCTGAGCGAAGCCTTTCCAGAATGTGTTGCCGGTGATGATGACTCCACGGCAGTACTTCAGATGGACGTTCACGGCGACATCGCTGAGGACGTTGTCCGAGATCGTCATGTGGCCGATCTTCTGATTCTCCGTGGCGCTGCGTCCGATGCACCGAATGTTGGCTGAGTCTGGTGACGTGTGGTTGTGCTGCAGCGTGCAGCCGACAATGGCCACTTCCCGTACGGAACTTGTCCGGGCATCAATCAGGATATTCGCTGTCGGATCCTCGTCGGGGCTCATGTTGCCCTCGATGTCGCAGGTACCGATCTGCAGGTTCCGGATCTCGCTGTCGCGGACGACGATGCCGCCCTGGTCGTTGTAGCTGATATGGCAGTTGGTCACGTTGATCTGGTGCAGGTTCAACTTGTCGAGCAACAGACCGACGCCGTGGTTGTCGTACAGATGACAATGCGCGATGACGACGTTGCGATTGCGTTTCGTCAACACAATGCCGTGCCGCGCGTTGCGGACGCTGAGTCGCGTCAGGATGGGCTGCATGGTGCCGCTGACTTCAAAGCCGTCCGCTTCCGGATGAGCACCTTCGACTTCGATGCCATCCAGACAGGGTGTTCTTTGGCCGTCCCAGACGTTCGGCTGAACCGTGTGCGGCGCGGCGGTTCCACCGTGTGTGCCGACCACTCGAAACGCCGGCCCGGCTCCTGCCATGATGATCTTCGCCGTGCCGTCGCCCGACAGGGACACCGGCCCGTTCCTGCCCAGGTCAATTTCAACCGGACGCGTCAGTCGATAACGACCGGCTGGAATCCGGATGCTGCCGATTCCGGAATCGACGGCGGACTGAAACGCGGTGGTGTCGTCCGTGCTTCCGTCGCCGCGAGCACCGAAATCGCGTACCGATGCGTCGGACGCGACACGCTCGGCGGTTTTCTGCGCGGAATCGGAAGAACGGGTCGCCACGAAAATCATCGTGGCAGTTCCCAGAACTATCGCGGCAAACAGCGTGAAACGAGGCATCCTGAATCTCCTGAGTTTGAATGGCAGATGCGAGCCTGGTATCCTCGCAGTTCGGCTGGTCGAATGCCTTTGACACAGCCGCACGGAGGTATTTCCCGCCCGTTCCCGCCCCGAGGGAAGTCAGATGGCCGCAACCGGTCAAGACCCCGCTACTTCTGCCGTCTGGACTCGCAAGCACCTCATCGGTTTGCAGGATCTGACGGCCGGGGAGATTACGGCGATCCTCGACCAGACCGCCGAATTCAAACGCATGGGTGAAGCTGGAGAAACTCGGATCGGGGCTCTGGCCGGAACTGTGGTGGCAAATCTGTTCTTCGAGCCATCCACGCGCACACGCGCCAGTTTCAGTCTGGCGGCCAAACGACTGAGTGCCGACACCGTCGATTTCTCGTCGTCCGGCAGCAGTCTGTCCAAAGGCGAGACATTCCTGGACACCGCCCGCAACATCGAGGCCATGGGTGTCAGCCAGGTTGTCGTACGGCACAGCTCGTCCGGTACTCCGCAGTTGCTCACCCGGCATCTGAAGGCCAGCGTGGTCAACGCTGGCGATGGCATGCACGAACATCCCACTCAGGCGCTGCTCGACATCTTCACAATTCGTGAAAACCGCGGCAGTCTGGAAGGTCTGACGGTCACTCTGGTCGGCGACATTCTGCACAGCCGCGTGGCCCGCTCCAACATCTGGGGACTGACGAAGCTGGGAGCACGTGTCATCGTCTGCGGGCCTTCGACTTTGATTCCGCCACATATTGAGAAGCTGGGTGTTGAGGTTTCGCACAGCCTGGACGAAGTGCTGGCTGAAACTGACTGCATCAACCTGCTGCGGATTCAGTTCGAACGACAGCGCAGCGCGTACTTCCCGTCGATCGAAGAGTACGCGCACTTCTTCGGAATGAATGGCGATCGCATTCGCAAGGCGAAGAAAGACGTGCTGATTCTGGCACCGGGTCCGATCAATCGCGGCGTCGAACTGACCCCGGATGTTGCAGACGGACCGCATTCGGTGATCCTGGATCAGGTCACCAACGGAGTACTCGTCCGCATGGCCGTGCTTTATCTGATTCAACAGCGGCGGCAGGAACTGAATGGAGGCACGAACCAGTGACGACGATTTTGATTCGCAATGGCCGGATCATTGATCCGAGTCAGAACATCGATCGCGTCGGTCATCTGCTAATCCGCGATGATCGGATTGTCGGAATCGACAGCCAGACGACAGTGGCCGACAGCGTGATCGATGCCAGCGGCAAGATCGTGTCTCCTGGCCTGATTGACGCGCACGTTGCCCTGCGAGAACCAGGCAACGAAGAGGATGAGACCACAGCGACCGGTACGGCGGCCGCTCTGGCTGGTGGCTTTACCAGCATCGCCTGTCTGCCCGAGACGTCCCCGCCGCTCGACAATCGGGCGGCGGCCGAGTTCGTGTTTCTGCTGGCCGACCGGGCACGCAACTGCAACGTGTTTCCGCTGGGAGCCGTCACCAAAGGACTTCACGGTGAGGAACTCGCAGAGATCGGACAGCTTGTTGAGGGCGGTGCTGTTGCACTCACGGATGGCAAGCGACCAATTGCGAATGCCGAAATCATGTGGCGCGCTCTTGAATATGCCCGCATGTTCGGGTGTGCCGTGTGCAACGTGCCGCAGGTTCCCGAGCTGGTAAAAAAAGGCGTCATGCACGAAGGCTATTACTCGACACTGCTGGGTCTGTCGGGCATTCCGTCGGCGGCTGAGAACATTATGGTCAGCCGGGACATTGCTCTGGCTGCCCGCACTGAAGGCCGACTGCACCTCATGTGCGTATCCACACCGGTCAGTGTCGAACTGATTCGTCGGGCTCAGCAGAACGGCGTTCAAGTGACCTGCGATGTGACACCGCATCATCTCGCGCTGACGCATTGCGAGCTGCAGTCGTTCGAATCTCACTTCAAAGTGAATCCGCCACTGCGGCCTGAGTCGCATATAGAGGCACTCATCGAAGGGCTGAAGGACGACACGATTGGCATTATCAGCTCGGACCATCAGCCTTGGGCGGCTGAGAAGAAAGACCGGGAACTGGATATCGCTCCGTTTGGAATCGTCGGTCTGGAAACGCTGCTACCCATCTGCATTGAGACGCTGATCGCGCCTGGTCATCTCACCTGGCCACAACTGCTGTCGAAGCTTACGACAGGCCCGGCAGCGCTGCTGGGAATTCAGAAGGGCACACTGCAATCCGGGGCGGACGCAGATATCACGATCATCGATCCAGACGTTGAATGGACAATCGACCCGCAGCAGTTTCGCTCGAAGAGCCGCAATACACCGTTCGCCGGTCGCCCCGTGCGAGGCCGCGCTGACACAGTGATCGTCAGTGGCGAAGTCCGAAGTTGACGCCAGCGACTGTGGTTGAGTTCGATTCGTTTGGACAAAACTCGCCTGGGGCGTGCGGTGGATGAGAATTTACCGCCCCTGAGTTTATCTCAGGGGTTCTCGCGTTTCTGCACTACGCAATCGGTAGTGCAAAGACGCGAGAACCCCCGACGTAAAGTCGGGGGCGTTCGTAAATTCTCAATTGCCGCACGCCTTATGAGGGCCACGTGTACTGGCCCTGTTTGCGAAATCCGGTGACCTCGATCGTCCCGTCAAGAGCCAGGCTCATTACGGAGTAGCCGTTATTCTCGGCTCCAGACCCCTCGACCATGGCGACCAGTGTGCAGTAATGAATGCCGCCGATTTCTCTGTGATCGTTCTTATGACTGTGGCCCTGAAATACCGCCAGCACGTCGCCGGTCTTCTCCAGCACCTTTCGTACTTCGGCCGCATTCCTGACGCCGTAGTGATTCGCAACATCCAGCCTCTGATGAGCAAAGATGACTGACTTCTTCGACGTTTCTTTCAAGTCGGCCTTCAGCCATTCGACCTGGTCATCGGGGATGTTCGGATCCGTCCACTCGAAGTTTTTGCGCCCGTACGGCTTCCCATCGCTGCGGAAGCACGAGTCCAGCACGACGAAATGAAAGCCGCCAGCGTCGAAGGAATAGAACGATCGCTTCTGTTCCACACCGTCGAGGAATTCCTGTTTGGTCAGCGTGTGGACGCAGTGATTGCCCAGCACGTAATGGCGGTTCCTGCAGATTGCCCGGAAATCCCGGTTGATACGTTTCAGATAGCTGAGTTCCGTGGATACGGAGTCCGCGGCATCAATGAAGTCGCCGAGTTCGACGATGAATTCCGGTGCGTGCTGGCCGAGTTTTCCAGCAGCTTCGGCCAGCTTATCTGGCGTCTCCCGGTAATGTCGGGAACCTGCCGCGGCCTTGTCGGCATAGTGCAGGTCGGTGACCAGGCCAATTTTCAGCGCGGACTGCTGATGCGGCTCGTTCGCGAACACCGACGAGGCATTCACGGTCGCGGCCGTCATCACCAGCACTCCGTTCTTCAGAAATGCACGACGGCCTGGACTGCTCAATTCCTGTTTCTGACTTCGCATGGTCGTCGTACCCCTTGAAAAAGTCGTTCCACTCGCTGACTGACTTACGGTCGCGACTGCTTTCGTGCAATCATGTCGCGCAGGTGGCGGGTCCGGAATAGGCGCCCGAATTGCTGGCGTTGCAGGACGTGCCGTTACTGGCAGAGTCTTCACGTGGTTGCAGAATCACTCTCTCCTCGAGAAAACAGTCGTCCTGAGGGAATTCACGCTGAACGGGCCGGCAGGTTTAATGACCCGCCAACGAAAACTGAGGGCGACTAATGGCAGTACTTGAATGGCTTTCGTCCCACGGAGGCTCCTGCTTTCCGCTGATCGAGCCTCGAATGGTAATCGGACGGCTCGCGCAGTGCGAAATCCTGCTTGACTGCAAACACGTCTCCCGCCGACATGCATGTATTCACAGGGAAAACGACGCGTTTCTGATCGTGGACCTTGGCAGCCGCAATGGAACGCGCGTGAATGGAACGAAGATCTCGGGTCGCCAGGCTCTGAACGACGGTGACTCGCTCCAAATCGACAAGGAACAGTTGCTTTTTCGACTTGATGATCCAGTCCCGGCAATCGAGTCGGCATCGGAAGTCATGGGGACGCTGTTCGTCGAATCCGGCAGCGCGGTCCAAGGACAGTCCAGGCCTGAAGACAGGCTTCAGGCTGTGATGGACGTGTCGCACAGCCTCACTGGTTCCGTGTCCGAGGATCAGATTCTCGAGAATCTGCTGCGTTCCCTCCTGTCCGTTTTCTCTCAGGCGGATCGAGGCCTTGTGCTGATGCCACGCCGCGATGGCGACATTCATCTCAGGAGCTACCGCTGTCAAAAGGACCGCACGTTCCCGGCGACGATCAGTCGCAGTGTGGCACGCCAGGTCCTGAAGAATTCTGAAGCCATCCTCAGCTATGACGTCGCGGAGGATACCCGCTTTGACGCGAGCACGTCGTTGCAGGAATCGAACATTCGGTCGATGTTGTGCGCCCCGCTTCCCAGTCGTGACGGTGAGTCACTTGGCGTCGTTCAGATCGACCGGCTGAGCGAAGGGATGCCGTTCGCGATGGAGGATCTGGAATTGCTGGCGGCCGTGTCGACGTTTGCTGCTCAGGCACTTGAAAACAGTCGACTGCACACGGCGTTCCTGAAATCGCAGCTTCAGGAACAGGAACTGCTCGTCGCCGCCGAATTACAGCGATTGCTTGTGCCAAGGAAACTCCCGCAAGCGCCTGGATACCAGATCGAATCAGACTATCAGCCAGCGGTCGAACTTAGCGGTGATTGTCTTGACAGTTTCGCACTTCCCGACGGTCGAATTGCGATGGCCATTGGTGATGTCGCCGGCAAGGGAGTCGGAGCCGCATTGCTGATGGCTCGTGTGGGGGCTGCGATTCGTCTCAGTTTCGAGGACTCCGACGATCCGGCTGCCATCCTTGAGAGGACGAACCGGTTGCTCGTCGCTCAGGAAACGTCGCGTTTCGTGACATGCGTAGTCATGTTGCTTGATCCCGCTCGACGTGTACTTTCAATCGCATCGGCGGGACATTGTCCCACGCTGTTACAGCAGAGCAGCGGGATGAGCGACATTCCAGATTCGGACATCTCGGGCCCCCCACTGGGAATGGTTCCAGACCTGAATGTGAGTACTCAAACCGTCCAGCTTCAGCCCGGCGATACTCTGCTCGCGTATACCGATGGTCTGACCGAGGCACAGACAAGCAATGGCGAGCTGTATGGCCTGGAACGGGTCAGGGACATCACCCGTCAACACGCCTCAGATCCGAAAGACCTGATACGGGCCGTTGCCGACGATGCACGTCGATTTGCTGGAAACGCAGCCCAAAGCGACGATCTGACGCTACTGATGCTGCACTGCCAGAAATGATCGGCCATCTGCCCGATCGATCCCGCACTGGCGCGGCGAACTATTTGAAGCAGCCGAACTGTTGCAGATAACCGGCGCTTTCGACGGCCGCTTCACGTGGGCCCATGATCTCGGCGTACGCCTGGTGGACGGTAAAGAAGCCGTCATACTCGATCGCCTGAAGACCGGTGAGCACGGAGTCAAAGTCGACTCCACCGGCTTCCCAGATGGGAATGTGCCGGAAACGGCGAACGCCCAGGCACCAGGTCTCCAAAGCGACCGGGCCGTTCGGGTCCAGGGCATGATTCTGGACATAGACGTTCATCAGCCAGGGCTTCAAGCGAAGCAGAGCGGATGCGTCGTACTTCTCACCGCACAGCATCAGATTGGCTGGTTCGTAAATGAGACCGAAGTTTGGACGCCCGATCTTTTCCAGCACTTCCAGCGACCGGTCGACCTGCTCGAACAACGTCGTTGTGTGACACTGGTGCGCCAACCGAATGTTGCGTTCAGCAGCCTGCTCGGCGGCCCGCTGAGCGTGTTCAATATCCGCGTCGGTTTTCAGGCAGACTCGAATCAGGTCACAACCGAGGGCAGCGGCAACGTCCAGACTCGGGCCGATGTTCCGCAGGCTGTTCGGTCCGTCGTCGTTGTTGAGCGGCACATCAGAATCGGCAGTCACCATGGAAACGGACAGCCCGGCGTCTTGGACGTCACGTCGCATCTGTTCGAGCTGATCAAGTGGCGTGTCGATCCCACCGGCACTGGCCCGCATGCAGACCGCTCGATAGCCCAGCTCACACGCCAGATCGAGGATGTCGCGGAAGGGCACATTCAGCTTTGTCTTGCAGGCCGCTTCGGCAATTCGGACGGACAGCGAGAGTTTCATGGTGCGGGCTCACGGACGGCGGAACATGTCGGTTCCCGCGTATCATCCCGGTGCCGCCCCTGGCCGCAACCAAGGCAGGGAGGACGAGGATGATGTCGCAACCTGCTCACACTACTAGTGCTTTGTCATGGTGGAAACTTAGGGTTGGGTGGCTGGGGTCGAGCGAAGCGAGCCCCCAGCGTTGTCGGACTGGGGGCTCACTTCGTTCGACCCCAGCCACCCTGACTTTTGCCGCTGACAGAGCACTAGTCGTCGATGTGTTGTTCGCCTGCGCGCATTTGCGAAATCCCCCACCCGACCCCGCGTCGGTGGAAACATGACCGGCAGCTACCACAACGGCGCCGTAGCTGCCGATCATGGATCCACCGACACAGGGTCGGTGGGGTTTGGTTGTCGGCCGCAGGCAGCGTCGCTTCACCGTTGCCCGCGAAACTTCCAGCAGCCGGTCAGAAAGAATACGCCCGCAAATGCACACAGCATTCCGCACGACCTGGCGATGACTCCCAGGTTCGGGGAATCGTTCGTCAAGGCTTGACCATACGCGATCAACGCCCAGGAGTGAGGCGTCGCCAGGCTGACGTTCTGCATGGTGACTGGCAGCCAGTCGCGTGGCATGAAGCAGCCACTGATCCCCGCCAGTGTGATCACCAGGAAGTTAGCATACGCGGACACCTGCGAGTCGGTTTTCACCAGCGTGGCAATCAGCAGCCCAAGACCCGTCGCTGCCAGAGATGTGCAGAACACAATCGGCAGCAGCAGCCAGGGCTGAGAGCCCCAGGACATCCCGAACAGCAGTCGTCCGAACAGAAACAACACGACTGTCTGCGTGAGCGAGATGACAAGGAACGGCAGCGTCTTGCCCAGCAGCAGGTCGACGGCCGAGATCGGAGCAATTCTGAGTCGACTCAGTGTGCCGAGTTCTCGTTCGGTGATGAACGACCGGGCCATGATGTTCACGAGAAAGAACGCGAACATAACCGTGTATCCCGGCACGATCGTCTGGTAGACCGGATTACGAGTCGAGGACTTCCGCGGGTCACTTGCGGCCTGTGCCTTGTCGGAGGGCGCGTCGTCGGAGCGAGCGTCGACATCGACTGGCGATTGTCCTGCTTCGTCGTCGGCATCCGCATTGCCCTTCCCCAGTAGCAGATCGCGGACCTTGTCCCGCGCCCCGGCACGTCTGGCCGAATCCGGAAGGATCGCCTGTAGCGCGGCGAACAGCACGATCTGATCAACGACTGATCGCACCATGACGCTCTCAGGCCGAGACTGGATGCTGATGTCCAGGTTAGCCAGACCAATCCGCATGCGACCTTCGGTTGTGTCGAAGATGTCGCGCGGCCCCAAAGGAATCACGCGATTTTCAAATTCCGATCCGATCACCACACCGACTGTCACCGTCCGGTCCGCGACCTGCCGTTCAACCACATTCGTACTGGACACACGCGAAAGCTGGACGCCGTCGATCGACTCCAGTCGTTCGATCACGTGCTGCGACGTACGCGAGTCGTTCTGATCGACGACCGCCAGCTTCAGCAGTTGGTTGTCGTTTCTCCACCCCAGCAGACGTCCGGTCGACAGCCCGAGGATCGCAATGAATGCCATCGGCAGGCCGACAAGCACAACCAGCGCTCGACGGTCGCGCGTCAGCAATCGCAGGTCTTTGCGGGTAATTTCGAGAAAGCCCATCGGATTCAGTCGTTAGTCCCTGGCCGTTTTCACACCGCGACGTCAGTCGCGCAGGCGGCGACCAGTCAGTTGGAGGAACAGGCGTTCGAGGCTCGACTCCTGAGTCGCCACTGACAGCACACAACACTTGCTGTCCGTGAGACGTCCGAGAACTGCGTCGAGCAAACCAGTCAAATCATCATTCGCACGACTCAGTCGAGTCGTATGGATTAGCAGCGTTCGTTCGCCGTCTCCGTTCGACCGCCGCACATCAACCCCGGTGACCGACTCCAGTCCTTCGACATTGGCAGCCACGTCATCCGAGCCGGCAGAAATCAGCACACGCAAATCCAGATGCAGTTGTCCGAGCAGTTCATCAAGTGCTCCGCACGCGACGAGTCGCCCGTGATCCACAATCGCCACGCGATCGCAGATGGCTTCGACCTCGTCCATGTAGTGGCTGGCATAAAGAACGGCGACATTTTCATCGCGGAGCTTGCGGACGCAGTCCAGCAGATGAGCACGCGACTGCGGATCGACTCCGACAGTCGGTTCATCCAGCATCAGAAGCCGTGGTTCATGCAACAGTCCCGTGGCGAAATTCAATCGCCGCTTCATGCCACCAGAGAAGTCACGGGCCGCCCGGTCTGCGTGAGATTCCAGGCCAGCCATCGACAGGGCCACGTCGAGCCGCGAGTCCAATCGATCGCCCCGCAGTCCGTACAGGCGACCGAAAAACGTCAGATTCTCGCGCGCCGTCAGATCCGGGTAGATCGCAAGGTCCTGTGGAACGAATCCCAACGCGTCCCGGAAACGGCGATCGGTCGTCTTCACGGCAGAGCCATCAAACTGCAATTCGCCACTGTCGGGATGCAGCAGTCCCGCCACGATCGACATGCTGGTGGTCTTGCCAGCACCGTTGGGGCCCAGCAGTCCGAAAACCTCACCCGGCTCAAGCTGGAAACTCAGCCCGTCCACCGCCACCGTGCGACCATGGTCGAAGCTCTTTCGGAGTTCTGACACCGCTAACAGACTCAACGGCGAGACCTCCGAAATTCGTTCCAACGCGTGCGGCGAGTACGTAAGTGCCGTCTCGGAACGACTCCTTGTGCTCATCCGATGGGCACACGTTCCCCGTACTCGGAAGTCGCGTCCGACAAATCGTGCATCGGCTTTCGCGAGCCAGGAACCGAAGCGGAAACGGTGAAAAGTCCGCGTAACCCGCAGAGTTGTGGCGATCGCAGCAACCTGTACCTCCTTGCGGGCACTTTTTTAAGAGTCACTTTTTCGCGACAGGCCGCCTCGATAGCATGGATGCACTGCACGCTGAAACTTGCCGCAACGTACTCAGATCACCGTCTTCGGACTCATGGCCATGGAACCTCAGGCACTTTCGACATCAACAGCAACGTCCGCCTTTCAATTCACTCGTCTGATTGGCGGGCGGCCGGTGAAACAGGCGTCCCTGACCAGCGTGATGAGCAGCAAGGACCTGGGTGAAGAAGTCTGGATGTTCGTTTCGCCGCACGACGACGACCTGTGCATCGGGGCCGGCCTGCTGATTCAGGCGGCGGCTCAGGCCGGTGTGGATGTGCAATGCGTCGTCGTCACCGACGGGTGTCTGGGTTACTGCAGGCCCGAGCAGGCAGCAGACATCGTCAGCATTCGTCAGCGCGAGACGCTGAAGTCGTTTGAGATTCTGGGGGTTGCGTCGGACCAGGTATCGTTTCTCGGGTTTCCGGACGGTGGTTTGACGAAGTTCGTCGGCCGCAGACCTGCCTTGAAAGGCGAGCCCGAGTCAGGCGGTTACACGGGATTGCAGAATGCGTTCACGCAGTGTCTGCGCGAGCTGCGGCCGGTCCGTGTGTTTGTCCCGACAAAGACCGACCTGCATCCCGACCACCAGATTACGCACAACGAACTGATGATCAGTCTGTTCCATGCATCGGGCAAAATCTGGCCCGAGCTGGGCGATCCGCTGGAAGTTCCGACAGTCCATGAAATGGCAGTCTATTGCGATTTTCCGACCGACCCCCACTTGGAGATCATGGCGGATGAAGCTGCATTTGACTGCAAGCGTCGCAGTATTCTGGCCTACGAATCGCAGTTGCAGATTGCTGACCTGGTCGAACAGGTCAGTGCGGACGGCCCTTTTGAATACATCCGCGACGTCGAGTTCCGGCTGTATTCCCCGCGCAGATACAGGTCGCTGTTCACGGAAGAATAGAGTTTGCTCATGTCCGATTCTTTGCGGGGAAAATTCCTGATCGCCGCTACGCATCTGCGTGACGGGAATTTCTACAAGGCGGTTGTGCTGATGCTGGAGCACAACGCCGAAGGCGCGATGGGACTGGTCCTCAACCGCCCGATGGATGCCAATGTGTCTGAGGCGCTATCCAGCCATTTCCAGATGCCCAGCTCCGATGACCTGCTGTTCAACGGCGGGCCGGTCGAAACCAATGCCCTGCTGATCCTGCACAACTCGGTCGACTACGACCAGGAGCACGAGCCAATTGTGCCGGGCGTGTTTGTGGGAACCAGCCCGGATGTGTTCGACAAAGTGGCAGCGTCGGTTGGCGACCCGGACGACGACTTCCGCTTCCGCATTTACGCCGGCTATTCCGGCTGGGGCGAGGGGCAGCTCGAACAGGAGATGGCTCGGGGCGACTGGTTTGCGCTGCCGGCTGAGTCCGACATTGTGTTCCGGGACGATCCGTATGAAATCTGGGAAGACGTTCTGCGGGTGTTCCATGAGCAACACCGCATCCTGCCCGGACAGCCACCAGCTCCCGATCTCAACTGACAGGGCGGCGCAATGCCGACTCCGCTTGAACAGTTCATCCAGTTTCTTCACGAGAAGGGGCTGCGACTGACACGTGAGCGGGAGATCATCGTGGTGATCGCCCTCTCGATCGATTCGCCGTTCGATACGGATCACGTCATCGAAGCCGTGCGTTTCACAATGGGGCGTCGCCGAGTTAGTCGATCGACCGTCTACCGGACGCTTACGATGCTTGAGGAATGCGGGCTCATTCAGAGAAACCCCGCCGGCAACGGTTATGTTCGCCCTGCCACGCAATCGAGCGGGTCTCTTGTGGAGGTGTCTGATCGCCTGGTCGATGATGCACGTGTCGTGTCTTTGGAAGTTTGCACTCGGGCGCACGCTAATCTGATTGCGGGCAATTGCCCCTGGTGTAACCGGGCAATCATCAATGGTGAGGTCGAGGAATGATGAGCCCGAGCATTGTCCTGGAACAGACGGAATCAGGGGTCATCCTGCCGGTGCAGGCTCGACCGGGGGCGAAGCAGAACGCGATCACTGGTGAGCACAATGGGGCACTGAAAGTCTCTGTGACGCAGGTAGCGGAGAAAGGCAAAGCGAATGCGGCCCTGATTCAGGTCCTGGCGAAACAGCTCGGCCTGAAGAAATCGCAAATCAGTCTCCTCAGCGGGCAGACGTCCAACCGAAAGAAATTTCGAATCACCGAGGCAGACTGCCAGACAATCAGGGAACGAATTCAGCAATCGCTCTAAAACGTGGGCATCAGTTGATTCCCGAATTCCAGCCGCGGAGCGGCGACAGCATATAGCCCCTGGCGTAAGCCAGGGGTCAGCCAGACCAGACCGACGAAAGCCGCGGAGCGGCGACAGCGAACTCGCAATTGCAGTTCTGCTGTCGCCGCTCCGCGGCTTGATGGTCACGACGGTTCGGTTACCCCGGGCTTACGCCCGGGGCTATATGCTATCGCCGCTCCGCGGCTATTCGGGAATCAGTTGATTCCCAGTTCCTAAGTTCGCCATCGAGATTGTCGCTGCCACGCGTTCGGGTAGCCTTTTTCGTACCTTGTACCTGCCCAGTCTGTTGGCTGTCTGAGGATTGAACGATGCGTGTCGCGACACTCCGATTGCCCCTGCTGATCATCCAGGCGTCGTTGCTGCTTCTGGCCTCACATGGCATCGCCGAATCGCGGCCCAACGTGTTGTTCATCGCCGTCGATGATCTGCGGCCCGAGCTTGGGTGCTACGGCGAGTCGCATATTCACAGTCCGAATATCGATGCGCTGGCAGAAAGCGGACGACGCTTTGAACGGGCCTATTGTCAGCAGGCGGTCTGCAATCCGTCACGCACGAGTCTAATGACGGGAATGCGGCCCGACTCAATCGGCGTTACCGGCAATCATTCGCACTTCCGGGACAAGCATCCCGATGTCGTCACGCTTCCTCAGCACTTCAAGCAGCATGGCTATCACGCGGCAGCGATCGGCAAGGTTTACCACGGCGTATTTCCTGACGGATCCAGCGCCACCAGGTGGGACACGATGGGTGATCCCCAGAGCTGGTCCGTTCCCGCGATTCGTTTTGGGCCACGTTACTACTACACCGAGGAAGGCATCGCAGCGGCAAAGACGATTTACAGGAAGGTTTACCGGCCAATGAATCCTGGCCCGGACGACTGGACGAAGAAGCTGGTGTTTGGACTTGCAACTGAATCGCCCGATGTCCCCGACAGCACTCTCTACGACGGGCAGGTCGCTGATGTTGCTGTAAAGACGCTTCGGAAGTTGAAGGGCACGGACAAGCCGTTCTTCCTGGCAGTCGGCTTTATCAAACCGCACTCTCCGTACATCGCACCGAAGAAGTATTTCGATCTCTACGACGATGTCTCGCTGCCGACGCACACAGAATTCCCGGCGAATGCTCCGAGCTTTGCCGGACATGGCTCGGGAGAACTGCGGCGTTATACAGATCAGCCGAGAAGCGGCGCGATCGCCGACGACAAACAGAGACGGGTGCGACACGCGTATTACGCGTGCATCAGCTACATCGACGCTCAGATTGGACGCGTGTTGAATGAGCTGGAACGAACCGGACTCAGCAACAACACGATCGTCGTTCTCTACGGCGACCACGGCTATCACCTCGGCGAGCAGGGACTGTGGGGGAAGACGACAAACTTTGAACTCGACACGCGCGTGCCATTAATTGTGCGGGCACCGGGCATGAAGGACGCCGGCGAATCGAGTTCGTCGCTGGTTGAACTGGTCGATCTGTACGCGACACTCTCCGAGCTTGCGGGCCTGCCGATCACAAAACAGCTTGAAGGCAAGAGCTTCGCTGCGGCTCTGGTCGACCCGAATCGCCTGACGAAGACGACTGCCCTCAGCCAGTACCCTCGTGGCGGGGGCCTCATGGGCTATTCGATGCGGACAGCAACTCATCGACTGACCCAGTGGGTGCATCGACAGTCCGGTGAG
Organism: Planctomycetota bacterium; assembly: GCA_963579025.1. Lineage (GTDB taxonomy): Bacteria > Planctomycetota > Planctomycetia > Planctomycetales > Planctomycetaceae > CAUZFZ01. The sequence continues at coordinate 16,930 of CAUZFZ010000085.1, read as the reverse complement.
ATTCGTGCAACCGAACTGTACGACTATGCGGACGGGCTGATCGAAACGAAGAACATTGCGGCCGCGTCGCCCGAGCTGGTCGCGATGCTGTCACCACAGTTGGTCGCCGCTTTCGCTCCCAGCTTTGCCTCTTCGCCCGAACCACACGACGTCAGTCAGGAACCGGTCGTTGCAGATGGCAACGGCGGAACCAGCTTTGAGCAACTAAAACCGGGTCAGTTTGACGAACTCGAAACTACGGTGGGCACGTGGAGGCCTGACGTCGGCAGAACCATCATCGATAACAAGCACGCGAAGACTGGCAAGCAGTGTTTGCAGTTGACCGGCGGTCAAAAGACATCTGTCACACTGGATATTGCAGAGCAAGTCGAAACGACCGGCGAACTGACGTTCCGGGCAGAGCGCTGGACGGCGAGGAAACCGTTCTCGTTCCGCATCGAGAAACGGACGAACAAGGGTTGGCAGGAAATTTACAACGGCGACGCCAAAGTGCGGGTCGGGCGCTCGTTTCTGAATTACGTCAAAGTACAGCTTGCTGATGACGGCATCGAAGCGTTGCGATTCACATGCACCAGTCCACCGAATACTGGGATCCTCATTGACGACGTAAGGATCGCGCCTCCTCGGCCACGGAAGATCGCGAGCGTGGAAGTCGTGCCCGTCACGCTGCCCGCACTGCCAGGCGCGCAAGTCAGCCCGCTCGCGAAACTGAAAGTGGTTACGACAGGGAATCTGAATCCGCTGTTGATGACTGACATGCAGGTGACACTGCACGGAGACAAGGGCGCCGCGGACTTCACGGAGCTGTTCGTTTATCCGAACAAATGGGAATCAGAACATGCCGACCGGTCGTGGCTCATTTCGATTCCCGCAGTGGATGTTGATGGCAATGGATTAAGAAACCGAACGTACAAGTACAGCTCGACACTGGCGACATCCAACTTGCCACTGACTGAGGGGGAGACCACGGTTTGGATTTCGTGTCAGTTGAAGAAAGACGCCGATATCGATCACCGAATTGGCGTGCAGGTCAAGGAAGTCCGATTTTCGAACGGACAGACCTTTGAATTCGACACGCCGCCGTCGCTGCAACGGCTTGGAGTCGCGGTTCGCCAGGGTGGCGACGATGGCGTTCACACATACCGTATTCCCGGTCTGGCGACGACCAGCAAGGGAACCCTGATTGGTGTCTACGATGTTCGGCGGCGTTCAGGCGGAGACCTGCCCGGCGATATCGACGTCGGCATGTCACGATCGACTGATGGGGGACGAACGTGGGAACCCATGAAGGTCATCATGGACATGGGCGACGATCCCAATTGGCGTTATGACGGGATCGGTGACCCGGCAGTGCTTGTCGATAAGAACACCGGAACCATTTGGGTGGCAGCGACGTGGAGTCACGGAAACCGCTCGTGGAGAGGTTCGGGACCGGGACTGAAGCCGGAAGAGACCGGCCAGTTGATGCTGGTCCGCAGCGACGACGACGGCGTCACGTGGTCGAAGCCGTTCAACATCACGTCTCAAGTGAAGAAGCCGGAGTGGTGCTTCATTCTTCAAGGCCCCGGCAAAGGTATCACGATGCGCGACGGCACGATTGTCTTCGCCGCTCAGTATCAGGATCCACCCGAACAGCGGCGCCTGCCTCACTCGACGATTATCTACTCGAAAGATCACGGCAGGACATGGCAGGTCGGCACCGGTGCATTTGACGACACCACGGAATCGCAAGTTGTCGAACTTGAGACTGGCGTCCTGATGCTGAATTGCCGCTACAACCGCAAGTCCGTGCGGGTTGTGATGACAACTAGCGACATGGGCAGGACGTGGCAGAAGCACACGACTTCAGAGAGATCGCTGATCGAACCCGGTTCGTGCATGGCAAGTCTGATCGATGTCGATCAGGAAGTGGGAAAGGACGTCGGCAATTGGCTGCTGTTCTCCAATCCAGACAGCACTCGCGGTCGACATCACATCACGATCAAGGCGTCGCCAGATCGCGGCCTGACATGGCCCAAAGAACATCGCCTGCTGCTCGACGAAGGCAACAGCGCGGGCTACTCGTGCATGTCGATGATCGACGATAAGACGGTTGGAATCCTATACGAAGGCAGTCAGGCGCACATGACATTTCAGCGAATTCCGCTGAGTGAAATCGTTGGTAAGACGGGCACTCCCGCCCATCACGAATCTAGTGATCAACCAGCGACGGGCAAGAGTGCCCGTCCTACGAAGCACTCGCTGCAACTGCCTCGTGTATTCGGCAGCCAAATGGTCTTGCAGGCCGATTCCAGGATTCCTGTTTGGGGTACTACCAATCCGGGTGAAAAAGTGACCGTCGTGTTGGGCCATGAAAGACAGGTGACCTTCGCCGACGACTCAGGGAAGTGGAAGTTGCGTCTGCAGGCGCGGAAAGCGAGTGCAACACCGATCGTCATGTCCATCTATTCTGGCGGTGAAACCATGGAATTCAAAGATGTTCTCATCGGCGAAGTCTGGGTTTGCGCCGGACAGTCCAACATGGAATGGACACTCCACCAATCCGCCAACGCCAAAGAAGAACTGGCCGCGGCGGATCACCCCAGGCTTCGACTCCTGCATTTGACCGCTGGCCCAAGGGGAAGCTCGGGAAGCTACACACCCAGGCAGCTTTCGCGGTTGAAGCCGGAGGCTTTTTGCGAGGGTGAGTGGAAAGTCGCGTCTGCCGAGTCGGCTGACGCGTTCTCAGCAGTGGCGTGGTATTTCGGCAGGCATCTTCAACAGCAGCTCAAAGTACCGGTCGGCCTGATCTGCCCGGCCGTGGGCGGAACACCGACCGAAGCATGGATTTCACGAACATGGCTTAACATTGATCCGATCGGAAGAGGGCTTCTTGCCGACAATTGGCTCGACAACCCGCGGCTTGGCGAATTCTGTCGTACGCGTGGACAGCAGAATCTTCTCGCAGCCATTCAGGCAGGCGAGTCAATCCCTGGTGATGAGTTTGGACCGAATCACTCGTTCAAACCCGGGTTCATGTGGGACGCCGGAATCAAGCCGCTGATTCCTTTCGCGATCCGTGGGGCCATCTGGTATCAGGGCGAGTCGAATGCCGAAACTCCCGCGCGAGTGCGTGAACACGGGCAACTGTTCCCTCTGCTGGTCAATCGTTGGCGACACGAATGGGGACAGGGCGACTTTCCCTTCCTCTACGTTCAGCTACCGGCGTTGAACCGGCCGGAGTGGCCATGGTTTCGCGACGGACAGCGCCGGACGCTTAGTCAGCTCAAGAACGTCGGTATGGCCATCACAATCGACACCGGCCATCCGTCGAACGTGCATCCAACTCTGAAGAAACCTGTTGGGCAGCGGTTGGCAAAGTTGGCATTGGGAACAACGTATCAATCGAAGTCTCATGAAATTTACGCGGGGCCATTGCTCGACACCGCCGAACGTGAAGGGGACTCAATGGTCATCTCGTTCAAGCACGCAGGCGGCGGTTTGAAATCAACCGATGAGAATCCGCTTCGACACTTCGAGGTTTGCGGAAGAGACGGCGTTTTTCATGCCGCTACTGCAAAGATCGTTGGCCAGACCGTGATCGCAGTCTCCAGCGCCAGTGTTTCCGAGCCACATGATGTGCGCTATGCGTGGCTGCCGTATCCGGATCCCGGGGTCAACCTTGTCAACAGCGCAGGCCTGCCGGCGTCACCGTTCTCAACGGAGAGTGAAGAAACACTCTTCAAGCGGTGAGACTACTTTCCTGATCGGATCGTCTCTTCAAGTTCTTTGATCGTCGGCTCGCCGGACAGGAAGCCCTGTTTCACCATAAACCGATCGGCGGCCTCCGTGGTCAGCCGAAAATACTCGTTCTTTCGGTTGAGGTTGAAGAAGCCGTGTGCCTGCCTCTTGTAGCCTTTGACCTCGCAAATTCCGTGTTTTGACCAGCCCTTCGCGAACTCCGTTGCCTGGTCGAAAGGCACGGTCGGGTCATCCTCGCCGTGGAAGATGATTGCTGGCGGCGCTTTCTCCCGCATGTTCAATGTCGGGGAAATATGTTCCGGAATCGTGCCCAGTCGCGACAGGATGTCCTGGTACCGGTCCGAGTCCCGCTCGATGTTGAACGCCTCGTGTCGAAGATCGAGAGCGGGATTGAACAGCAACAGCCCGTTCGGGATGCAACTGATCGAGGTGTCTTCGCCGGTCTCATCAAACTCGGGCAGAGTCGCAACCGCAGCCGCCAGATGACCGCCCGCCGAACCGCCACCCGCGATCACTTTCTTCGGGTCGATACCGAGCCGCTGTGCGTTCTTCCTCACCCAACGGATGGCCGACTTCGCGTCCATGACGCTTTGGACCGCCGTCGACTGGTGCTTGTTGCGGACTCGATATTCCGGCGTGATGGCGACCGCGCCCCGTGTTGCGAAGTACTTTGAGTGAGGTTCAAACTGAGTCGTCGTGCCGCTCTTCCAGCCACCACCGAAGAAGAACACGATTGCGGTTCGACCTTCCGGCGTCGGCGCGTGACCGGGCCGAGCGATGTCGAACATGTGCAGTTTCAGCTCGACGTCTCCAACCGTCTTGTACGTCTCGGTCGTTCTGACGACTCCGAGTTCCGAGTAATTGACCGAGGTATCAGCGGACACTGACAGCGCAGTGAAAGCAATCGGTAACACGGCAACAGCTGACAGCCATCTCATAACGAACCTCCGGCCGATCGAAGGGCGGAATTGAAATCCCCGACGAGTCACGGATTCTTTTCCGGGCAAGACATACCGGTGAATCCGGCGATTCTCGTGTCTTCCCGGAAGCCGACAGGATCAGGCGGCAGAGCGCATATCGGTTACCCGAACAAATCCATGATCGGTTGGCCCGTAGTCAGCGTGCGTGAGATACCGCTGGCGTCCGTCGGATCGTTGATAGGAATATCGAGGGCGTGGTAGATGGTCGCAGCCAGTTCCTCGGGGCGAACGGGATTGTCGGTGACATACTCGCCCAACTTGTTGGTCCTGCCATACACGTTTCCTCCTTTGATGCCTGCTCCAGCCAGGATCGAGGAGAAACACTTCGGCCAGTGCTGGCGTCCCGGTGGGCTCTGCTTCAGAACGTAGGGCGTGCGGCCAAACTCGCCTGTGACAACAACAAGCGTGTCGTCCAGCATGCCGCGCTCGTTGAGGTCGGAAAACAGCCCGGCAAGCGCCTGATCCAGACGTGGTAAACAGAATCCCATGCCGTAAGAGCCATTGCCGAAGGCGTTGCCCATGCCCATGTTTCCGCCATGCATGTCCCAACTGCTGCTCGGCGGGCCTTGCTTGTCATACTCCGCCTGTCCGGTCCAGCCGTTGACCGTGACAAAGCGGACACCCGATTCCACCATCCTCCGAGCGAGCAGCAGATTCTGCCCGAGTGGATGCATTCCATAGCGTTCACGAACCTTGTCTGGCTCCTGGCCAAGTTTAAACGCCTCCCGGCCTTCCGCTCGGGTCAGCGCTTCGTAGGTCTGCTCACGCAGGTCTGACCAGTCCCTGACCTGCTGGTCCGCATCCAGCCGGGAAGACTCAAGGCTGCCGAGCAGCGACTTGCGGTAGGCGAACCGTTTCTCGTCGTAGGCGTCGTAAATCTGTGGCGGCTTGAAGTCGGCCATCGCCGGATGGTTGCTTGCCGAGCCGACAAACACTGGCGCGTAAGCCGAGCCAAGGTAACCACCGATGCCAATATTCGGCGCGCAAAAGACAGGCGGTCCCACGCATTTGATGAGCCACGCGTTGGAAACGAAATTGCGTGTGCTGGGTTTGTGTTTGGCAACGAACGAGCCCAGGTAGGGGTGTTCGTTCGGCATGCCCTGCTGCGCACGCTTCTCCGACTGGCCGCTGAGCAGATTGTGCATCGCGTCGAAGTGATTGCTGATCGCGCCGGGATGCGACATGGAATTGATGAGCGTGAAGTGGTCGGTCAACTTTGCCAGTTCCGTGTGCATCTCGTTGATGCGCATGCCCGGCACTTTGGTGTCGATGGGTTCGTACGGTCCGCGGTAATCCAGCGGTGCATCCGGCTTCATATCCCACGTATCAACGTGACTTGGTCCTCCGCACAGCAGGACGAAGATACAGGACTTGTCCGACGCGACGGCCTTGCCCGAGGCGTCGACCTTGTCGGCACCCATCACCGCTCCCGGCATGCCAAGACTCATCGTGCCTAAGCCGCTCGCGATAAGCGCTTGCCGTCGGTTCAACTCGAGATTGTTCATACAACTGCTCCCATGTCCCATTGACGACTTGAGCGAGGAATTCTGTGCCAGTCATCTGGTCGCTGGCTAACTTGCGGGAGGCTGTCGCCGTCCCGGAAACTGGTTGACTGACTTGTATTGTACGTGAAACAACCAGTACCGCGAACACGATTGGTCGCTTCGCAGCGTGCTGTCGGAGAAGATCGCTACTTTGGCTGCGGCCGCTGGCCGCCAGGAGAACACCATGCGAAGGACATTGAATACCCTGGCCTGCTGGTGGGCGCTGGCGCCGATCGCCGCACAGACTGACGTTTCGGCAGCGCCGACCCAGACGCGGCCAAACATCGTGATCATCCTCGCCGATGACATGGGTTACGGCGATGTCGGCATCCTCAACCACGACAGCAGAATTCCCACGCCCCACCTGGACCGGCTGGCAAGAGAAAGCCTGATCTTCACCGACGCCCATTCCTCGGGGTCGTACTGCGTCCCCTCCCGCTACGGCCTGTTGACCGGACGGTATATGTGGCGCACGCGGCTGGGATCGGGTGGCAACCTGGCCAATCTTGCCGGCACCCTGATCGAGCCGGGCCGCAAGACGCTGGCGGATCTGCTCCAGGGGGCGGGTTATCACACCGGATTGGTCGGCAAGTGGCACCAGGGAATCGATTGGAAGCTGCGCGATGAAGGCGCGCGGGAGGTCATCCGGGTCCATCCCAACTACCAGGATTTTCGAAACATCGACTTCGCCTCACCGGTCCTGAAAGGGCCCCGGGACTATGGCTTCGACTACTCCTTCGGCACTGCCGGATCGGCGGAGATGAATCCGTCTACCTTCATCGAGAACAACCGGGTCACGGTCATTCCCACCCTCTCCTCGCAGCAAGCAAAGGACAAGAACGGCGAATGGTATGGCCGGGACGACAACATCATTGCCGCAGGCCACACCATGGATGGCCTCGTCCCGACCCTGTCAGCAAAGGCGTGCGAGTTCGTCGAGACGGCAACCCGCACCCGGCCTGGTCAGCCGTTCTTCCTCTATTACGCGATGACAACGCCGCATAACCCGATCGTCCCCAACTGGGAATTCGTCGGAACCAGTCGCGCCGGGGCGTACGGGGATTTCGTTGTCGAACTCGACCACCATGTCGGCAGGCTTCTACGCAAGATTTCTGAACTCGGAATCGACAAGAACACGCTCGTCATCTTCACCAGCGACAACGGGCCGGTCGATCGCACCAGGGGGTACCGGGCCAGATGGGTCAGGGGCGACACCGCCATCTACGGACACGACAGCAACGGACCGTTCAGCGGCTGGAAGGCGGGCCTGCAGGAGGGCGGACACCGCGTGCCGTTCTTCGTCCGCTGGCCCGAAAAAATCAAACCGGGCGAGAGTTGTCCAACGACGATCGTCTTCAATGATGTCATCCCCACCGTGGCGGAGATGTTGAACATCAAACTGGACACCCACACCGCCGAAGACGGCCAAAGTTTTTTCAGGGCGCTGACGGGAGAAGCGAGACCCAGTTCATTTCACGAGGCGATCGTGCACAATCACAGCAACGGCACCTTTGCCATCCGCAAAGGCGCATTCAAGCTGACGGTCAACGGGCCGAAAACCACCGCGCAGGTCGTGGACGACACCTTCCCGGTCTCCTTCGTGCTGCATGACCTGAGCAAAGATATCGAAGAAACCACCGACGTATCCCGCAACTATCCGGGGATGGTGAAAGAGATGCATGCCTTGCTTAAGAAAAATGTGCGAGAAGGCAGAAGCAGGCGATGATCCCAAATGTGATGCGATGGGAACCCGCCGGGCGACCCAGCGGTGCGACGCCACAGACCAAGGGAACGCTCGAGGACAGGACGTGCTGGCAGCCGAATCGAGAACTGAAACTTGAGCACTTGAAACCTGATGCCAAAACCGTGCAGTCGAAACGACGATGCGACCTCCGCAGGTTGCCCGACGACGTTTCGGCGCGTCGGTCGCGATCACCGGACGCATTCAGCACATTGGTGAAGTCCATGGAGCTGAAGCCGCTTTAGATGGGGACGTGTTTCCGCGGGCGCGGGAAGGGTTCGCCGGGACAGTAATGCAAGAGCCAGCGGCGTCTGATCCAACAGTTGAACACTTCACTTGAACGTGTCACTTGAGCGTGTCAGAGGTGTCCGGAGACGCCAAAGTCGGGCATTTTCCAACGGGCGGGTGAAGAGGGCTCGCCGCGATTGCCGATACAACCCGCACAGACTGTACACACGTCGTATTCCCTCTCTGCTAAATAGCCGTGCGTGATTCTGGGCCACTTTTCACCGAGAGGGCCATGGCGTGTCAAACCAGGCGAATCGTGATGGACGGGGCAGACTTCGTGATGTCCCCGTTTCGCCCCTGAAATCAAGGGCCGACGGAATCTGGCGGACCTTTCCCTAATTGCGCGCGGGACTGTTACTTCGAGAGTCAATCGCATGCCCTTTCGTGACTGGCTGTCCGCATTCCGTCAATCTCACCGCCCGCGTAACCGCTCGGAACGCTGGGAACGCCGTGCTGAGCAGCTTGAAATCCGAACGCTGCTGACGATTGGGTTCAGTCCCGGCACGGGTGTTGTGCACATCAACGGGATTCAGTCCAACGACACCGTCACGATCGACGATGTCGATGCGTCGACGATTCGTGTCACTCAGAACGGAACACAACAGGACTTCAACCGCGCGGACGTGACGCGGATTATCTTCCGCGGACGCAGCGGGGACGACGAGTTCACGAATAACACCGATGTCCCTGCAAAGGCCGTTGGACACCAGGGCAACGACACACTGATCGGCGGCACGGGCCCCGATACGCTGCTCGGGAATCGCGGCAATGACGTGCTGCGCGGACGGCAGGGCAAAGATTTGCTGAACGGAGATCGGCATAATGACAGCCTCGACGGCGGCGGCGGCAACGACACCCTGCGCGGCCTGCAGAATTCGGACACACTGGTCGGCGGCTCCGGCAACGACAACGTCGACGGCGGAGAGGGCAACGACCTGCTGATCGCCGCGTCCAATAATGACATCACTCTGTTACCGGCGTTGATGACGGGCGCCGGCAACGATCGGCTGCGCAATGTCGAACGAGCCGACATCACCGGCGGAAACGGCGCCAATGTGATCGACGCCTCGGCATTCGGCGGATTTGTCACGATCCGCGGCCGCAATGGAGCCGACCGTATTCTCGGCAGTCAGGGCGGCAGTGTGCTGATCGGCGGCAACGGTGAGGACACGCTGATCGGTGGTCCCGCAAACGACACGCTGCGGGGCGAGGGCTCGAACGACGAACTCAACGGCCACGGCGGAGATGACCTCCTCGAACTGAGCGCCGGCAACGATGCTTTGAACGGCGGCGACGGCACGGACCGCATCGAAGTGACCGGAGTTTCGACTGCGACACTCAACGCGACGCAGCTCATTTTGAACGGGACGGATTCACACAGCGGCATCGATGAGGTCTCGCTGACCGGGACGAGTTCTGCGGACACGATCAACGCCGCCGGCTTCCTCGGCTCGGTGACGATTGAAGGCGGCGGTGGCAGCGATGTGCTGACCGGCGGAGAGGGCAACGACGTCATTCGCGGCGGCGGCGGCAACGACACGATCAACGCTGGTGGCGGAGACGATTGCGTCCTTGGAGGGGGCGGCATCGATGATCTTAATGGCGGCGACGGAACAGCCGACTTCTTCAGCGCGGCCGTCTCCGGCAATGTCACGCTGACGAACACTCAGCTTTCGGCCGCCGTCACAGAGTCGATCAGCGGTTTCGAGGCGGCCAGTCTGAAGGGCAGTTCCTAGGCTGATAATATCGTCGCCGAGACATTTTCCGGCAGCGTAACTCTGCTGGGGCTCGGCGGCCCTGATTCGCTACGCGGCGGAGCGGGTGCCGATCTGCTTGACGGCGGCGACGGCAACGATCGTCTTTCGGGAGCCGGCGGCGACGATACGCTGCTTGGCAGAGACGGCAACGACACGCTGCAGGGCTCCGCTGGCAATGACCTGCTGCTGGGCGAGGGACACAACGACAAACTGATCGCAAACTCTGGCAACGACACGCTCTCCGGCGGCCCCGGCAATGACGAACTCGATGGTGGCGGCGGCGGCCGGAAGACGCTGCACGGTGGCGAGGGCGACGACACGCTGCGCGGCGGCGTCTCAAACGACATTGTCAACGGCGACGCCGGAGATGACCTCTTCCGAACGAGCACCGGAAGCGACACTTTGAACGGCGGTGACGGCACGGACCGCATCCAAATTGTCAATGCGTCGACGGCGACGCTCAACGCGACACAACTCATTCTCCCCTCGTCATTTTCGTTCAACAGCATTGACAGCATTGAGGACGTGTCGCTGACCGGGACGAGTGCTGCGGACACGATCAATGCGTCCGGCTTCCTCGGTTCGGTCACGATTACTGGCGGCGGCGGCAGCGATGTGCTGACCGGCGGAGAGGGCAACGACGTCATTCGCGGCGACGGCGGCAACGACACGATCAACGCCGGTGGCGGAGACGATTGCGTTCTTGGAGGGGGCGGCGTCGATGATCTCAATGGCGGTGACGGAACGGCCGACTTCCTCCGAGCTACGGTCTCGGGAGATGTCACGCTGACGGACACTCAGTTGACGGCAGCCGTCACCGAGTCGATCAGTGGTTTCGAAGCGGCCAGTCTGACGGGCAGCTCCGGGGAAGACAGGATCCTTGCCGACACGTTTTCCGGCAGCGTGACTCTGCTCGGGCTCGCTGGGAATGACACGTTGCGCGGCGGAGCGGGCGCCGATCTGCTCGATGGGGGCGACGGCTCCGATAATCTTTCGGGAGGCGGCGACAACGACACGCTGCACGGCGGCGACGACAACGACACGCTCAACGGTTCCAGCGGCAACGATCTGCTGTTGGGCGAGGGACACAACGACAGGCTGCTCGGAAGTAGCGGCAGCGACACGCTCTCCGGCGGGTCGGGCAATGACGAACTCGACGGCGGGAGCGGATCCGGCGACACCGTGCTCGAAGTTGCGGCGGACGGTGGGAACCTGACGCTCGCTCCAACTCTGCTATCCGGTCAGGGATCGGACACGCTGACCTCGATCGAGCGGGCGGACCTGTCCGGCGGCCCGGGCAGTAACAACATTAACGCAGGTTCGTTCGCCGGACGGACAACGCTTCGCAGCAGCGGCGGAGACGACACGCTGACGGCCGGCAGTCACGCCTCCGACCGCCTGGTCGTGAGCGGCGACGGCAATATCACACTGACGGACAGCGACGCCACATTCAGCTCCGGCAGCGAGTCGTTCAGCGGCATCGAGATCGTCGTCATCGACGGTGACAGCGGGAACAACGTCATCGACGCGTCCGCATGGACCGGCAATGGAGTCACGTTGCGCGGTCATGCCGGAGACGACTCGATCATCGGCACGGCCAACAACGACCGCATCGAAGCGGGCGACGGCGACGATACGGCCGACGGTGGAGACGGCGACGACAAAGTCTACGGAGCGGCGGGCAACAATCTGCTTATCGGCGGCAACGGAGCCGATTTCCTCGTCGGGGGCGACGAAGACGACACGCTGGACGGCGGTGCTGACGACGATTCGCTGCACGGCGGCGCCGGCGACGACGTGATCCTCGCGGGCGACGGCAACGACATCCTGTTCGGCCGAAACGATGACGACACGCTCAACGGCGGACCCGGCCGCGATGTCCTGTCCGGCGGTCAGGGCGGAGACGTCCTGACCGGTGGCCCGGACGACGACATCCTGATCGGAGCGGTCACCGATTTCGACGGCGACCGCCCGGCCTTCGAGAGCATTCTCAACGTGTGGTCGTCCGCCGATGATTATGCGACTCGCGTGGCGGCACTCGAAGACCTGTCGTTCCAGTACACCCTCGATTCGTCCGATCAGAGAACCGCCAACACGGTTCTCATCGACTATCGCGTCGACACGCTGACCGGCGACGGCGGACTGGACTGGTTCATCACTCCGGGCGAACCGGGACACAGCACCGCCGATCTGGTCGCTGACGCCGAAGCAGGCGAACAGACGAATGTCTCCACTTTCGGCAGCAACCCGCCGAGTTTCCTGCCGCCCGAGATTCCGAAACCGGATTACCTGCAGACGATCACCGACCCGACCTTCGGCACGCCCATCACGCGCATCACCGGCGATCCGGGAACACAGTACGCAGCACCGGAGATCGAGGTCAGCGAGACGCCGGTCATCTTCCCGCAGTCGACGTACTGGGGCGGGATCATCCGCAATCGCTACCTGACCGATTCGGCATGGAACGTCACCGGCGACCTGATTGCACTCCGCAGTTACGACCCGGCCCTGACACATCAGATCCTGATCGACGGCAACCCGGACAACGAGACGTACCTCACACCGCTCGCCGTTGTGAAAGCGCCCTCGACGGCATTCCGCTGGAGTCAGGATCCGTCGCGGCCGACTCTGCAATACGCGTTCCCGGTTAAAGGAGCGTCAACGAATGAGAACCCGGATGACACTCCCGGCGCACTCGACGACACCATCTACGAGTACAACGTCCTGACCGGACAGATCACGAAAACGATCGAACTGCCATTCAACAAGCTGCACGCGACCAAGACCTCAATCGCGTTTACGGGCGGTCGGCAGTACATCGCCATGATGGGCCGCGCGAAATCCGATCCGACGGACATCCGGCTGTACATCGTCGACCTCGACGCCACCGGAGACGAGCCGACGGTCGTCGGCGAGACGGTCCTCACGAATCCCGATGGCCTGGACGACAGCGCCGGCCCGAACCGGATCACGCTGCGCTACGCGCCCAACGGCCGTCATGCACTGGTGTCGTATGCCCGGACCAACGGCGGCCGTGCATGGCGGCTGTTCGACATCGATCCGTCCGCCGGCGCCGGCTCGATCACGCCGCACGCGCAGCCGAATCTGACCGAGCAAGGTTTCTTCGCAGCCGGCGACCCCAGCCAGGGATTTTTTGCAGTGACCTGGGCACACCCCGTGTTCGCTTATGGCAGCAACGGCAGCGACGTCTACGTCGTCGGCGGCTCCGGCAACTTCTCGGGACGGTCCGTTCCCGAGGTGACGACATTCAATGGCAACACCAGCAACGTCGGATCGCTGCTGTCCTACAACGTCGCGACCAGGTCCTACCGGTCCCTGAACGACTCGACCGCCGACACACTCCGAGTCGAACACGTCGCGGCGACGAATCATGCCAACCCGGGCTACATCTTCGGCACATTCCAGACAGGAGCGGGCGAGATCGGCAACCACCAGGGCGAAATCGTTGCGTTCAATCTCGAAGACCCCGAACAGCCGAATGGAGCCGTCTCAGTGGCGCATCACCGCTCGAATACGGCCAACGGCTGCTACTTCTGCGAACCGCACCCAGTCCTCTCACCGGACGGCACGCAGATGATCTCATCCAGCAGTTGGGGCGATAACCAAAGTGTCGTCAGCACCCTGCTGCTCGACCTCTCGCTGCCGGCGCTCTGAGCCTGGACGACTGACGGATGATCTGGATTTTGTGCCCAGTGTCTGACACCTGTGCCACCCTGCGCAATCAAAGAGACCCGTCGCTCTGGCAACTGACCGCGCACGCGATTCATCGCCGCATTGATTCGGCTGACACTGGTTGCTCGCATGCTGCTCGCAACCAGTGTCGCGCAGCGACAGTTGGCTGCCGGCGTACTTTCCAATGGCTCTTGCGGCTCCGCCGCCCCGGTTGCAAGCAACCGCGGCCACCCATCACCGATTGCTTCGACGGAGGTCAATCGGTGCCACCCCGCGCTGAGTCCCCTCAGCTCACGGAGTCGACGCCCCTGCAGCGTCATGTTCTGGACCTGCTCGAGGTCGCGGCCTGACGCCGCCCCGGAATCGCCCGCCCGCTGTCCGCCAGCCAGAACGCGCGCAAACATCCGCACGCCCAGAATCCCACCAAACCCTGAAAAACAGGGCTCAATCGCAAGCCATTGCTGCCCCAACCGATTCAAGTCCGGACTAGAAGCCGCTTCCAAACGTCTCGTCGATTACGGCGGTGTTATCGGTGAGCTGATCTGTTCCGGCGCCGCCTGCGAGGGTGTCCATGCCGCCTTCGCCGAACAGTGTGTCGTTGTCGTCGCCGCCGCTGAGACTGTCCGCTCCCGCTCCGCCGGCGAGGCGGTCGTTGCCGTTGTCTCCATCGAGCCGATCGTTGCCGTTTCCGCCGATCAGGACATCGTGGCCTTTGTTTCCGCTGAGCCGATCAGATCCGTCGCCGCCATCAATGTGATCATTGCCACCGCCACCGAAAAGCACGTCGACGCCGTCATCGCCGAAGATCCGATCCCGACCGCCTCGTCCGTTGATGACATCCGGCCCGGAGCCTCCATGCAGTGTGTCATCAAACATCGAACCGATGATTGTGTCATCGCCGCCTGCAGTGCTTACTTCGACCGGCACGGGCGACTGCGACGCGTCCACGTGCCGATTTCCTTCGCCCAGTTCCAGTCGCAGTCGCTCGATTCCGGTCAGGTCGTGCAGAGACGTGTCCGGGTCGCTGGACTGGCTCGAAGTAATGTCAACTCGCAGCTGGCCGTCCTGTTCCGACACGATGATCGATGAATCGACCTGGTTGGGATTGCGGAGCGTGATCGTGTCGCCGTCGCGAGTGATGTCGTCGCTCGAAATCTGAAGGATCGTGGCACTCGGTTCTGGAACGGGTGCAACGACGCCGTAGATGACGTACAGACCCTGTTCCCATGCTGCGATGGCAAGATCGTCAGCTCCGTCTCCGTTGAGATCACCAGCTCCGACAAGCTCGCCGCGGCTGTGGCCGGTGATCTGGAATCCGTTCGTTCCGTCACCGACCTCGGCCACGTCGATGGACTCGCCGGCGTCGATCGTGCCTCCAAACAGCACACGGTGGTTGTCCACCGCGAGGTCGTCGAGCCCGTCACCGTTGACGTCACCAATAGCGCGGATCGTAGTCTGACCTCGAAACGCAAAGTCGATCGTTGTGGTGATTTCGAACGCGTTGTCACCGGTGCGGGTGTCATCGTTGATGAGGGGCGCTCCATCCGGGCCACCGAACACAACGTAGTCAACCGTGGGATCCCGACTGTCGTAGGAGGCTGCGTCATAGTGCGGTACGCGGGAGACGGCAAAGTCGTCGAAACCGTCACCATTAAAGTCGCCGACCACGTGGGCGTGGACTGAGTAAAGTAGCGGCGACTGCTCAGTTTCGATGTCCCCGTCATCGCGCCCGGTGGCGAACACCAGAAAGTCGTAGAACCCGCTTTCAACGACTGACGAGTTCACGAGCAGGTCGTCAAGACCGTCGCCATTGATGTCGCCACTGCTGAGGCCGCCGCTGGTGCCGCCGCGCACCGATTCATGCTCATTAACATCGCCATCGGCGACGATCAGGGCTTCGCGACGGTCTGGTCCGCCGAACAGGACAACCGGGACGTCGAATCGGGATTCGAGACCTTCAACATTCACGGCGATGTCGTCGAATCCGTCACCATCAATGTCTCCGGCCCGCTCAAGGTGGTAGCCGAATCGCAGTGGTCCGGGCACGTCGATCTGAAGCTGATTGCTAAGCATCAGCCCCGACGCCGCGTCGAGATCATCGATGTCAATTGACTCAGGTGGATCCGCGTTTCCAAAGACGACGTTGATGCTGCGATCGTCATAGCCGCGACTGGAATCGAGGAAGGCCAGATCGTCGAACCCGTCGCCATTAAAGTTCCCGACGCCCGCAGCTCCCTGGATCCTCTCGCCCTGCAACTGAGCATCTGTCAGGTCTTCGATGAACGACGCTGTATGATCCAGCCCATCGGCGCGCCCCAGGATGAGATACCTGTCTTTGACGAGCAGGTCATCCAGCCCGTCGCCGTTGAAGTCACCCACCCCCTCCGCGGACGTCAGCAAGTCAAACTCCGACGACGGATCAACGTGCACGCCGTTGGTCCCGTCCAGCGTGGTGACATCGACCGAACTGGCGGTCAGCAACACACGCGCCTCAACCGCCTCGACGCGGAAGTCGCGACGGCACATCCAACGTCGTGAGAGGGACCGTCCGGACTGTGGCCGTGACATTCCACCGAGCGCGCGAATCACGCGAATCATCCTGAGCATTGCAGCATCCCGTTTCGGCAGTCACCGATAAGACTGAGGGGTCTGGATGTCGGTATCGGCCGGTGACGGTTGTACCGGTCAGGCAAGTCGTCGGATTTGTGAGAATTCCCGGTTCGGCGTCGCCGCAGGGACGTCACCTACGGCTCAGGGCTTCCATTTCGACTTTGGCGACGTCGAATCCCGCGGGGTGGCACTGGTTAATCTCAAGCCAGCGTGTGGGTGGCCGCGGTTGCTTGCAACCGGGGCGGCGCAGCCGCAAGAGGATTTGGTGTTTGCACCGATTGCCTCTTGTCGCTTCGCGACAGAGGTTGCGAGCAACCTGTGCCACAGTGCGTGACGCGTCACGTGGGGATTGTTGATCAGACTGAGACGATTCCGACCATGACTGAGGTGCTTTGAGGTGCTTCGTATTTTTCGGACAGTCAAGATCCTTAAGTTGGACGGGGGAAAGAGTGAGGTGGTGACAGTTTCACGGACAGGTGAGTTGCTTATTTTGGGTTCCAGAAAGGAGCCTGAAAATGGCGAAGAAGAAATCGTCGAGTCGTGGAGAATCGGTCCGCCGTCGGTACACCGAGGAGT
>CAUZFZ010000084.1:0-43509 GCA_963579025.1 Planctomycetota bacterium | reverse complement strand
TGCGGTTGTTTGTTGTGGGGGGGGGGGGGGGGGGGGGGGTGGGGCCCCCCCCCCCCCCGCGGGGGCGGGGGCCCCCCCCCCCCCCCCCCCCCCCCCCCACCCCAGTATTCAACGCTGACACAGCTCTAATACCGCGCCAAATCTCCGCCGCCCGACTTCAGATTCAGTGCCGATACGAAGTTCTGCGCCCCGGTGATCATCATCTTCAACTCGCTGCCGATCGCAATGAATCGCCAGCCCTGCTCGATGCGCTGCTCCACCTGCTCGGGCGTCTGAACATGCAGGCCAACCGGCGTTCCCGTTTTCTTACCCGCGGCCAGAACTCGCTGCAGCATGGCTTCCAGTTCATCCGGAGTCGGGTCGATACCGTCCGGACCACGCATCTGAAACGTCAGATCGTTCGGTCCGACGAAGATCGCGTCGACACCTGGCAGGCTGTAGATCTCCTCGGCGTTCTCGACACCCTGAGGCGATTCCGTCTGCAGGACGACCAGTATTTCGTCGTTCGCATGCTTGTAGTAATCGCCGGCAGCGGCGTCGAAGTTCAGGGCATGCAGAGCTCCACCCACCGAACGGTCTCCGATGGGCGGGTACTTCGCAGCCGAGATCGCGACTTTAGCTTCCTCGACGGTATTCACCATCGGCACCACGATTCCGTGTGCACCGGCGTCCAGAACTCGCTTGATATAGTCGTGATCGCCGCGCGGCACGCGAGCCAGTGGCACACATCCGGCATCCGCGATCGCTCCGAACAGTAGACCGGCAGAATCCCAGCCGATCGGTGAGTGCTCAAGGTCGACAGTGAGCCACGGAAATCCGACCCGAGCCATCAGACGAGCTGCAAACACATTGCCCAGCGAGAGCCACGTACCGACCTGTGGACGGCCTGCGGCCAGAGCCGCCTTGACTGGATTCTTCTTCATTCCGAGTTCCTGTCCTGAGTTGTCACCTGATTCGATTCACCTGCCCGGCAGGTTCTCGACTCGAATTGGCAACGTCAACTCAGCCCAGGATTCATGGACTACGGGCTACGGCCAAATTGCGGGCCATGACCGTACATGTTGTCGACGGCCACGGAATGCCCCCACTGCACGGCATCACGCTCGATTCCCAGTGCATTCGCAACCCGATCACGCTGTTTCGGGCTGGGCGTGTAGTTGCCTGTTACGATCAACTCGACAACACGCCCGTCAAGTCCGGTGGCCTCGACAAGATCGGCGATCTGCATGCCATTGTCCTGCATCCACGCTCTTAACGGTTGCGGGTGATTCATGTCTGGGGCTCGGCGTCGCCAGAAGTCTCAATGGGCTCTGCGGATGTCTCGGTGCCAATTTCTAAATCGGCAGGCTCGGTCGGAGCGGGCTTCGAGTCGCCGCTCTTCGTTGGCTCGGGCGCGTCGTTGGAACCTGTCTTTTCAGACTCGGATGCCGGACTCGCCTCGGTACCGGTCGCTGCGGCTGGTTTCTCAGACGCCTCAGGTTCGATCGTGGCCACGACTTCCGCGTCGCGCAAGTTTTTTCCGATCTTCAGACGGATGGTGTCGGCTTCCTGCTGCAGGAGCACGAAGTTGTCGCCGATGGCCAGCACCAGTGCATCGAACCCGGCGTACTCGAGTTGTCCGCCCTCACGCAGAATCAGTCGTTTGTCCGTTGAGCGGTCATAGAGCCACGCCTGTCGCTTCCCGTCAGCCGCGACCGAACTGGTCAGATAGGTGAACAGTGCCCGATCGTCCTTCACATCGATGGAAGCCTGAGCCTCGGTCGTCTGGGCCGGCTCGCCGTCGTCGCGCACCTGAATCGAGATCTTGACCTCACCCGGCGAGAGATCGGCCGCGGGCGTCCATGTCAATTCTCCGGTTTCCGCGTTGATCGTCGCTCCCGCCGGCGCGCCTTCCGCCAGTGCAAAACGCAGGGCTTCGGTCGCCGTTTCCTCGTCAGTCGCGCCCACCTTGAACGACATGATCTGCCCCAGCGTCGCGACCAGGCTGTCTGGAATGTCGAGCTGCGGCGGGTTGTTGATTTTCCGTAGCGTTATCTTGAATTCGGCCTCAAGCGGTTCACGCAGCGCTTCTGCCTTCGCTCCGATTTTCACCGTGAACTCGCCCGGTTCCAGTTCCTTGCCTGGAGTCCATTTCAGTTTTCCATCATCCAGCGTCATGCCGGCGGGCAATTCAGAGATGACCGAGAAAACCGGATCGCCGCTGCTGAAGTCGAACCCGGTTCCCATGACCTTTGGAGTCAGTTCGAGGGTTGCACCGTGCAGGACAGTTTTCTCGCCGATCAGGTCGAGGCGAGGACGGTACGGCGCCGGTTTTCCGAACGGGTTCAGCGTGATCAGTGCGTCGAACTGCTCTTCAGAGGCGTCCTGGTACTCCGGGTGAATCGGCGAATACTCGATCTGATCATCCGCCGCGATCGTCAGTTTCTGGTCGTCGGAAACAGCGATCTGCCAGCCATCTGCCGTGACATCCACGACATCGTGATAAGTGTCCCCAATGCGGACTTCGAACGGAGCTTTCTCTGGAAAGCCGCCGGCGGACGCGACGGTGATCTGGCCTGGGCTGTCTTCGGTTAGCCCGGCGATTTTCGTTCGAGCAAACAGTGATGCACCTTTAACCGGGGCATCTCTCAGTGAGAGAGCTTCAGCAACCACCCGCACTGTGACGTGAGGATTCGTTGAGTTGTTCTTAGCCTCGACCGTCAGGCTGACCAGGCGGTGAAGCACATTCGCCCTGTGGAACCGAAACAGGAACCGGCGCAACTGCTCGACAGTCGCTTCGCCCGTGACCCGCATGCGGACGGCGACGTAAGTCTTGTCCCGTGACAGCGATATGCGTTCCGGACCAACTTCCGATTCCGTAAACCCGGCAACGATTTCGGTCAGGTCCGTTAGCCACTGTTGGTACGCCAGGGCTCCCTGCGATGAATTGGAAGACAGGCTCTGCTCTTTAAACACCGACATGCGATTGATGCGGGCGATCGAGAGATCGAAGCTGTCACTCGCTTTCTGCAGGCCGTTTTCCGCCTTTTCGAGTTTGTTCCGCTGGAGCGTGACCGGACCACTCAGAAATCCCCACACGGCCGGAATGGCCACGAAAACACCGAGCGTTGCCGCCAGGATACCGGCGAGAATACGTTCGTTTCGTTTCATTCCGGGGCCTCGGACCGTTCGTCAGGTAAGTCTCGTCGCGACGGTTTGCCGCAGGTCGAACGCGTCATTATGAGAGTCTGGCTATTTCCGCGGTCTGAAACCCGCGCGGCCGGGTTAACTGCGGTTTCCGCCTCGTCCCATCCGCCTGAACCTAAGCGAGCCTGCCAGCATAGGCATCCTTCGTATCCAGTGTAAACAACCGGAATCCTGTTCGGTTTCGGTCGCGGAAACCTGACGACAGGAAGTCAGGTACCCCACAAATCGCCTCGACGTTGCTGTCGTCGTGCGTCAGGTCATTCCGGTTTGGCATCGCATGTTTACGAAATGACCACATGAAGTAGCGAGTAGGCGGCAACGTGTTGTGGGGCGTTTTCAGGCGAACTAGCATGGCAGGCGTCAAAAAGACTTGGACCACAGCCCGACATCTGTTCTGTCAAATAATGACTACTCAGAATTGATCCGAATGAATTCGATACCAACAACTCTGCGAATTCTGCTCGCGCTTAGTCTGGCTGTCGGCTCGCTGCAGGTGCCTGTCGAGGCCCAAGGCCGGCGTCCGGGTGGTCCAGGTCGAGGCGGAGGTGGTGGACGAGGTGGATTCGGTGGCACACTGGATCTGCTCAGGCGGGATGACGTGCGAGAGGAACTACAGCTTGATACCGCGCAGATCGAGTCTCTGGACGCCATTCGGCGCAGCATGCGCGACGACGGCGAAGTCCAGGAGCTGTTCGCTCGACTGGGGTCTGCTGGCAGCGACGAGGAACGCCAGGCAATCTTCAGAGAATTGCGGTCGCTGACGGACAAGAAGGTTAATTCTGTCCTTAGACCGGACCAGGTCACTCGAGTCCAGGAACTGGCACTGCAGCGAGCGGGCATGCGGGCGCTGGGTAGCCCGGAAATCGTTGCGGCATTGGGACTGACAGATGAGCAGCAGGCCGGCGTGCAAACTGCGTCCGATGCTTACAGCGAGGCACGCCAGAAGCTGTTCGCCCCGGGAATTGAGCTCTCCGGGGAAGAACGCGACGCGATGCGTGAGAAGCTGCAACAGGACTTTGAATCGAAACTCTCGTCCGTGCTCACTGCGCCGCAGAAGCAGCAATTCGAAAAACGCCTCGGGAAATCATTCGAATTTGCACAGGGTGACGGCCGCGGCCCGCGACCAGCACCCACTCAAGTCGCGGCCCCCCCCGTGGCAGTCCAGGCCCCGCCAATTCGACCTGCTTCCGTAGCAGTTCCAAGTGTGACGGTTGCTGCGGACGGTGACGAGCCGGCGACAACGTCGTTTGGCGCTCTCCCAAAGAACGGTGCGCCAGTGAAAGTGCTGTCGTTCAATTTCCGTTTCGCCCCGTGGACCGACGTGCTGGAGCTGTTCGCCGAAGTCGCGGATCTCACGCTGGACCTGACCGAAGTTCCGCCGGGCTCGTTTAACTACTACGACAACGGCACGTACTCGCCGACCGAGGCACTGGACATCATCAACGGTTACCTGCAGCAGAGGGGATTCCTACTCGTCCGGCGTGACCAGTTTCTGGTTGTGGTGAATGTCGATCGGCCTATCCCGCCGAATCTGGTACCCACCGTCACGATTGAAGAAGTGCCCAAGCGCGGCCGGAACGAGCTAATGACGGTCCTGCTTCCGCTGAACGGGCTGACTCCCGACGACGTAGCGGCCGAAGTCGAACAACTGCTGGGCCCGTGGGGCAAAGTTGTACCGCTGTCGAAAACCGGCAAGGTCGTGGTGACGGACATCGGCTACAACATTCTGCGGATCCACGAACTGCTTAGTGGCATCACGATTGAAGTTGGCGACAAGCTGTTCAAGCAATTCTCGCTCGAGCACATTGCGGCGCTCGATGCCGAGATCGTGATCCGCGACGTCTTCGGTTTGCAGCCGCGCAATTTTCAGAATGTGAGCGCTGGCGTGACAGGCTCGTCGCGGTCTGGATCACAGCAATCGCGATTTTCCCGTGATCCTCGCGCACAGCAACCTCAGCCAGTTCAGTCTTCGGCGACTGATCCCAAGGTTTCCGTAACCGTCGCCGTTGACGAACGCACCAATTCGTTGCTGATTACAGCCAGTCCAGCGAACATGAAAATCGTGGAAGAGGCGATCACGTCCATCGATGTTGAGCCGCTGGCCGGTTTTTCACGGTCGAGTCGGGAGCCTTATTTCCACGTCTACCAGCTCGATTCGGCCGATCCGATCGAGGTAACGAAAACGCTGAATGTGCTGTTCCCGGGGACGGTGGTGAATGAAGACGGTCGCACACGTCGCATTCACATTCTGGCGACACCGCAACAACACACTGAGATTGAATCGACCATTCGCCGGCTCGACGGAGTCGGTGGCGGGAGCATGGTCGCCGTGATTCCACTGGGGCGAATGGACTCGTACACGGCTACGGCATCGATCCAGTCATTGTTCCTGCTGGATGGTGCAGAAGCTCCCGTCGTGCAACCGCATCCCACGGGAAATGGCCTGATCGTGCGAGGCTCCTCAGAGCAGGTCGAGCAGATCAAACTGCTGATCGCGGAGCTCGATCCGGAGGGTGGTGGCGGTTTCGGCGGTACCGGAAATGTGCGGACGATCCCGCTGGGCGGGCGAGATCCGACCGAGTTCGTTGAGGCCCTGGAGCGAATCTGGAACGTCAACGGTCGCAATCGCATTCGCACGGTGATTCCGTCGAGCCGAGGCACGATTCGCGGACAACGCGTTCCGTCAGCCGTGCCCGAAACGGCTCAGCCAATCCGGCCGGTGCCACTGGGTCCCGTCGGTTCTGGGGCTTCCAGTGCGGGCGAAGGTGAGGCGTCGCTGCGTCCGAGCCGCAACATTTATCACACGTCGAACCCGTTTGCCGATGCACAGGCAGAACTCGTCGATGTGGCGGCGCGTGAAGTGTTGGCCGAACTCGCAGCAAGAACGACGTCGGATGTTGAACTTGAGGAGCTGAACGAAGAGCCGCCAGTCGACTTGAATGCCGAGTTCGATCGCGTGTTTCAAACACTCGACCGCCAGGATGCTGAATCAGCCACCGCAACACCGGTAGACGATTCGCAACCACCCGCTGCCGCAGAAGGGACGGGTGCTCCGATCGCCGTGACGATCAGCGGCGGAAACCTGATCATCGTCTCGGACGACACGGAGGCGCTCGATCGCCTGGAAGAAACGATCAGCTCGTTGTCGCAGGCTATGCCACCTCGAACTCAATGGACGGTGTTCTATCTCCAGTCGGCGGATGCGACGTCAACCGCTCAGATTCTGGAGCGGTTGTTTCCGACCAGTTCTGTGTCGACGTCGAGCACGAGCAGTGGAGGATTCTTAAGTGAACTCAGCGGCGGGCTGTCGTCGATGGGTCGGGGCGTCATGGACCTCACTGGCCTGAACACACTGATGACGGGACCGCAGACGCTGAGGATCATTCCGGACACGCGATCGAACTCGCTGTTTGTGACCGGTCCCGCGAACCTCGTCAACGAAGTCGAAGACACGTTGCAGATTCTGGACGCCTCCGAATTGCCCGAGCAGCTTCGCGCGAAAGCACCTCGCTATATTCCCGTCTTCCACGCTGACGTTGGAGATGTGGCCGAGATCATTCGCGATGTCTACAAGGAAGAAATGAATCCGCCGCAGCAGCAACAGCAACGCGGGCAAAATCCGATTGCCGCGATAATGGGCGGCGGCAATCAAGGGGGCTCGCCGGCGACACGGGTCACGCTGACTTTGGGTGTTGACTATGGAACAAGCCGTCTGATCGTGTCCTGCAGCGAACCCATGTATCTCCAGATTGAAGACATGGTCCACGAGCTGGATCGAGCGGCCCTGGAAGCTCGCAAGACGACTCGGATTGTCTCACTGAAGAATGCCAGTTCCAGCATTCTGCAGCAGACTCTTGGCGAGCTGATGCCGAAGGTCAAAGTCAGCCGTAGTTCGACCTCCGGGCGTTCGTCCGGCTCCGGTACACAGCCGCAGTCGCAGCAGCAGCCCAGCCAGTCAGGTTCTTCAGACGCCGATCGAATGCGTCAGTTCTTCATGCAGAGGATGCAGGATCGTGCACGGCAGGGCGGAAGTCCTGGTAGTGGCGGCGGTTCCGGGCGCGGCGGAGGTCCGTCCGGTGGCGGAAACTCTGGTCGCGGCAGCGGGTCCGGCTCTGGACGACCAGGACGATAGACGTTCAGAAGCTGCGGCGCTTGACGTAGTCCACAAGCCCATTAGTGGCGGCCAGACTTGTCCAGGGAATCGGCTGCGTCAGGAAATGTGGCCGCTGAGTAAAGGTATTCGGTTAGTTAGTGGTGCTCGGAATACGTAAGGCTGAGGGATTCCGGCGGTTCGTCCGACAATCGAGCGGCACTGGCGGCAGAATCCCGTTGGTTTGACCGACGGGACGCATGCCCCACGTGCGATGCCGCCAGTGCCACCTTAAAATAGCCATTTCGGTCCCGGAAAGAACACATCCTCCCGAGTGCAGACGTCGGGTGAGTGTTACGGGAAACAGTAAACAATCTGCGTATCGGCTCTGATACGCTGACAGGAGCAGGACAGGCTCATCAATGGAAATCGGAGACATTCTCATTCGGCGCGGGCTGCTGACTGCGGTGCAGGGTGATCAGGTCCGGCAGCAGTGCAACGGTAAGCGTTTCGATCAGGCCGTCATCGACATGGGGCTCCTGACCGAAGAAGAAACTCTGCGCGCGCTGGCAGACGAACTGGGGATGAAGTTCGTTGAACTGAAGAACTTCAGTGTCGATCGCGACCTGCTCAGCCAGTTTCCGACATCGACCATCTACCGCCACTCACTGTTGCCCTTGCGCCGCGACAATGGTCGTGTGGAAGTCGCCACCAGCGACCCGTTTGATCTTGAAGCGCTCGACGAACTTGGCGCGGTCAGCGGACTGAGGCTTGACCCGGTACTGGCACGACACGACGACGTCGTGCAGCTCATCAAGCAGAACCTTGGCGTCGGCGGCGACACGATTAACGAACTCGTCCAGCAGAAGACGGACGAGGACGACGACTATATGGCCGAGGCGTCCCGGGCCGACGGCGAGCTGGCCGACATGGCTCAGCACGCATCCGTGATTCGGCTCGTGAATGAACTGCTGCTCGAAGCGCTCGAACAGCAGGCCAGTGACGTCCACATTGAACCGGGTGAACGCGGTTTGTCCATCCGCTACCGCGTCGATGGACTGCTGCGTGTGCAACCGATGCCGCCGGAGGTCAATCAGTTCTACGCCGCGATCGTCACGCGTCTGAAGATCATGTCCCGGCTGAACATCGCCGAGAAACGGCTGCCACAGGATGGGCGCATCGAACTGCGCGTCGCCGGTCGCGATATCGACGTGCGAGTGTCGATCATTCCGATGCTGTACGGCGAAGGCGTTGTGCTGCGTATCCTGGACAAGGGCCGGATGCTGTTCGATCTGCACAGCATGGGGATGCCCGATGAGATACATGATCCATTCGGCCGCATGATCAGATTTCCGCACGGGATCGTTCTGGTTACGGGCCCGACCGGTAGCGGTAAGTCGACCACGCTCTACAGCGCCCTGAGTGAAATTCGAAATCCCACGACGAAGATCATCACAGTCGAAGACCCGGTCGAGTATCAGCTCGATGGCATCGGACAGATTCAGGTCCACAGTCGGATTGGCCTGACGTTCGCGCACGGATTGCGGTCCATTCTGCGACACGACCCGGACGTCATCCTGATTGGTGAAATTCGCGACTATGAAACCGCCGAGGCGGCGATTCAGTCGTCACTGACTGGTCACCTCGTCTTCAGCACTCTGCATACAAACGACGCGGCCAGCGCATTCACGCGGCTCGTCGACATGGGCGTCGAGCCCTACCTGGTATCGAGCACGATCGAAGGCGTGATGGCTCAGCGGCTGGTGCGTCGACTGTGCCAGCATTGTCGCGAGTCTTACCGACCAGACCCGAACGACCTGCCAAAGGATTTTCCAAACCGGGATGTCGAACAGCTGTGGCGAGCGATCGGATGTCGCGAATGTCGCGATACTGGATATTCCGGCCGCATCGGCGTTTACGAGTTGCTGATCGCGGATGACGAGGTCCGGGAAATGTGCGTCAACCGTCTGAGTGCGACACGCATCCGCAAGTACGGCATCGAGCAGGGCATGCTGACGCTCCGAAATTGTGGATGGATACATGCGATGAAGGGCGTCACCAGCGTGGATGATGTCCTGCGAGTGACCAAGGGAGACATTGTTTGACGAACGAAGACAGGTCGTGATTCAGTGCAAAATGAAAAGTGCAAAATGCAAATTGAAGCCAAGTCAATTTGAGCTTTGCATTTTGCACTTTTTATTTTGCAATGTCTGACACGCTGAGAAACTCTGACCATCCTGCGCAGGATTCGACTGATAATAGACGAACCGCTTCGCCTTCTCCCGATTGCTGTTTCATCCTTTCACTTTGAACCGTCTTTCCGATGCCTGAATTCCAGTAC
This sequence comes from Planctomycetota bacterium, assembly GCA_963579025.1. Classification (GTDB taxonomy): domain Bacteria; phylum Planctomycetota; class Planctomycetia; order Planctomycetales; family Planctomycetaceae; genus CAUZFZ01. The sequence continues at coordinate 33,892 of CAUZFZ010000084.1, read as the reverse complement.
GTGGCCAAAGCGATGAGCGGTCAGGAGGTCTCTGGCCTGCTGACGGCGACGAGCCAGAATGAGGTCGTCTCGACGCTGTCAACGCGCGATCTGTTTCCGATTCGGATCGAGCTGGCCGACTCCGCGAAGTCGCAGCAGCGCTATCGTGGACGCGGTGTGAAGGCACGCGACCTGGCCGTGTTCTATTCACAGCTCAGCGACTTACTGCGGTCCGGCGTGCCGTTGCTCCGGTCTCTCGAGTTGCTGGGGCGTCAGTCACGCAACCAGTCGTTGAAACTGGTGCTGCAGGAAATTCGGGATGACGTGGCAGAAGGCACACGTCTGGCGGAAGCCATGCGACAACAGTCGCACGTGTTCAACGAGCTGGCAGTCAGCATGGTGCGGGCCGGTGAAGAGGGAAGTTTCCTCGAAGACGTACTCCGTCGGATTGCAGACTTCACCGATCATCAGGAAGACCTGAAGGGTCGCGTGATCGGTGCGACGGCCTATCCGGCATTCCTGGTCATTATCGGCTCACTGGTACTTACCGCAATGATGGTCTGGTTCGTGCCGAAGTTTGAGCCGGTGTTTCAACGGCTGGAATCACGAGGCTCTTTGCCGTGGGCGACGACCGCCGTTGTTGGCATCAGCGACACGCTGGGCCAGTACGGGTTGTGGATTGTCGCCGGCATGATTGTGGGCGGAATCACGTTCGCTCAGTACGCGCGCAGCGAAGAGGGCCGGTTGGTGGTCGATCAGGCGCGGCTGGTCATTCCCGGAGCCGGAAGCATTTATCGCAGTCTTGCCATTGCCCGCTTCTGTCGCATTCTTGGAACGCTGCTGCACAACGGTGTTCCGATTCTCAATTCACTGCGTATCGCCAAAGACGCGACTGGAAACCGGGTGCTGGGTAATGCAATCGCATCGGCCAGTGACAACATCTCGGCCGGAAAATCGCTGTCCGAGCCGTTGCGAGACAGTCAGCAGTTTCCTGAAGAGACCGTCGAGATGATCGCTGTGGCCGAGGAGGCAAATAACCTTGAAGAAGTTCTCGTCAACATCGCCGACAGTATGGAGCGTCGGACATACCGGTACCTGGAACTGTTCGTCCGACTGCTGGAACCAGCCATGCTGCTGGTGATGGCCATTTTGATCCTGTTTGTAATGCTGGGCCTGCTGTTGCCGGTCCTGCAAAGCTCGTCCGTTCTTTAGTGGACATCCACGAAAGACACGAATGTCACGAAAATAGAAAAGGTGGCTGGAGCATTTTTAGAATTGCCCTTCCGTGAGCCGTAGGCGCTAGCCTCGGGCCCGAGGCTAGCGCCTACGGCTCACAGCTCCTGGAAACGAATCCTGAAAGAGCTCTAGCACGCCGCTGTCACTGAGTTTTCGTGAGTTTCGTGTTTTTCGTGGACCACAGACGCGAGACCGAAACGCAGCTTCACCCACCAACGGCCCCGCCGAATTATCCCGCCAAGGAGACTATTCACATGAGAATTGAACGCAGGAAGCAGCTACGCCGCGGTTTTACGCTGCTGGAAGTGCTACTCGTACTGGCCATCATCGGAGTCATTGCGGCGTTTGCCGTTCCCCAATTGCTGGGCACTCAGCAGAAAGCGAATGTCGATGCGACCCGCATTCACATCCGCGACTTCGAGAACCATCTCCAGCGGTACGCGGTTGATCATGACGGCGTGTACCCGTCGGGCGACAGCGAGACGGTGGTCGAAACGCTGATCCTGCCCGGCACTGACAAGACCGGTCGTCAGCTGCCCGCTTATCTCGCCGAAGTTCCGAAAGACGCCTGGGGCAATCCGTTGTCGTACGAGTATCCACCAAGTGGAAATCGACAGGGATTACTCGACAAGCCGGCAATCTGGTCAGTCGGCCCAGACCAGCAGGATGGCACGGAAGACGACGTCACTAACTGGAATCAGGATCTGTAATCTGATGCGTCGTAATCGTCACCCGCTGCACGCAAATCCGATCGCGCACTCCGCGTGGGATCGCTCCTGTGGACGCTTCGTGTCCCGGGCGTACAGGACTGACGGCTACACGCTTCTGGAAGTTCTGCTGGCACTCACGGTGCTCACGATCCTGGCAGCGGTCGGGGCGTCACCATTAATCAACACCTGGCGTGACAACCGCCTGGGAGAAGCGGCTGAAGGCGTACGATCGTTGCTGGCTGGCTCGCGGATTCAGTCGCTGGATCGCGACGAGACCTGGGAGTTCCGGTTCGAACCTGGTGGAACATTGTTCGTGCGTGTGCCGACCACAGTCGCGGACGACGGGCAGCAAATAGAAGTCGCAAAATCGGGCCGGATATCGGGCACTCTGCCCGAGGGAATCAGGTTTTCACAGGAATCGTCCGGACAGACGATGGGTACATCGCCGGGCAGTGCCGTGATTTCCCCGGAACTGTTTTCCGGGCTCCCAAACGCCGCCGAACTGATGCAGGCGAGTTGGTCGGAACCTGTCTACTTTTACTCGGACGGAACGGCCGACGCGGTCGAGTTCGAATTGACGGATCAATACGGCGGCGTCCGGCGGGTTTCGGTTCGCGACCTGACGGGGGCGGTCCGCGTCTCGAAACAAAGCACACTGTGACACGTGGTATGCACACGAACCTTCGATCACCTGATGGCGAGAGGATCAGACGGCAGCGTCGTCGCGGGATCTCGTTGTTTGAAGTTGTGCTGTCGCTGTCCATCTTTCTTGGCGCCTTTCTGGCGCTCAGCCAGCTTTCGTCCACGGGAATGAGGGCCGCGGTACAGGCGCGAATGCAGACACAGGCCGTGTTACGCTGCGAGTCGAAACTGGCGGAACTGACGTCAGCCGTCGAGCCGCTTGAGGACGTCACTGACCTGGCGTTCGACCATGACCCCAACTGGACCTGGACGCTGTTGACGACGCCGGGGCCACATGCCGACCTGCTGCAGTTGAATGTCTCCGTTCGCCACGACGCCGGGGCGGAGATGTCGGCCACGACCTTCTCAATGACTCAACTGATCCGCGACCCGGTCGTCTTCGAACCGCCTCCCACTGATGAGTTGGAGGAAGAATCATGAAGCGATTTTCCGTGAAGCCAGCGCCCGATCCCGTGGTGATCGAGACAGTGGTGTGTCATCCCGCTGGCGGGCAGCGTCGCCGTGGGTTCACCCTGCTGGAACTTGTCCTCGCTCTCGGCCTGACGGTGATACTGCTCAGCGCACTTTACGCGGCCATGGAACTGCACTGGCGATTTTCAACATTGGGGCAGATCGAGGTTGAACGGGCTCAGGTTGCACGAGCGTTGCTGACGCAAATGAGTGCCGAAATTCGATCCGTGCACTTCCGCGTCGAGGACATCTACGCTGACCCGGACCCTGACGAAGAAAAAGAGGACCCTCCTCCCGAGCCACTTCAATTCGCGGATCCGGGGCTTGCCTTTTTCGGTGCCAGCAGTGGCGTCTACGGCGACAGTACGACTCTGGTTCTGCACATAACCCGCCCCTATCGCGAGCGGTTCGGTACCAGCACGTTGACCAGTCCGCTGTCGAGGAGCGACCTGAAATCGGTGGCCTATCTGATGGCCGACGGTGGAGGCGTCCTTGCACAGATGGCACAGGGGCAACTGGCCGGTACCGAAGGTCCTCAACAGGGGCTGGTGCGAATGGACGGTGACCAGTCTTCACTGAGCCTCAGCGATGAATCGTCCGATCCATTGCAACTCGCATCGCAGGCCCGCTTGCTGGCCGAAGAAGTCGAGTCTGTCACGTTCGAGTTTCATGACGGGTACGAATGGCTGAGCGAATGGGACAGCACGTTCGAGGGTCGTCTGCCCAACGCCATCGGGATCAGTCTGAGTTTCCGGGCACCCGAATTCGCTGAAAACTCGATACTCGCTCGAACCCCAGCGGAATCGACGGACACGTTTCGCATTGTCGTTCCACTGATTTCATCAGGTCCGTTTGAGGGGTTGTCGTTCTAACATGCACGCAACACATCAAACTCACTGCTGCTCGGGACACCACTCGTTCCAACGCTCTGCGTTGGGACGCCCGGTTGGACGCTCCGCGTCCCGTACTCGGTCACGGGACGCAGAGCGTCCCTCGTGCCGTTCCAACGCGGAGCGTTGGAACGAGTCGGATCCGTGGTCGAACGAGTCTGATTCAGACCGTCGAGGTACCGTGTTGATCATGGTGCTGGTCGTCGTGTCGGTCCTGACGCTTGGTGCCTACACGTTTTCGGAAATCATGCTTTCCGAGTCCGAGGCGACGGCCATGTTCGGCCGTCAGGCGGAATCACGGGGATTTGCGTATTCGGGCATCGAGCAGGTTTGCGCCGTGCTCGGCTATCCCGAATCCGAAGCCGACTACAACGTTTACCATAACCCGCCGCGCTATCAGGCATCGATGCTGCGTCCTTCAGACAACGCGCGAGGACGCGGATACTTTTCGATTGTCGCACCGGTCGAATCCGATTCGACGGCGACGAACGTGCGGTTCGGTCTGATCGACGAATCCGGGCGGCTGAATGTCAATCAGCTTCCGTTACTGGCGGAAGAACTTGAACTCAGCGAGATCGAGACACGCGACATGCTGATGTTCATTCCGAACATGACGCCTGACGCTGCGGACGCGATCCTTGACTGGGTCGACGACAACGCCACACCGCGGGAGTTCGGAGCCGAGAGTGAGTATTACGAATCCCTCCAGCCGTCGTACTACGCGGCGGACGGTCCGATGGAGTCGATTGACGAATTGCTTCAGGTCGCTGGTGTGTTCCCCGAGTTGCTGCACGGTGAAGACGCCAACCGCAACGGCCTGCTGGACCCGAACGAAAACGACGGCGACGCCAGTCTGCCGCTGGACAACGCGGATGGAATTCTCGACGTCGGCTGGTCGGCGTACCTCACCATCAACAGCAAGGAACTCAACAAACGCAGCGATGGTGAGAAGCGAATCTTCGTCAACAATGGTGTGCTGACTGAGTTGTATGACACGCTGGCTGAGGAATTCGACGAGGACGTCGCACGGTTTGTCGTTGCTTACCGAATGTACGGCCAGCCGGCGGATTCCGATGGTGACGAGAGTCCCGATGATGGTTCGACGGATGGAGCAACTGACGGGGGTGATTCGACTCCGTCTTCCGGATCCAGCTCGACTGGCAGCAGCGGTTCTGGTGGTGATGGGGCCGCGTCGAGAGACTCGGATTCGCCGCCCTCTACTGGCAGTATTCTGGACGCCGCAGCGGCGATCGGAAGTGCTTTGGGAAGTGCCCCGGAAGGTTCGGTCACACGAGGTGGACTGGACCTGTCGGGCGGTGCGAAGGTTGAGATTAAGTCGTTGTACCAATTGATCGGCGTGGTCGTCGAAATTCCGGCTCAGGAAGGTGACGTCGAGGCAGGCACCGAGTCGACTCCGGGAGAGCTTGTTGAAAGTCCCTGGGCGAACGACCTCGGGGCGATGCAGTCTTATCTGCCGCTGCTGTTCGATGTGCTGACAGCATTCGAAGACGACACGATTCGGGGTCGAATCAACGTCAATCAGGCGCGTTTTGAAGTCCTGCTCGGGATTCCCGGAATGACCGAAGAGATGGCGTCCGCCATTGCAGCGTCGTCGATGATTGGGTCCGACGGCGGTGTTTCTGACGACCAGCTCAGTATTCGGTCGACCACCGGCTGGCTGGTGACGCAGGGTATTATCGATCTGCCCACGATGGTGGACCTGGATCGATTTCTGACAGCCAAAGGCAGCGTGTATCGAGCTCAGGTCGTGGGTTACTTCGAGCAGGGCGGAGGATACACACGGCTGGAAGCGGTGCTCGATGCCACCCAGTCCCCGGTAAAGATACTTCGTGTCAGTGATCTGACCGAACTGGGACGTGGCTATCGTCAGGACATGTTGACAGGCACGGTGGCTGAGAACTGATTGCGTTGAATTCAGAAGACCATTCTACATTCCACTGAGGCAACATCATGCCAGAACTCCTTGCCATCGACCGTGAGAAGCATCGCATCTGCGGTGTGCTGGCCGACGTCGGCAGCGACTCGGTTCGCATTCGCAATACCTTTTCGTTTGATTTGCCCGAGCATCTGCAGGACAGTCCGAGCGAACTGGGATCGTGGCTACGCGATGAACTGCGAAAGGCAGGCATATCGGCTCGGCAGGCTGTTGTGTCTCTGCCTCGTGAGGATGTCGTGGTTCGCTATCTCGACCTGCCCCCGGCGTCGGATGACGAGTTGCCGACACTGGTGCGGTTTCAGGCCGCGGCGAAATCGACCGTGTCCCTCGATCAGCTCGCCCTCGACTATGTGCCACTACCGGCGCGAGAAGGCGCCACCGGTCGGGAAGTGCTCGTCGCGACAGTCGATCAGGATCGCATTCGTCGGCTGAAGACGCTCGGTGAGTCGGCCGGCGTCGATATTGTGTCGGTCGGCGTGTCGTCGATTTCGACCGCGGCACTGGTCGCTGTCCTCGAGGACGAAATCACGCACGAGCCGGAAGATGTCAGCATCATCATTGCCCGACACAGCGACCGTGTTGAAATCTCCCTCGCCGGACAGCGGCATCTGTATTCGACCCAGGCGACACAGATCACGCCCGGTCAGTCGGAGCAATCGCACAACGCGATTCTCGCGGAGATCAGCCGATCGATGGTGGCTCTACAGAAGCGGTTGCCTGTGACGCGAGTCACGCGGTGCTGGCTGATCGGATCGGACGACGAAGACGCCGGACTGGCCGATGCCGTGCAGCGACGTTTCAACTGCGATGTGCGAAAACTTGATCCCTTCCGTACCGAGTCAATCACGATGAGGTGCAGGCCGCCGACAGATTCACACGGAGCGTACAGTGGTCCGGTGGGATTGCTGCTGGCTCAGGCGTCTGAGCGGGCTGAGGTTGTCGACTTCCTGAACCCGCGACGCCCGCACGAAAAGGTCGACTATTCGAAGCAGAAGCGGCTGGCCGTTCTGGTCGCTGGTGTGCTCATCGTGGCTTCTGTCTTTGGATACCGAGCCTGGCTGGTAGGTGATCTCGAACTCAGGACGATTGCGGCTACGACGTCATGGAATGAGCAGAAGGAACGCAACGCGGAAATCGAACCGAAAGTGGCAGTCGCCGCGGTTGTCGATGAGTGGGATGCGAAGCGTGTTGACTGGCTGGGCGAAGCCAACGAGCTGGCTGCGACGATGGACGGTACCGAGCGAATTTATCTCACTCGTCTGCAGTTTGGCGAGGGCCTGCGAGGCGAACTTGGCGCAATCACCGGCAATGGCCAGGCTCGCGAGCGATTCGATGTCGAATCTCTGAATGCTCAACTGGTGTCGCGTGAGAATACTGAAGTGAATGCGGCGACCATCGCAGACAACGGACGTGATACCGAGTACCCGGAGAGTTTTGAACTGGATGTGCGGCTCAAAGTCCCGAAGAATGACGCTGGGTCAAAGTAGTCAGGCGGTCAGCAGTACAGACAGGATGGAATCATGATCGGTCGACTCTTAGCGGCAACTTGCTTGTGTGTAGTGCTGAGTGGTCAGTCTATGGCCCAGCCTTCGCCGGAACGATTCTTTGGATACCTGGACCGCAATCAAGACGGTCGGATTGATGGCGACGAGATTCAGCGTATGCCGGGTCCGATTCGTGATGGGATGAAGAATGCCGGGATCGATCTGAGTCGTGGGATTTCCCAGGACGAGTTCACGCGTCAGATGCCGCGAATGATGGAAGAGATGCGCCGCCGTCGTGAAGAGGGAGGCGGCTTCGGCGGTCGGCCACCGGGAGGGGAAGGTGGCGGTGACGGACGGGGACCGAGTGATAATCGCCGTCCCGACGACCGGCGACGTGATTCGGGTTCGCGGGGGCAGCCGCCTGCAAAGCCCACTCGCTGGAAACCCAAACCGCGTGAGCGCGTGACTTTCGACCTGGATGAGACCTGGCGAGCATCCGACTTCAACGGAGACGGTCAGATCGGGCTGTACGAGTGGGATCGAGCAAAACTGTCCGAGTTTCTGAGACTCGATACGAATCACGATGGCCTGCTGACTCCACGCGAGATTTCGTTTGCAACTGATGCCAGTCCGGCACCGACTTCTGCCGCCGTAGCCACGCCGGTGCGTGGACCAACAGGCATCGCATCGCGTCCGATCCAGGCCAAAACGACCTCAAGTTCTGCAAGCGCGGTGGGACCAGCTGCAGGGGCGAAGATTTCGCCGGTCGAGTTTGATCGAGAAAGTGCGGAAGGCCGATGGGCGAAATTCGTTTTCAAGACCCTGGACAAGAACAAGGACGGTTCATTGGCACAGGATGAGTGGAATGCCAGCAAATCCACACGCATGAACTTCAAGAAGTACAGGGCGCAGGTCACTTTTCCGACGGACTTCGAAAAGTTCGCGCCGTGGCTGGTCGCCGTGCAGCGCGCCGAGAAGAAGCGATAAGAAACCTGGTTCGTTTCCTGCTGCCACTAAGGATCGCTCGCCTAAGTGTCGCCTTTCGCTCCGCGAAAGTGCGTTCTTTCGCGGAGCGAAAGACGACAATGTGACACTTATTTCAAGGACGATCCTATGTGGCGCTGTCCAATCGGATGAACATGAAGTTTTTGAAAATCCGCCATCTGCTGGCGACCGGGTTGCTCCTTGCCGGTGTGTGTCTTCCGGCGCGTGCCACCTCGTGGGAAGTGAAGGTGACCTGCCCGATCGACGGCACGAAGATACGTGCCCGTCTCCCGGCCAGGCTCTACGGCAGGAGTGACACGCTGGACCTGCGGTGGCTGGGCATTGGTGTGGACCCTCCCGTTTCCGGGCTCGTGCAGTGTCCCGAGTGTGGATTCGCGGCACATGTCAGTCAGTATGGCGACGACGTCATCCGTCCCGAGGAAGTTCGCCGGGCACTGCGCGAGTTGAAGACTCCGCGAATGTTCTTTCGGTACGACGCGGCAATTCTCGTTGAACAACTTACGAAACGGGACTTGCAGCGTATCGCGCGGCTCACTCTGGCTAACAAGTGGCTCGCCGACGATACCGGTGAACCAGACGTGATTCGAAAGCGAACCGCTCTGGCCCTCACCGCACACCGGGACGCATTCAAACTGAAGCAGTTGCCGATCCATGAGCGGTCAACGACGGCGTACGTGACAGGGGAGTTACTGCTGCAGTCCGGGCAGAGACGCGAAGCCGTCGAGTGGTTTGACAGGGCTCTGAACGGTGCGTCATTTATTCCGCCGTTCATGATCTGGAAACAGCGGTTGCTTGCACTTCACGCAGGTCAGGTCACGCCGGATTTCATCAAGTCGATTTCTGAATTCTCTCCTGACAAAAGGGTGGCCGCTGTCGCGCTGCTGCGTGACAGCCATCTTCCGGAAGCAGTTGCCCTGCTCGAGGAAATCTGTCTGCGTTGTCCGGAGGAACTTCGCGAGTTCGCATTTGTGTTACTCATGCAACCGTCACCGGAACGACGGCACCTGCCCATCTTCCTGAAGGCGATTGGGAGTCGCCATTTTCGGACGGCACAGTCGGGAGCCAGGGCGGTCGCGATGCTTCGAGTCCGCGAGGCAGCGCCGCTGCTGGCCCAGGCCCTGCGTGATCCGCCTCAACATGCCGACTTCCGTCTCCTTGCGGCATTATCCGTTCTCGCAACGGAGAACGAGATCGCCGCGTTGGAACGCCTGGCCGGGCAGAGCCGGTACACGTCGGAAATCGTTTGCGGACTACTCAACACGCGTTCGTCGAAAGCAATACCCGCAGTACTGCGAATCATCGAACAGCAGCGACTTTCATCACAGCGTTATCTGTTTCGCGACGAGTCCGGATTCCAGGCGCTCGAATCGGCAACTCAGATCGACGGCCTGCTTGATCAGCTTCCCGATTTGAAAACGGCAAGTGCAGATTCCCGCCTGGCCGGATTCAAAGTCCTGCTGCTGAATGTTGCCAAACAACCTGATGCGACCGAGCAGCTCGTTGCTGCCTTGGACCGTGGTCAACCGCTTGCTCTATCCGCAGCCATCGAACTGGTTCGACGACACGACTCGCGTGGCAAGCCTCTGTTTCTGGAGCAGCTTCGACAGATTAAGAGAATGGGTTCTGACACCTGGCAACTTTGTCTTCCAGTACTCAAGCCTTCGGACATGGGGACAATCCAGCAGGCTCTGCAGGAGAAACGTGATGCATGGCAGCAGTCCATCAAGTTCCAACGGCAGAGGCTGGCCGAGGCCGACACCGACGAGGACCGTGCTCGGGCAAAACAGCGGCTGGACCAGATGGTCAATCGTGAAAACTGGTGGATGGCTGCGTGGCTGCGTCTGCTGGGCGCGACTGGCCACGCCGACGCGCGCGAGTTCCTGCTCCCGTTTTTGGACGACCCAAACTGGCAGGCGCGCGAGGGCGCTGTGCTGGGCTTGGAGCGAGTCTATGACTCAGAGGTGGGCGACCGTCTCGTCGAGATGTTGCAACACGAATCATTCCCGCGCGTGACGCTCGCGATATTCGAGGTGCTTGGGCGATCTGGCGACCGTTCCCGGCTGGCAGCCGTCGTCAATGCCGGCCACGAACCGATGCGTGTCGCAACCCGGCTGGCCTGGATCGACGCAGTCCGAGCCCTGGACGGACTGGATCAGATCCGGTCGAAGCTGATGTCGTTGTCCGAGTCCCCCAACCGGAAGCTCGCCGCCGCTGCCGCGTTGAAGGATGAGTAATTGGGGGTCACCCAATTACCGGGGCTCAAGTACCGTCGCGGGAATCAACGGGTACTCGCTGCCGGTGTCGACGACAGGTTGTTCCATGACAGCGCTGCGGCGTCGATCGACGATGCGGTGAAGTGAGCACTCGTCTGAGATGGCTCACTTCAGAAAGAAGAACCGTTCGGCTTCGTTGACGGTTTTCGCGTCCTGCTTTCGCAGCGTTGCAACGTGTTCACGGGCTTTCGTGACGTGTTCGGGCAACTCGCTGTTTTCTCCAGCGGTTGCATCTTCCGGGACGTCCTTTGAGCAGACCAGCAGGTAGCGAACCACTGCGCGCTTGATCGATGGAATGTTGTAGGGGTCTTTGCCGTAGATCGACATCAGTCGGTCCTGAACACTCCAGTCCTTCCAGCGGGCGAGGTCCGCGATGACCAGATCGGTCAGCTCGGGTCGGTCCAGCAGAATCCGCATGGATTGACGCAACCGTTCCTTCTCAATGCGTCCATCGGCGTAACGCCACATGAACCGCAAAGCCTGCATCGCCGCGTAGGTTTCGCTGAACGGCACGTCGCGGTTGCTGAGCTTGGTTTTGTCAATCAGATCCAAGCCCTTCTCGCCTGTGAGCAGCAGATAACCCGACATCAGCCCATCGACACCAAGACGGAAGTCTTCGGTCTTTTCGGAGATCTTTGCCGCCATTGCCTTCGCATCTTCCTCGTTGCCACACAGGCCAATCATCAGACCGTACAGCCCCAGTCGCGTTGCCGGGGTATCCTTGCTGGTGACCCACTTGCGAATCTTCTCCGTCGGGAGCTTGTCGGCGAGCGCCGTGATGTCCTTGTACGGAGCGTTGGCGAATTCACCGTAGGCATCAGTGCCGATCATCTGGTCCGGGTATTCGAGAAACCGGACGAAGTATTCCAGTCGCTTGGTGGTCGGTACTTCGGGCGATGGTGCCTGCGAGATGTAGTTGAAGCCGGTCTCGGTCACTTCCAGCGGGCTGCCCCAGTCGATCGAGACGCCCTTGCTGCCCATCAGCATGAACAGGTCACCCACTTTGCTGGCACGGTATCGCCGCAGAGTGATGCGATCACCGACTTTGACGGTGTCCTTGTGGTTGCGAACGATCTGCTTGACCTCATAGACCGTACTTCCGGCGAGCTTGTCTGTTGGCTTGGTTCCCTCGACCCATTGCACGAGGACGGCCGCGTCCGCCTGAGCAAGCTGCTCGGACAGTGTCAGCGACGGAGCCTCACAGAACGGACATGCCTGTACGGTCGAAACCGCCGTGGCGAATGACAGGGCTGCGGTCAGAAGAAATGTCGTGGCTGTCCGCATAAGTCTGCCTCCTGTTGGATTGCTGAAGTCCGCGTTCTTCACTTTGTCCGAGTGGGTGTGTTTGAGTCACGCCTCAGTTGGATCGCCGCTTCGAACAACACGCGGGGATTATCGCGAGATGACGACAGCGTCGTCGAGCGTGTAGAGCTTGCCGGGAATGGATGCGTCGTCGCCGATCTTGAATGTGCCAACAACATCAAACGGTCGATTTTCGATGTAGTCCGTAGTGACGTCCTCCCGCATCAGGACACGGACCAGGTCGTACACCTTTGGATCGCGCCCGAAACAGCAGATTTGATTATCACGAGCCAGAATAAAGGCTTCGAGTCCCGTGTCCTGGAAAGGTGGGTACATGAAACCCCGGACTCGAATACGTTTTCCGTCAAGCCCCTTGAGCCACTCCGGCATGAGTTTCGGAGCGTCCGGGACGACCGGTTCCATGTTGAGAATCTTGAGCAGATCGACGTCGTCGAAACTGACACGCAATGCTTCGTCGGGGCCTTCGACCTTGAAGTCTCGCTCGGGAATCAGCAGTTTGATTTGGCGGGGCTCTGCGGCAGTCAGGACAATCTTTTCGCCAGGCGTTCCGGAGACATCGCCGGTCGACGCGACACCTGGCTTGTCGTTCGGATTATCGACTTTCGGCGTATTCTCGGAATCGGGGTCATTCGGCAGGGTGGCAGCCAGTGCGGGTGGTTCACCCGTACTTTTTGGCTTGTCGAGAAGCGTGTCCGTGGCCGTTGTGTCGAGCGGCTCTTCTACGGCGACCGTTGTGCCAATCGCGTCAGTTCCCGCGTCAGCAACAACATCGACTGAGGTGGCGGGACCTGGTTCTTCCGGAACGGGATCCGTTGTCTGGCCAGCCGCTGGTGCCTGCGTGTCAACGGATGGTTCACCGGCTTCTGTGTCGAGGCTGGTCACCTCATGGTAACCACCGGACTCCGCGTCCACTCCGGAACAGCCAGCCGTCACAATACTGAGAGACGTGACAATCGCCAGAGCCGAAAGAAGCCGAACAGTCATGGTAAACCCTTGCCTGCCCATACTCGGTCGGCCGATTGCGACACTCAGTACAGGCTCTTCGCTGGATTGAAGTGAGAGACGTCCAACTCGTAAGCAGGCTGTAAGTTGCCGGCCCGCCTCAAATCGTTAAGCCGGAAGTCACCCGCCACGGCGACCAGCCCGGCGTAATAGTCGACTCCGCCACCGTTGTCGGGCACGCGAACTCGAATCATATCGGTCAGCTTTGGTTGTCCGCCAAAGCAGCATTCTCCGCTGTCTCGACAGAGGATGAACTCGCGGAGCCCCTGCATCTGCCCGCTTGGGTACATGTATCCTTTGATAAAGAGCTTCTGCCCGTCAAGAGCCTTGACGTCGCCGTGAAACTCGTTGACTCCATCGCGGAAGACGAAGCCCTTCTTTGAAATGTCGCGTGTGAAGTTAACTCGCTGAAATCCGTCCGGCACTTCGGTCGCGATTGCGTGTGCCAGGCGAACCGAACCGCCGACCAGACACAATACGCACAGAGCGATCCCGATCTTCGTGATACCGCCACCGCTATAGTCCCCGTCGGCACGCCGAATCTGTCGCGCTGCCATGAATCCGAACAGAATTCCAAGGATTGCGATCGGCAGTGCAAACTCAACCATAATGCCAATCAGCGAGAACAGGCCGGCCCCGAACGTTGCTGCGGCGAGTGGAGGCACCGGGCGATAGGCGAATTCATTGCTGACATCCGGGGACATGCGGTCGAGAGTTTCGGCCATCGGACTACACTCCGAAAAAAATGAAATGACTCAAAACGAACTGAAATGACATCGCTGGTCAACGGCGGGAACAACTGGACTTGGAATCAGCACCGTCGGCAGGAATACGTCTGACACGATGATATCACGGGAAGATTCCCAATCGACACTCTGTCGACCCCTGACCGCGAACGAAAGCCACACTGTGTCTGAACTTGTCGCTGGTGTTGACCTTGGCGGAACGACTATTTCAATCGCTCTGGCCGACCCAGACGGGACGATCGCTGCAGAGTCACAGATTGCTACCGATTCGCATGAAGGACCAAAGGGTGTCCTCGCACGAATTGCCGAGTGCGTTGAGCATTTGTCCAAAAAGACGGGACGAGTGCCGGCCGCCCTGGGAATGGGAGTCCCCGGTCTGGTCGATCTCGCCTCAGGCCGGACCCGGTTCCTGCCAAATCTACCGACGCAATGGCGGGACGTCCCTGTGGCAGACATTCTGCAGGAGCGGCTGAATTGCCCAGTAAGTTTGCTCAATGACGCTCGGGCGGCGACGTTGGGCGAGTTGCGGTTCGGGCTGGGACGTGATGTGTCGACGATGGCCATGTTCACTCTCGGAACTGGAGTCGGCGGTGGAGTGGCGGTGAATGGCCGTCTCTTGTTGGGCCCGTTCGGATCGGCGGGTGAACTCGGGCACCAGACCATTGTCCCGGATGGTCCGCCGTGCGGGTGTGGCAATCGCGGTTGCCTTGAAACTCTGGTCAGCGGCCCCGCCTTCATCGGTGAAGGCGTTCGTCTAATGAAGACCGGTGGGGCTCCGCGCCTGCATGAAATGGTCGAGGGAGAGGCATCGCGTGTGTCGCCGAAAGAGATGGCCCAGGCGGCCCGAGATGGGGATTTGCGTTTGCAGGATGCCATCGCTCAGCGCGGAGCCTGGCTGGGTGTCGGCGTCGCGAACGTCGTCACCACGATCCATCCGGAACTGGTCGTGATTGGTGGAGGCGTGTCGCGCATGGGAGACCTGCTGCTCGATCCTGTACGCAAAGCCGTTCGAGAGCGTGTTCGAATGATCCCGGTTGACGACGTGCGCATCGAGACCTCGCTCCTGGATGAGCAGGCTGGACTGTTCGGCGCCGTGGCCCTGGCCGCCGAGTCGGTTGTCCCAAATGGCTGACTTTGCCGTTCAGGTCGAGGTGACGGAATGTGCCGGCGCTTGACGTGTCCTGATACGCCGGTTCTACCGATACGGGCGAAGTGACAGGTACGTCATGTACGGCGAGACCATCACCCTCCTTGACTTGGCGGTTTTGTGGTGGACAATTGCCGGGTGACGTTTTTCGGCGTATCACAAGGGGTTACGTCACGCACAATGATCGTTTTCCCCCACACGTTGGGTTGAATGGATTCGCCTGGCTCCTTGTTGCAGAACGGGTCGTGATGGTCACGGACCCGTGAGAATCGAACATGCTGGCCAAGCTGATCTCCATTGACGGCGATCGGCCGATCGTGCTGAGCAAAGATGTGACAATCGTCGGTCGCAAGCGCGGCGTGTGCGACGTCTACATCGACCGGTCCAGCGTGTCGAAACTCCACTGCGTCATCGTCAAGACGGATGGCCTGCTTTTCATCCGTGACCTCGGCAGCACCAATGGCACGAAGGTCAACGGCCAGCGCGTCACGCGCGGCGCGTTACTGCCCGGAGACGAACTCGCGTTCGCCAACGCACGCTTTCGCGTCTATCTCGGCCCGGACGAATCCGCGGAAGTGCCGCAGGACGAACGCACCGAGATGATGACCTACGAAGAGCCCATGCCCGACGAGGGTTTCGACAACTCCGCGCATGCCGGGCTCGGCAGCGAAAGCGACATCCGCCTGCTTGGCGACGATTGAAGCTCCGAAACCCGACGGCTGATGTATCTCCCCGTAAGAGCCAGCAGCCCATCACGGTAGCTCGCCGGCCTGATTGCATTCCGGGTAGCAAGTCCCAAAGCTTCGTCCTGCCACGTTCAGAACAGCCTTGGAGACCCCGCATGACAGCCGATGAACTGAAAGCTCTGCAGACACCGATCAAGGAACGCTACCGCAATGATCCGGAAGCTGCGGTGCACGTGATGGTGGCGGAGGGCCGTATCTCCGGGGATCAGACGTGTCGTGTGGCGACCCCGACTGGTGATGTCGATGCCGGGTTGCATCTGGCTGCGGGGGGCTCTGGTGAATGGGCCTGCTCGGGTGACATGCTGCTGCAGTCATTGATCGCCTGCGCCGGCGTCACGTTCTCGGCAGTTGCGACAGCGATGGGGATTCCCGTCGATGAAGCCACCGTGCGGGCCGAGGGCGAACTCGACTTCCGCGGCACACTCGGCGTCGCGAAGGATGCACCTATTGGATTCCGGAATATTCGGATGACGTTCGACGTCAAGAGTTCTGCGCCGGAAGAGAAGATCCAGAAACTGGTGCAGCTTACCGAACGCTATTGCGTGATCTTCCAGACCCTGAAGAATCCACCGCCGATCGAGATCGCGACGAACCACTCAGCCGTCAATTAATGTCTCGACGGTGTGGATCGGCCAGTTGGTCAGCTCCTGCAGAGCGGCCGCCTCGGCGTTACCCGGACAAAACAGGAAAGCGTCGTCAGGACGAAACCGTGTCAGATCGACGTTGCCTGGGAATCGCCATTCGCGCTCGATGGACCAGTCGATTGTTCCTGACGGTGTGTGACTGAATTGCTGCTGAAACCAACGGCGCTCGCCCTCCGGCAGTTGAGACCATGCGTCGTCGTCTCCGTAAATCACAGGACGAGCACCGAGCTGCTTCAGCAGGTTCCGCCGGATGCAGATGCCTACGTGCTCAAAGTCCCAACGTTTGCGATGGACACGAAATGTTCGCTGGCGAACAAGTTGCCGCAGCGGAACTGCACTGAAACTCACAGCCGCACGGCCACCTCGCAAACCCAGGCCGGACGCTCGCAGCCGGCCTTCAACCAGAATGCGTTTCAGGTTGGACAGTGCCGAATGGTCCCAGTCAAACAGGTCGAGAATCAACGCGTCGATAAATTCGTCTTCTGACTGGCCCGGCGCCGGGCCATCCGTACGCCGAGTCCAGTGGGTCAACCATTCGTCTTCGTCATCAAGAAGAGACCGATGCGCGACGTGCGGCCTGGTATCTGAGACGACTTCTGCAGGAGTCGATACAGGCACGGAACCGGGACCGTCGGGAAAGCCGGTCGAGAGACTCCAGCCGACGGCTCCCAGAGATTGCAGTCGTTCGACTGAAGCTTCCGAACACAGTCCGTCTCCAACCGCGAGACGGACGACTCCCGGAGCTGATTCCCATTCGGTCAGTCGCTTGCGGACAATCTCCTCCAGATTGCCGCCCGGACGGAGAGTCAGCACAAACAACTGATCGCTCAACAGAGCCAGTGCCAGATCTGGCAGCGGTAACGTCGAATCGGACTCGGTCGATGGCGAGATAAACAGCGGCCATTCGTAGCCGGGTGACTGGCCGGGGGGATTCTGATTTACCAGCCAGTGCAACCAGTCCGATGGTTCCTTGCGGGACCGTGTGTGAATCTTCAACAGTCGGCGATCGAACAGTCGGCAACATCGTTCGGTCATTCTGCCAAGCGATGACGACTCGGCTGCGACCAGCACATCGTCTTTGGTCGCAACTCCGGAGGCAATTTGGCGCATCACGCGAAACACGGGTTGTCTGGCTTCCAAAACCTGCCCGAGTCGGGACGCTGCGAGTCCCAATCTTTTGCCGTGGGGGATTCCTCGCGGCCAGAAGAACAGCCGTGGGCCGAGCCACTCACTCGCGACTCTGGGGGGAAGTACCGAGTCTCCGGTGGTCAGCACCGCACCCAGGTCAGTGCTGGCTCGGAGCCAGCATTCAATTCGGATTGCACGATCACGGCTTCTGCGAGGAGCCGTCTGGCGCCAGCGAGTCCAGAGTTCAACCAGGCCGGGGAGTATGTCTCCGTCTTTCAGGCGGAGCAGCGAGCAGTCAACTGGAGGCAGGCAGCCCAGTGCTTCAAGAAGCTCAAGTTCGGACTGAGTTGCTGGCTGTCCGGTCATGCTCGCATCGTCGCCCGTGGTTTTAAGCGATGTCAACTTTGGTCATGCCAGTGCGCCCGTAAAGCTTCACATTCGATGTGCGCAAAAAAGAAGGGTGGCTGCGACTGCAGCCACCCGAAACGCTCGATCATTTGCCTCTTCGATTAGCCGATCAGCTCTTTGATCGGAGTTCCACCGTTGGCAAGCTTCATCGGCCGGCCGTTCTTCGAGGTGTGAACTGTCGTCGTCGGAATGCCCAGGGCATGGCTGACAGTGGCCCAGATATCGCCCGGAAGATAGGTCTTTGTTGTGCAGGACGTGCCGTCAAAGTCCGTGGCACCGACCGCCTGTCCGTTCTTCAGGCCACCGCCACCGATCATGTTCGTCCAACTGGCAGCCCAGTGATCGCGGCCGACGTTCTGATTGATCCGTGGTGTGCGGGCGAATTCACCCATCCATACCAGAACCACGTCGTCGATCATGCCACGGTCCGTCAGGTCTTCCACCAGCGAGCCGAGAGCATTGTCCGTAATCGGCAGGTGGTTCGTTCGCAGACTCTCAAACACGTTGCCGTGCAGGTCGAAACTCGACGGGTGATTCACTTCGACGAATGGCACACCAGTCTCGATCAGACGACGAGCCATCAGCAGGCCGCGACCGAAGTTGTTGTCGCCATAGCGTTCAATCTCGGCCGGGTCTTCCTCATCGACGCGAAACGCCTTCATCTGCTCAGAGGTCATCAGGTTGACCGCCTTGCCGTAGACGTTGCGGTGGTCGTTGGGCAACTCGCCACGCTTGGTGCGGATGAAGTTGTCTTCAATGCCCTCCAGCATCGCCAGTCGCTGCTTCAGCCGATCTTCACCGACGCCCATGTCAACGTTGTTGACCTGACCGCTGGAGTTAACGACGAACGGAGCGTTCGCAGTGCCCATGAATCCCGGGCTGCCACTGCCACCACCGATTGAGACGAACGCGGGGATTTCCAGGTCCTTCCGGATCGAACCAAGTTCGTGACTGACCACCGAGCCGAACGTCGCGTGGACGACTGTCGGATTCGGAACGAAACCCGTGTGCATGAAGTAGCGGCCACGACCATGGTCAGCTTCGCGCGTGCTCATTGAGCGAACGAGCGACAGGTTGTTCATGACCTTGGCCACCTTGGGCAGATGCTCTGTGATCTGCACTCCCGGAGCAGCCGTGTCGATCGGCTCAAACTCGCCACCATTCTTCGAGCCCGGCTTCAAATCCCAGATGTCGATGGTCGGAGGTCCTCCACCCATCCACATCAGGATACAGGCTTTCTTGTTCTTCTGAACTTGAGCCGCATTGGCCTTCAAGTGGTCCATGAACTGCAGCGTCGGCGCCAGCGCGGCCGCCGTTGCCATGTGTTGCATGAAGTGACGTCGATTCATAGCAGACTCCTTTGAGGTGTTTGGTCCCGCGTTTGTTTCGCAGGTGTGTGACCGATTGTTGAGTCCCGGTCGACTGACGGGGGCTCGTGAAATTCCATTTGAGAATCAGTGAACGAAAATGAATTCGTTGGAATTCAGCAGTGCCCAGAACAGGTCCTGATAAGCCGCCAGCTTGTCCGGACTTGCATTGAGTAGACGCGTCGCTGCCGCGCCTTCTGCACGGCTCGGGTACCGGCTCAGGGTTGCCAGATACAGCTTACGAATTTTGGAACTGTCGGGTTCGCGGCCTTCCAGTGCTGCTCGCAGATAGCTGCCCTTCTCGGCGTTGACCGCGTTTCGAACAAGCTCGCCGTTCATCATCATCAGGGCCTGGGGAATCGTTCCATTGAACGTCGTGGCTTCGTCGTTTTCATCCGTTCCGAAAGCGATCACGAACTGCTGCATCCAACGCTGACGCTGCTGTTCCGCCTGGTCCCAGTTGGAGCGACCCGACCGGTGAGCATTCGTGGCGACGATGAGCGAATCATAAAGCTGTTCGGCTTCCATCGACTTGACGTACAAGTGGCTGAAGAGCGGCATTTCGCCGGCGGCCGGGTTGTCGACGTCGTTGCCTGCGTCAACTGGATTGCCTTCTGCATCACGCTTCCAGTCACCGTCAGCGGTCTTCTGCCCGGCCTTGTACTGGCTGGTCAGGTTGTAGGCTTCCGTGTTTGAAATCCAGCGGATCAACTGCTTGACGTCATAGTTGGACTTCACGAACTCAGCGGACAGACGATCGTGCAGATCCGGGTGTGACGCCGGATTGTGAGGACCAAGGTCGTCAATCGGCTTTGTGAATCCATAACCAAAGAAGTGCCCCCACATGCGATTCACAAAGGACATGGCAATCCACGACTTGTCACCCTCAACGACGAATTTGGCCAATTCCTTCCGCAGATCGATTCCGTCTTCCGCGATCTTGTCGATGGAAATCGCCTGAGTTTCGAATTTGGCGTCCATGAAGGTCGGGTCGACCGTCCACATCGTGCCGTTACGCTTTTCGAAGAAGACCGGGAAGTCGAAGTCGCGGTAGACGATCTCCGAGTAGTCATCGACGAGTCGGCCTGTCGTCGGATCGGGCTTCCGGTGGTCGACGCGACGCGCCTGACGAAAGAAGCTGTTGAACTGCCAGAACCGACTCTGCTGCCAGTCGTTGAACGGGTGGTTGTGACACTGAGTGCATTGAATCTGCAGTCCCAGAAAGAGCTTCGCGGTCTTGGCAGTGGCCTGCACCATCTCGTCCCGCATGGTCATCTGAGCCAGCAGATAATTGACGGCTCCGTTTTCCTCGAAGTGTCCATCGGCCGAAATAACGTCGTAAACAACTTCGTCCCAGGGGCGGTTGCGGGCGAACGCTTCGCGATAGAACCGCTGCATGCCGAAACGGCTGACCCGACGTGGCGTCCTGCGACCGATCGACAGGTTGGTCCACATCGTTGTCAGATTGCGTGTGTAGGTCTCTTCGTCCAACAGTTTGTCGATCAGCTTGGCCCGTTTGGCCGGGTCCTTGTCTTTCAGAAACGCCTCAACTGTTTCGGCATCCGGAATGTGGCCGACGACATCCAGGTGGACACGCCGCACCCATTCCTCGTCGGCAGCAATCGGCGAGGGGCCGACTTCGTTATCAGCCCAGCCCTGCCGAATCTGCTCATTGATGTACTTGATGATCTCGTCAGACGACCCAGTCGTAAACGAACCAGGCTGTTGCGTTGACGAGCCGCTGGCGCTGGATTTTTTCGACGATCTGCGGCCAGTGACCTGAGCACTGGCGTCCACCACAATCAGGCTGAAAGTGATCGCGCTGAATAGAACACAGCGAGATCCGAAAACTGACGTTCGCATCGAAAAGCCTCCTGAGGGAGCGTATACGGGCGTTGAGTGATCCGCAGGCCGGCAGTGTACCGCTGCGGGTGATGTGTAATCCAGCGACCAGATTACCCTGGTGCGGTTTCGAATGTGCGTCTCAATCCGGACTCGAATGGCCGGTTTCGGCCGCATGTCGCGTCGGCAGGATGCTCGGAACAGCCTCGGGCTCCGGCCACACGCGGGTTCGGTCTGCCCAGTTACAGCACATCACCGATATGTTTCTCGCCGGTGACAGCGAGGAATGACGAACTTTTGCAGATTCCTGAAGTTTCCCGTTTTTTCATGTCGTGTTTTTCTGATGACCAGCAATCAGGTTAACAGGGATAACCACGACGTGGCAATTTTCAGTCTTGCGCGCATCCGACCGGCGTTCTCCGCGGTGTGCGGAATTCTGATTGCACGTTTCATTTGCCACGTTGGGCTCCCCAAACCACTGGCGGGCACAAGTACAACGAACCGTGACTAGAATCCGGGAGACGACGGTAATGGTTGACATCCATTTAATCGCAGACGGTGTTATCGCGGCTGTGCACGCTCGAATGGACGTCGAGATCGGTGAGCAAACGGCTCTTGGGCTGGCCCGGGAGTTTCTCTACTCAGCCTTGCCGCACATTCGGAACGAGGTTGGTGATCTGGATCCGGCAATGATGGATGCGGACGACCTGCTCGATGTGGCCCAGTTCATGCTGACGATCGATCCCGGGGGAACAACGAGGCGAAATGTGTCTTGGTGGACAGCCGACGCCGCGTCCTTGAATTGAGTCGCCCAAATTGATCGCGGGTTTGCGGGCGCAGGACTATGTCAGTCTTCAGGGCGACGTATGTCTGACTGTGACTGCTGTGCGAATGTGTGAGAGATCCGCTCTCGACATTGTGAATTTCGTCTGTGGCCCTGTTGTGGAGCCGGCCCCACGGCAATCCTGGCTCGGTGCATCGACTGGACCTGTGCATGTCTGTCTGAAGCATCTGGGCAAGACGTTTCGGTGGGGCAAAGCGTCATCGTTTGACGCCAGCGCACGCGGCTCGCTCGCCGACCGCAGGCTTGTATTGCTGCCCGCCGCCAGTAGCATGAAGTTGCACTTCTGTGTTGCAGCACTGCGTTCTCGCGTCACCAGATTCCACCTCACTCGGGGTGCTCGATCGAAGCCGAGGACTTGCGTGCGACATTGGCTGTCGCTGCCGCGGTCCGGTATTTCCCTGCTCGAAAGGGTTCATATGGCTGTAGGTACCGTTGAAGAGACTACTCCGGATTTCGCATCCACCGATTCCGAACCGGAACCGCAATATCCCGGGATCCCGACGACATGTGACGGGGCCGAGGCCGTTGTCTGGGTCGAAACGAAGATCTCACAGGGCTCGGGTGCCTATCCGATCACGAGTTCGACCACGATGGGCAGCGGATTCAACGCTGCGTTCTCGAATGGCATCCCCAACCTGTGGGGACAGGAACTCGTCTTCTTTGAACCGGAAAGCGAACACTCAGCAGCGACGTTCTGCGAAGGGTTCGCTCTGGCAGGCGGCCGAGTCACGAACTTTACGTCGGGCCAGGGTCTGGTTCTGATGAAGGAAGTGCTTTACACGATCTCCGGCAAGCGCCTGCCGATCGTGTTCAACATCGGTTCGCGCGCCCTGACCAGCCACAGCCTGAACGTCCATGCGGGACACGACGACATCATGAGCGTTGCTGACTGCGGCTGGGGAATGTTGTGTGCCCGAAATGCTCAGGAAGCCGGTGACCTGTGTCTGATTTCACGTCGCGCCGCTGAGGCGTCGAAAACGCCCTTTTTCAGCGTGCAGGACGGTTTTCTCACGACGCATACGGTTGAGTCCGTCCGCCTGTCCGAACCCGAGTTCATGAAGGACTACATCGGTAAGCCGGAAGACCGGCTGATGAACCTCATGGATGTGAAAAACCCGATCATGTCCGGAGTCGTCCAGAATCAGGACTCCTACATGAAGGGCAAAATTGCGCAGCGCGGATATTACGACAAAGTCGAAGACGCGCTGATCGACGCGTTTGCTGAGTTCTCGCTGAAGACGGGACGGCATTACGACTTTGTCGACCAGTACATGTGCGACGATGCCGAGTACATTCTCGTCGGCATCGGCAGCTACATGGAGACGGCTCAGACGACTGTGGATTACCTGCGGTCTCAGGGTTGGAAAGCCGGCTGCCTGAATGTGTACTGCTTCCGCCCATTCCCGTCGAAGTACATCGTCGACGCTCTCAAGAACTGTGTCGCGTTTACCGTCTTCGAACGCATGGACGACCCGCTCTCAACGACTGGAAATCACCTGACGCGTGAGATCAAGGCCGCCTTCTGCGATGCGTACAACGGTCAGAACGACTTGGAACCCATTGAGCGGATTCCGCGGATTTATCATGGAGCCGCCGGCCTGGGCAGCCGTGACGTTCGACCGGGCGACATCATTTCCGCGTTCCGCAACATGGCGGAAGACGGCAAGCACTTCTTCTGCGTCGGAATCGATCACGATCTGGCTTTGAAGATGAACGAAGACCCCGACCTGCGGCCTGACGGCGGATTCTCGATGCGCGGCCATTCAGTCGGCGGATTCGGTTCCGTCACGACGAACAAAGTCATCGCCACAATCGCCGGTCAGGTGTTTGGTAAGGACGTGCAGGCCTATCCGAAGTACGGCTCGGAAAAGAAAGGTCTGCCGACGACTTACTATCTGACGATCGCCGATTCGCACATCTTCTCGCACAGCGAATTGAATTACGTCGATCTGATCGTTCTCAACGACACGACTGCTCTGCTGAGCGGCAATCCGGCCAAGGGTCTGGTGGAAGGTGGCTCGATCGTTATGCAGAGTCCGTACGCGGATGCGCGTGACGTGTGGTCACATATTCCGGCTCATCATCAGGAGACGATCCGGAAGAAAAAGATTCACATCCACTATATCGACATGGTGCACATTGCCATCGAGATCGCGTCGGTCCCGGACCTGCAGATGCGAATGCAGGGTATCGTGCTGCTGGGCTGTTTCCTGAAGCTGACACCATATGCCGACGACGCAGGCATGTCCGACGAGGAAGTCTACGTCGGTGTCGAGAACGCGCTGCGGAAATACTTCGGCAAACGCGGTGAGCAGGTGGTGCAGGAAAACCTGACGTGCGTGAAACGCGGCTTCGGTGAGATGAAAGAGATACCGCAGGAGTTGATTCACGGTTGAACCTGCAGCTCGCGGTAAAACACGGACCATCACCCCCGAAGGGGATTTTCAAATGAGTACAGCGACCCCCACGTCAATGAATAACGCGAGCGATCGCGACCCCCATAACAACAACTGCTACGGCACGCTGCTCGATAGCGACTACGTCCAAGTCGATTTGCCGGTATTGGACGTCCTTGATTTCAACAATCGAATTATTCAGAGCTACGAAGACGGCACTGGACCGGACCTGCTGCCCGCTGATGAAAGCGTGGCCCGCTCGCTGATTCCCGCCGGCACGGCTGCCCTGCGTGACTTCAGCTATGTGTCCCCAGAGATTCCGGATTACATCCCCGAGAACTGCACAGGCTGTATGGAGTGCGTGACCGAATGTCCGGACACCGCCATTCTCGCCAAAGTGCTGGCCGAGCCGGACTTCGAAGGCAAACTTGAGGGTCTGCCCGAAGACGAAAAGACGCTCTATGACCTGCAATGGTCGAAGACACAGAAGTATTACGACGGTCCGAAGAAGAAGGGCAAAGAAGGCGGCCGGTTTGCGATCATCATCGATCCCAGCAAGTGCAAGGGCTGCGCTGAATGCGTGACGGTCTGTGACGACCTCGCTCTGAAGATGATCGATAAGACTGACGACACGATGGACATGATTCGCAAGAGTCATCGCTTCTTCAAAGAAGTTGGCCCGTCGGATGAGACATACATCAACGACAACGTGCTCGTCGACATGATGCTCAAGGAGAGCACGCACGTGTACGTCGGCGGTGCCGGTTCGTGTGCTGGCTGCGGCGAAGGCACGGCACTGCGAATGCTCTGTTCCGCGACGGGTTTGAAGTACGGCAACGACTGGGGCATCGTGGCGGCTACGGGCTGCAACACGGTTTACACTTCGACGTATCCGTACAACCCGTATCTGGTTCCGTGGACGAACTCGCTGTTCGAAAACGCGGCGGCCGACGCACTTGGCGTGCGCATGCGGTGGGACCAGATCGGCTGGTCAGAAAAACCACTGTGGTGCATCGGCGGTGACGGTGCCATGTTCGACATCGGTTTCCAGTCACTGTCGCGCATGCTCGCATCGGGCGCGAACATCAAGGCCTTCGTGCTGGATACGCAGGTCTACTCCAACACGGGCGGCCAGGCGTCAACAGGAACGTTCACTGGGCAGAACGCCAAAATGAGCTCCCACGGCAAGAAGGAGCAGGGCAAGTCGGAACGTCGCAAGGAAATCGCGCAGATTGCGATGATGCATCCTCGGACCTACGTGGCGCAGACAACGCCAGCCCATATGAACCACTTCTACAAGTGCGTTCTGGCGGCTCTTGAGTTCGACGGCCCGGCAGTCATCAACTGCTACACAACCTGCCAGCCCGAACACGGTGTTGCCGACAACATGGCGGCGGACCAGGCCCGCCTCGCTGTCGACGGTCGGGCGTTTCCGCTGCTCTCGTACGACCCGAGTAAGGGCAACACGATCAAGAAATGTCTGTCGTTACAGGGTAATCCGGCGGTGAAGGACGACTGGTATGTCAATCCGAAGACCAAAGACCAGGTCGACTTCATCGACTTCGCACGCAGCGAAGGCCGTTTTTCGAAGCACTTCGATCGTGATGGAAACCCGACGGAATTGCTGATGAGAGCCAATCGTGAGCGACTCGAAAACTGGAATCAGTTGCAGGAGCTGGCTGGCATTATTTAGCGATCAAGTCGCCAGAATCTGGAAGAACAGTTGCCCGGCACCCCATTAAGGGGACCGGGCTTTTTTGTCGTCGGCCAACAGTCAAAGTCAGCGCGTCCTGTACTCAAAACACAACTCAGGGAACACTAATTAACGCTGATCATCGCTCATCTCTTTTTCACACTTCATTAGCGTTTATCAACGTCGATTAGCGTTCCCTTTGGTTGCGGTCGCAGGTCGCGCTAAGCATCTTTGGTTCTGTCACGCGGTTTCGGTGCTCGACTTCTCAGCTGTGCCCAATCCTGCTTGCGCACGCCGCGCCGCCAGGACATGGCTGATGATCACGTCGACGCCTTCACCGTGTTTGCCCTGGGCAAAGACGAACGGACAGCCGCCGGTCTCGACGGCTCGGATGCGTTACGGCTCGAGAGCGTCGTTCCAAATCAGCAATTCCGCGTCTTCATTTGTGAAGATGTCGTTTGTGACGACGCCCGGATTGTGCTTTTCCCGCAGTCCACGGCACAGGGCCAGAACCAGCGCGTTTTTCCAGTTCCGACCGGACCGCCGATCCCCACGGTGAAGGCCCACCGCGAGTAGTTGCGGCCTGGCAGAGTTTGAGACCGCTCGTGGAATCGACCCGGATGCTCAAGATGCTCGTGATCGTGATCGTGAGAGTGGCTGTGGTGGTGTGGGACCACCATGTCCTGTACTGGCTCGCCCCGATCGCCGGAGGTGTCTGCGCGTCGTTGCTGTATCACCACTTCCTGCTCAAAACCGATGACGCCCCAGTGGTCGAAGGCTGAACAATGTCATGTTGGTGGTCCGTGAGACCACCGCGACCGCGCACAAAAAAGGCATCCCGGGTCTTGATCCGGGATGCCTTCTGTCATTCAGTACTGCTTGAAATCAGAAGCCACGCACGATCAGGAACAGCAATCGCTGGTCAAACGCAGTTGGCCCCGTGACGGGCACTTCGCAACCAGCAAGGAAAAACACGTTGTCTCCCAGATGAGTTCTCATACCCGGTGTCAGGCTCGCAAATGTGTGGCCATCGGAAGAACCCAATTGGTCAACGACATTCATGCTCAGGTAATACGTGAAGTCGCCAAGAGGCGCGTCGTCGTGAGATGTGATCGTTCGCCCGATCGCCAGATTGGTGAACCAGGCGGTGTCCGGTGAAACCGACGACTCGGTGGCAACATTCACACCAACGCCGCCACGCAAAGACCACCCGCATCCGATGTCGGTCCAGACATTGATACGCGGGTTCAATGCCGTTCTGTCGCCACCAGTCACGTCGGTGCCAGTTGGGATCTGAATTCCAACTTCAGCAGTGACCGACATGTCCCGCCGATCATACAGCTTGATTTTCGGTATCACGACGATGTCGCCGAAGTCTTCGGCGTTCGCTGCGCCGCCATCGCCATCGACTGCGACAACAAACGGGACATCAATGCCAACCCACAACCGTCGACTCAGAGGTGTCTGGTACTGGTAGATACCAACGTGCGTGTCGCTGCCATCGGCCCGATCGTCGGTGAAAAAGTACCCGGCGTGCCACTCTCGTGTGAACCAGCCATCAACCGTGTTCAGCCAGCCGTGTCGAGGAGCTCCGCCCGAACCGAGTGGAGCAGCGCTGAAGGGTTCGTCCCAGCCTTCAGTAAACAGTGTCTCAAGGCACAGCGGGCGCCAGTTGTCGACTTTTCCAAACATTGACTGGGTGATGACGTCGGACATGCTGTAGAGGCCATCGCCGGAACAACCCCCACTCGCACATCCGGCCGACCATGGTCCGCAGCCCGCTGTCGCGCATGCCTGAGATGGGGTCGCGGCAGCCGGAGTCTCGACCACGGCTTCCGCAGCCTCAGCTGCTCTTTCCGCAGCTGGAGCAGCGATTTCTGCGGCCGGAGCAGCACTCTTCTCATCTTGAGCGACAACACTCGTCGCAAATGCTGTGGCCAGACAGCATGCGATTGCGCGCACCTGGTACTGTTGCCGGATTCTCGCAGCGGAAATCACGCGCATCGTTAGGTCCCCCCCCCCCATGTGAAACAACTGTTCTAAGCCCATCAGCGATATCGGATGTGCCTGGTTTCATGCGGTACCGAATTGCCCACCAATACTCATGAAGACGGAAGTGCCATTGCTGATTGCCACACAACCGGTGCAGTCGTCAAAGTTTCAAGAGAGCGCAATTCGGCTCAAGAATCTGCATCTCAGATGAGCGTGGGGAGCTGAAATTGCTCCCTCGTCACCCATGCGTCTGGGACATGTGCGACGGTCACTCGATGCCCGCGGTTCCTGTGGCCGCATTGAAGGCGCAGTATCTGAAGGCCGGTCAGGTGGTGCCGACCGGACCGTTCTCCAACCATGGCTAATGCTGGGAGACCTGCGGTCGACGCGGCGACGGGGTCAGGAGAAAACCGCACCGATCAGCGGACGAGCTACCCGGATGCTCCGCAGCACTTCTTGTACACCGATGTGCCCGTCGAAGGGGGTCCACGGGCTGGAATTTGACGCGCCCGGCGGCCAGAAGAAGATGCACGCCGTCCAATCACCACACCTACAAGCCCGTGTTCATCGGTGCAAACGGGACATGAAACTGAACGACGCGACGCCGGACATCACGGTCGATCCCGAGACCTATGTCGTCACCGCGGACGGCCAGCACCTCACGTGCGACCCCGCCGAGCGTCTGCCACTCGCGCAGCGCTACTCGTTGTTCTGAGAAACGCGATTGATTCGGCGCGAACCTGCGGACGAGCTATCCGGCCGCTCCGCAGCACTTCTTGTACTTCTTGCCGCTATCGCAAGGGCATGGATCGTTGCGGCCGACTTTTGGACCCCGATTCCGGATGGGAGCCACGGTCTTCACCGTGTCACCGGGTTCAGCTCCGCCACCTTGAGCAGGCTGGGAGGCGGCCATGTCGGAGACGTTCGCCGCCTGGTCATGCGTCGCGGCTGAAATCTGCCACAGTGAACCGACAAATGACGGACTCTCGTTCTCGAGACGGAAGATTGTCGCTGTGACCTGCTGTCCGACGCGGTCCCACATCTCCTGAAACGCCTGCCGGCCCTCTCGGCGGTACTCGACCTTGGGGTCTTTCTGAGCGAAGCTCATCAGGCTGACGCCTGCCTTCAGGTGGTCCATGAAGTACAGGTGATCTTTCCAGGCCGTGTCGAGAATCTCGAGGATCACCGAGCGTTCGGCCTGCTTCAGTTCCGGACGGAAGCGGGAATCATAAGCGCCCAGCAGTCTTTGCCGTGCGGCATCCCGAGTTGCTGAGACCAGATCACTGGCCGTCAATTCACACTGAAACTGCGCGTTGGCCCAGTCAACAATCTCCGGCAGGCAATCCGGGGCGAGGAGAATGTCATCGCGGGATTCCGCACCGTTTCTCTCGCCGTAGGCGGCTTCGAGACGATCATCCGTTTCGGTGATTGCATCGCCACCAGCGAGAAACCGTTCGCTGCCTTCCAGCAGCCGCTGTTCGAAGTCGGACGACTTCTTCACGTCGTCGGCTTCGATCTTCAGATCGAATCGATCGTTGGCCCAGCGAATCAACCCGTCGCGGTCCAGTCGATTGCCACCGCCGTCACTCGTCTGAAAACCATGAAAACCCACGGCGACCGGGAAACGGACTTCCTTGTCGCGATAGAGCTTGCGGACGCTGTCCATGACCCGGGTATTAACGTCATCCGGTTCAAGACCGTCGATGTCCGCCGCGTCGACCTGCAGCGTGTATTGCTGTATCAACCAGCCGCTCAGCGAAACGGCTCCCCAGTCTTCTTTGATGAATGTGTCGACCGGTTCGAAGTCAAAACGGCCGACCGCGTCATGTGCTCGTTCGTTGAGATACGCGAACAGTCCCGTTCGACCGTCCTCGGTCAGGACCTTCTTCAACTCGGGTACATTCGTGTTCAGGCTGTAGTTGAGGTTCACCCACTTCGACAGAGCCTGCCAGTTCCAGTCCGACTCGTTTTCGCCGTCGGGCAGGTTTTCCTCGATGTGTTCCTCGATTTCTTCCATCGCCTG
Organism: Planctomycetota bacterium; assembly: GCA_963579025.1. Classification (GTDB taxonomy): domain Bacteria; phylum Planctomycetota; class Planctomycetia; order Planctomycetales; family Planctomycetaceae; genus CAUZFZ01. The sequence continues at coordinate 3,905 of CAUZFZ010000084.1, read as the reverse complement.
CTGACGCGCTTCGTCACAAACATGCTTAACCAGTAGATCGCGTTCCATGCCGCGAATGTAATTGACGTCGATCTCAACATGATGCACTTGAGAGCACCATTCGACGATCGTCTTCCAGCGGTACATGGGATCGATATATCGTTCCACCGCCTCACCGATCTGACGGTCAATCATGTCCAGCAGCAGTTCCCGACAGTTCCCGCCATCAAGGATCGCCCGACGATAGGAGTAAACGCTCTTCCGCTGCTCGTCCATGACTTCGTCGTATTCGAGCAGGTGCTTGCGCGTTTCAAAGTGGCGTTCTTCGACTTTCTTCTGCGCTGCTTCGATCCGCCGCGTGACCATCCCGCTTTCGATGGCCTCACCTTCCTGCATGCCGAGTCGAGTGAGCAGATTGCGAACCCATTCGCCCATGAAGATTCGCATCAGGTCGTCATCGAGTGATACGAAGAATCGGCTGGAACCTGGGTCTCCCTGGCGACCAGCACGACCACGCAACTGCAGGTCGATGCGGCGTGAGTCGTGCCGCTCGGTCCCGATGACGTGCAGGCCACCGACTTCCGCGACCTTTCGGCCCTCTGCGTCCATCCCTTCTTTCGTCGCGATCTCAGCGGTCTTCTCGTCCCATTCGGCTTTGGTCACGTCGAGTCGTGTGGCGTAGTGCTTACTGAGTTCCTCCCAAGCCATAAACTCGGGGTTTCCACCGAGCACGATGTCCGTCCCACGACCGGCCATGTTTGTCGAAATCGTGACCGACGCGTAACGCCCGGCCTGAGCGATAATCTCGGCCTCACGCTCGTGGAACTTGGCGTTCAGCAGGTTGTGCTGAATACCGTACCGCTTGAGTTTCTTGCTGAGCAGTTCCGACTTCTCAATCGATACGGTGCCGACGAGCACCGGCCGGCCCGTGTCGTGGACCTCTTTGATTTCATCGACGACCGCATCCCACTTCTCGCGTTCCGATCGATAGATCACGTCCGGGCTGATCTCTCGCCGCATCGGTCGGTTGGTCGGAATGCTGAGAACATCCAGCTTGTAGATCTTGAGGAACTCGTCGGCTTCGGTCATCGCCGTACCGGTCATGCCGGCCAGCTTGCCGTACAGCTTGAAGTAATTCTGCAGTGTGATTGTGGCGAGCGTCTGCGATTCCTCTTTGATGCGCACGCCTTCCTTTGCCTCGACCGCCTGATGCAGACCGTCGCTCCATTGCCGTCCGGTCATCTTGCGGCCGGTGAACTCGTCGATGATGACGACCTCACCGTTCTCCACGACGTAATTCACATCCTTCTTATACAGGTGGTGCGCCTTCAGCGAGTTGTCGATTTGATGCGGCCAGTGCATGTTGCCGGCCGTATAGAAACTCTCGACACCGGCCAGTTCTTCGGCCCTGCGGATGCCGTCGTCGGTTAGATGGCAGGTGTGTTCCTTCTCCTTGACCTCGAAGTCGACACCCTGATTCAGCTTCAACGCGACCTGCTGCGCTTTCTGGTACTTCGTGATGTCGTCATGCGCCGGACCCGAGATAATCAGCGGAGTCCGCGCTTCATCGATGAGGATGTTGTCGACCTCGTCGATCAGCGCGAATGGCAGATCGTGCTGCACCTGAGCTTCACGCGTCGGCTTCATGTTGTCGCGCAGATAGTCGAAGCCGAATTCGTTGTTTGTGCCGTACGTAATGTCGCAATCGTAGGCCGCCTTGCGCTTCGTGTTGTATCCCGGCGGATCCATGCCGGACGTGATCGCTCCGACAGTCAGGCCGAGGCCAATGTATAGAGCCCCCATCCATTCCATGTCGCGCTGCGCGAGGTAGTCGTTCACCGTGACAACATGCACCCTGCCAACGAGCGCGTTGAGGTATGCGGGTAGCGTCGCGACCAGTGTCTTACCTTCACCCGTCGTCATCTCGGCGATCATGCCTTGATGCAGCACACAGCCGCCGACAAGCTGGACGTCGTAGTGACGCATCTTGAGGTATCGCCAGCCCGACTCACGAGCCGCGGCAAACGCATCCGGCAGAATGTCTTCGAGCGTTTCACCGGCGGCCAACCTCGCCCGCAGCTTTACAGACGTCTGTCGCAGGTCGTCGTTCGAGAGTGCCTGGTACTGTGACTCAAGCTGGTTGATGCGATCGACAAGCGAGCCCGGGACAACTCGTGACGACCCGTCACGTTCACGTACGAAGCCGATTTGTCGCACCCGGCGTTCGTTGGACGATCCAAATAGTCCGGTGATGCCGCGCTCGACCTTCGACGAAACGGCCGAGAAGAAGTCGGTGACTTTGTTGAAGGAGTCGCCAAGCTGCTGTGTGGCGTCCATGTTTCGATCCTGAGTTGTCAGCCTCGACCTCATGTGTCGAGGAGTGTGTTGCGAATGATCGCGGCAATCCGGAATTCCGGCGCACACGACGCGTATTTATTATGAGCCGACTTCGGCCGTCTGCATCGACGATTGATTCGGCACTGTGAAACTGATCACCCCTTGGGTGCGCTGTCCGCGCTGATTGTCCTGCCGGTCTACTCTCCGACGAGTCCTGCGCCGGTCGTTCCGTGACCGTGTGCCCGTGCCGCCCGGCGATTGCCTGGGGCAGGCGGAAGCGGTGTACGTAAAGGCTCAGTTTGACGGGGTTTATGGCCAGTTCGGATGCTATTGCCTGCCTGAAACGTGGTCAACGTCCAACCCCCCCCCGGCCCCGCCCATGTTTGGAAGCGGAATTCCGGTTGCCCGCCCACATCAACAGACAGCGGCCTGCCGAATTTCGCCGAGCCGACCACTCGGTCTCGACTGCGGACCGCCAGGCACTCGCAACTTTAACACGCGACACGGACATTCCGGTCATGGTCGACGAAAGCGTGTTTACATTGAACGATGCGTGGCATCTCACGGCTGAACGCGCTGTCGATATTCTGAGCGTCTATCCCGGCAAACATGCTGGGATCCAGGCGACGGTCGAGATCGCAAACGTCGCCAAAGCCGCCGGCATCAAGTGTTCGATGGGCAGCAATCTTGAGCTGGGCATCGGCACGGCCGCGATGCTGCAAGTTGGAGCGGCGATCTCAACGATCGACAGCGAGCGATTTCCCGGTGACTTCATCGGCCCGATCTATCACGAAACCGATTTGCTCAAAACACCACTGACGCTGGGACCTGAAGCAGCGCGAGTTCCGGACGGTCCCGGACTTGGCGTCGAACTCGACGAGGAACTGCTGCTGCGGTATCGGGACGCAAGCACGATTCCGACCTGAAGCTCATGTCGTTCGGATTGCCGGGCGGAAGCAAAGAACTCGGCGGGTTCCGGCAAGGTTGCACCAAATATCACGTGCCAGGAACTGAGTGTGCGACTCGTAAGATGGGTGCAGTGCCTGATCGACTCACCAGGCGACTGACAGGTCCAGCGTTTTGATCGTTTGTGGACGAGCACCAAGGCACGTGTGAATAATCTGTGTAAGCGCGTCTGCCTTCAGGGGCTTCCAGAGCACGAAATGCACAACTCCACGTTCCACTGCATCTGCCGCCATCGCCTCGTCGATGTTGCCGCTGAGCAGGATTCGCCACGTGTCGGGAATTTGTGGAGCGGTTTTTGAGAGGTACTCAAGCCCGTTCATTCCGGACATCTGATAGTCACAAACGATGACTCGAACGGGGTGCAAAACCAGGCACATTGCGGCTTCAGCGGCTGAACTGGCGGTCCGAATGCGGTAGTTGTCCGACCGTTGAGTCCGCTGAATGGCACTCAGAATCGATGGGTTATCGTCGACGAACAGGATTGTGTCTTTTTCGGTCATGACGAAGTCCTTGATCAAAGGAGTTTTGCGCTGTTGCGCTAGAGCAACTTGCCTTTTTCCGTAGTGGACGTTTTGGGGAGGGCGAGGCTCCTGCCGAGCCGCCGATCGCGGAATACGTGCGGC
>CAUZFZ010000083.1:0-43796 GCA_963579025.1 Planctomycetota bacterium | reverse complement strand
CGAAATCGTCCCCCTTCTCGCCGCACTGCAGCATGTCTATTCGCAGCCGGGACTCCGGGTGCAAATCCTCGACCTGATTGAGGCCGACGTCAATCAACACACCCGCTCGGATGTCGGCCGGGAAGGATTCACCTACTGGCAGATTCTGGTTCTGGGAGCTGTCCGGCTGGGCTGCAACCTGGACTATGACAAACTCCAGGACCTCGCCGAGAACCACATCAAGCTGCGGGCCATGATGCAGATTGGCCCCTGGGACGAGTCCACATCGTTCCACTGGCAGCGCATCCGTGACAATGTCTGCCTGCTGAGGCCGGAGACCATCGACGCCATCAGTCATCGGATCGTGGCGGCTGGACACGTCCTGGTTCCGGACGCGGCACGCACCACGCGGGCGGACTCGACGGTCGTCGAAACGATGATTCACTATCCCACGGAAAGCACACTGATCCGTGACGGAGCGAGAAAGATTATTGAATTGTGTCTTCCACTCGCTGAGGCGGCGGACTTGTCCGGCTGGCGGCAGCATGCGCATCTCTACAAACAGGTCAAACGGACATCCCGGGAGATTGAACGGATCGCGGCCCGCAAGGGGAAGGACTATCACAAGCGACTGAAAGCCGCTTATACAAAACTGCTCAAACACAGTGACCGGATCATCGAACGGGCGCGCGAACTGCTGTGCGAGCTGGGATGGCCGCCGGCTGTGCGCAGCGATATCTACGAAAACGATTCGCTGCAGGCGTTTATCGCCCGCACCGTGCGTGTGCAGGACACGGCCCGCCGACGTGTGCTCCAGGCGGAAACGGTACCGCACGAAGACAAGCTGTTCAGCATCTTTGAACCGCACACTCAGCTTTATAGACGCGGCAAGGCCGGCCAGCCGGTGCAGTTCGGACGGCTGGTCATGTTCTACGAAGACGGCGCCGGGTTTATGACACACCACTATGTGATGTCACGCTTTGAAACCGACAGGGAAGTGGTCGTGGAACAGACGCGGATTGTGCAGGTACGTCTGGAAGACCGCATCGAACGGGCATCGTTCGACCGGGGTTTCCACTCGCCGTCGAACCAGCAGGAGCTGTCACAACTGGTGCCGCATGTGTGCCTGCCGAAGCCGGGAGCCAGGCAGTCGGTCGAACAGGAGGCCCAGGCGGGTCCGGAATACTTCGCCGGAGTGCAGTCGCATCCGGGAGTCGAGTCGACGATCGGGAGCCTGCAGTCGGGGAACGGTCTGAAGCGCTGCCGTGACAGAAGTGAAGTGGGATTCGAGCGCTACGTGAGCCTTGCGGTGCTGGGTCGTAATCTGCATACACTGGGCCGTGTGCTGATCCGGCTGGCGAACCCGGAGAGCCAGGCGGCCCGCAGCCAGCGTGCTGCGTAAGTGCCGGGCCAGGAGTGGAAAGCGTCATCCGAACTCCCGATGCGCGCCCTGCAGGCCCGAACCATATAGAATCTGCAGAATGACCGGTTGCTGCTGTCCAACACCTGCAACCGAAGAGCAAACACACGAACTTCGGCGGCCCGCTCCCTGCCCCGCCCCTGCCGATTCAGACCACATACCAGTTTCCCGACGGGAACTAACTAAGCGCCGTCTGCAAGGGGACGCGGATTCAGCGGATGTTCGCTGATCCGTGTTCATCCGCAAGATCAGCGTCATCCGCGTCCCCTTACGTGGTACACGCCGCAGACAGAAAGGTGAAACTCAACTGCACGGCGGATGAGTGAAGTGATAGTGTCTCTGGTGCAGCCATGGTTACGTTTGGTTCAACAGACTATTCGCCTTGATCGAGGTGGCATACTCATGAATGCTCGCTCATCCCGCCACTCGATTGCGTTTCTGGCGACAGTCGCTGCGCTCATTGTATTTTCCGTGCAAGCGTTCACTGTTTCGCCTCCGAGATCAGACTTTCGTGCAATCGTGTCAAAACCCGCGATTGCCGTGCCGCAAGACGAACCTGTCCCAGAACAGGCGGATCTGTCGGTCTCGGCCGTCATCGGCAGAATCAAATCGCAGTATGTCGTTGGGGATGTTCCGCAGATTCAGGTGTGGCTGCAGAACGATTCGACCGAACCAGTCATCCTTCTCGGGAGCGTTGACGGGTCGGGTTCGCGCCGGCGTTACCCGCACTGCTATTTCGAAATTGAAGGTCCGCCGGAGTTCGAAGGGGAATGGTGGGGCGCTGGCTGCGGGAACCTCGACCCGTTACGCCGTCGAAGTTTCGTCACTGTCGAACCACGCGAGCAGTTCGATCCCTACTCACGGGACGATGGCTTCCACTTCATGACTTATCCGCCCATGAACTGGCGCACGTTTGCGGCACCTGGCAAGTATCGGCTCACGTGGGTTTACTCCACGGCCAGCAATGATCCACAGAAGTGGGTGGGTGACGGCACAGTCGATCCAATCCGCGACTTGTTGGAACGTGTACCCCGAGGCACGGTGCGCAGCAACACAGTTGAGATTGAGTACGCCGCGCCACCAGGTGGCTACGTCCCACACACGCACATTCCACGAAACCATTCGGAAGCACACAACCGTGGTACCTGGTTCATCTTTCGGCTGCTGGCGACCGGAGCGCTGAATCTGAGGCTGAGCCATGAGCGTTACATCTGGTTATTCGACGGACTGCGTGAAACACCAGATGGCGAACAGTTGGTATCTGAATTCAACAACCTGTACCGCAACCTTCACTATGAGATATCGCCCCTGGTGCGTGCGGGACACGATGTCTCACGCCCCACAACACTAGCCGTTCTGCGGCCAGTTTTGAGTGTGATCGGCGACGCGTCACTTGATGAATTCGACAATTTTGAAAGCGGATTAAGAGAGCTTCCGAGAACACTCGCGAAACGAGAGGCCGTTCTGGAAAGCATTGCGGAACTCGTTGCAGACGAGCGCTGCCAGGAAGAAGCGATCGTGCTTTTCGTGTTCTCGGAATTGAAATTCGGCCTTGAAGACGTCCCCGAGTTGAATCCTGTCCATGTCGACCAGCAGAAAGTTGCGGTCGTGCGAGTCACTCGCCAGAACGGTTCGTGGATCCCGGAAATCGTCAAACAGCCCTGACTCGCCGAGTCAGCTTTCGGTCATCCAGCGGCAGTCAATATGCCCACCAGCACGTCGTACAGTGCGTGGCAGCCGACCGTAATGCCGAAGCCTCGCAAGAGAAATACCGTGGCAAAGAAGCAACCGGCCGTCGTGCGGAACGTAAAACTGAACAGCGAGAACGATTCACCGCTCGGGCCGATGTAGTGTGCGATCGAGAACGTCAGGCTTGTCACGAAGACCGCCAGCACGGCAGCCCACTTGCCGGGCATGCGAAACAATGATCGCAACAGGATTACGCACAGTGGCAACAGAGCCAGTCGGAACATGACCTCTTCGTAGACTCCAGCTCCCACGTAGCTGACCAGTCGTGGCCCCAGCGCCGCGGCGGGCAACGATCTTGACTGGTTCAGCGACGGAGCGTGCGTCAGTCCGGGAGCCGGCATCACATCTGCATTGGCCGGAACAAGTAGCAGCGGCCGTTCGCCGGGTTCGCCCTCGCGTATGTGGACATCGCCGGGAAACCAGCACTGGAACGCCATGTCCTGTAGCTGAGCGACCGTGAGCAGTCCGACTGCCAGCAGCAGACTTTCCGCGAACATCCCGATCAGCGTCTCACGCGAAATCCGCCACGGATACTTTCCATAGCGATGCCATGCGAGCAGGGCGCACACAACCAGACCTGGGAGGATGAACGCCTGAAGACCCACATTCTGGAGCCACGACCGCATCCAGAAATCTGCACCGTTTCGTAGTGAGTTTGCATTGTCACCGGCCAGCAACAGCACGCCGGCTTCGTAAACCAACAGCATCGGCAACAGGAAGATCAGACACGCGAGTGGTTCCTGGGCCTGCTTCCAATACGGAAGCTCACCGTCGATACCGAGACCGTCGATCTGTTCGAGATGCTTGCTCATGGTGCAGCAGTGACGAGGCCGGCCCGATTGAGCCCGGTCGAGACGATCACTCACCCGGGCTCGTGCGTGACGCGGTTCGATTCCCGCGCCGTCCAACCGCTCTTTGTCGACCGTCCAAACCGCCGGCTTTGGCGATTCACGAGCCTCGCACACGGGTGTCGGAAGTCCCGGCCGCTGAGTGCACTTGTGCCGGTTATCGCGAATCAAACCGCCACGGGATGGGATTCACGCTCCCTTGTGGCCGACGAGAAAGTCATTCGTTCCCGTCCGGTCCTCGCCGCGCAGCAGCCAGATGGGGCGCGTCGCGAAATACACGGCGTAGCCAGCGTTGGTGCCCGCCGCACTGGAGTTGCGATCAAACAGTGACGTGCCTGGCATATATCGGATTGCCAGGCCCGCCCGGCGGCGCGTGGAGCGATTTGGATTCGATCCGTGGATCATGTACACGTCATGCAGCGACATCTGGCCGGCTTCGAGTTCCACATCCACAGCGTCGCTTTCGTTGAAGATGCCGTCCGCGACGCGCTGATTCAACACGATGTCATCGCGGTCTTCCTTCAGATGATCGAACAGCTCTTGCTCGCGGTGCGAGCCGGGGACGACACGCAGACACCCGTTCTCGACGACACTGTCATCAATCGCGATCCACACCGTACATGTCGCGAGCGGCCGGATCGGCCAGTAGTGCCCATCCTGATGCCAGGGAACTTCCATGCCGTCACCGGCCGGTTTGCAGAAACTCTGACATCCCCACAGGATCACGTCCGGCCCAATCACCTGCGACACCATGTCGACGATCTCGGAATCCTGAGCAATCTGCATGAAGGCATCGTGCCCGGTCACACCCTCAGCGTTCTTCCCGGAGATATGCACACTGACCAACTGCTCGGGTCGCCGATCCGGGTTATCTGCGATCACACGATCGAGTGCTTCGCGAAGCTGACCAACACGTTCCTCGGAGAGTCGAAACTGAGGAACGATGAATCCCTGTTGCTGGTAGTGTCGCAATTCACTGGCACTCAGTGATGACGCGCTATCGGCGTGATTCGGCGGCTTGTTCGTCATGCGTAACTCGTCGTTGAACCGGCCTGACGAATCTCCACGTTCAGTTTAAGCCAGGTCGGTGTCTCGCGTGCGCAAAAAAAACGGCGACCGCATTGGGCCGCCGTTCGCGTTTGTGTTCAACGATGACCGGTCACTCGTCGTCGTCGTCGTCCGCAGGCTCAGCGGCATCGTCATCATCATCGTCGTCTGCGAAATCCGCTTCCACATCGACGTCCAGAGCGTCTTCACCGTCTGCCGGTTTCTCGGCATCCGGATCGACCCGCACGGGGGCTTCATCCAGTTCCGGGTCGGACGAAACGGGTGTGATCGGCCCAGCACCCTCGGTGATCAGTTCTTTGACCAACTGCATGAAATACAGCTTCTTGCCTCGATTCTGCAGGACCGTCAGCCGAGCGTCGGCAGCTTCCTTCTGGTCGTACGAGAAACGGCCTTCCTCCTTCATACTGCCGCTGTACAGGACCCACGTGACGCGTTTGCGTTCCGGGGGCTTCTCGCGAGTCCGACGGACAGCCGCTTTGCGCTTGGCCGCTTTCTTTTTCGGCTTCGCTTTGGTGATTTCAGCAACACTCTCATCCTGAGTTTCAGCGGCTTCAACTTCACGCCGCATCTGGAGGCGACTTTTTCCCATGGAACCTTCTCACTGCTTTGAAACTGGAATCCACGCTCGTCGGGCCAGAAAAGTCGTCCAGTCCCGCGCGTCCGATGTTGTGACTTTGCTCAATTCCCACTGGACATCAGCGCGCACAGAACGAGCGACAATCCGGGGTCAATGAAGCGGCGGAGAATAGCAGCCAGCCGGGCGTCTGACCACGTATTGGGGACCTGAATCTGCCGTTACCTCCGTATTGACACCGGTTTCCGGCGAGTCGTATAAGCCCGCGCCCGTGGAAGGGTGAAGCCTGATCTGTCCCGGTTGCCTTCCACTCAGTGATACTTCACTCATCACCCTTAATTATGTCCGATTGGCTTGCAGCTCCCCCGGAAAGCGGTGTCGCCGCGGGATTCCGACTGCTCTGTGTCGGGACGACCGAGCCTGACTGGATCGGGCTGACGCTGCAGCTCGACGCGATCGGCTGCCATGACCCCCGATTCCGCTGGGTCAGTACACCCTCGGAGACAATGACGCTCCTCCGGCAGGAGAACTTCGACTGCATCATCATCGAATGTGTTCAATCCATCGATGGCGGCAAGGACCGGGATGACGACAATGCATGGGACGCAATTGCCCTGTTACAGGCGATTCGTGCGTCCGGCTGTGACGATCCGCTCATTCTGTTGAGTCGGCGTCCCGATGACGGCCTGGTAGTCGATGCGTGCCGGTTTCAATGCGAGTTACTGGTGTCCTCAGCCCTGTGGAGTTCCCGGGCGCTCGTCAATGTCATGCAGCGCACGATTGGACAGGCACTGACGGCGCGAGAAAACCATCAGCACGCTGTGGCCAATCACCGACGACTGGTCCGCGAACGTGACGAAGCGGGCCATCTGCTCCGCCAACAGCGGGACATCATCAGTGAGCTGGAAGTACTGGCCCACGGAGTTTCCGCCGACTCAGACTGCAATCGCAGGCAATCGGTAGTCTGTGGGGCGGAGTCGTCTGATGAGGATTCCGAGGCCATTCCCGAGCAGCGGACTCATTCCATTGCCGTACCCGACGAGGTGAGAACTTACTATTACGAACTTTTACGAACGTATGTGATAATGGGTTCAGGCAATCTCGGAGCTGAGATTGGCCAACTCGCGCGTATTCTGGCTGAGTTCAAACTCAGCCCTCGAGACACGCTGTCGCTGCATCTGGAACGGGTCGAGCATGTGGTGAAAGGGCTCGGCAATCGGAGCACTCGGCACGTGATGGCGCGGGCTGATCTTCTGGCCCTTGAGCTGATTATTCATCTCGGCGAGTGCTATCAGCAGGCGGCATCGGCGGAGCCAGTGGGATCTTGACCGCATGCCTGGGGCTCATATGATGGCTGGACGCATCAGGTTTCGCTGATGCGATTCATCTTCGCTCTTCCGGTTTGCACGAACACCGGCGGGGGAGCGAGCCACGTGGAAACGGGAACCGTGATGAATCTCGATCCGACGAAAACGCATATCGCGCATCAGTGGAAACACGGTCGCCCGATGATCGCGTGCTGTTTTGATCCCAAGGGGAGATACCTCTTCAGCAGTTCCGAGGATTACTCGTTGCAACGCTGGGAGCTGGAATCCGGCAAGAAGACCGCGTGGCCGGCACATGAGAGCTGGATTCGCGACATTGTCTTTCTGCCTGATGGCGAGACGGTCATCTCCGGTGGTTGCGACGATCGATTGTTTTTCTGGCCGACGTCCGCTGAGAAACCAGAACCAAAGCACGAGGTCGTCGCCCATCAGGGCTGGATCCGATCGCTCGACGTCAACGCCGATGGATCGCTGATCGCATCGGGTGGGAACGACAACTTTGTCCGCACGTGGTCGCCGGATGGCAAACCCGTACGGGAATTCAAGGGCCACGAGGCCAACGTCTACAGCGTGTTCTTCCATCCGGGCGGCGAGTTCCTGTTATCGGGCGATCTGAGTGGAAAGGTGCTGCAGTGGGAACTCAAGACGGGCAAGCTGGTCCGGACCCTCGAAGCCAAAGACCTGCATACGTACAACGGCGGCCAAAAGGTCCACTACGGTGGCATTCGTGATCTGGCCTTGAGTGCGGACGGAAAAACGCTGGCCTGCATTGGCCTGCACAAGGCGACTAACCCACTGGGCGCAGTCAACGAACCACTGATCGTGCTGTTCGACTGGGAAAAGGGGGAAGTACTTCGCAAGCAACCGGCGGCGGGGGTCAAGGGCATCGGCTGGCAAGTCGAATTCCTCGCTAATGGTGTCGAGATCGGTGCGGCCGGCGGCAGTGGTGGAGGATTCCTGCTGTTCTTCAAGCCGGCGGAAGAGAAGCCATTCCACAAACTGAAGCTGCCCAATACCGCTCGCGACATGTCGCTCCATCCAGATGGCCTGCAGGTGGCGACCGCTCATCACGACGGGCACGTGCGGATCAGCCGGATGTTCGAGAAGCCGGCAAAGTGACAAGGTGAGCGGATGACGCGGTGAGCGGATGACGCGGTGAGCTAATGGCGTGGCTCCCGCGCATCGCCAGAGACCGATAGCCCATCCCGATACATTTGGCTGCCGCATCTGGTACGCTCATTGTCCCCGTTCAACTCCCTCCCGCCCCAGATTCCAGCCATGAAACCTCGCAGTGATCTCAGCCGCCGCCAGTTTCTCGGACGCAGTGCCCAGAATGCCGCTGGAGTTGCCGCCGGCATGGTCGGCCTGTCGACAACCGTCGCTCGCGCTGACCGCAGTCAGCCGGTACGAGTTGGCGTCATCGGCGTTCGCAATCAGGGCCGCACGCTGGCAACTCGCCTGGCCGGCATGGATGACGTCACGCTGACTGCTTTGTGCGATGTCGATCTCAGTCTGCAGGCGACGGCCATGAAGTCTGTCACCGACGTGCAGGATTCGGAGCCTCGCTGGGAATCCGACTTCCGCCACCTGCTGGACGACGACTCAATCGATGCCGTGGTAATCGCTACGCCGGATCACTGGCACGCGCTGATGGGAGTTCTGGCGTGCCAGGCGGGAAAAGACGTCTACCTTGAAAAACCGGTGTCGCACACGATCGAAGAAGGACGGCGCCTCGTCGATGTGGCTCAGGCGACGGATCGTGTTGTGCAGACAGGATTGCAGCAGCGCAGCGGCGAGCATTTCCAGTCGGCGATTGAGCTCGTTCAGAATGGCCAGTTGGGAACCGTCCGACTCGCCAAAGCCTGGGTGGCCAACAAGCGGAAGCCGATTGGCAGCAAACTCGACGAACCAGTCCCTGAAAACGTTGATTACGACTTGTGGCTGGGTCCGGCTCCTGAGCGTGACTTCAATGCCAACCGCTTTCATCACCACTGGCAGTGGTTCCACGATTATGGAACGGGAGAACTCGGCAACTGGGGCGTCCATCTTCTCGACATCGCCCGCTGGGGCCTGCAGCTTGACTATCCGACTCGCGTGAGCGCCTCTGGCGGCAACTATGTGTTTCACGGCGATCAGGAAATGCCGGACACACTGCAGGCCACATTCCAATGGCCACAGCACACGATCACCTGGGAACATCGACTGTGGACGAACCATGGGCTGGAGGGCCGCGGATCGGGTGTTTCCTTCCACGGTGATAAGGGCACGCTGGTCATCGATCGCAGCGGCTGGAAAGTCTACGACTGCAAAGAGCGTCTCAACGCGGATGCGAGTGAGTTACTGGGCAGCCATCTGCGTAACTTCGTTGACTGCGTCCGTACGCGGCAGCGACCCAACGCCGACATCGAGATCGGTCACACCAGCACTACGCTGTGCCACCTGGGCAACGCCGCCTGGCAACTGGGACGCGAACTCAGCTTCGACGGCGAATCGATGTCATTCGGAGACGACGCCGAGGCCAATGCTCTGCTCACGAAGACGTATCGTCCCCAGTGGCAATTGCCGGACGTGTAATTCGCAGGCAGGCCGCACGATGGCCCCGCGTTAGTCACGAAGCCGCTGGCCGATTGGCCGAGTCTCGCAGAGCAACCAGCGTTTGCTGGAAGTCGACCGGTAGCGGCGCTTCAAGGAGTATCGGCATCCCTGCGATCGGGTGATCGAAGGCAATCGTCGCCGCATGCAGTGCGTGCCGTCGCAGCGGGAGATCTGGATCGTAGAACGGATCCTCTATGAACGGATCAGTCGACCGCGGTTCGTCCTTCTTTCCGATCTCCAGCGGAGTTCCGTCTTTGATCAGTCCGTTCTCGCTATAGAACTCATCGGCCAGCAGGGGAAATCCGAGCTCCGCGAAGTGGATACGAATCTGATGATGCCGGCCAGTCAGCGGACGCGCTTCCACGAACGTATAGCCATCAAATCGTTCCAGAACGCGAAACCCTGTCTGTGCCGGGCGAGCATCCACGGCCATCGGTTTGGCGCACATAAGCGTGCATGTCGGATTCGGCACTGTCCCGATCGGCAGTTCGATCAAGCCGGCGTCCTCAGTCGGACATCCCCGCACGATGGCGACGTACGTTTTCGAGATCTCGCGCCGCTCGAACTGCTGAGTCAGTCGCCGATGCGTGAGATGTTCTTTGGGGCAGATCATCACTCCACTTGTCTGCCGGTCGATGCGGTGGACGATGCCTGGTCGAACCATTCCTGGCCGTGGTGAGTTTTGATCGAAATGAAACTGCAGCGCATTGATCAATGTCCGGCCGCGGAACTCGCCGCCCGGATGTGCGATCTGTCCGGGCGGCTTATTAACCGCAATCAGCCACGGGTCTTCGTACAGGACTTCGACAGGTATGGATTGAGGCACCGGCGAAAGGTCCGGCGGGCTGACAACGCGAATCCATACCACATCATTCGGCCGGACGCGGAAATCGATCGTCACCGTGGCGTCGTTCACACGGACGCAGCCCGCCTGCACCATGCGTTGAATTCGGAAACGCGACCAGTTCCGCAGATGCCTCCCGACAAATGTGTCGATCCGCTTGCCGCTGAGGTATGACTCGACAACGAACTCACATACCACGGGGCGGTTCGACGGAGCGGCGGTCTCTGAGTGATGCGAATCGGCGGGCACGATGGCAGCCTATCGCATTGGCTGCGCGTATTCATCAAGACATGTTGCAGTTGAGTCCAGTTTCGCTCACGGACATGAAGGAACACTAATCGACACTGATTTTCGCTAATCCGGGTGACAGTCGTCACGTGAATTATTAGCGTCAATTAGTGCGAATTAGTGTTCCTTACTTCGGTCTTCCGCTCTCGGTGTGAGGTCCTGCTTCACACTGTCGATTTTCCAGACGCGTGCAATTAGTCCTGAGTGATGACGTACTGCAGAATCTTCACGACCTGTTCAGGTTCGTGCGCCGTAGCACAGGCGGCTGCGTCGACTTCTTTCAGTGCGTGATCCAGTTCCGCGTCGTGCAGGGTGATGAGCGGTTTCCCCAGCGCGGCCGCATAGCCAGCGTCAAACGCGGCATTCCATTGACGGTATTGCGTTCCAAATCGCACAACGACGACGTCGGCTTTGCTGATCAGTGTGCGGGATCGAATCGCATTCACACCCGCCCCTTTGCGATCCTTCCAGAATGGTTCGCTTTCGCTTCCAAGGATGTCGACGCCGCAGTCATCACTGGCCGAGTGGTTTGTTACGGGACTCGAAAGCTGCACTGGTAAGCCAGCCTGCTCGATCCCGGATGCGATCGCGTCTCGCCAGTCCGAGTGAATCTCTCCAGACAGATACACTTTCCACGTTTGCGAATCGGCCATTCCAGTCATCCTCAGGTTCTGTTCGTGAGCAGGCGGCGTCGGGAATGACATGCAGCTATGCTCACATGCCACGCGAAAACACTACAGAATCATGGTCGCAGAATCATGATTCTGTGCCACATGATTCTGTGTAACGGAGAACCTCATGAATGATCGAGCAATGAAATTCGTCAGCGGTGTTCTCGTTCTTCTGTGTGGAGTCAGCCACACGCATGCGGCAGAGGTGCCGCAATGGGTTGACCTGTTCAACGGAAAGGACCTGACGGGTTGGGTCGACGTGAATACAAGTCCGGAGACCTGGTCCGTGCGCGACGGACTGCTCGTCTGCACCGGGCTCCCGATCGGCGTCATGCGGTCCGAGAAGCAGTACGAGAATTTTCTGCTGCATATCGAATGGCGGCACATGGAAGCCGGCGGAAACTCGGGCGTGTTCGCGTGGAGTGAAGGCACCGTCCCGGAAGGCCGACGTCTGCCGAAAGGCATGGAAGTGCAGATGCTGGAACTGCAGTGGCCATTCATCAACAGAGAAAAGGACGGGACGCCGCGGCCCATTGCCTACGTCCACGGAGAACTGTTCGGAGCAAACGGATTGAAGACCGTGCCCGACAATCCTCGCGGCACGCGCAGCAAGTCGATCGAGAATCGGTGTAAGGGCAAAGGCGAATGGAATGTCTACGACGTCGTCTTTGTCGATGGCGTCGTGAAGCTGTCGGTCAACGGAAAGTTCGTCAACGGTGTCAGCAAGTCATCGATGCGGAAGGGGTATCTGTGTCTGGAATCCGAAGGCGCCGAAATTCACTTCCGCAATATCCGGATCATGGAACTGCCATCCGGCGTGAAAACTGAAGAGCAGATCGCCCCGGTCGTTGAGACCGCCGGTACGGAAAAGAAGCCAGGAGCCAAATGATGATCGTCGTGACGAATTGCATCCCGGTGGCAACCGGACACGAAATCGATTTTGAGGACCGCTTTCGGAATCGCGTGCATCTGGTCGATCAGGCTCCCGGCTTCATCCGGAACGAAGTGCATCGCCCGCGGCCAGTTCGATTCGATCACGAATCCGGCCGGTTCGTCGATGATCCGGACGCCGAAGGTTTCTACGAAGTGAAAACCTGGTGGCGATCGATGGACGACTTCGTGGCATGGACGCGCAGTCCCGCCTTCGCGGAAGCGCACGCCAATCAAGCGCCACGCGAAATGTTCCGCGGACCCAGCAAGCTGGACGTGCACGAGGTCTTTCTGACGACGGATCCGAAGGCGGCGCAGACCTGAAACGACTGGTAGCCGAAGTCGCCAGACTTTGGCCATCCCGTGAGTCACGGCCAAACGCTGGCGAGTTCGGCTACCACGGAACTTCGCTTCGCTCGTTTCGGTCTGCAGATTCAGCGGAAGATGTCCGCGACGGGTTGAAACTCGACGCCTTCGTCGAGCGGAAAGACGGGGCGGGCGCAAACAGTGTGTCCCAGGCTGCGGAGATTGGCACTGGTTGACCCCGGCGCGTCCACGTTGATCAGTCGGGCGCACCAGTCGGCAAACATGTGCGGTTCGCAGTGTGGCGACTTCACGACGACCAGATCGAATCGGCGCGGATCCTGGCCGTTGGCGTAGAACCACGATCGATCGAACAGACTGACCGGTCGTGCCCCCACGATTAATGTGTAGTTGTCGGATTCCAGCACGGCGGTGTTGCCGGAGTCCCAGTGCCAGCCAAACGACTCGCTGCGAAACCGACCGTCAGACAGTAACCGGACCTGAGCTTCCAGCTCGACTGGGGTGTACCGGGCTGGATCAAGTGCCCCGCCGATCGTCGTTCGAATCGTGGCACCGACTCCCGCTTCGAATGCCATACGGACAGCGGCCGGGTCGACGACCGGGGCCAGAGTCCGTCCGCGATAATTCTGACGCAGCAGTTCACACACGATTGCGTTGCTGTCACCGGATGCGCCCGAACTCGTTGCGTCGGCTGCGTCCATCATGATCACTGTGCCGGACGCGACTTCCGCAGCAAGACGAACACTGTCGCTCAGACTGGTTAACGGCTCCTGCATCTTCTCGTGGTGAGCCCAGAACCGGCGGGCCAGGTCCACAGCATGTTCGCCCGCCGCATTCTGATCGCCGTCCATCACGACGACGCTGCTGGAATGCAACTCCGGCACATCGGTGAACGGGTTGCCCCACATCACCGCCGCCGCAAGTCCACTCGGACTCGCTTCGATCTGCTTCGCCAGTTGGATGCACTCGCTGACTACGCCGGTTTCCGTGATCATCTCGTCGCCGCGTGCGAGCACCGGGATTTTTACCCGTGCCATGACCGGTTGTGCGTTCTCGTTAACGATCCGCGTCATAAGCCGCGCCGCTCGCGCTCCAGTCTCGAAGAAATCCACGTGCGGGTACGTGTGATAGACAACCACCGCGTCACTGTGCTGCAGCATGCGGTCGGTCAGGATTCCATGCAGGTCCAGCGAAACGACAAACGGAATCTCGTCGCCCAGAATACGTCGCGCCTCTTGCAGCAGGAATCCTTCCGGGTCGTTCTCGTCGGCGGCCTGCATCGCTCCATGCAGGGAGAAATAGACAGCATCGACCGGACCGGCTTCCGTCAGGCCGTTCAGGAATGCATCGCTTAAACGACGAAAGCCATCCGCCGTCAGGATGCCGCCCGAAGTATTCGAGCTGGCGCCAAATGTGGGGACGATTTCGAGGCCGGATTGCTGATCGAACACGCTCAATGCACCGCCGACTTCTTCGCCCACGCCGCGGTGATAGTCGAGCAGTTCAGGGCCACAGGCGGTGCGAAAGTCCTCGAAGTGGCTGGACGCCGGATTGAATGACGACACCTCCTGTTTGCATTCCGCGATGGCGATTCTCGTCACGGTCGACTCCTGATTCGTTCCATGCGGCTACTGGGTGATGCCCTGCGTGATGTTCATGAAGGCGTCTTCCAGACTGTGCGTTTTTGAGTGGTACTCCAGGACCTCGATGCCGGCATCCAGCATGCTGCGAAGGAACTGAGTCTGCTCGCGGTCGTGACCTTCAAAGTCGAACGTCGCACCAAGCTGAGTACATTGCACGCGACTGACGAACGGTTGCTCCAGCAGCCACTTTTCCAGCTTGTCGCTGGTGGCCTCGGAATCATCTCCACCCGAAATTCGGACGAGCAGTGTTCGGCCGACGTCCTGACCGGACGACTGGCGCATCTGCTGGTGGATTTCATCCATCGTGCCGAACGCCAGAATCTGACCCGCTTCGATGATCGCTGCGGAATCACAGATCTCACTCAGTTCCGTCAGGATGTGTGAGCTGATCAGGACCGTCTTGTTCATCTCCGTGGCCAGCAGCCGGATCAGCTCGCGCAGTTCGACTCGGGCGCGAGGGTCCAGTCCGGCGGCCGGTTCGTCGAGCACCATGACCTGCGGATCGTGGATCAGGCACCGGCCAAGTCCCAATCGCTGTCCCATGCCCTTGGACAGCGTGTCAATCGGCTTGTCCGCCAGCTTCCGCAGTTCCGTGAAGACCAGCACATGCTCGATGGCGTCACGCCGTCGGGCTCCCTTGAGTCCGTACGCCCGCGCATAGAAGTCGAGATATTCGACCACGTTCATGTTGGGATAGCGGCCAAAACTGTCCGGCATGAAACCCAGGAAGCGACGCACCTTGTCGGGATCATCCACGACCGAGTAGCCACAGATGAACGCGTCACCGGCCGTCGGAGTATCGAGCGTCGCCGCGATTCGCATGGACGTTGTCTTGCCCGCGCCATTGGGGCCGATGAAGCCCATCACCTGTCCGGCACGTACCTGAAACGAAACGTCGTTCACAGCTTTCAGGCGACCGAAAAAACGGTGCAGGTGACGCAGTTCCAGCGTGACCTCGGCAGTGTTTGTCGGGGCAGGGGCAGGGGCAGGTTCGATCATTGCACTCGTATCGCGTTACAAGGTGAGTCAGTCTCACACAGTAGACAGGATCGTCCCCCGTGTTCCCACCGGACGCGACGGAACAACGCCCGCAAAGACTCCTGGCATACAGAAGCCGGGTTCCGTCGCCAGGTGATTCCAGAGATTTGGCAAGCCAACTCGCGTGGCACGTGCCGACATCAGCGTCATGAGCTAGATTCCGCCGATTGAGTCCTCAGCCTGAATCACTCCCGTTGGCACAGCAACTATGCGCGTTGGTCTGTTCATTCCCTGTTACATCGACCAGCTCTACCCGCGTGTCGGCATGGCGACAGTCGAGGTTCTGGAGCACTTTGGCGTCGAAGTCGACTTTCCGTCGGAGCAGACGTGTTGCGGCCAGCCCATGGCCAACACCGGACTCATCGAACAGACACGACCCCTGGCCGAGCGTTTCCTGAGTGTGTTTGGTCCGTACGACCGAGTGGTCTGCCCCTCGGGCAGTTGCACGTCCATGGTGCGGAATCACTACGACGAGTACCTGAGCGACCGGCCTGGCTTCGCCGAACTGAAATCGCACACGTTCGAGTTGACCGAGTTCCTGGTCGACGAACTGAAAGTGGAATCTGTCCAGGGAAGTTTCGCGCATCGGGTGGGTCTGCATCAGAGCTGTCACGGCCTGCGCGAGCTGCGGCTGGGCAGCTCCAGCGAGGTCGTCGGCGAGTCATTCAACAAGGCCCGTCAACTGCTCGAATCACTCGACGGAATTGAGCTGACACAGCTCAAACGACCGGACGAGTGCTGTGGTTTTGGCGGCACCTTCGCCGTGGCCGAGGAAGCCGTCTCGTGCATGATGGGACTGGACCGCATCCACGATCACGAACAGGCCGGCACAAATGTCCTGACCGCGAACGACATGTCCTGCCTGATGCACCTCGACGGCCTGATCCGCCGGCAGCAGAAGCCCATCCGCGTCATGCACATCGCCGAGATTCTGGCCGAAGCGATCCAGCATCAAACGTGATCCAGCGCGGACAACCCGGTTGATGGAGCGCGGCTCCTGAGACAAGCTCAGAAGTCAGTCCCGCTTCGCAGCAGTTAGATCGATTGATGAGTTTTGATTGGCGATGTGTCAGGGGCGATCACTTCAGCCGTAAACCGCCACCACTGCCTCCACTTCGAAAATCAACATTCATCAATCGACAATCATCAATCCGCTTTTCAGCCGGGACAACATGTTGGTCGATCTCGAGCGGCAAGCCCCTGACAACAATTAACGTCCCGCGTTCTGACGGAGTCGCGGATTCCCGTCGTGTCAGTCGTCCGTCGACAACTGTTCCAGCAGCAGCTTCAGTTCCACCGCGTCGGCGTAGTCCAGCGCGGGGTTCTGCCAGACGTGGGGGCTGCGGTCGCCGTTCAGCAGGGACAGGACTGCCGGGCACAGGGCGACGATGCGGGGATCCATGTCCGGATCTTTGGGGATGGCGGTGAGTTGCTGGCGGAGGCTGGCTTCGATGTCGGGGATCTGGCGGCGGAGTTCGGGCGGCAGGGACTCGCTGTCCGTGGCTGCCGTGAGCAGGATCGTGACGGGCTTAGCGAAAGCTCGGGCGAAGGTGCCGAGGGTGATCTGCCAGCCCTGGCGGCGGGCGGATTCGTAGAGTCGCAGAGCCTCGTCCCGCGCGGTGGCTGCGGCCGAGGCGTGGCCCACCGACGTCTCCAGATCCGACAGAATGTCCCACGTCGTCCACGGCTCGGCATTCAGGCCGAATTCGCTCTTGCACTCCAGAGCGAGCTGCAGTTCGTCGCGGGCGGCGTCGATGCGGCCGAGTTGCTGCAGCGCGATCGCGGCGTTGTTCCGTGAGCGGCCTTCTTCCTGACGCAGGCCGAGTTGGAGAAAGACGTCGGCGGCCTGCCGGTGGAACTCCACGGCCTGCTCGGCTCGGCCCGACATTCGTAGATACAGATTGCCCAACTGGCCGCGGGAGCTGGCTTCGAACGGCTTGTTGCCGGACTCGACAGACTGGGCGAGCGATTTCAGGTACGCGGCTTCGGCCTCGTCCCACTGGCCGGTTTGCTCGTGGACCCGGCCGATCTGATGCCACTGTGCCGCGGTCGATTCGCCCAGCGATTCTTTGACGTCGCGAGCGGCGTGGTGCTCGGTCAGGGCCTCGGCGTAACGCTGCTGCATCAGCCGCACGGTGCCGAGATTCGACCGGCCGACGGCAATCTGGCGGCGGTCGTTCCGGGCGGTGGATTGCTCGATCGACGCTGCATACTTCGCGGCGGCGGCTTCGAGCTGCCCGAGGTTTTGCAGGCAGTCGCCTTCATCGGTGAGACACACCAAGGCCATCCCCGCAGCAGTCCGGCGGTGTTCTCCGCTGCCCAACGTCGTGGCCAGTTCCTCGAACTGTTCGCGGGCGGTGGCCAGCGGGGGCAGAGCGGACTGCGGGTCACCGGACATTCGCAGCGCGCGGCCCAGACTGAAGGACGACATGGCGATGTCGTAGTCGGCACCGGGGTAGGCCTGCGGGCCGGCGGTGGTGGCGGTCTCGACCAGCGACCGGGCGGCGACAACGGCCTCGCTGTGGTGCCCGCTGTCCAGCAGCCGGTCGATGTTCGCGTCCGCAGCCGCGAATGCGGGTTTGGTCCAGGTGTCGCCGAGCTGGCGGCGGAGGTCGTCGGCCCGCTGGCGGATGGCGGACGTCTCGGCCAGTGCCGCTCGCCGGTTGAGGTGCTGCAGCAGGCGTTCGAGCTTCGTCGCGAAGCCGATCACGGTGTCGGGCGTAGCGTCGAGGTCGGCGGAGAGTCGCCTTTCGCTCCGCGAAAGAGCGTCTCGATCCCCACGCTCTTTCGCGGAGCGAAAGGCGACATTGGCTTCCATCGCGTCCGCGAAACACCGCAGGGCCTCCAGCAGGTTTGGCAGTTCCAGCAGCGTCAGATGCGCGGCCAGGTGGGCATCCTGACCGAGTTGCTGAACGAGGAAGCCGGCCAGTTGGCGGCAGGCCTCGGCCCATCGGGTGCGGGCAGTCGATTCGGGGGTGTGAGGCCGCTTTAAGACGTCCGATGCCTGGGTGGCTGGGGTCGAGCGCAGCGAGCCCCCAGTGTCGCGCGTGCTGGCCGGATCAACCTGACTGGGGGCTCGCTGCGGTCGACCCCAGCCACCCTCCGATGCCGCGGATGAACCGGACTCACGCAGCTCCCGCAACAACGCCGGGGCCAGGGCCGGGTCGAACCGGAGGAACGGCACGCCAATTGGGACGAGTTCAGCGAGCCCCACTGCGACGAATTCGCGCGCGAGCCGATTGATGTCGTCGATGGTCGACAATTCAAACCCGCACACGATCCCGATGTTTTGGACGATGCCTCCTCCTTGAAACACCCCGAGCGGTGCGAGTTTCTCGCGAATCTCGGTCGGCAGCCGGCGCAGCGACAGCTCGACGCTGGCGAACAGCGAGCGTTCGCGGTCGCCGGGATACTTCGCTTCCAGATCGGCCATCAGCTCCGTCAGGTCGGCTGTGGTGGCGCTCACGCCGCGGCGGCTGAGTTCTCCGCTGAGCAGCACCAGGCTCCGTGCGTGGGCCTGCACCGTGTTGACCAGCGTTTCGATTTCTTCCTCGCGCGTCGTCTGCACCGACTCCGCCCGTGCGACCGACGCTTCCGGCCCGGCCAGCACGCGGGCCACCAGTTCCATGCCCTCGTTCAGACTCAGCCGGCCCACGTCCAGCACGTGCTCGCGGTCCCCGAATCCGGATTCGACCGGCAGCCCCTCGCGCGACGTGATGATCAGCCGCGTCTCGGGCGCCTGCTCCAGCAGGTTCCGGCAACGTGTCAGGATTTCGTTGAGCAGTTCGGGATCAAACACGCGGGCGGCGGTGAGGTCAGACGACATCAGCCGCAACGCGTTAGCGTCCGGTTCGGCGGTGTCGGTGGGTTCCGGCGAAGACGATGCCAACGGGGAACCGGAACCGGGTGCTAGCGCACTGCGGCTGATGAGTGTGGGCGGCGGCAGCAGCGTTTCCATGTTGTCCAGGATCAGCACGGTCGGCCCGTCGTGCAGGCGGCGGACGATCGCGCGTGCGGCGGCGTCGAGCGAATCGGCCTGGGCACTGAAGCCGGGCACAAGCTGCTCGCCCCAGGCGGCCAGGACTTCGCGGGCATCGGCCACGTGTTCCACCGAGACAAACGCCACACGCTCGATGCGTCGCGTGGTGACCAGCCAGCGGGCGAGTTCCGCGGCCAGAGTCGTCTTGCCCTCGCCGCCTTCGCCGCGGAACACGACGTACCGGTCACCTTGCTCGAGCAGCAACCGCTCGGCCGCCAGCAGCTCGCGACTGCGGCCCACGAAACTGTGCTCGGGTTCCGCCGGCAGGTGAGACAGCGTCTTCTGCAGCACCTCGGCCCGGTACTCGCGCGCGGCAGCCGACAGCGGACGTTCGATGAGCAACGGGCGATCTTCGCCCGACTGGTACAGCACCGGCACGAACCAGTCCTCCAGATTCAACGGCGTGCGCTGGACCGTGCGCGAACTCGCCTGTTCGCCTGGCTGCTGCTCATCGACCGGCCGGAATCCCCAGCCGCGGTGTTTGTCGTCTTCCAGCGCACGCTGTCCGGCGAGCATGGCCGCACCGACTCGCTGGCCGCGGGCGAGTTCCGGGTAAAACGCGGTCGTGAAGCGGCGAGCGGTTTCCACCAGCACGGAATGACTCATCGCCGCGACCGACGGAATCCCGCTGCGCAACAGACCTCCGGCCACCGACGCGTCCGGTTTGTCTTCAGCCACCGCCGACTGGCAGGCTTCCAGAAAGAACAGACCCACGCCCTTGTTGCGGAGCACCTCGCCCAGCTCGCGGGCATGGACCAGCTCCGACTTGCGGCGGAAGCGGAACGACGGTCGCCTGGCTGGAGTCGCGGGGCTGGCTGCGGCGTCCGTGTTGCCGCCGCCGTGACCGCCGGGCGTGGTCGTGGCGATGTCTGGAATGTCCGACCACGGCTGCTCGAACACCAGCCCGCCCAGGCCGTGCCGCCGGTCGTACACGCCGTGACCGTCGAAATGCACGATGTGATACGGACGCCCCGCGCTCAGGGCCGCGTTCAGCTCGTGCTTCAGAGCCGGGAATGTGGGCGGCACGAGCACCCGGTACTCGACCAGGTCGCCGAGATCGTTGAGCGCGTCAACCAGCGGACGCACCGACACGCGATGGTCGATAAAGCCGACACCCTCGGACTCGGGCCGGGCACACACGATGAGGACGCGCAGACGTTCGGCCTGTTTCGAGTCGGCTTCGTCCGCGTCGGTGGGCTTGTCCGCGGGCGGCGTGGCGGCGACGTCCGGGCCCGGCATGGCTCGCCGCACTCGCACGCCGTGACCGTCGTGGAACAGATAGCCCGTGCCGTCGCGGAGCAGCTCCCACGGCAGAGCCAGCAACTGCGTCCCGGCTTCCAGCGACTCGGCGTACGTCTTCTCTTTCTCCGTAGCCTGACTCTCCGAGTCGGGTGATTCACGCCCGACTCGGAGAGTCAGGCTACGCCGCGAGGAATCGAACCCCGGCGGCGGCACAGGCGGTTCCAGCCGCACGGTGAATCTCCGCTGAGCGGCCTGCGCCATCGCCTGCCACGCGGTGAACGGGTCCTTGCGAGACGGCAGATGCGACTTGAGCCCGTCCCACAGCTCGCGGCCCCACGCCGGCAGTTGCTTTTCGATCTGCTCGGCCCGTGCCGCGAACTGGCCGAACGGCGCGAGGTAGTAGCGTTCGAGGTAATAGCTCAGCTCGCCCGCCACGAGTTCGCCCAGCGGAGCCACGAACTGAAAGCCGGTGGTTTCGAGTTCCGGTTCCGTGGCCGACGGCGGGTAGTACGCGAACGACGCCGTCGCGACGGGACGCCGGACTTCGACGCCATGCTCGTTCTTCACGAGCTTGAACTTCGGGTTCCTCAGCCGCAGCACCAGGTCGGCGAGGTCCGAGACCACGTGAACGTCGCTCGCAGATGAACGCCGGCGGTTGGAGTCGGCCGGCAGCAGTGCTTCCGTCAACCGCGGCAGGAGTTCATCCAGCGCCCCCGCTCCGCCATCGACTTTGATCCCCAGCCGTTCGAGCGGCCAGTGCTCAAGGTCATCCGGTCCGTCAGGGTCGGGCTGCTCGAACGCGTCGCGGAGCTGTTTGTCGGTCGTGCCCTTGATGAGCAGCGGAACGATTCGATGTCCGTCCGCCGGACTCTTCGTCTTCACCGCGTACCGCAGTTCCCGCCGCACCCACTTCGACTCAACCGCGGCCGGGCTGAGCACTCCGACGACATGATCGGCCTGATCGATGAGTCGCTTGATCGTGTCGGCGAGTTCGTCACCCGGTCGGGCATCCGTCCGGTCAACAAGCACCTTCCAATGACCGTCGTTGAGACGGCGCTGGAGAGCCTCAACGAACTCAAGGTCATCCGACGAATGCGACAGGAAAACGGTGCGAAGTGAGTCGGCGCTCATGCCTGGCAGTATGTCTCGACATGAACAGCGAAGCAAATCCGTTCACGGACGCCCTTGCGACACTAAGTTACCGCACGATGCTTAGCTATTTTCGGCCGCTCGCCTCAATGCCAGGCAACCTCAGGATGACGGTGATTCCGATCAGGCCCAGGCCGGTGATCGCCATGCTGGCGAGTGTTGATGGCGAGGCAAACCAGATCGTGAGACTCAGGACGACAACGACCGTCACAAGCGCCTGCAGACGGACATTGAGTCGGATTCCGTGGTGTTCCTGCCAGTCCCGCAGAATTGGCCCTAGAAAACGCGACCGCAACAGTGCGGCATTCAACCGTGGTGAAGACCGGGCAAGAAAGAAGCTGGCGAGTAACAGGAAAGGTGTGGTGGGCAACACGGGCAGGATGGCTCCGGCAGCTCCCAGCACAACAAACACACCCGACAACACAAGGAACAGGATCCGTCGTGGCCCGGTCACTGGTTTTCTGGGGCTATCGGACAAGGGTCTCGTCACTTCTTTCTTTAACGGTGTCGGTTTTCTTTAACGGTGTCGGTCACAGCCATGCGTGAAATGTGGGTTGAAGTATCCCTTCACACGACCGGTTCCCCTCGACTGGCAGGCCGTAACCCCTTACGTCAGCGCATGATACCGCATGGCAATGCATCCGCATCTTGTCGTGCCCCAAAGCTTAGGCTAGTATCGGGGATTCTGTACGTATCGGCTCCAGGCTCGGGTAATTTCGTGTCGGGAACTGGCGTCGGATTCCGATGTCTCATTAGCGGATACTCACCTGCGATCCGGTACCGTCTGGATCGCTTCAGGATGACTCTGGCCAACAGGTGAAACATGAAGCTGAATTGCCCCTCGCGTGCAGCCTGCACCATGGTGCTCGGAACGGTTCTTCTGGTTGCAACCACGATTTTCGCTCAGCAGCTTGCGAGCCCATCCGTGGACGACTCAGCCACAGCCCGGCTCGTCTGCAACATGATCAGCCGCTACCACATTGGGCATGGCAAGGTGAATGACGAGGTTTCCAGTCAGCTACTTGATGGATTCATCGAATCGCTGGACCCTCAAAAGCTGTACTTTCACAAGAGCGACATCGACAGCTTCGGGAAAAACCGCAAGGACCTGGACGACCAGTTGCTCGAAGGCAATATCGACTTTGCCTACACCGTGTTCAACAAGTTCGTCAAACGCGTTGATGAGCGTGTTGAGTACGCACACGACCTGGCCGACCTGTCGCCCGACTTCACAATCGATGAAGAGATGGTGACGGACTACGACACGGTGGGATTCGCCGCCGATGTTGATGAACTCAACGAACGCTGGCGCAAGCGAGTCAAGTACGACATGCTCACGCTGAAACTTGACGACAAGGACATCGACGAAACTCGGGATCGCGTCCACAAGCGCTACAACACAGTGCTGCGATCGATCCATTCGACCGAGTCGCCAGAAGTGCTGGAGATGTATCTGTCCGCCATGACTCACAGCTTCGATCCGCATTCGAGCTATCTGTCGCCGCAGTCGATGGAAGAGTTTCGGATCATGATGAAGCTCAGCCTGGACGGCATTGGTGCGGCACTTCGCAGCGAAGATGGTCAGACGATTGTCGTATCGATCGTCAAAGGTGGCGCCGCAGAAAAAGACGGTCGCCTGGGCGTGGGCGACAAGATCACGGCGGTCGCACAGGAAGTTGGCGACTTTGTCGACATCGTCGAAATGAAGCTCAGCAAAGTCGTCCGCCTGATCCGTGGCAAACGTGGCTCGAAGGTGCGTCTGCAGGTTGCCAAAGCCGAATCGGGCGAGACAGTCACCTACGACTTGATCCGCCAGAAGATCGAGCTGAAAGAGTCAGCCGTCAAAGGCGAGGTCATCGAGACCACCGATCGCACCGGCCGCAAAGGCCGGATTGGCGTGATCAATGTTCCGTCGTTCTACCGGGATTTCGCCGGTGCCGAGCAGGGATTGGAGGACTTCAAGAGCACGTCCCGCGATCTGCAGAAGGTGCTGGTTGACTTTCGACGCGACGGCAACGTTGACGCAATCGTTCTCGACCTGCGCTACAACGGCGGTGGAGCACTGAGTGAAGCGATTGAAGCCACTGGCCTGTTTATCGATCAGGGGCCGGTCGTGCAGGTCAAAGAGCCGGGCAGCAAGGTCCGTGTTTACAGCGACGACATTGAAGGCGCGTTTAACGAGCCGCTGATCGTCGTGTGCAATCGCATGTCCGCCTCGGCATCAGAGATCCTGGCAGGTGCCATCAAGGACTACCGTCGCGGTATCGTGGTGGGTGATATCACAACGCACGGCAAAGGCACCGTGCAGAACGTGATGCCAGTCAGCCCGCAGATGTTCCAGTTCTTCAATCGTAAAGACCGTGGAGCCCTGAAGCTGACCATCAATCAGTTCTACCGCGTCAACGGCGACAGTACTCAGACGGCGGGCGTGAAGTCGGACGTCGTGCTGCCGTCAATTCTGGATCACATGGACATCGGCGAAAGCTCGCTCGACAACGCCCTGGAATTCGACCAGATCGCGGCGGCTGATTTTGATGCCGTTGCTTATGTCAACGCGGACCTGGTCAAGCATCTGCAGAGCGCGAGCAGCGATCGAGTTTCGCAGGCAGCAGACTTCCAGAAGGTTAAGACGAACATCAGTGAGTACATGGAACGGAAGAACCGCAAGACGGTCACGTTGAACGAAGAAAAGCTGCGAGAGGAACGAAAGAAAGATAAGGAAGACACCGATGACGAGGAAAAAGATGACGAAGAAGAGGCCGAAGTATTTCCGGTGTCAGCGTACAATGACGAGTTGTTGAACATCGCGCTCGACTATGTCGAGCACCTCCGATCAGCGAAAACAGCTCAGCGTTAGATGATCGGCACTCCCTCAATGTGATGAATCTCAGCCCCGCGTTTCACGCGGGGCTGTTTTTTTGGTTTGGTCATGAATTCGCCAGCTCCGGGTTTACCGAGAAGGAAGCGGCCGTTCCTGACTCGTGTTCGCAACCTGAGCCTGCCGTTGCTGGCGCGCGACTTGCGCGAGCAGTCAGCGCAGCCGCGAACGTACCTGCTGCGAGTCGTCTACGCTGTGGCATTCTTTACTGTCGTTTTCTGGCACGTAAACGAGGTCTTCTCGTTCCTGCAATCGGGAATGACTGCCATGGACCTCGGTCGAGGATACGAGATCTTCGACAAGCTGATCCTGTGGCAACTCGCGGGGATCTACGTAGTCATGCCGGTCATCTGCGCTGGTTCAATCGCCGGTGAAACAGAACGGGATACGCTGTCCCTTCTCCTGACCACGAATCTCGATCCTCGCACAATTCTGCTGGAAAAGTTGTGCAGCCGGGCCTGCGCAATGCTGAGCCTCGCACTGATGTCTCTGCCGTTGCTGGCGTATGCGTATTCGCTCGGTGGCATCCGCACGGACCAGTTCATCGGTGCTGTGGTGCTGTTGACGACCACAACGCTACATGTTGGCTCCTTCACTCTGCTGTGCTCGGCATGGTGTAGCTCGACATCGTCGGCACTCGTTACGACGTTGATCATTGGTGCGCCGGCGATTGGTCTGACCATGCCGGTGGTTGTGCCAGCGGCGATGACGTCGGCGCCAGGCGGCATCTGGGCGATGAGCGCGTTGATTCAACTGTTCTTTACATGGATCTTCCTGCGTTTGTCTCGCGCGATTCTCAAGGAGCGCGGGGCGATGCCGCATCGCAGTGTGATGCTGGAGTTCCTGCGAGCGATCGACCGAGTTTTTAAGGACTTGAATGACAGCCTGTTTCGCGGCGTCACGGTGGCACGAGACGACGTGCCGCTGCCGCAAACTCAACCAATCGTCTGGCGGGGACGTTACCGGCGGTCGCTGGGCACGTTACGTTATCAGGTGCGACTATTGCTGTTCATCGAGATTCCAATCGTCGTCCTGGGCCTGATGGCGCACGCTGAATCACTTGGCCCCGGTCGTTTTGGTGGTATCACGTTAAGTCTTCGAACCGTAGCCATCGGCGGACTCTGGCTGGTGGCGATCACCGTTCTCGGCACAACGGCTGCCGGGCTGATACCGTCTGAACGAAGTCGTCAGACCTTCGATGCTCTGTTGGTGTCTCCGCTTTCCGGCCGTGAGATCGTTCTGCAGTACATGGCGGGGCTGCGTCGCACGATCCTGGCGCTGGTCGTTCCATTCGTGACGATATTCTGCGTTCCACTGACCTGCCCTGGTTCATGGCTCGACGCACTTCTGTACCTGGTCGGATCGCTGACGTCGCTGGCCGTGCTGTTACCGTTAATCCTGTGGACATCGATGCTGATCGGATTGCGCAGCCGTTCTCAGGTTCGAGCAGTGCTGACATCAACACTCTACCTGCTGGCGTGGGCCGTCCTTCCACTGGCGATCTATGGCATAATCACGAGCAGATGGAACGCGCTGGCGGTGGTTGTGCTCAGTCCGACATCCATCGTTCTGCCTCTCGGCCTTGAGCAGTATCCGGTGATCGCCTGGGAGATTGTGGTCCTCGGATGCTTGGTGTACGGCTCACTCGCGTGGCTCGTTCGGAAACACTGCCTCGATCAGGCCGATGCTTTACTCGGCCGCAGTGACGGAGCTGAACCGCAGGAAGGATGCATTCATGCGTAGGCCGGAACAAGCTCCGCGCAGTTCCGGCAGCCACACTTGAAAGCTGCCGGAGGGGAAGGACGGGTCAATTTCTCTTGTGTCGCTTGCTAAACTTTACGAAGCATCAAGAGCGAAAGGTGATGGCAACCGCATTTCACCCTTTAACACTCCCTGTTCAACATTCGACAATTCACCTTCCATGAAAAACGCCATCATCATTTGTCTGTCTGCCGCTTTTGTGCCGGTGACTGCTGCTGCGAATGAAACAACCTTCGAAGCGCAGATTCAGCCTTTGATGCAGAAGTTCTGTGTGCGTTGCCACAACGTAGACAAAATGACGTCTGGCATTCGGGTCGATCAGCTGAATGGTGCCCTTGAGGACAAGCAACTGTTCCTGTGGAAGGACATCCTGAAGCAGGTCGCTGACGAAGCCATGCCCCCCGAAGACGAACCGCAGCCGACGGCGGAGCAGCGCCGCCTGCTCGTCGAGTGGATCAGTCAGGCATTAATCGCGGCCCGGACTCGCAACTCACAGAAGAATGGCTCCGTTCGTCGACTGACGGTCGCGCAATACCGCAACACACTCAGGGACCTGCTGGGTCTGGAGGATGACCTGACCGACGTGCTGCCGCGCGACGGAATATCACGCGACGGGTTCGTCAACAACGGGCAGACGATGCAGTTGTCACCATTGCTTGTCGAGGCGTACTTCGATGTCGCGGAGAAGGCTCTCGACCTGTGCATTGTTGATGAGCAGACAAAGCCAGCGATTCAGAATTTCCGGATGGACCTGGGAGCGGCGATCAATCCCGAGCCGAGTCCAGACAACCTGATCCTGGGAGCACTCAGCCGGCTGCTCAAGAACGACGACTTCACGGTAACTGAGCTGGCACCGGTGAAGTTATTTGAATTCGACCCGTTCTTCATGCGAACGAAGTACCGGTTTATTGAAGGCTACCAGGGCAACGCGACCGTGCGGGGCTGGAGAGAATACGACAGCATCTACCACTCAGTCTTCGCCTGCGTAAGAGGCACTGACGGATACCCGAAAGGCAGTGCCTGGCAAACCGTTTCGGACGGGCTCTTGCTGCGACCGGCCATTCCAAGCGCCGAGTTGTTTCAGGTGGAGAGTACCTACGGGCCAAAAGCGAATTTCAAAATCTCTCTGCGCGAGCTGCCTGATCATGGGCGTTTTCGAGTCACCGTCAGGGCAGCTCGCTACGACGACGGCTTGCTGCTTGATCCGGGAGCGAAAAGCCTGCCCGAACCGACTCCAGGAGCAGTGACCGCGCGGAATTCGACACAGCCCCAAACAGTCAATATCGAACAGGCAGGAATCTACCAGGCCGATATTCACCTCACGCCCGCAGATTCCGTCGCTCCCGATCCGTCGAAACTACAGGACGGACTGGTTGGGGCCTGGATGTTCGATGACAACGGCACGGGCGAAGGGGGAGAAGAGAAACTCGTCGGGCGAGTGGTTCGGGGTGCGAGCTTTGTGGAGTCACCCGTCGGCAAGAAAGCCGCGTTGTTCGATGGGAAAACGGGTGCTGTCGTCGTTCCACGCCACAAGTCCATGAACGTTGCCGATGGAGAGTTTACGGTTGCGGCGTGGATTCATCCGCGGGAATTGCGACAGGCGGGGATCGTTTGCCTGGGACGTTACAACTACGTTCACGGGTGGTACTTCGACATGCCCAACGGCAACGGAGTGCTACGAATTGAAACGATGGACCCCAACAATCAACCGAACGGAACGGTTCAGTCAAAGCCGGGAGTGATTCGAAACAACACATGGCAACACGTTGCCGCGGTCGTTCGACGTGGTGACAACAACACTCGGCTGTATGTCAACGGCTTCGAAGTCGCGGTGGGCACGGTCAAGCCACAGAATCTGGATAACTCGACGACGGACCTGCACATTGGTCGCATCGAGAGGGCGAATCTCTTCAAGGGTGAAATCGACAACGTCTACATCTATCGCCGAGCTCTCGACATCGCGGAGATCAAAGCTCTACTCCAGCCGGGCTCGCAGTTTGTCCGGCCACCACCTGTCGAGAAGGGTAAGAACCTGACGCTCACTCTGGGTGAGCGACAGTTCTCAGGGGCTCTTTCCCAGTCCGCCTTCCTAGCCGTACGACTGCCCCCCGGCCCGCTCAGCGTGACTACTCAATATGCTGGCACGACTGCGGTGGATCGAGTGGTCTTCACTCGTTTGCAGGACACGCACGACATCGCACAGCAATTCTCGTCCTTCGAACAACGCTCACCGCGAATTGGTGTACATGTCGGATTGCGTCGTGATTGTGGAAGCACATTGACTCAAGTGGGAGACGTGCAGACTGTCTCGTCTGATCAGTTGCGAAAGTTTGTCTTCGAGGGGGCCATCAGCAATTTTCCCAGTCCGGATGTTGAAAAAGACAACGTCAACTATCTGGCTGGCATCCGTGAAATCGGTGTGCGAAGCGAATACACGGATGGCCGCGAGATGCCCCGGTTGCTCATTCGTTCGGTCGAGTTCGAAGGACCGTTCTACGAATCCTGGCCGCCCGCAACACACCGCAACATTTTTATCGAGTCGGATCACAAAGATGATCCACCAGCCTATGCGCGAGAAATCATCTCGTCCTTCGCATCGCGAGCCTTCCGCCGACCGATTACTGAAACGGAAGAAGCTGCACTCTTCGCGGTCTTTGAAACATCGTTTGGCGAGGACAGTGATTTTCGCCGTGGCATCCGGGACGCCCTGCTGGTGGCGCTGACATCGCCGCAGTTCGTGTTCCTGATCGAGAACAGCGCAAGTCCGGACGCCGAGCCGATTGATGCTTACGAGCTGGCCTCGAAGTTGTCGTACTTCCTTTGGAACGCAGGTCCAGACGGCAAACTGCTGGAACTTGCGGCGGAAAATACGCTGCACAAGTCGCTCGATTTGCAAATCAAACGCATGATCCGAGACCCTCAGTTTCAGCAATTTGCCGGGGAGTTCGCCTCGCAGTGGTTGAGTCTCGACAAGTTCGACGTCGTCGAGATCGACCGGAAGCGGTACCCGAAACTGACACGCGACACCAGGACGCAATTACGCCGCGAGCCTGTGCAGTTCCTGCAGTATCTGATGAGGAACAATTTGCCGCTGAGGAACCTGGTGCAATCAGATTTCATCGTGGCGAACGAGGTCGTCGCCAGCTACTACGGCCTGGCGGATCGGACGGAGAGTGGATTCGCGTTTCTCCCCGTGGCACACGAGAACAGCAATTTGGGTGGCCTGCTCACTCAGGCCGGAATCCTGGCGGGGCTGTCCGACGGCCGAGAATCTAACCCGGTCAAACGGGGTGCCTGGCTGGCTCGCAAGATCATTGCGGAGCCGCCGGACGATCCGCCTCCCAATGTTCCGGCATTGCCGGAAGACGACTCGAAACTGACACTGCGTGAGAAGCTCGAGCGCCATCGGAATCAGCCGGGATGTGCCAAGTGCCACGCTGGCATCGACCCCTGGGGGGTCCCTTTTGAGCAGTTTGACGCTGGCGGACTGTTCAAGACTGGTGCCAGCGTAGACGCGCGGTCGACACTTCCTGACGAAACTGAGGTTGCAGGTCTGAACGAATTGAAGACCTATCTGGCGAATGACCGAATCGATCAAGTGGCATTTAGCTTCTTGAGGCATCTGGCTACATACGCCGCCGGACGCAGCCTGACCTACAACGAGATTGAGTTCCTCAAGGAAGACGGGATACGATTGAAGCCTGATGGCTACCGGATGCAGGACATGATTCGGTTCGTCATTCAGAGTGACATATTCCTTGAGAAGTAACGTCGACCGAATTTCTCTCAACCTGGACATAACTATGGCCACTCCAGTTCAACTCGATCGTCGTGCCGTGCTCAGGGGAATAGCCGGAGCCACGCTGGCTTTGCCGGTGCTGGACGCCATGGGAGCGGATGTCGCCGAGCAGTCGCCGCGGCGGTTCTGTGCTCTTTACACCGCGAACGGGATGTCCCTGCCGAATCAGAAACATGGGATCGCAGACTGGAACTGGTTTCCGTCGGCTGAGAAAGATGGCAAGTTCGTCTTCAGCAATTCCACGGAACCGTTGAGTTCATACCGTGAACAACTGAGCTTCATGGGTGGCCTGTATCACCCGAGTGGCCCCAAGGCCGACCCGCACACTTGTTCGGACATGTGGCTGACCGGTGCACCGCTGCATGACCCGAAACCCGGTACGTACAACTCGGTGGGCCTCGACCAGGTCATTGCCCTGCATACAAAACAGCACTGTCGCCAGCCGTCGCTCATTCTGTCGATTGATGCGGGCACCGGGTTCCTGTCGCGGACGGGAACGATTTCCTACAGCCTGGAAGGAAAGCCGATCCCGGCGGAGAACAACCCCCGTCGCGTTTTTGATCGTCTGTTCCGTGGCGACCGGGTATCGCTGGAATCGAAACGCGACAAACTGAATCGGCGCATCCGGCTGGTCGATGCGGTTCTCGATGGCGCGCGTTCGCTGAATAAGAAGCTTGGTCGATCGGACCGGGAAAAGATGGATCAGTACCTGACTTCACTGAACGAAGTTGAATCGCGTCTGATCGCTTCGGAGAAGTGGATCGATATCCCGATCAAGAAACAGGACTACTCGCATCTCGATCTGGATGTCACATCGGAAGGCGAACCGGCCGAGTACTACCGCAACATGTTCGATCTGATCGCACTGGCGTTCGATGCCGACATCACACGTTCCGTCGCCTTCATGCTGAATCGCGAAGACGGCATGGGGATCAGCGATACGTTCCCGCTGAAACTCGGCATGAAGCGAACGCACCACAGCCTGTCACATGCAGGCGACAAAGACGGACAGCTTGAGTTCGCGAAATACGATCGATTCCTGAGCGAGCAACTGGCGTACTTCTTCGGGCAACTGCGGGAATACAAAGACACGACGGGCACAGTTCTGGACAACAGCATCGTGTTGTTCGGCAGCGGTGCGAGTACCACGCACTATCCGAAGAATCTTCCGACACTGATCGCGGGCGGTGCCAACATGGGTCTCAAACACGGTGCTTACTGGCGCGACGGTGACACGCAACTGTCCGATGTTTACCTCAGCATTCTGAGGTCGATGGGCATCGAGACCCAGTCGTTCTCAGACAGCACGGGTGTACTTCGCGATTCGATCTTCTCCGCCGTCTAGAATGCGGCGAATGTCTGGCGAATGTAACGGGCCGCGCGGGATGCGGCGGATCGCCAGTCGCATGAGACTCGAGCGCGGCCCGGTGAATACAGGGCAACCGGGGCGTCCGGTCCGTCGAGCCTGACGCGGACTTCGTAGGACACGTCGTCAGGTCGTAACTCTCCGGATTTGGGATCGGTCGGCGCAAGTCCGGCGGCGACGATCTCGCGTGGGATGGATGCCGCGTCCGTTTGCGCGATCTCGGTGACCTGCCCGGTGCGGGTTGCTCCCGGCGCGGACTGAAACTGCAATTCGACGGGCTGTCCCACTTCAAGAAAATCGATCGAGTTCTGCTCGACAATAAGAGTGGCTTCCAGTTCAGACGGGTTGCCCACGTAACAGAACAACGTTCGCTCCTCGAGGAAGGCGTTTCTGTTCTGCGGGTCCAGCGGCGTTCCGGTCCAGTACCTGGGTGCGGTGTCTCCCGCCGGAGCGTCGGGGATGTTGGGTGGAGCGAGCACAATCCCGTCGACGGGGCTCGTCAGTTTCAGACGCTGATACTCGCGGGCGTTGCGTCCCAGCCGCTCCTGTGCACTCTTCAGGGCGATGCGGGCCGCTGGCAACTGGAAACGGGTTGCTGGATCGGATCCGCGACGCGCCTCCAGGTTCTTCAAGTGCAGCGTTCGCTCATCGACTTCGGCGATCAGCCGATCTCGATCCAGCTCCAGTGATTCGTTGACCAGCCTCCCAACCGGCTCTCCTCGGCTGATGGGACTGCCCGCCGGGATCGCCATTTCGACTCGACCCGGCGCGGTTACGAAGACCGCGGACGCATCGGCCGGCGTGGTCACGAACGGAGCCGCCACTTCGAGCGGAAACGGGACAAGACTCAACGCGATCGTTGCCGTCAGCACTCCAGCGATGCCCAGCAACGAACGGCGGCGGTCTTCGGGATGGGACTTCAAAGCAGATCGCGTTCGCATAACAAGTCTCACGACAGGGATCAGCAGGGCTCCCGCGATGACCGGCAGCGCGAGCAGATCAGACACAACTTCCAGGTGCCACGACGCAAACAACTCATGCAGAAACCAGAGGATTGCGAAGATCACAAACAGGCGATACACGGCCGAAGCGATTCCATACGTGACCAGAAACCAGGCGCGTGCGTCGAGGCGAAGTTCGTCGTCGGGCGTGCTGATTCCCAGAACCAGTCGCTCGAGCAGGGAATGCACGACCTGCCGTGATTGTCCGCCAAGATTCGGGATGTTGACCTGGTCTGCGAGGACGTGATACCCGTCGTATCTAAGCAGTGGGTTCCCGTTCAACAGCACTGTGTTGACCGAGCAGACAAGCATCACGTTGAGGAAAAAGGAGTTCAGCCAACCGGGGACACTGATCCACCACAGCAGCATGCAGGTGGCAGCAAGCACAATTTCGACTGCGATCCCGGCGGCCGAAATGGCGATGCGGGAACGGCGACGAGACAACATCCAAGCGTCGGTGACGTCGCAGTAGAGTACCGGCATGAAGACCAGCAGCATGAATCCAAGTTCGTGACACTCGCCGCCGAGTTGACGGCATGTCAAAGCATGGCCGAGTTCATGCAGCATTTTGATCAGCACGATTGCGATCAGCAGCGAGAGCATGTTGTGTGGACCGGCCAGTGTTTGCAGTGCCGGCAGGCGTAACAGCAGTTGGTCGAACTGCAGGATGGCCAGCAACAGCCCCGTCATCGCCAGCAGTCCCAGACCTGCCAGAACCACCGGCGTGGCTACCAGGCTGGCAAACGGTCGCAGTGCGTTCAACAGGCGCTTCGGATCCATGCCACGGAATCGAATAGCCAGAATGCCAGTTACGGACGCAACGCGACGGCTGGTTTTCTCACGTTCCGCTCGCTGAATGAACCGCTGACCGCTGCCGGGTCGGTCACTCACCGCCAGTCCGGATTCGCTCAGCATGCTTAGGAATAACTGCAGACTCTCGACCGTCAGATTCTCACCGGGAAACTTCCGTTCGCATGTGCGAATCAGGCTGCCAATCGTCGCGGAGCCGTCGAGTAACTTGAGCAATGCATACTCAGGGTTGCGCAGGCGGAAGTAGCGCAGCGACAGGGGGTCCTTAACCGTCCAGCCATCCTCGCCATCGGCCCGGACCGCGGTGGCTTCCAGGTCCGGACGCATCCGCAGCCGGACCTGAAGATCGTCCGGTGACGTCATGTCTTTGGCCGCGACGGGTTTGGTTGCGAGTTCGTTCATGGGGAATTGATTGGGCAGCTACAGGATTCCAATTGGTGCCCGTCCTACCGTCCGTCCATCGAGATCGTCATCTCGGCTTTCATGCCGGGACGCAGGACAAATTTCGGGTTTTCGACTTCTGCCCAGACTCGGACCTGGCCGTTAACGGGATCGATCTCCGGACTGACGAACGTGACCTCCCCCTGAAATGTCATGGGACGCTGACCCGTTCTACGAACAGTGATTTCGGCTGGTGTGCCACGGAGGTTTCCGCTGATCAGGTCGGCCTTCACAAAGCCCTCGGCCCGGAGTCGGTCCAGTCGCACAAGTCGCATCACTCGTGTCCCAGGCTCGACCCATTCTCCAGCGTGACGGAAAACTTCGGCCACAACGCCACGTAACGGGGCGCGGACCTGACGTTTCGCGAGTGCCAGCTTCGACAGTTCGAGCGTGCGCTGTTCAATGTCGCGAGTGATGGTTGCCAGCGTCACGTTGCGGCGCGCCTGCTCGACTTCAAGCCTGATCCGTTCAACAGTCTGTTGCTGCTCTGCCGTGGCCGCCTGCTCCATCTTCTCTTTGAGCTGAGCAATCGCCCGGTCGACAAGTGCCTGATCGGTTTCCAGTTTGCTGCGATCGAGAATGACCTGTAGTCGTTCGATTTCCGCCAGCGAGATGCTCCCGGCAAACGCGGCGCGCTTACGCTGTGCCCGTTCAAGGTCTGCGCTGGATGCGTCACGAGTTCTGGTTGCGAGACGCACGGAAATGTCTTCTTTGGCCTGACGGGCTGCGATGCTGTGACTCAGCTCGGTGCGTCGCAGCAGTTGTTCGGCTTCGCGAACGCGCGCTTCGGTCGATGCCACGGGCAACTCGTTGTCCGCCTGCTGCTCGGCAAACGCCAGCTTCAGTTTCGAGTAGTCGACGGCCAGCCGAGCTTCCTCATCATCGAGCTGCGCAACAATATCTCCGGCTTCGACACTGTCTCCGGCCCGAACCTTGAGTTCGGTCAGCATCCCGGCGTCGCGGGCAGACAGCTCTGCCTGATCGAGCACTCGAATGATCACGGAGTCGACGGGGACCTGGTTAGATGTCTGCGCGAATCCAGCAGATGGTCCGGCCAGCAGCAGACTCCACATAATGATGCAGCGGTGCATGATGTTCTCCACTTCAGTAATCGGCCGGTCGGACCAGTTGGTTGGTTTTGCCCGTTTCAACGCTGGCGACGGCGTGCTCCAGCTAAAACAGAATGTATGTCTGAACGAACTCGATGACTTCGCGGAACAGGACGTAACCCAGCGGTTTCGAGCCGCAACCGATGCTGGCAATCACACTTGATCCAGGCCGCAGCAGGTCTCGGTCGGTTTGCTTCAGCGGGACAATCGCCAGCGACGACAGGTTTCCCGTTTCATCCAGATCGGTGGCCTGACTGATCGAACCGAGCGACTCCTGCCATGTCTGACTCGGCGACGTACGGAAGAGAAATCGAACGGTAAGTGGCTCGTCGGAGTCCTGTGCTGCTGCCAGCACGTGCCGCACCGATCGATCCGGGACTCGCAGCTCCAGTTGCCATGCCCCTTTCGGCTGATTCACCGAAAGCAATAACTGCCCGCGCTGTACAGGTCTCCCCTCAAGGTCGACCACCAGATGGCGACGAAATACCTCGCCGTCGATCGGTGCGCAGACCGTCAACGAGTTAATCCGCCGCTCGACAATCGCCCGTTGGCTCTCCAGACTCGCGATCCGTTGGCGGAGCTCTTCGGCTTCGGCGGTGAGTTGCCCCTGCGAGACATCTCTGAGATTCCGGTTGGCATAATCCACTCGTGCCGCCTCGGTCGCGGCCAGTCGTGCGGTCGCCGTGCTGATCTCACCGACAATACGTTTCTCTTCCAGGTCCATGTCCGGATTGTGGAGTTGCAACAACGGATCGCCCGCTTCGACAGTCGCCTCGTTTGTGACGAGGAGGCTGGTGATGACTCCATCATCAGGTGCGAAGACGCGTCGTCTTTGAATCGGCTGAACCTGACCCAGCGCCTTGATCTCGAAGTCAGCGGGAAACACACACAGCATCAGGAGCAGGGTTGCAACGATTCCCACGGTCCACAGCGAACGTCGCGACCGGATCGTCTCGCGAAAAGTCGTGATGTAACCGGACAGACTGCGTTGTTCGTACGCGGCCGCATTGGCAAACGCCTGTGACGCGTGCGTCATGGTTTCGGGAATCGGATCGGAGCCTGACTGCACAGAGGCGTCCGGGACCGCCGCAGTGAATTTCTCGAAGATGATCGCCCCACAGCATGCTTCCCAGCTCTGTGGATCGGGGCCGAGGATTTCCCAGCGGACACTGCACGCACCTGTCTGTGTCAGAAAATCGGACACGGCCTCACGGACGTCGTCCGCAGCCGTCTGTGCGTCGCACCAGCCAGGCGGATTCCCCACCGACCGAACGCGTCTGACGAACTGTTCCAGCGCCCGGGCAGCGTCGGATCGTTCGTTAACATTCGTCACTCCGGTCGCCGCCAGAAGTTGGACATGAGCAGCACGAACTTGCAGTACGCTGATCCGATCGACCCCGCAGATCGGGGCCGCGTCGTTCGCAAAGATCGTCGCGATGTGGTCGGATCGAAGCGTCTGGTGCAGAGCACTCGCCAGTTCGGCGGTCCTGTTTGCGAGTTCGATCTGCTGACCGAGCACTCCCAGCAGCCGGGCTCTGTGGTATTCGGCGAAGATTCCGCTGAAGACGACGAGAATGTCGTCGATACCGGCCGGTATCGATGCGTCGGCGGAAAAGCGAACTTCCAGCAGCAGCCGATGACGGGGATCGATGTCGCGTCCCGCGAACACACACGCGGCACCCTGAGGCCCCGAACGACGCTCCGGCGCAGCGCCGGCACACACCGTGGCAATGTTCTCGCTGGAAGCAGGGCAGGTACCTGCATGACCGGTGGCGTGCAGGACCGAGCATTCCGTTCCCCGCACCAGCCAGACCGCACCACCCGTCGCATTCAGCAACTCGACCAGCCCGTTCAGTCCCTCCGCGTGAAACACGGGAGGTTCCGTCTCCGGATACGTGAGCTGCTCGATCTGCGTCAGCAGGTTGTCGATGCGGTCGAGCGCAGAACGTTCCAGGCTGGGAGCAGACTGGTTCATAGGTGGTTCCGGCTGACCTGGCGTGGACGAAGTTGTGCTGGTCTCACTGAGGAATATCGTCGTTTGGGCACAGTTCCAGCATCCCGTCGGACCCGAGCCAGACAGACGGTGACCATATCAGCCCTGTTGTTCGCTGGATTTGTCATTGTCGTAAAGGTCATTCACGGCGAGCTCGGAGCAGTCACTACAGCCGATTCTTTCGCTACAACGACTTCAATCGGCAAATTTGCTGCAATCTGCAGATCGCGATGCCGATGACAAAGACATTGTCCGTGTTAACAGAACGGTGTTCAGAGCTTGCGCTCCATGACGAGTGACGGGCTTGCTATGCACACTCCTGATGGGCGTCCGATGCGTCGTGCGTCGGTGTTACTGGCATGGACCCGCAACGCAGAACCAGGCTTGGGGGGCAGGCAAGGATGCTGTCGTTCCTGAAAACGCTTTGTATTACACACGGGACCCAGGTCTGCCTGTTCCTGACATTCGGCATCTGCGGATGCGCGAGTCCGGAGACGTGGAAAGAGACCGTCGCGCACGACACGTCGCAAATCGATGCCGTGTCGTGGCAGGTTGACAACCCGCAACCGGCGGTGTCGCAGGAGGCGTGGGAGCAGGCGCCTGCAACGACGCGCACGCTTCGCGATCGGGAAAGCATCGAATACGAAGATGTCACCCTGCAAAGTATTCTGGCGACTGCGATGGAGCAGTCGGAAGTACTGCGTGAACTCGGCGGAACGCTTCTACGAAATCCGAACGGCATCCGATCCAGCTACCTCACTGGGCTCCAGGAAACTGACCCGCGATTCGGCTCGGAAGCCGCGTTGAGTGCTTTCGATGCGCGTTTTGATGTGGATGCGTTCTTCAACAACACCGACCGAATTTTCAACAACGCATTCTTCGCTGGCGGTGTCAACGCGTTCCGGCAGGACGAACACGACTACCTGATGCAGTTGTCCAAGCCGACGGCGACCGGAGCTGTCTTTGCATTGCGAAACGTCACGAACTACGACGCGAATAATGCCCCGGGTAACACGTTCAACAGTGCCTGGGACACTTTCGTTGAAGGCGAAGTCCGTCAGCCGCTGTTGCAGGGCGGCGGTCTGCAGTTCAACCGCATCGCTGGACCTGGCAGCGTGCCGGGTGTCTACAACGGTGTCCTGATTGCCCGCGTTGGCAGTGACATCACGCAGACCGAATTCGAAATCGGAGTGCGGGATTATGTCAGCAATGTGATCAACACATACTGGGACCTGTACTTCGCCTATCGAGACCTTGATGCCCGTACCGAGGCGATGAACGCAGCGCTGGAGACATGGAACGCGCGGATGGCAGAAGCAGAAGCCGACAATGCCCAGGGTGGTGCGGAAGCCTCAGACGAATCAACGTCGCCGGCTGAAGCACTGGCTCGAGAACAGTACTACCAGTTCAAATCTGAAGTGGATGAAGCTCTGTCTGGCCGACTGCTGCAGGGGACACAGAATCGCAACGGAAGCACAGGCGGCACACTCCGCGGTACCGGAGGCGTGCTGACGGCCGAACGCCGGCTGCGGTTGCTGATTGGACGCAAGATCAACTCAGACACATTGCTGCGTCCCAGCGATGAGCCGGAACTGCATCGCGAATCATTCGACTGGGAATCCGCGCGTATGGAAAGTCTGACGCGTCGTCCGGAATTGAGGCAGCAGCAACTCCGGATTCGTCAGAGCGAAATGGAACTCCTGGCATCGAGGAATTTCATCAACCCTCGACTGGACGCGGTGGCGAAATACCGTTGGCGGGGCTTCGGCAGAGATTTGATTCAGTACGACGGACAAAACGGTGGGGGACGTCCTGATTCGGCGTTCGGAAACCTGGTCACTGGAAATCAACAGGAGTGGCAGGTTGGTATGGAACTCTCCGTACCTGTCGGCTACCGCCAGGCA
Organism: Planctomycetota bacterium; assembly: GCA_963579025.1. Lineage (GTDB taxonomy): Bacteria > Planctomycetota > Planctomycetia > Planctomycetales > Planctomycetaceae > CAUZFZ01. Next base: position 5,008 of record CAUZFZ010000083.1, on the reverse strand, counting down.
CATGCGGCTGTCGCCAACGCTGAACTACAGCTGGCCCGCGAACGGTCCATTTATCGCGAGCAGCAACGGGAAGTCGTACATGATCTCAGCAACGCCATCTCGGACGTCGACCGCGCCTGGGAAGCGTGCGAAAACAATCTCAATCGATTTCTCGCGGCGGACCAGTTGCTGAAGGTGCTGACCAAACGTCGCGAACTGAATCAGGCCAACTTCGTCGAAGTGGAAGTGGACCGCATCCTCGACGCACAGCGACGCAAGGCCGAAGCAGAGATTCGCTATTTCCGGGCGCGAGCTGAGTACGCCGTGGCGTTGAAGAACGCACACTTCGAAAAAGGCTCGTTGATGGCCTACAGCAGCCTTCCGTTCTACGACGGAGCGGTTGGGCTGAATCAGATGATCGGCGGCGCGGGCGGCGCCGAAGAAGGTTCCGCACTCGACGACCAGCCGGCATCTGACGGATCCGACGGCACGAAGCCGGGACCGAAGACAACGGTCAAACCCGATTACGAACCAAAGATCGAAGGCCCGCCGCTCCCCGCCCCGAAACCTGCCGCAGCAGACGCAAAACCGCCCCGGGACGGCGATCCGTTCAAACCGAATCCCGCCGACTCGAAGAAGAAACCTGAGCCGCCGAAGAAGACGCTGCCTGAGGCGCCGGCTCCAGCACCGGATGCTCCAGCACTGCCCGATCCCGCACCAGCGGCGACATCAATCCGTGAACCGGCGGGCGTGGCGCCGCCACTGCCGGCACGTATTGCAGAGTGAATCGGAGTTGCTTAACAGTTTCCCGACGGGAACTAGTTACAGTTTCAGGTCAACGGCAGAACCAGCTGTTTCTGCTTTGTCAGTTATCAAAGTTACGGCAGCGGAATCGTGCGCAGGTTCTGGCCGGCGTCAGTCTGAACCAGTACGACTGCGTGTCCATCATCAAGACGGTCAAGCTGGACAACATTCTTCAGCTCCGAAACGGTTTCGTAGGACTGGCCAGCCGTGCCATTGATGCGTTCCGTGATGTCAGCACTGGCGACTGCTTCGGTTCCGATCTTCATCACGCCGCGGGCACTGTTGATCAGCAGCAGAAAATCCTTGCCGTCCTTTTCATAGACGATCATGTCCAGCGGGCGATTGCGATTGCCAAGCTCTGCGACTGTCGTGCCGCGGGTCTTCTCGCCGGACTTCAAACTGTCGAGCGGAAATCGGACCAGCGGCGTACACACGTAGGCGGCCAGCAGGTTCGGCTTGCCGTTAATGTTGAACGGAACAAACGTCCGAATGGCGGAATAGTCTTCACGTTTCCCGTGGGCGCCGTGATAAATCTCGACGCTCGAACCCGAGTCTGTCGCCACAAACGGAAACGCGATCTCGTGAATCGTTGAGGGCGACGCTGAGCTGGTCAGGCCCGACACGATGACGCGTCCATCGATATAGGCGAGGTCGGTAATCGAGTCGTCGCGAGCATTTCGGGAGCGGCGACCGCGTTTGACCAGCTTGTCTTCCGGCGGGTTGGGCAGGGCAACCTTGGAGAATGCCACTTTTTCCAGAGCCAGCTTACTGACGTTGCCCTTTGCATCTGCCCGAACGACTGCCGGCGTGGCGTCCGCTCCGCTGCCCTGCGAAACAGAAACGTAGACGTTGCCACTCGATGAGTTGACAGCCAGGTCGTTGATCTTCACGTCGGCCACTGCCGTGCCCAGTGCTGCCGCGACCTTTCCGTTGAGGCCGTCAATCTTGTGCTGAACACCTTTGGCTTTGCCCGAGTTATCGCCCGTAGCGATAGCAAACACCGCGGCGGACTTCGCGTCACCGACAAACAGGATCCCATCCGGACCGACGACCAGCGAACCAGCCGATTTCAAATCGGGGGTCCCTTCCTTCAGTCCCCATTCAGCGGCGATTCCCGCAGTGCTACCTGCAAGGACTGCAGCGGCAGCGAAGCTCAGCAGCAAAGTCGATCTGCGCATCAGTGTCTCCTTAATTCTGGTGACTCATCAGTGTCCGAAAAGTCCGGGCGGGCATGATCCAGTGTGCCCGCCGGCTGTTGTGAGGCTGTCTGCCATCCGTCGGACGAGCAGTTTGTTTGCTATCGTCGACGGAATACCGGTTTGCCGATTCCGCCTTGGATGCGCCCGTCCCCCGACTCTGCCACTGTCTGCCCCAGCACGACGTCGAAATTACAAGCCAGTTCGCCGATCTTCGAATCTGTAATGGGCTTGAAGTCGGCCAGAATAGTTTCTCTGGCTCTTGCATCGGCGACGCGCCGAAACAGGAAGTCGCGCTCGTTCAGCTCGTTCCCCTTGATGAGGATCTGACTGGTGAAGATCCGACGTCCGTTGCGGCTGACCGCGATGTGAATGTGCGGAGTCCGACCGGGATACGGGACCGGCTTGATGGTCCGGAAGTAGTACTGTCCGCGGACGTCCGTCAGGAACCGCCCGTAACCTTGAAAATTCTCGTCACGTCTTTTCGCCCGGTTCGGGTCGCGGCTGTGAATGTAGGCACCGGTCCCGTCCACCTGCCAGATTTCGACGAATGCGTTCCGCAGCGGCTGGCCAGTCGGGCTAAGAATTCGTCCACCCAGGTGGGTGATCTCCCCGATAGCCGGAGTGATCGAATCATTGAGGATCAGCAGATCATTGTCCGTATCGAGTGGCATCTTGTCAGGGTAAAACGGGCCTTCGCCGATACTCGCGGTCGGCGAAAGTTGTTCCGCAAACAGCCCAGGCGTCGTAAACAGGGCAGCACCGAAAGTCGCGTGCGAGAGAAAACGGCGGCGTGGAATCCCTAGTGACATGTGTCAGCTCCGAGTCCTGAAAGAGTGAAGTGCCTGAGTTCCGGAATGCGCGACAACGAACACTGAGCGAGTTTAACCCGGCACCTGATGGAAAGTTTCGATCGAATTTGTCGCTCGCGGTCGTGGAGCAGAACGCTCCGGCCCATTGCGGGAAAGTCGTGACGTCGCGCGTCTGGAATTGTACTGATCCAAATCCTGCACGTCGCGCCAGGGCCTTCGGTTCCGTAGACCGAAGGAAAGTGTCGTATTTACCGTGTGTTGAGCATATTGTCGTCACTGTTGTATCCAATTGCGGGTTCAAAAAGACTCGAATTGGATACACTCTATTGGATACGACTTGAAGCTGTATCCAGTCTTGGCGGGGAAGACGACATGCCCAAAGGTTGGCATCAGAAACAGAAGGATCGTGGGGTCAAGCTCATTCTCACATGGTTCACGCCTCGTAGCTGCTGGAAGAAGTACAGAGACGGGAAGACCAAGTATTTTCACCACCCGAACTCGGCTGCTGGCTATGAGGAAGAAGTCGTCGAATTCCATGGGTGGAGTCGGCAAGAGCGAGACAGCCGCACGCTTGCGTCAGAGTACCGTCATCACGTCGCACTCTTAGAGAAGTGCTGCGAGTGGTATGGCCGATTCGGGACACCCGAAAGTGACGACCGAGTTGACGAGGAAGGAATCCGGGATGAAGTATTCAATCTGAGGGAACGACTCGAACTGGCGTTAACCGAGTCAGACGAACTGCCACCAATCACAGAATTCCTACCAGACGGAAGAACGCTTGCCGAAAAGCAATTCTTGATGAGATTGTCGCCCAACTTCGGGGTTGCAGAATCACATGAATCAAATCCGCTCAACCCACGTTTTGGCTCGGTTGGTTGGGAACTGCCGGATATCTGGCAAGAACGATTGAGGCAACTCGAAACGCTTGCATCACACAAGCGGAAGCTACCACAGACCGTTGGTCATCAGATTCAAAGATTCTTGGACTTCAAAGAGACGCAGGTGCGTAGTGGCGTGATCACGGCTCGCACGTGGGGCACCCTGAATGAACGTCTGGCGTTCTTTCTTGTCTGGATCAAGCCCGGAACTCACGTTGCCACGATTGACGGCACGACGCTCACCGGGTTTTACGAATGGGTTCTGTCTCGACCTGAATGGAACCACCAAAGGGCGAAAGGAATCTTCAACAATGCTCGCCAGTGGATTCGATGGGCATGGCGACAAGACGATGTGGAGCTTGAGGCACTACCTCGAAACAACAACTCCCGAGAGTGGGTCTTTCTAACCCACCTCGACAAGTCCGGACTTACGAAAGCAACTCGAACCGAAGGACTTTGGGCACCCGACGAATTCAAGCTGACCTTCGAGCATGTGCCTGAAGACTTCCGGCTGTTCTTGCTTCTGATGCTGAACTGCGGCTTCACCAACAACGATGTAGCGACCCTGTTGAAGTCAGAGGTCCGGCTCGACGAAGGCAGAATAGGTCGTCAACGAATCAAGACTCGCAGACACTCGCACCCACCTGTCGTGAACTACAAGTTGTGGCCGAAGACGCAGGAACTTCTTCAACACAATTGGAGCGAGCATCTTGAGTTTGCTCTGACCAATCAACGAGGCAATCCTCTGGCCGTCAGCAGACTGGAGAAGGATGCCAACAAGACGAAAGAGGTAATTTGGACTGGGATCGGACGCCGGTACGGTCAAATGAAGAACGCTAAGCCGAAGAACAACAAGCCTTCGTTGCCCAATAAGCAGTTGATGTTCTTGCGCAAAACTGGCTCCACAAAGATTCGTAGCAATCGAGAGTTTCTCTCGCTCGATTCGCTTTACTTTGGGCATTCGTGGGCAACAGTCGCCGACAAGCATTACAACGCCTTCGACGGTCAGCCGTACCAACCTCTTGACGAAGCCATCGAGTGGTTAGGGGTCGAGTTCGAGGTATCCGCACTCTGACGACAAATAGACTCCCAGCAGCAGGCTGACACCGGCTTGCTCTCCCGAATCAACTTTCCTCGGGAGACATCCTATGTCCGAAATCGTCCTGTCGATCATCGCCACCGGCACGCCCCAGCATCCTCGCTTCCTCATCGCCGATCCAAATTACGGCTCTCCCACGGAATGAATGGGTAGATTCACGCATTCCGACCTCGGCTCAGGATCAGCAGAAGTGGGCCGCCCCTTCCGCCTCACCGTCGCTTCGGCCGGAGCAGCAGGTTT
>CAUZFZ010000082.1:0-44366 GCA_963579025.1 Planctomycetota bacterium | reverse complement strand
GAAAATTGTGTGTAAGGGTGAGGGTTTCAACCCCGGGAAAATCAGCCATTTCTGAACCACAGCCCCGGAGGGGCGGCGGCAATTCCGTGTCGGTCTCTGCCGTCGTCCCTCCGGGGCTCAGTGAAGCTCTCACCGCTTGTTTCCCGGGGTTGAAACCCCGGGCTACTCGCCTTTGCCCCTCCGGGGCAGCAAAACGGTGCAACTTCAAAACCCATGTCTGGCGCCTCACCGGCCAACTACGGTCGATTTTTTCGGTAGCTCCTGTCGCGCACGTACTCGTAATTTCTGCCTTGAGACGTGGCACATTCTGCTTCCACACTGTCGTCGTCATGTCAGAGAGAAACCGTATCGACGTACGATCACCAATGTTCCAGGTCGTATCCTCCGGCCTCTCAAGAAGTGCTTTGATCACGCGTTTGCTCGTATCATTCCTGACCAGTGTGGTTTCCTGCGTGTGACCGATCAGAGATTGAGAGAGAATGACATCAGCAACAAAGGTGATGGCAGGGAAGAGGAGCAGCAGTGGCACTGGTTGATGTTGAATACTCGCTCGAGCGAACGCGCATTCCAGATTCTGTCGCAGACTTTCTGCACGAGGCGAACGCGCGCACGAATGACTATCTCACGCATAGCCGTGTTCGCGTCAGCGGCTTTGTGCCAAGTGACTTCGTTGCTGTCTACTGGGCTCTGCGCGCGGTGACTCGCGAGAACATGGCATCGGGCAGCGTCTTCTGCGAATGGGGCAGCGGCTTCGGAGTCGTGGCAGCTTTGGCCTCGCTACTGGGATTCGATGCGTATGGCATCGAGATAGACGAGCGGCTGCTGAATGCGTCACGTGATCTGGTTTATGCCCTGGGCCTGCCCGTCGAGTTCGCTCACGGTAGCTACGTTCCGCCGGGAGCCGATGACATCATCGATGAGGAGTACTCGAGCGATTCCTTCTGGCTGGACGGTGAAACGGCCGACGACGCCTACGATGAGCTGGACATTGCCCCGGACGAATTCGACGTCGTGTTTGCGTATCCGTGGCCCAATGAGGAATCTGCTGTCGGGCGGCTGTTCGATCGTTGCGCGGCGGAAGGAGCACTCCTGCTGACCTATACACAACTGGATGAGGTCAGGGTTCGTCGCAAGCTGCCCAGTGTCAACCTGGAGAACTACTGAGGCCAGGTCCGCAATCACGCGAAGTTCTTGAGTGCGGTGATGTATCGTCGCACTCGAAAGGCCGGAGACAATCAATGGCGGCCGCGATTCCAACACTTTCGTTGCTCTCAGATGCTGATCGAGCCAGTGTGATCAGTGTGTGCGAACAGTTTGGCCGTGAAGTCGATCAGGACAATGCGGCATCGTTGAACGAACGACTCGCAGGCTGGCACGGAGACTCGCGATCGGTCCTGCTGCGGGAACTGCTTCTGATCGAACTGCATTTCCGGCACCGTCACGGACAGACACCGGAACGCGAAGAGTATCGGTCGCAGTTCGCGGATTCCGGGGCGGTAGTCGATAGCGTCTTCGATCTCATCAGTTCCGAAAATCCGGCGGAGTCGCTTGAAGCTGAGTCGACCATCATGTCCACGACATTCGGCGAGACATTGGTCGAAGGTGCAACTAACGACTCGAAAGTCGAGACGATGGTCGAGACGCCAGACCCATCCACCAGTCCTCGGCCGCCCCGCGTTGATCCATCCGCAGAGACCGAAAAGGATCAGTACGACGTCGAAACGCAACTGCCAGAGCCTTCCGATTCCACGCCGTATGACGTTGCGACGATCGATCAGGATTCCGTCGCGACGCCACAGCCGACGCGATTCCCGGGTGCTCCGTCACAGTTGCCGGCCGATTACCAGTTGCTGGGCATACTTGGCCAGGGCGGCATGGGACTTGTTTACAAGGCCCGACAGAAACGGGCCGACCGGATGGTCGCCCTGAAAGTGATTCGGCCTGAGAAACTCAGCGGAATGAGCACCGGCTCCCGGGACCGTGCCATCGAACGTTTCCGTGCCGAGGCCCAGGCGGCCGGGCGGCTGCAGCACGACAATCTAGTCACCGTATTCGAGGTCGGTGAGTCGGACGGTTGCCACTACTTCTCGATGCAATTCGTCGATGGGAAGTGTCTGGCCGACATGATCCGCGAAGGGCCGCTTGAAGAGCGAACGGCCGCGGGCTACATGGAGCCTGTCTGCCGCGCCGTGCACTACGCACACGAGCAGGGCATTCTGCACCGCGATATCAAGCCACATAACATCCTGATCGAGACGGCAACTCAGCGACCCCGAATTGCCGACTTCGGCCTGGCGAAGATCATCGACGCGGACATGGAAATGACGCGGGCCGGCGAATCAATGGGCACGCCACCGTACATGCCACCCGAACAGTTCGGTGATGCGGCGAATGTGACTGCGGCGGCCGATGTCTATGGACTCGGCGCGACGCTGTATCAACTGTTGAGCGGTCGGCCGCCGTTTCAGGCCGCGACAGCGATCACGACGATGCGGCTGGTCCTGGAACGTGATCCGGTGCGTCTGCAGGAACTCAACGCGGCGGTCGACAAGGACCTCGAGACGATCTGCATGAGGTGCCTCGAAAAGGAACCTCAACGGCGCTACGCGACCGCCGGCGAACTCGCCGACGAACTGCAGAGATACCTGAATGGCGAACCGATCCTCGCGCGACCTCTGGGTCCGGCTGCCAGGTTTTGGCGCTGGTGCCGCCGCAATCCGGTCGTTTCGTCTTTGTCAGGAACGGTCGTCGTTGCAATTCTTATTTCCGTCGCCAGCCTGGCCATTGCCAATGTGCGCACGGAAGAAGCGAGGCAATTGTCCGAGGCCAGCTTTCAGGATGCGCTTGGAGCAGTCAACGATTTCTTTACGCGCGTCAGTGAAGACAGACTCCTCAACGAGCCGGGATTTCAGGTGCTCCGTCGGGACCTGCTGGAGCTGGCGCGTGATTACTACGGCCAGTTGATTGAACGCCGCACCGGTGACCCCGAGCTGGAATCCGAAGTCGCCGCCAGCCATTTTCGACTGGGTTTGATTATTGAAGAACTGGATTCGTCCGAAGCCGCGCAGGCCTCATACGAGAAAGCACTGACTCTGCAGCGAGAGCTTTGCCGGAAAGAACCCGATTCCAGTGAACGGCAACAGGCGCTTAGTAAGACGATCAATGCACTTGGACGGCTCGCGACGCGTAGCGGTGATTTCGAAAAAGCCCGTGAACGCTTTGATGAAACCGTGTCGATCCGCGAAGAACTCGTACAGGCCACTGAGGATCCTGGTGAGCGATTCGAATTTGATCGGCTGCTGGCAAATGGCTGGATGAACATCGGGCTGCTGCATCGCAATCTGCAGGAGTTCGACGAGGCTCGCCGACTGATGGCATCGGCGCAGGAACATCGCAAGATGACGTTACCTGTTCGTCCCACAGATCGAGCCATGCGGCGCGACCTGGCAAAGGGCTGGTACAACCTGGCCAACCTGGGCGTCGACGTGGACGACGCTCAGGCGGTTGAGAAAAACGTTGTGCTGGCGATTCGCGAGTTCGAAGCACTGCTGGACGAAGACTCGGAGGACCTCCGCGACCGCTACATGCTGAGTCTGTGCTATCGGTTACTCGCTGATTTGAAAGCCGCCATGGCAGCGGTTGATCCGGACCTCATCAACGCTGCCATTGAGAATTACTCCAAGGCTCTGCTGGCCGTGCGCGAACTCGCTGGACGGAATCCCGCCGTACCGACCTACCGGGGCGAGGTGGCGCAGCTCCTGTTGAATCTCGGTCAACTGGAAGCTCAGCGACAGCGCTTCGACCCCTCGCGTGAGCTGATTCAAGAGGCGGAAACACTCCTGCGCGCGCTGACGGAAGAACTGCCGGACCGAACCGATTATGCGGAATTGCACGATCTTGCCGGACAAATGCTGGAGCAGCTGCGCAACCTGTAGTAACGCCGCGACTGGCCACGATGTTCCGCAAGGCGTCGCCCGACGGGAGACGATGAATCTAACGGCTGGCCGGATCATGTCCGCCGATTCGATTTCGCACTCCCCGGGAAAACTGTCATGTTTAGACGAACGAGCGTCGCAAACTCCTGGACCGCTTGTCTGACTGGTCTCGTCGTGGCGACTTTTGTCCAGACAGCCGATGCGCAGGATGATCCGGCAAAACCCGCTGATCCCAAGGTCACTGCTCAGCCGAAACCAGTTCCGCCGGCCAAATCGGCTGACGGCAAGACCCCGGTGCCACCGGTAAAACCGGAAGATCCTGCCAAGCCGAAAGAGCCGACGCCTCCCGCCGTCGTCCAGCCATTGGATTCGCCCCTCTCACCCTTCAGTAACCTGCGGGCTCCAGCGGGACGGCGTCCGTTTCTGTCGCGCCTGTCGCGAACTCCGGATCTCTTCGGTGACTTCAACACACTGTCGGTCGCTCAGATATCCAGTGGTGCCATGTCGTCTTCCGATCCTGTTGTCAGTGTGCCCGGCGGTGGAGCCACGCGTCGTTACAAGAATGAGCAGGCACGCGCACTGCCAACAGACCGCGTTTTTGCCTTTTTCAATCACTTCCACAACGCCGTCGATATAAGCGGCTTTGGTGGTAACCGCTCCGATGACATCAACCAGTTCACCTTCGGAGTGGAACGGACGTTTGACAACGGGAACTGGTCTGTAGAAATCCGCCTGCCGGTTGCCACAGAGACCGATCTGGCCAATACCGTCAGCCGCGCGCAAACGGATGGACTGGGAAATCTGGTTGTCACGCTGAAGAAACTCCTCTACGCCGATTCACAGGTCGCTGTAGCGCTGGGCCTGGCCGTGACCGCGCCGACGGGCGACGACCTCGATGTCGAGTTCTCCGGATTCCCGGTCCGGATCGAGAACGAAGCCGTTCACCTGCTCCCCTACCTCGCGCTGCAGGTGGCACCAGATGACAACTGGTTCTTCCACGCGTTCGCTCAGGTCGATGTGGCCGCCGATGGTGACAGTGTCCGAGTCGTCGATCCATTTGCACAAATACCGACGGTTGATTCAGGACGCCTCGTGGAGCAGACGCTGATGTTCCTGGACGTCTCCGCCGGTTACTGGTGGATGCGAACTGACACTCCTGACAGCAGCGGACTGACAGGCCTGGCGTCCGTGCTGGAGCTGCACTATTCGACAGCCCTCAACGACGCTCACATCACTGAAGTCGGCTTCCTGTCCGTGGGAAATATCACCAACCGTTTCGACGTCGTGAACCTGACCATTGGGCTACACAGCGAATGGAATGGAAACACATCTGTTCGCCTCGCCACGGTCGTTCCGCTTCGCCGCAGCGAGGAGAATCGGTTCTTCGACACCGAGCTCCAGTTGGCGATCATCAAGCGACTGTAGTCTGCCGAGGCTGTGCATTGGTCAGGAGCTCAGCCGTAGGCGGATTTCTCCGAAATCCGCTGCCTTGGACCTGGCAAGACAGAGCGGCGGTCGATGTGACGGCAGGTTGCGATGTCGTCTGGTCCCGATTTCGGAGAAATCGGGCTACGGCTCACAATTCCGGGAAGTTGTTTCGGGATTATTCCCTGCGTCGCGAACGATCACGCAAGAATGTCCTGAGCGACATGACCGGCAACGTCGGTCAGGCGGAAGTCTCGGCCGGCGTATTGATACGTCAACCGTTCGTGGTCGAGCCCCATGATGTGCAACAGCGTGGCGTGCAGATCGTTGACGTGCATCTTGTTTTCCACCGCGAAATAGCCGTAATCGTCGGTCGCTCCGTACTTGAATCCGCTCTTCACGCCGCCGCCGGCCATCCACATGGTGAAGCCGTCCGGGTTGTGGTCGCGTCCGTTTTTTCCTTGAGCCACTGGCGTCCGGCCGAATTCACCACCCCAAAGAACAAGCGTGTCTTCCAGCAGCCCACGAGACTTCAGATCTGTCAGCAGTCCCGCAATCGGCAGGTCTACTTCCTTCGAGTTTTTCGTGTGCCCTTCCAATAGATTGCTGTGCTGGTCCCACTGCACGTTCGAGTCGCTGTGGGTCACCTGAATGAACCGCACTCCCCTCTCGGCAAATCGGCGTGCCATCAGACACTGCCGTCCAAAGTCTGCGGTCATCGTCTCGTGCAGTCCGTACATACGATGAGTTGCCTGGGACTCCGTCGACAGATCCTCAACGTCGGGCATTTCTGTCTGCATCCGGAACGCCAGTTCGAATGAGCTGATGCGAGCTTCCAGTGCGGCATGCGGACCGGTCTGCTCCAGGTGTCCGCGATTGATCTCGTTCAACAGATCGAGCTGTTTACGTTGCAATGATCGCGAGATTCGGTCGTTGGTGATGTACTTCACGCGGGCCTGTTCTGACGGCACGCTGGCATTGCCAATCGGCGTTCCCTGGAAATGAGCCGGCAGAAACGCCGAGCCCCAGTTCTTGACTCCGCCATGAGCCAGCGTCGGGCAGATCGTGACGAAGCCCGGCAGGCTGTGGTTTTCCGTTCCCAGACCATACGTCACCCAGGCACCCATGCTGGGCCGTACAAAGTTGTCACTGCCGGTATGCAGTTTCAGCAGGGCTCCCCCGTGAGCGGCATTCGTTCCGTGGCACGAAGCGAGTACACACAGGTCGTCCATATGCCGGGCGACATTGGGGAACAGCTCGCTGCACCACAGACCGCTCTCGCCGTGCTGGCGGAACTTCCAGGGCGATTTGAGCAGGTTGTTCGTCGGAGCAAACTGAACTCGCGGCTTATCGAACGTCAGTGGTTTCCCGTCATCAGCCTGGAGCTTCGATTTGTAATCGAACGTATCAACGTGCGATGGTCCTCCTTTCATGAACAGGAAGATCACGCGCTTCGCACGCGGTGGAAAATGCGGCTGCTTCGGCGCCAGTGGGTCAACACGTGCGTGGGCCGACTGCTCATTGGCCAGCATGGACATAGCTGCCAGCCAGCCGAATCCGACGGCACTGCGACTGAGCATTTTGCGTCGTGAGATCATGGTGCCTCGATGGCCACAGGGTGGTCAGATTGCCGCTCAGCGTGATGTCACAAATTCCTGGCAGGTCAGCAGACTCCACACGAAGTCTTCTGCCAGTTCCGTACGCGCAGTCGCACCGCCCCCGTTGACGAGTGTAAATCGTTCGTGCCAGAAACGTCTCTCTTGATCAGTCGGAAATCGTGACAGTGCTCGCAGGTAAAACTCCACGACAAGTTCTGCCTCTGACGTTGTCGTCACCATTTTGTGCACTCGGCCGTTCGCATCTTTCAGACGGCGATTCAGTAAAGGCCCGTTAATTAGATGCAGCGCACGCGGCAGGTCGCCGGCGGTCGAACCGGTTGACTCGCATGATTCTGACCGTGAACACCGGCCCAGAATGTCGAGCGACGCAGATGGAATGTTACCTGCAAATAAATTGACCGCGCGCATGCCGGACGGCTCATCTCCGTATGATTCCGAAACGCCAGTGACATCCGAGATAACGTCGGCAAGGACTTCCGGCGACAGCGGCACCCGGAGTGCATGTGAATAAAACTCGTCGTCGGACTCGTTGCCAGACGTCGCGGTGGTGGTGCGTGCGAAAACCGCACTGTGGCAGATCGTGCGGAGAGTGTGTCGCAGACTGCGTCCATTGTTCGCAAAGTCTTCGGCGAGCCGACCCAGAAGTTCGGGATGCGTGCCGGGATTCGTCGCACGCAGATCATCGACGGGTTCGACCAGACCGCGTCCCATCACGGCTTTCCACAGCCGATTAACGATAGCGCGGTCGAAGTAGGGATTGCCCTTTGCAGTGAGCCATCTGGCCAGGTCAGCACGGGCGTCGGTCGCGTCGGTCAGAAACTGCTCGCCGGGAATGCGAGAGACGGCTGGTTCGCCCGTGCGCGGATGAATGACCTCACCACGGGAACGAACTGAGATCACGCGGCCCAGGTCCAGTCGGGCGAAGATTGCCGCCAGACCGTGGTAATCGTCCTGGGTCCAGCGGTCGAGTGGATGGTCGTGACAGTTGGCGCACCGCAGTTGCACTCCCATGAACAGCTCGCTGGCAAACTCCGCCAGAGAACGTGCGTCTCGAGATGTCCGGTAGAAGCTGGCTGGACCCACTTCGTGTGAATCGCCAGTCGCAGTCAGCAATGCCACGGCAAGTTGATCGAATGGCGTCTGTCGATCCAGTTGAGTGCGCAGCCATGCGTGATATGTCCGCGCGGCGGTATCTTCCTGCGGCTGAGTTCGAATCCGCAGCAGCGTCGCCAGCCAGTGTGTCCAGTATTCACTGAAGTCATTGCTGGCCAGTAGTCGGTCGATGAGTTTCCGTCGGTCGCCCTTGAACCCTCGAACTTCGTCCGGAGTCGGCAGTCGTCCGGTCAGACGCAGACGAACGCGTCGAAGAAATGTTGCATCATCACACTCTGGTGACGGGGGGATGTGCAGTGTTGTCAGTCTCCGGTCAACAAACTCGTCGATGAAGTTCCCGCCCCGCGAACGAATCACCTGGACCGGTTGCTTGTTCAGCGGAACGATCAACTCGACGGGCAGGACGCGATCGAGGTATCGGACCTGAATGAGATGTCGTCCGCGACGGAGCACGGTTGCCTGACCGTCCGAATCGACGGCGACCGCGTCCTTGTCATCCGGCGTCATTGTCGACCACCGCGTCACGTCCTGCTGCCTGCCATCGCTGAACGTTGCCAGCACACGCAATGCTGTGGTCTGGCCCGGAGCCGCGAGGATCGCCGATTTCGGTCGCAGTTCCAGTTTTTCCAGACGGCTGGATCCCGTGCGTCGCGCACCGTCCTGAATCCAGCGGATCAGAAGCCCGGCCGCTTCACTGTCAACGTCGAACCGCGGGCCGCCACCATGATTGAGTGACTCGGTGGCCTTCAGCAGCAGCAGGCTCTCTGCCGGGCGCGACTGACTGACTCTTCGGCCTTCCAGGTCGAAGACAACAGCTTCGTGGTCGCGTTCCGGGTCGCTGCCATACAGCGAGAGATTAAATCCACCGCGACCGGCTGCCGATCCGTGACACGCTCCCGAATTGCAGCCGTACCGCGTCAGCACGGGAACAATCTGAGTGTCGAAATCGACTTCCTCAGCATTGCCGACGGTCAGTGCCAGTGCTGTTAACCAGAACGGATTCACTCTGCATCCTTCTTTTTCGCTTCCGGCGCTTTGCTGTCCGATTCTTTGGTTGGCGCCTTCTCGGGCTTCGAGCGATCAGTCTTCGCGGGCGCGTCACGTTTGGCAGGTCGTTCTTTCGGACCGTACTTCTCAGCCCATTGCTTCAGATGCACGCGAGCTGGTTCCGTCCCGTAATTCTCCAGCTTTCCCGCGGAGATGATGTTCGTTGTGATCTGGCCGATACGTTCCTTCCATTCTGCGTTGTCCTTTTTCGTGATGAACTCTTCGATGTCCTTTGCGGCCGCGCTGACATCTTCCTCGGAAGCTTCCTTGTTAATCAGGCGTCGCAGCATGCCCGTCAGCTCTTCCGGTAGTGGTTTCTGCTGCGGTCGCTGCGCGGGCCGTTTCTTCTGATCCCGCATGCGGTTGCCGGCCAGAGACAGAATGTCCGGCACCTTTCCACCGCCCGTCACTTCCACGACGGCCTTTGCGATCTTTGGACCATCGTTCGGCAGGCTGGGCTGAACCAGCGCGAAGTTCGCCGTGACCTTGCCTTCTTTCCCGACGAGCACGGTCAGCGTAACTTCGCGGTTGAGGCCATAAGCACCTGGACCTTCCGCACCGTCCATCGAGATTCCGTATAGGGTGTCTTTCGGGAGCAGTTTGCGGATCCGCTTCATCCAGTTGCCGGTCTCGGTGGGGTCATCGGTGAGCATGACGACTCCGCTGACAAGCCCCTGCTTTTCACGCGTCTTTGCCAGTCTCATCAGTGCATTCGCCAGCCCGAATGCCGGTCGCGTTCGCTTGTGAAAAAACACGAGCAGTACAGGTTTTCCATCTGCTTTCTCAATCAGCCCCACGTCGGTTGCCTCTTCAGCCAGCACGTTTCGCACCTTCAATGGCGGCAGGGTTTCGCCAGTTTGAGGTCCGGAAAAAACGGGCTCCTCGTCGGCCCTGACTTCGGTCAGACATAACTGCAGCAGACAGGCAATGGACAAGATTGGTTTCACGGCAGCTTCTCCGGTCGGGGTTGTTTCGCCTGGCGATCACCACGCTGGCTATGATCGTACCCATCTGAGTGCCCGTCTCACTACCCGGTTGCGGAGAGTTGCCATGCTGCGTCTGCCCAAAAGCCCGTTTTCACGCCGTAAGTTTTTCGGAACGATCGCCGTTGCGGGGTTCGCGGGACTGGCCGGACGGACGGTGTCCGCGAAGAATCCTGCAGACGGCAAGCCGCTGGAACGTGAAGTCGGTGTGACGACGTCGTCCTTCTCGCGGCACCTGATCGCGAACCCGGCCAAGGGACAGTTCAGCATGTTGGAACTGCCGCGGATCATGCGCGACGAACTCGATATGCGAGTCATCGATCTCAACACGTCCTCACTGGGAACCCAGGAGCCCAAATGGCTGGAGAAGGTTCGAACTGCTGTTGCCGACGCCGGCTGCGTGATGATCAACCTCAAGCTGAATCAGCGCGGTCTCGACATGAACAGTCCGGATCAGGACGTGCGAACCAAAGCACTCAACGTGTACAAGCAATCGATCGACGCGGCATCGATGCTGGGCATCGGGTGGGCTCGGCCACTGCCGCTGAAGGAGACGCCGGACATGGCGATTCACGTTGCCTCGTATCGTGAACTGGTCGACTACGGCGCCGAGCGCAACGTCGGGATGCTGGTTGAGAATTACGCTTGGATGGAATCCGATCCGCAGTCCGTCGTGAAGCTGATCAAGGCGATCGACCGTGACGTCAAGGCGTCACCGGACACCGGCAACTGGAAGGACAATTCCGTCCGCTTCCCTGGCCTGGCCGCGACCTTCCCGCACGCGGTGACCTGCGATTTCAAAGCGCGGCAACTGGGTCCGAAAGGCGAGCACCCCCTGTACGATCTGAAACGCTGTTTCCAGACCGGCTGGGACACCGGCTTCCGCGGACCGTGGTGTCTGGAGCACGCACACGCCGATCGCGGGCAACTCTTCCGTGACCTGGCAATTCTGCGCGATATGCTGCGTGGCTGGATGTCGTAAGTCGGGCCGTCGTTGAGAATCTATCTGAAGCGGAACTCGCGAGAGTTCAGTCGAGTAGCGCGGGAACGCCCGCACACTCAGAACGTCAACAGTGTCTCGAAAGTAGATTGAGGGGTATCGACCGTGTCGAATCCATCCCCGGAAGCGATCGCCGCCGGAAAAAAACTGACGCTGACCCTTCATCTGCATGCGGCCGGAGTTTCCATGATGCGACAGAATCTGAAACGGCGACATCCGGACGCATCCGCGAATGAGATCGAAGAGCGGCTGGTTCAATGGCTGCAGGGACACGCGCTGATGGGCATCCCCATCAGCAAATTCGGCCCGAACGGAAGGACGGTCGTGTGAATCCTGTTTTCGATATTCTCGAAGAACTGGCAGGGGACCTCGTTCAAATGTCCGTCGACTTCGCGCTGGTCGGTGGACTGGCGGTTTCGGTCCGTGCCGTACCGCGGTTTACGCACGATGTCGATGTCGTCGTACGAGTCAGTGGTGACCGTCATGCGGAGCAGGTGATCCACTCACTGATTGGACGCGGGTATCAGTGTGAGACCGTGGTTGAGCAGAAGCGAGCCGGACGCCTCGCCACATGCCGACTGAAACCGCGCAGAAGCGCGGACGGCATACTCACTGATGTGATTTTCGCAACCTGCGGGATCGAGCCGGAGATTACCAGCGCTGCAACTGACGCCGCGCTCGAGTCTGGCGTTGTTGTGCCCGTCGCGCAGGTCGCTGATCTGCTTGCCATGAAGCTTCTGTCAACGGCCGAGCATCGGTATCACGACGAGCAGGACATCATCGAACTGCTGCGCGTCGCGGAAGCCGATGATGTGGAACAGACTCGTTCGCGTCTGCGTTTGATCACAGCTCGCGGATTTCACCGAGGCCGTTCGTTGCTGGACGACCTTGACGGCCGGATCGCTAAGTACGACTGGCCAGACGGTCTGAAAAACGAAGAATTTCAAGGCTGACCCGTCGGAGCAATCATCTCACGGATTGAGCATACCCTTCGTCCAGCCGTCGCCTTCGCGTTGATACACAATGCGTTCGTGCAGGCGAGCGTCGCAGCCACTCCAGAATTCGATGCGGGACGGAACGACCCGGTAGCCGTACCACCAGTCAGGACGCGGAATGTCCTGCCCTTCGAATTTCGTCTCAAACTCATCGAACAATCGCAGCAGTTCTTCGCGCGCCTCCAACGGCTGTGACTGATCCGAGGCCCATGCGCCAACGCGACTTAGAATCGGTCGACGCGACCAATAGTCGTCGGACTCTTCGTCGGAGATCTTCTCGACCCTGCCTTCAATCCGAATCTGCTCGGCCCATCGGTCGAGATAGAAGCACAGCGCGACCAGAGGATTCTCTGCCATCTGAGTCCCCTTGCGACTGTTTGAGTTTGTGAAGAACACAAACCCTCGCTCGTCGAAGACTCGGACCAGAACCGTGCGGACCGTCGGCTGACCATCTTTGCCCACCGTCGCCAGGCTGACCGCATCCGATTCGCGCACATCCAGTTCGTCAAAGCGAGAATGCTTCTCACGAAACGTCTCGATCGCTTCGAGGTAAAGCGGGTCCGTTGTATCCATGCTAATGCCTGTATGTTTGTTTATTTCTTGAGCGGGTTCGGTCGAGTTGGCGGAGCCTTCAGGTCGTCACCACCATCTTCTTTCGATACGACTTCTGTGTAGGCTTCGAGAGCTTTCACCATGCTGTCGAGAAGCCCGACCATCTTCGGCAGATCGGTTTCAACCAACCGTTGCATCTGGCTGAGCCTTCCGCGGAACTCGTCGGCTTCATGATGCACGCGGGAGATCATGGCTTGCAGGATGCGGATTTTCTCCTGGCAGAAAGCGAGGCGTGTTTTTGCGTCGCGAATGGCCTGCTTCTCCTGGATCAGGGACGGGCGGAAGCCATCGGTTTCCGTCCGCATGCGCGCTGTTTCCAACGCGACCCGTGCCTGAGAAATCTGATCGAACGCCTTTAACTCCGCCTGATGCCAGTAACGGGGACGGTCCCGCTCGATCCAGTCCATGGCGTGGTAGACCTGCTCCTGCATGGACATTAGCGAGTCGTTGACCTTCTCCTGAAAGATCAACAGCCGAGCCCGGAAGTCCCGCAACGATTCGATTGACTGGACGTTCGCGGGCATGGAGGGCGGAGGGCTTAGGGCGGAGGGACGAGGGCCAACAGCGAAGGGACGAAGGCGGAGTCAGGACCTTGTCCCTCAGCCAGACTCTACCGTTGCTGCAGATACTCCTCGATCCGTTCGGCTTTACGCAGCAGGTAGGGGACGTGTTCGTTGTTCGATTCAACGAATCGAGCCAGCAATCGCATGTGCTGCTCGAACTGCTCGCAGAACTTCTTGTTCTCCTGATCGCGCCACGTATTGCTCAACGTGCCGAGCTGGTTAGCCAGAGCGGTCGATCGCTCCAGCAACTCTTCGTTGAACTGCTTCAGCGTCTGCGCGAACTGCCGGAGCTGAATCGGATCGACAACTGCCTGTGCCATGGCTTGCCTCGCTGAATAGTGGTCTGCATCGATTCTCGCGCCCGGTCAAACGAACCGCAACGCAGTTTGTCTCTGAGTCTGTGACGCAGTCCGGCAACTCAATTCAACAGTTGGATCGAGGGCGTCGGATCATCTCGGCTGGACGCGTCGCGTTCCACGTGGAACGGCGAGAAATGCGCCCGATCCAGGTTTGCCTGAAGGAACGGTCGTCAGACCGCCGGTTCGGCGGATCCCCACTGTCTGGTGACGGTGGCTACGGGGACGCATCCAACTGCGGCTCACCCAAAAAAAGGAAACAGTCAGGGAGTCGGCGCGTTGATCAGATCCATGCCAAGTGCGAGCGGCAGTTGCACAAGAACAGCGGCACCCAAAGCCGCAGTAATCGCGCGATCAGACCCGCTGACGGTTTCCCCATCGAGTGTTCGGCCTGCAACCGTCGCGAGCGTCGAATCGGCAATCACTTCCAGTGATGCCTGTGTTCCCGCGAAGGCGCCTGTTACGCCACCGGGCTGAATGCGGTTCAGCGAGTGCATGCAGCCGCTGCCACTCATCAGAATGCCAATCAGTGCCGCGAGCATGAATGTGCGAGACACCTTATGTCCTCCTGTCCTGCGAAACGTGGCTGACCGGCCGTCCGTGCCGGTGCAGTGACCACAAGTCGTATTCACACGGGAGGCGCAACGCGCAAAACATCCGACACTCAGGGCGGAGCTCGACTTCACGCGGCTTTGCGCAGGAACCGTGTCAGGCGTTCGAATTCGTCGCTCGAACCAAAGTCGATGACGACCTGTCCCGACTGTTCGCTCTTCAGACGAATCTCGACGTGCAGGCCGAGCAGGTCACGCAACTGCTTCTCCAGCGACTCGACATGCGGTGTTTTCGCTGGCTTGTCGGCCTTTGGTTTTGCCGACGTGATCGGGATGGTGGCAGGTTTGCCTGCACGGAGAATCGCCCGAACTACCTGCTCAGTCTTGCGCACCGACAGGTTTTCGGCCTGGATACGCGCGCACATCTCGATCTGCGCTGCTTCTTCCAGTGGGACGATCGCTTTGGCATGTCCGGCGGTGATCTTCTCTTCCCGTAGAAGCTGGCGGACCACATCAGGAAGTTCGAGCAGACGCAGCATGTTCGAAACGGTCGAGCGGTCGAGCGACAGCCGCTTGCCGAGTTCCTCGATCGTGCAGCCGAACCGTTCGACGTAGTCCTGAAAGGCCTGTGCCTTTTCCAGTACGTTGAGGTCTTTGCGTTTGATGTTCTCTTCGAGTGCCGCTTCGCTGACCTGGCGGTGGTCGAGGACCAGAACGCGCGCCGGGACTTCGGTCAGTCCGGCCTTCTGCGCGGCCAGCCAGCGTCGCTCTCCCGCGATGAGCTGGAACCCTTTCTCGTGCCGACGGACCAGCACCGGCTGCAGGACCCCGTGCTTCGCGATGCTCGCCGCCAGTTCGTTGAGCGATGTCTCGTCGAACTCGGAACGCGGCTGAAACGGGTTCCGGTGGATGTCGCCGACGCCCACCAACTGAGCTTCGACATCAGTTCGGTCACTCGGGGGCAGCTCGGGGTTGGCAGACGCAGGTAGGGGCGCGTCGGGCTGCGGCTGCGAAAGACCGCCGAGCAGAGCATCCAGTCCGCGGCCGAGCCGACGTCTGGCTCCGCCACTGTTCTGAGATTGATTACTGTCGGCCATGCGAAAAGTTCCTTCCCTGGAACCGCAGCGGTCTCCGTACCGCACAAGGGCGGGGATTCTGATCGAGTCGCCCTGGTGCAGCAAGGCGGAATGGAATCACTCATACTTCACCGCCCGCCTGACTGGTGGCTCAGTCCCGAAACCGAACGCGGTAAAGTCGCACGTCGGCGGCGCGGTGATCTTCGAGATCACGCGGCGCGTGATCGTCCAGCAGGACGAAGTCACTTGGTCGATACGGGAACACGCCGACCAGTTCGAGCGACTCGCTCACAGCTTCCATGTACCCGGCGAAGTTCTCGTCGTTGAGTGTGTTGGGACCGGTGAGTACGAACGTCGGAACTCGCGCGTGGTCCGAACCCGGCAGTGCAAAGTTGAGGTCGGTCACCGGTTGCACAGGCACGCCATCCTGGGGCAGGTGGAAGAACAGTCCTGGTTCGCCGTAGACATACAGTACGAATCGCGCGTTGGGTAAGCCCGAGTCCTCGTCCTTGCAATTCTCCGCTGCCGCAGCCAGGGCCTGATTGGCGGCGTCGGCCAGTTCCGTCCTTACCTGCCACGCAAGACCCTCGCGGGCCGCCGCCTGCCACAAAGCCAGAAACACGATCGGGGTCAGCCAACCAAAACGAATCCATCGGTTTCGCTCGCTGATCGGACTGTCTCCGGAACTGGATGCCGGTGCGGTGGTTCTTGCCACGTTCAGGAGCGGGCCAGTCAGCAGTCGGTTGATCGCCATGCCTGTTCCCAGCCAGCCAATCGTCAACAGGGGAAGTATGAGTCGCGGGTATGCGACGTAGCACGGTGTGGCCAACGCCAGGCCAACCAGCCATGCCAGGCCGAGCCACGCAGCGAACCAATGGCGAGGCAAAACCGAAGCTCCGTCACCGGGTGCCATACCAGTACGGCGATGCGCCAGTATCTGACCAACGAACTCGAGCAACGCCCACAGCACGATGAGAAACAGCGGGCTGCATGTGAGTGAGCTGGTCATCGCTGCGGCGATTAGCACGGTTCCTTTGAAGCGCTCCGCGTTCCACGTGGAACGATCCATGAAGGTGGTTGAGTGATCGTGACTGTCGACTTCTCCGCCCGTCGCGTTCCACGTGGAACGTTCCGCGCGGATCACTAGAGCTGCACTGGCCACCGCCAGCCAGACGCCAAACAGAGTTGGCCAGCCCGAGTAACGTCGTTGCACAGCCTCGTGTCGCTGCGCGGCAGGAAACCACTGAGACAGGCCGGTGACGTAACGACGATGGTTCTGCATGACTGCGGTGTAGCCGCCGACCTGTCGCGCGGCGCCGGGCTGTTCGGCGTCGGGTGGGTGCTGCAGACCCGACCAGACTGGAAAGAACGCTACCAGGCTCACAGAGACGAAGACGGCCAGAATGATCAGCGCGTCCCGCCAGTTCAGCAGAGGTGTGTCCGATGAGTCGGCTGCCTGTGTTGAGTTTCGATGCCGGGTGGGAAGACACAGGACTGCCGCAAGTGTTCCACTGACGCCAATCGCGATTGGCAGCCAGCCGTTGTACTTGGTCGCCCAGGTCAGACCCGTTGCCAGTCCGGCGGCAATAGCAATTCGCAGGTCAACCCGCGCCAGTGCTTCTGAGATCAGCCAGACGGACAACAGCAGGAAGAACACGAGCGGTGCATCGGTCAGTGCCGAGCGACTGATCGCGATGTGAAAATCGTTCAGTGCCATCAGTGATGCCGCAGCCACTGCGGCTGCACCACAGCTCCAGCGACGAACGACAAGCCAGGCGAGGGGAATAGTCAGACTGCCCAGCAGGAGCGACGGAAAAAAGGGAACCCATCTCGCTTCGCCAAAGACGAGCATGCACGTTTCGATCAACTCGGGTTGCAATGGCGGCGCATACAGATGCCGTTGTGGGTAGGCATAACCCGAATCCGGAAACCACAGATTCGACGCGTAGACACCTTCGTCGAAATGTTCAACAGCCAGCTCGTCGAGGGCAGTGAAGCGCGCGGCAAAACCTGTCAGTGTGATCGCGAGAACAAGCAGCAGTTCAGAGCGGGTGATGGGCACGGAGAACTCAACGGGCAGAGGCGTCGGGGATTGCAATGTGGGCTTTGGCGTCCGTCAGACCTTAGAGACCTGCGCCAATAGAAAAAGCCCTCTCGATTTTGCGTCGAGAGGGCTCTTCACATGACATCAATCAATGTGGCATCAATTCAGGATGCTTTGGTCTTCTTCTTCTTGCGATTCTCTTCGGCCTTCTTGCGTGCAGCCTCGGAGAGTGCGTCGATCTCTTTCTGTTGCTCTTCAGACAGAACGGCACGCACTTCCGTGTCTCTCTTCGCTGTCAATTCGTCGATCTGCTTTCCGAGAACTCCGATCTCCTCGCTGTACTTGGCCTGCACCGCGTAGATGGCCTTCCGCTGAGTTTCGTCCACAACCTTCGCGTAGAAATTGGGCAGGCGACCTCGCGGCTTCTTTGCCACTTTCTTCGTCGCTGCTGGTTTTGGTTTGGCTTCATCCTGAGCCCCTGTCGGTTCCACCGGGATCTGAGTTCCAACGAACAGTGCAATCAGCACCGCCGCTACGACAGGAACACTGCGTTTCATCCGATCTCTCCTTATAGCAGGAAAACACGAAACGGCACCTGACAGCTCATTGCATGGAATGAGCAGGCCCGCATTTCACAGAGGAGGGAGTCAAGGGCACGGATACTGCCGACGCTCGATACAGATGTCAAGTGATGCAGTCAGATGTTTGTGTCGTGTGGAACAGGTCGTTCAGCGTTCGAAGGCGATGGTATTGATTGTCATCCGTATAGATCGGAATGCCTTCCGGCGTGCATCGAACGATCCAGAGTGACAGATGCACCCGACAGTTCATTCCAAGTTGGTACGTGTATCGATTGGCGGCAGCACGTCGGGTTCAATCTGATAGCCGTCGGCCAGAGTGTTTGTCATGTTGAACAGGCTGGCGATGGCTAACACCTCGCCGATTGCCTCGTCGCTGATTCCGTGCTTCTTCAAAGCGGCGGTGTGTGAATTGATGCAGTAAGCGCATCCGTTTGTTGCGGAGACGGCCACCGCGATCATCTCTCTCGTCGCCGGGTCCAGGGATGACTGCCGGCCTGTAGCTTCGGGATGCATCAGCTTCTTCAGGCTCGACCAGACGACCTCCAGTTGCGTGGGGTTCGTCGCCAGCACCTGCCAGAAGCGCGGGACGAAATCGATGCCCTTCGTCTCGCGAATGTCCGCGAAAATATCAGAGACTCGCCCAGTGGCGTCTTCTTCCGAAACGGGTCGCACGGTGGCGTATCGTTCGTCGCTCATTCGTTCCCTCATCACTCATCGGAGCTTACGAGTCGGTTGGCCGCACTGCGGATCGAAGGTCCTGCCAGCACGAACTGCGGCGCCGTGAATGTCCGAACGAGTCGTCTTATTTACGACCGAAGCCGGGAAATTTCGGGCCTCCGCCGAGATACGGAAAGGTGTCAAAGAAGTCACCCTCGCCGTCCGCACGCGGGTCTCCCGACGCTTTCAGCTTCGAATCGAGTTGACCTGACAGTCTGGCCAGCGTGTCCGCGTGCTGAGGCTTGTCGGCCACGTTGTTGAGTTGGTCGGGATCGCTCTTGAGATCGTACAGTTCGACTGCCGGACGTTTTGCGAAGGAGAGGTCATACAACCGGCGATGCGTTTCGTCCCTGTCGCGATTGTCGACCATGTACGTCTTGGTTGGACCATTATCCGTGTCTCCCAGCCACGTACCGGGAATCGCGGCGTTCTTGTAGTCGGGTGTTCCATTTGGCCAGCGATCAGGGCGGTAGTTTCTGATGAAAAGAAAGCCCTTCGTACGAATGGCCCGGCAGGGATAGCCGCCCATGTCAGGCTTCTCCTGCGACGGCACATGTCGCTCCTTGCCAAAGACGACTGAATCGCGGTCGCTCTCGACCATGCCCGATTTGTCACTCTCCAGAATCGGCCGCAGGCTTCGACCGGTCAGAGCAAAGGGAATGTTAACCCTCGCGACGTCGAGAAATGTCGGAGCGAGATCGATGAGGCTCACGAAGTCTTGAACCGTCCGGCCCGGCGCTTTGATCTTTGAACCGAAGGAGATTGCCAGCGGAACGCGAGCACCGGAGTCGTACAGGTTGCTCTTACTGCGAGGAAACGGCATGCCGTGATCGCTGCTCATGACGACCATCGTGTTATCCAGCTCACCGAGTTCTTCGAGCGACGCCAGTGCGCGGCCGACGAGCGCGTCGAACCGCTGGACCTCGACGTAGTAATCGGCGATGTCGCTGCGTACGACTTCCGAGTCGGGGAAACAGGCAGGGACATCGATCTTCGACAGGTCCATCCCGGCAGCTTTGCCCGAGCCGGCCTTGAACGGGCGATGCGGATCGCTGGTGCCCAGCCAGTAACAGAACGGCGTGTCTTTTGGCCGATCCTTTAGAAACTGCTGGAAGTTCGGGAAGCGTTTGCCTGCGAGTTCGCGGCCTTTGGTCGCGGTCCGGCCGGGTCCCCAGCCTTTGCCGCTGACTCCCGTGACGTAGCCGCTCTGTTTGAAGAATTCCGGGTAAGTACCGAAGTCATCCGGGAAGACGCTCCATAAGTTGGCGGCGCCATCCAGTTGCCAGTGGTAGTGGCCGGTCAGGACGGCTCCGCGCGACGGAGTGCAGGACGGCGACGAGATGTATGCGTTCTGAAACAACACCCCTTCGCGCGCGATGCGGTCGAAGTTCGGTGTCTTGACGACCGGATCGCCGTAGGCACTCGCGTGCAGACCCCAGTCGTCGGCGAAGGCGAACAGGATGTTCGGGCGGTCGGCGGCGGACGCGGTGATCGGTAGAGCCAGCAGGATGATTGTTAGAAACAGACGACTCACGGTGGTATGTCTCCGGCGCGTGGGATTGCGGTTACAGGGGTCAGCTCAGAATCTCGTGAACGACGCGGCCGTGAACGTCGGTCAGACGATAGTCGCGACCGGCGTGTCGGTAAGTCAGGCGTTCGTGATCCAATCCGAGCTGATGAAGAATTGTGGCCTGCAGATCGTGTACGTCGACTCGATTCTCGGCGATGTCGAAGCCATGTTCATCGCTGGAGCCGTACGTGATACCGCCACGAACGCCGGCACCGGCCAGCCATGAACTGTAAACACGCGAGTGGTGTCCACGACCGTTCGTGCCGGGCGACGCGACGTACGGGCCGCGGCCGAATTCCGTGGTCCACACCACCAGCGTGTCTTCCAGCATGCCCCGCATTTTCAGATCACGCAGCAGTCCGGCGATTGGACGATCGACGTTCCGCGCAAACTGCTCGTACCGAGTCAGGTTGGCGTGAGCATCCCAGTTCTTTTCGAGGCTGGTGTCACCATCGATCAGCTCAATGAACCGAACACCCCGCTCGGCCAGCCTGCGTCCCACAAGACATTGCCAGCCGAAGCCCTGCGTGTCGCCTTCATCCAGACCGTAGAGCTGGTGTGTCGCTTCCGATTCCTGCGAGACATCGAATGCTTCAGGAGCGGCCAGTTGCATCCCGGCGGCGGTTTCGAATGAGCGAATGCGGGCAGTCAGATTCGAATCGGTTTCCCGACCTTTCAGATGCTGCCGGTTGAAATACTCGAGAACGTCGAGTTCCGTACGCTGCAGTTCGGCCGATGCCGAGCGGCGATGCATGTTCGCGATGGGCTCGTTGCCGGGAACAATGCGGGTTCCCTGATGCAGAACGGGCAGGAAATCCGAACCCCACACCTGGCCACCTGCGTAGGGCAAACCCGGTGAGACAA
Organism: Planctomycetota bacterium; assembly: GCA_963579025.1. Taxonomy (GTDB): domain Bacteria; phylum Planctomycetota; class Planctomycetia; order Planctomycetales; family Planctomycetaceae; genus CAUZFZ01. Next base: position 23,315 of record CAUZFZ010000082.1, on the reverse strand, counting down.
CCATGAACGATGGCAGGTTGTTGTTTTCCGTGCCCAGACCGTAGCTGACCCAGGACCCGATGCTTGGTCGATTAAACGTGGCCGATCCCGTGTGGATGCCGATCGTGGCTCCAAAGTGATCGCCATTGATGTTCGTCATCGAGCGAATGACGCAGACGTCGTCGATCACACGACCGACTTGTGGAAACAGGTCACTGACCTCAATGCCACTTTCGCCGTATCGGCGAAAATCCCAGGGCGAACCTTTGTAGACGTTGCGTTCGTTCTTCGGTTCGTCGTGATGCTTTGTGAGGTAAGGCTTATGGTCGAACGTGTCGACGTGCGAAACGCCTCCGGTCATAAACAGGAAGATCACGCGCTTTGCTTTGGGGGCAAAATGCGGCTGTCTGGGAGCCAGCGGGTTGCCAGACGTACTCTCTTCGCTGCCGAGCATCTCGCTGAGCAGACCAGGCAGGATCATCCCGCCGCCCGCCAGCGATCGGATCATGTGACGTCGAGTTGATGCAGACACAGTTTGACTCCTGTCCTTCCGGCCAATGCGGCCACGATTTGTCGCATGCTGTTTAACCGCAACGCCACCGGCGTGCGCGTCGGTGCGGCTGTCCCGAGAGCGCGCCATTGCCGTACGACGCGCAGCCCGTTGGGCTTGCGGTTAAACGAGGTCTCACATTTGCGGTGTCCAATCAAACAGAAGGACGCAAAGGTCGCGAAGGAAAAGACTGCTCTGACTACTGTTTCCGTGTGCTGTCCGAGTCTTCGCGGCCTTTGCGATCTTCTGTCCATGTTTCTTGAGTGTCGTTTTCAGTCGATGAAGATGAATTCGTTGCTGCTCAGCATGCCGCGTAAGAGGGATCCCCAAATGCGACTGTCGGTGTTCGCACTGGAACGGTCTGTAACCTGTTCGCGAAGCTCATCCAGAAACGCCAGCGTTTGCGTTGTTTCGTCGGCGGTCGGATTGCGTCCAAAAATTGTGCTGTAGGTTCGAGTGATTCGTGCCTCGTTCCGATCCGCCGATTCGACGATCCGTTTTGCGGTCGCAGCCGACTGTTGGTGCAGGAATTGAGAGTTGATCAGGAACAGGGCCTGCAATGTCGTTGTTGTCGACCGACGCTGCGAGGCTGGAATGTTGCCATCCGGGCCATCGAACAGATCAAGGTAGTCGTTCTTGCGAATGCGCTGCTGCATCATGTAGACGCTGCGACGGTTGGTGGGGAAGTCGCCGACGAATGGTTCGTGTTGCCGGAAGAAATACGTCAGCCGGTGATCGAATGGATGTCGCCCGCCAGGTGCGAGATCAAGCTGGCCGCTGAATGTCAGGATGGAATCGCGAATCTGCTCAGCGTCCAGTCGACGACGGTTCGCTCGCCACAGGAGCAGGTTGTCGGGATCGACGTCAGAGTTGGCTGGGATGTCAGCGCTCGAAAGCTGGTACGTGCGGGACAGCATGATCAATCGGTGCAGGTCCTTGATCGACCAGCCGTGCCTGACGAAATGCGACGCAAGGAAGTCGAGCAGTTCCGGATGCGTTGGCGGAGTGCCGCGGACTCCGAAATCACTTGTGGTCGAAACGAGCCCACGCCCAAAGTGCCAGTGCCAGATGCGATTGACCATCACACGTGCTGTCAGCGGATTGGCGGGATCCGTCAACCAGTTCGCCAATTCGCGCCGACCGCTGCCCGTCGATTTGGGCGGGAGCTTCTGTCCGCCGAGGATCTGGAGGAAACCGCGACGCACGATTTCTCCGCGCGATCGAGGATCGCCGGCCCTGTGCACGGGGACGTCGTGCGGGTCGCCTTCCTGGATGGCATATGCGACTTCGAGATTCGGAAAGGCTTCCGCGAACGGCCGCCGCTCCTGGCGCATGGCCAGCACGGCCTGCCAGGCTTTCTCACGCGTCTTTGTCGGGTCGGTGATCTTCTTCCGCTGGAAGTCTCGGTACTCCTCAAGTTTGACTCGTTCTTTCCGGTTCCAGACTTCCAGCTCGTCGCGGTGCGGTTTCAACACACGGTCTGATTCGGCCTTGCCGATGCGGTACGCAAAGTCCTGCCGCCACGGTTTGTGCTCCGCTCCGGCGTGTGGATACACCGAACTGTCAAAGATGCCGAACAGGGCGTAGTAGTCGTCGGTCGGAATCGGATCGAACTTGTGGTCGTGGCAACGGGCACAGCCGATCGTCAGTCCAAGGAATGTCTTGCCCAGATTGTCGAGCGTGTCTTCGATCGTAATGTGTCGTAGGTTCTGCGGGCTGACTCCGATTCGGCGTGAGATGGCGATGTAGCCGGTGGCGATCGTCTGCTCCCAGTGTTGCTCGTCCGAGTCCGAGGGAAGCAGGTCACCGGCGATCTGTTCTCGCACGAACTGGTCGTATGGTTTGTCTTTGTTGAAGGCATCAATGACGTAGTTGCGATACTTGTACGCCTCCGGCACGGGGAAGTCGGCGGCGTCACCGGCCGTGTCCGCATAGCGCACAACGTCCAGCCAGTGACGTCCCCAGCGCTCACCATAGTGCCGGGATGACAGCAGCCGATCGACCAGGTTCTGCCATGCGCGCGGTGACTCGTCCCCGACGAAGGCGTCGATCTCTTCCGGCGAAGGTGGCAGCCCGAGCAGGTCAAATGTCGCCCGACGAATGAGAGTTCTTCGCGTCGCCTGCGCACCGGGCGAGAGATCGTGTTCCGTCAGCTTCGCGAGGATGAACGCGTCGACCGGGTTTTCCCGCCAGGTGGATCGTTCGACCTGGGGGATGTCGGGGCGCTTCACCGGCTGGAATGACCAGAACTTTCGGTCAGCTTCGGTGATCCCGTAAGCTCGGTCGGTGGTCGTGATGCTGGTCTCCGGCCAGATTGCTCCGTCACGAATCCATGTTCCCAGTGCGGCGATTTCCTGTGGTTCCAGCGGATCGTCCGGCGGCATCTTGAGTTTCTTGTGCTGACCCGACACGGCCAGAAACAGCAGACTTTTCTCCGGCTTACCGGCGACGACGACCGTGCCTGACCGGCCGCCCCGCGTGAATCCGCGGCGGGAGTCGAGACGCAGGCCCCCCTTCGCCTGGCGATCGTGACACGACTCGCAACGCTCAATCAACAGCGGACGAATCTTCGCCTCGAAGAAGTCAGTCCTCGAGTCGGCGGAAACGGCTGTGACAAGAGCGGCGAGACTCAAAACGGATGACAGGATGATTCGCATAACGTCTACCCGGACAAGTGGAAATCGCCTGCCATTCTAGCGTGATTCCCAAGGTGTCCAGCACTCTGGGGGTGCGGGACAGGGTTTGCGAATTCGCCTGAGATCCAGGCTACTCCGGGAATTTCCAGCGCAGGCGCCTGGCGAGACCAATCGACTGTTTGATACGGCGATCGTCTTTGGCACGGCAGGCGATGTCACGAACGCCGGAGGCGTGGCAGCAGATAGCCTGGGGTGAAGCGCCGCGGCGCGAGCCGCAAGCGGAACCCCAGGTCAACCAGGCCCCGCCCGATAGCCAGCGAGTTCGAATCACGTCCCGCCGTTTCCAGGCCACTGAAATGTGCCGAGCGCAAAGCCACATACAATACCTGTCCTTGTTTTCTTTTCTCCCCTTGTTTTCTCTTTGGTCTTGTTCGTTCGCTGCGTTAGAGACGCTGATGTGGAACGGTGGTCCGCGCCGAACCAACCAGAAACCAGAATGTCCTGTCAAACATCTGCGGGCCTGCCTGGAGTACTGCAATTTGCATAGACTTCTCAGCAGGTGACCGCCGCTTCCACAGCATCGGGATTCGATCAAATGAAACTTCCGTCGCCTGCAGACATTGAGCTGGACGGCGTCTCGACGCAGCTTTTTGACGACGCGCGGGAGCTTGCTCACCAGGTCAACGAACTCCGCCCGGTGTCGCCGGAAGTGATGGACCGAATTGAGCAGGAATTGCTGGGTGAGCGGGTCTACAACAGCAATGCGATCGAGGGCAACCAACTGACACTTCGGGAAACCGTGCTCGTTCTGCAGAGTGGCCAGTCTGTCGATGTGGGACGCCGACGTGATGCCACGGAAGCTGCGAATCTTGGAAAGGTGATTGCAAATCTTCAGGGCGTTGTTGCCGACGGGGCGTCGTGGGGGAACCGAAGTTTCTTTCTTGAACAGCATCGAGTGCTGCTGACCGGCGTCAACGACGAATACGCGGGAATGTTTCGCGATCAGAGCGTGATGATCCGCGGAGCGATGTACCAGCCACCGAGCGAAACCCGCGTTTACGATTTGATGGACGAAGTCTTCGCCCACTTGCTGCGTTCTGATGGCGTCGATCCACTCGGTCTTGCAACCTGGACTCACTGGGCAATTGCCAGAATCCACCCGTTCTTCGACGGCAACGGGAGAATGGCGAGGCTCTGGCAGGACCTGATTCTCTTCGGCCATAGATTCACTGCTGCTGTCATCCGGGTGACAGATCGAGACCGATACTACAAGGCTCTGTCTGCCGCAGATGACGAAGACGCTCCAGACTTCAATCCGCTTGCCCAATTGATTGCCCGGTCTGTGGCAGCGAATCTGCAGGTTTACTTAAACGCCCAGCGCGAATCCGACGAACTGAAGGACTGGGCAGCGGAAGTCGTTGGAGAAATACACGCTCGCGACAACGAGGCTCGCCAACTGGAGTACCTCCGCTGGGCCAGAGACATGGAGCAGGTCAAGGACGCCTTCAGACGCTGCTGCACGCAGGTCACGAGCGCCTCTGATGGAAGCATTGAAGTCCAGCTTTCCTCTTTTGACGTCGTTGGCCAGGAAACCTGGGAGAGCCTGCGTTCGGGCTCCGGTGTTGCACGAACGTGGTTCTTCTGGCTGAATTTCCGGCGTGGCGATCATCGGTTGAACTACTGTTTCTTTTTCAACCACCACGTGGCGACAGACGCCGACGTGCCAGGATTCGGCCCAGGTGCGTGCCTGTTAATCAGTGAGCAGCAGGGATGGGAAGGCGATGCGATGCGACTTGACGAACTTAGTGACACGCCGTTGACACTTCGCGAATTGCTCACCGTCAATGACAAACTCGCCCGGCGACGTATCGACGTTTTGACGGACCGATGCACTTACGACGTAGATATCGATCCGGTGACTGTCGCCCGGGAGTTTGTTTCCGAGGTTCTGCTTCGAAGGTTGACCTGACGTCGCGGATTGGATGGTCCTGCAGGATTCGGTGAATCAGAGAACCCTTGCCTGCGTCGCGCTGTTAAGAGACTCCTTGCGAGGGAGCCCGCTCACCTTGCGACAGGCAGAGAAACGCTTCACGTCGGCGAGGCCGCACTGAGTGCAGGGGTGCGGGACGGGGTTTGTGATTATGCGGGTGTGGGTTTGCGGCAGCGGGCGCGGAGGCCGGTGCGGGTTTTTGGACGCCCGGTCCAGAAGGATTTCAGCGGCTCGCTGCTGCTCAACTCGTCCGCTTTCAGTTGAAGCACTGACTCGCCGCCAGACTCGCTCCAGAATTTCTCACTGCCTTTGATCCGGTGCTCAGCTCCTTCACTGCCGACTCGATGTGGCTGCTCGTGATCGGCAGGCCCACACGGCGGTAGCTCGCATAGTCCATCCGCGACTGCTGATTCTACAGGTAACCCGGCGTCGTCCACACGATGTGGCGGACGCTCGTCGGGCCGTCGTCGTCGGGCGGCTCCGACGCGTTCGGTGGTCCGTTCGATGAGCTTGCGTCCGATCGGCAGGCCCGGCAGAGACCCGACCGCCGCCTTTTGAAGTTGCACAGTTTTGATGCCCCGGAGGGGCAAAGGCAGATAGCCCGGGGTTTCAACCTCGGGAAAAAGGGGCAATCAAGTCGACAGAGCCCCGGAGGGCAACGCCGTTAAGGATTTTCAGAGCCTCGTTCCCGGGCTCTGCCCTGGAACGAGAATCCTTAACGGCGTTGCCCTCCGGGGCTGTACTGAGAATCAACCGTATTTTCCCCGGGGTTGAAACCCCGGGCTACTCGCCCGCGTCCCTTCGGGACTGAAGTGTGCAACTTCAAAACCGCCGCCTCGGCCTGTGGAAACGACGAGAGCATCGTCCCCAGATACGTCACCTGCCGGAGCAGAAAAGTCTTTCTTCGTCCACGACATCTCTGACATCCCTGTCAGAACAACCCCCTCGATACCTCATCCTGACTTCTTACAACCACACACCAGCCGCGCAAACCCCGTCCCGCACCCGCACTCTGAACAGCGATTCAACTGACCTTGACCGGGTCTTGAGCAAGCTGATATCTCACCGCCCCCTCCACGCTGCCCCTGCCCCTCTCCGGTCAATTCCTGACCCACCCCAATCTCTGGCCTTTGTGAAGCCTCTCCTCCTCCCAGCAGTGAGTGTCCTCGTGACACTGCTCGCTGTGTCTGAGCCGCTTTTCGCTCAGGGCACGTCGGGCGGTTACGGAGTCGCCGCGCCCTGGCCGTCGCCGGTCGATAATCCGAACGGCTACGGGGCTGGAAGCCCACCCACGCAACTTCCAGGGCCGGTCGTCAGCTTTGGTGAGCCGATTGACCCGTTGACTGGACTACCTTTACGCCTGACGTCGCTGGCTGATCGGAACGCGTCCGGCAGTGCGGTCGTGGATGCACCGCATCCGCCACCAGTACGGCTGCCACGGCAACCAGAACCACAGTTCTCGGCATCACCGGCAACGGTTCCTTTTCCCAGACCACCGAGCCCTGCGTTTACCCAGCCGGACGCGTCCATTCTTCCGCCCATTCGTCCGGTTCCGATCCTGCCCAATTCATCCGGCAGCCCCGCGTTGTTTAATGGCCAGATTGATCTTCTCGCACCGGGTGAATCGGCGATTCTGTTTCCCACCATCATGGAGGGCGACCCGGCGATTCCCTTGCCTCAACTGGATCCACCGCTCTTCCAGGCAGGCAACGGGGACGGGGAACTGGACTGGATCGACCTGATTGAAGAATACGCCGGGCGTGCGACTCACAGTGATATCCATGGTGTGCCTGCCGACACTCCGCCGGAAGACCGGAGCTGGCTGCGTCTGGCGCACTTTCGAGCCGATGCCTTCTGGGTGGCCGGCAGCGGCGATTCCCTCGGCATGTTCGCCGCCTCGGGCAGCGTGACATTCGGCCTGGCCAAGATTAAGGGCGTCACCGTTCGTCCTGGCGCGACCTTTTACAGTTTTGACAGTCCGACCCGCACGGACGTTGCTTCGGAGGTCAAAGATCTGGAAGTTGAAGTCGCGTGGATGCATCGCTTCAACGATTGCTGGCGGATGCGAATCGCGACGACCGGCGGTCTGTATTCCGACTTTGAAGGCGACGATATCAGCGAAGAATTTCGACTCAGCGGAGTCGGACTGGTCACTTACGAGAAACGGGAAGACCTGCAGTTCGTGCTGGGGACCGCATTCGTCAACGTCGAATCACAGCGTATTCTGCCCGTGGCCGGGCTCATTTGGTCCCCGAACGACAACAACCGACTCGAACTGATTTACCCCGAGGGTCGCATCGCCACGAAGGTTTACAAGGAAGGTGAACGCGAACGCTGGCTGTACCTTAGCGGTGGCTACTTTGGACGCACCTGGCGGACGCAGCGTACCAGTGGAGCTTTCGACGACCTCTCCTATTCGCACTGGCGAATTGCCGTCGGCTACGAAACAAGCCACCTGGCATCCGGAATTTCGTGGTTCGTTGAAGCGGGTTTCGCCGTCGGCCGCGATCTCGAATACAACTCGACCATCGGCAACTACACGCCGGGGTCGCGTGCCCTGGTCCGAGCTGGCTTTTACTTCTAGCCTGGATGCACGATTTACTTCGAGGGGACGCCGCCAGTTTCCGACATGCTTGTGTCGAGTTCCTCGTCCTCGGTATTCAAACCGAACAGCGAAAGATCGCCGAACTTCTGTTCGCATTTGGGGCACTTGGCTTTCGCGATCCCCTTGCCGGCCGCTCCGCCCAGTTTCTCTTTCTTGCGAGACTCTTCGCTCACAACCAGCCCGCAGGCCTGGCACTTCCGCCCAATCAGCTCGAGTTCCATTGCCGAATCGGCTTGATGAAACTCGGACACTTCGATCGATTTGAGCGCGCGATCACTGTAGTGACATTTGTGACTACTGAAGTCGTCACTCAGCGGGACACCCTCTGCCTGTCCGAAGCTGGCAAACTCAAATTTCTCTGCGACCAGACTGGAAAACGTACGAAAGTCGCTCAGGTGAAACACAAGAAACATGATGTCCTGCGAGTCCTGATCGGCCGCAGTGACCGGTAGCCGCGCTGCGATGCGGCCGTCTCCGAAGACCGGTACACCCGCAAACATTGATTCGTGCGCATAAACTGCCGGCTGAACGACCTGCGACTTTCGAACATCTTCAGGACTGTAAAATCGATATCCGGCCGCAGGCAGGTCGAGCAGTTCTTTGTCGAGCCGCAGGTATTCCTGGACTTCGCCCCGCAATTCATCCCTCTTCTTCTTGTTCTTCTCGCCCGCGAACAGGCCGGCGTTCTGCTTCCCGTGGACGACCATCAGGACGCCCTCGTCCGTGAAGCAGACATCGACCTCGTGAAAGGCGCTGGCGAGACTGCCGGGCTTAAGCTTGAGTTTTGCCGGATCAAGCTTGTGCAGGTGCAAATCGAGAGACCAGTTGTCGTAACGACTGACTTTCTTAGTCGCTTCGGCCGCCTCCTGCTTTGCCTTGCGTTCGGCTTCCCAGTCCAGAATCGGCACCAGAAACATCGATTTGCACTTGGGGCACCGGCCGGTCAGTCCGCGATACTTCTCGCCGACGTGAATTCGATGTCCGTTTGGACAAAACACGGCAACGTAGCCGGCCATCGCACCAGCGAGACGACGGGCTTTTCCCTTTTCACGCTTGGCTTTTCGGATCCGCCTCTTTGACTCCTGTTCTTCCTGGATAGCAATGTCCAGGAGCGGATCACCGGTTGAGACCGGCGCCGGTTCATCCGCTTCCGCGTCGGCTTCCGGTTCGGCACGTTTTTTTGACTTACGTTTTTTCGCCGCGAGGCCACTGTCAGGAGAGCCCACAACGGCTGTCTCTGCCGCTTCGGACTCTGCCGGGACCGGCAGGCCATATGTTCCCTCTGAATTTGTCTCTTCCGGAGCTGATTGGGTCTCGGTGTCGACCGCGTCCTTCGCTCGAGCGGCCTCAGCTCGGGCAGTGGCCTCGGCGACAGCCTGGTCGAGGTCCTGCTGTGATGGTTCCTCGACTGCCGCTGGCTGCAAATCCTGCTCAAGCACTTCCTGCTGGCGCGCAACCTGTTCGGGTGTCAGAAAATCCAGACCGTCACCGAGAATGAAGTCATCAGTACTCGCAATCTCGGTCTCGTCGTCGCCTGCAGACGGGGGAGGATCGTCGTCATCGACCTGGCTATAGGTCACCTGCTGCGGCGCATCGAGCATCTTCTCGTATGACTCGGCAATTTCGCCGCGGAGAAAACCACCACAGCGCCAGCACCGCACGAGCCCACTGCGCACCTCCTCGCCGCAATCGGGGCAGGGGATCAGATCACTCGCAGCCCGTTCCACCGCAGGCAGTTCCTGCACAACGACAGCCGCTTTTTCGGGCTTCATGACGTGCTGACAGGTCGGGCACTGAATCGTATCGCTCAGAATCAGCGACTTGCACGATGGGCACGAAACTATGGAAACGCTCATACCGAAGAATCTGAATCGAGTGCGGTCAACGAGGTTACTGCTCACGCCCGGAACAGAGTAGTCCGTACCAGTACGTTCTCATTATGACGTAAACACACATGTCACACTGGATCGTGCGACTTGCAATTCTGAACAATCTGTGAATTGCGGGTTACCGTCCTGAAATCAAGACGGGGCCACTCTACCAGACGGACAACGGGAAATCATTCCGGAACGGCGCACCACGCAGGTCGCAAAGGCGATTACGGATTTGAACTCCCGCTTATCCAGTGGCGGGCGGCCTGAGCCAGCGTGCAAGCACGGCAGATTTGCGTCAGGAACTGGCAGACGAACGATCGCAATGTAGACTCCCCCCTTCCCGCAATATCAGGAGGCGACCATGCGATTTATCGGAAGTTTGTTGGCGGTTCTGCTGGCACTAAGTGTGAACGTCGTCTCAGCCGGCGACTGGCCACAGATTCTGGGACCAGATCGGAACGGAATCGCGCGGGATGAGAGCCTGGCAGATCAATGGCCCACGAACGGGCCACCCACCGTGTGGGAACGACCGGTGGGCAGCGGTTTTTCGGCAATTTCTGTCGCTGGCGGGAAAGCGGTTTTGTTTCACCGGAAGGGGCAAGAGGAAATCGCCGAGGCGATCAACGCGAAGACTGGCCAGACCATCTGGTCGCGGTCGTTCCCGGCCGCGTACGTACCGTCCTTCACAAGCGACTCCGGCCCACGCGCGACTCCGTTGATTCGCGACGGACGCGTGTATCTGTATGGAGCCCAGGCGGCCATTTACTGTCTCGACATGTCCGACGGCAAAGTGCTCTGGCAGCGGGACGCCTACGAGGATTACAGCAGTAAACGACCGAGTCGCGGCGAACCGCCGGAGGGGTATTTCGGTTTCGGAAGTTCGCCGATTCTCGAAGGCAACCGTCTACTGATCAACATTGGCGGTTCGACGAAGGAAGCGGGAATCGTCGCGTTCGATGCCACGACGGGGAAAACGTTGTGGAAGGCGACAGACGAGCGGGCCAGTTACTCATCTCCCGTCGCTGCGACGATTGGCAAACAACGTCATGTCATCTTTGCGACGCGTCTGAATGTCGTCTCGGTTGACCCGGCTGACGGACGAGTCTTGTTTCGATTTCCGTTCGGACGACTTGGACCGGCCGCCACCGGAGCGTGTCCTGTCGTACTGGGCGACACTGTCTTCCTGTCGGCGAGTTACGGATTCGGTGCCGTGCTGGCCAAAGCCGGAGCGTCGGGGGCGATCGAGGTCTGGTCTGATGACGAGGTCATGTCGAGTCAGTACACGACCTGCGTGCGACACGGCGAATTGCTGTTCGGGATTCACGGCCGGCAGGACCAGGGATTCGCGGCGCTGCGGTGCTTTAATCCGAAGACGAAACAGATCGCATGGACTAAAGAGGATTTCGGTTACGCGACATTGCTGCTGGCCGACGACAAACTGGTCATCCTGACGACCGACGGCGAACTGGTCCTCGCCGAAGCGAACACAAAGAAGTACGTCGAGCTGGCGCGCACGCGGTTGTTCAACAGCACCACTCGTGCCATTCCGGCGTTCAGCAACGGGTCGCTGTTCGTACGCGATAAAGCAACGCTGAAGTGCATGGACCTCAGCGATCAAAGTGGCGGCTGAGCGTTCTCAGGCGGCGCACCTGGTGTGAGATGACAACGCCGATCACGATGAGGATGGCGGCGAAGATCATGGGATAATGTGCGCGGACAGCTTCGTCCGGACACATCCACAGGAACGCGGCGTACGAGACCAGCGAGACGCTCGTCATGAACAGCACGAGACTCTCCTGGAAAAACAGACCGGATGCCGCAATCAGCATCGGATAGACCACAACCAGCGGACCTACCGGCGGCCCGGCCAGCACCAGCATCCGCGTCAGGAAGAGAGCGTCGGATGCCAGCCAGCAGTAGCGGGACACGTTGGCCAGCGCGTCACTGCGCTGCAGACGCTGGAAGATAAACGCAGCCAGCGCCCAGAACCCAAGCAGTCGCAGGAATCCGTCTCGCGTAGCAGACTCGACGTCACCATTCAGAAACGCGGATTCCAGAATACCCGTGCCGACGATCAGCGCGGCCCAGCGCGACGCCAGAGCGGGTTCTCGACGCAGCCAGCGCCGCAGTCGGTGTGTCAGACCCTGAGTGCCCGCGTTGACTGGCTCGCCCCGCAGGAACCGGTCGAGGTCGTCGGCCATCTCTCCGGCGGATGAGTACCGCTGCTCCGGATTCTTCTCGAGGCTCTTCAGACAGATGGCTTCGATTTCACGCGGGATATCCGGGTTGATTCGCCCGGGAAGTTCCGGATCGGCTTCGGTCACCAGCAGCAGCGTCTCCAGGGCGTTGGATCCGCGATGCGGGAGCTTCCCCGTGAGTGCTTCGTACAGAATGACGCCGATGCTGTAGATGTCGCTGGCCGGGCTGACCTCACCGGCTTTTCCGGCGGCCTGTTCCGGAGACATGTAATTCGGTGTGCCGACAATGGCTCCGGAATCCGTGCGCATACCGTCAGATGAGGTGACGCGAGCAAGGCCGAAATCTGTAACCCGCGGAATCCCGTCATCGATCAGGATGTTCGATGGCTTGATGTCGCGATGCACGATGCCTTCCGAGTGCAGATGCGCGGCTGCCCGGGCCACGTCGCGAATAACACGAGCGGCCTCATCGAAAGTGAGAGGTGCATCACCATTCAGCTCGCTCGGTTCCGGTTCGCGGCTGACATCCAGATGCGACCGCGATGACACACTCGACGAGTGCCTCGGCTCTTCGCGGGCCGGGCCAGCGGCCAGCAGTTCGGCCAGACTGGGCCCCTCGACACAGTCCATCGAGAAAAAGTGCTGTCCGTTCACTTCGCCGACTTCGTGGATTCCGACGATGTTCTGATGACGCAGTCGACCGGCGGCCTGAGCTTCCTGATAGAACCGACGAATGTCATCCTCGTCGGCCAGGCGGTTCACGAGGATCATCTTGACCGCGACAATGCGATCAAGGTCCGTCTGCCGCGCCCGGAAGACAACTCCCATGCCGCCGCGACCGATCTCGGCCAGCAGTTCGTAATTGCCAAAAACACGCGTGACGGGTTGGTCATCGATGCGCTCGACTCGTGTCCGGCCCCGGCTCTCAACCTGCGTAACACCGAGTGGATCGACATCATTGGACGGACCTGCCGTCGCGAGCGCTTCAAGTAGCAATGACCCGAACTCGCGGTCCGGAGACATCGCATCGAGCGCGGTCACCGGCTCGGCGAACTCGGCCAGTTCCGGATGGGCTTCCAGCAGGGCATCGCAACTGGCGGCATCACCCAGATGCAGCGCCGACACATAGCGGTCCAGCAGGTCGGCCAGCAGGCTGTCTGGATCGTCCGGGCGATGAGCACTCAACGTCATTCGGCCTCAATCTGAGGAGCCAGCGTGAAGCTCACATATTGAAACCCGGACACGTTTGGTGCCAGTGTCGTGGACGTCGCATACGTTGCCGTTGGCAGGAAATAATGCTGGATCGCCTGGAACGCGGGCAGCAGTGCAAGATCCGGCGCGGTGTCGCCGGTCGCGCCGCCAGCTTTCAGCAGCGTGTACATGGCACGTAACTGCTCCGAGTTGCGCTGTATTCCCTGAATTGAACTGCGAGCAGGCAAGTGAGCGGAAAGGCGGCGATAGTCTTCCGAACCATTCAACTTAGGCGCCGCGGGATCCGCGGACAGGATCTGCTCAACCAGTGATTCGCTCTCGGACACAAGCAGATGATCACCATTCAAGGCCAGATGCATGACTTTCGTAGCACGGCTGGTGTACGACACCAGCGTGGAACCAACGACGGTCTTTTTCGTCAGTTTCTCGCTCTCCAGGTTCGCCAGTCGATCGAATATCGCCTGGGCGGCTGAGGCGTCTTTGACGGTGGCCGCCAGAAGAGTCGCTCCCTCCAGTGCCTGACTCTCTGGATCAGGCGGGCTTTGCAGAACGAAGAGTCGACCGGTCAGTTGACCGAACACATCTGTGCCCAGGTGAATCATCGGTCCGCTGGAATCGTTGGCCAGGGTGGCGATGGCCGAGTCGAACTTGCCAGCGCCCATCAACTCGTTCGCCAGACCGCGCAACGACAGCCAGCCGCCGTCGGCGTCCCAGTTCAGTACCAGGCAACCCGAGATACTGTCTGGCACCCAGGCCGGGACAGTCACCGAGTCCACGGGGAAACTGAGCAGACCCAAGACCCCAGTTACGGGAGTTTTCACCACGCCGACTGTGCGACTGATTGAGTCGAAGGTCCCCGTTGCGAAGTCGATTGATCCGCCCACACCCTGAAACCGGTTGACCTCCAGAGATTCGAGTCGACTCGCCAGCGGCGATGGCTTGTCCCCACCAAGGACTCCCTGCAAAAAACCAACAGGGTCGAGATACCATTCTACTGCCGGTGGCCGATTGTCATCGCGTGTCGCGGCGGCGATCTGCCGGGCCTGCACATTGGTGGCAAATGAGTCGGGCGGTGTTCCGTCCCAGCGATTGAGGATCTCGCGCAGCAGTGGCAACGAATTTGTCGCAACCAGCCGCTGTCCCCGCACGGCGAAAGCCTGCTGAGCCATGTCCGGGGCGTCACCGGGTTTGTCGGTGATCACACGGATCGCCACTGAATCGTGGGTGACATCTTTGACTGTTTTTTGGGCGGTGGTCGCTCGCTCGACGATCGATGCGACAATGCGGTCAAGGACGGCCTGTTGTGAAAACCCGACGCTCGCAGCGAAATCCGTCTTACCATCCCGCGGCTTCATCAGCGCGAAGCTGAGTTCGCCCAAAACTTCATCGAGAAGATCGGGGACTGGTACAGCCGCATTGGCCATTGCCAGCTTTTTCAGGACATCGGCTTTGAAGTCCGCCACTGCGGGATCAGCCATGAGTCGGCCCCACGCCGACTCACCGAAGCGGTCGCGCAGAACGCTCGCGTCACCAACATGCAGCCAGGCCGAGACTCGATCCGGCAACTGGTGCGCAAACGTGACGTCGTCCTGAGCGACCGAACGTCCGGATGTGAGAAGAACCAGAGCGAGTGCTGTCAGTAGCACTGGTCGCAGCGAGTTAATCATGTCGGGTTGACCGTTCGAGTCCAAACCGCGTGAATGAAAGTTGTTGTGAATTCAGAGTGGCTGGCGGTGAGCCCTCAGACGTGTTCACTGGGGGCTCGCGTTGCTCGACCCCAGCCACCCAACCCTGGATTCTAAACACTGACACAGCACTAGCCGTTTCGGTACACCATATGACACTGCACGCATTTCTGAGCTGCCTGCGACCTTTGCAGGTCGAATTCCTCAAAGTTGCCAGTCTTCGCAGCGCCGGACATGGCTTTGGCCGCATCTCGAAATCCATAAGCAAATGCAGAGAATTCCTCGTCGTTTGATGCCGGACCGTATCCAAACCCTTCGGTGTTAAAGGCCTCACCAATCGCCGCCATCAGTGAGGCTTCGCGTTGCGCCAGTTCGGCTTTCTCCTTAAAGGCATCTTCGCTGCCAGCGTTGTTCTGCATCCATTCGAGCTGACGTTCGATGACCTTCATTAAATAAGCCATCTCGGCTGCTTCGGAAATGTCGGCTTCTTCTTCCGCCTCGGGCGGTGCGGCCGGGTCGTTGCCATCGAGGATTTCGCAGACGGTCAGAAACGCGTCGTTCACCACGTCATAGCCCTTCTTGCCCCGAGCGTTCTGGCTGCCAGTGACTTCGACCATGGCGATGCCAAGCGCCCGAATCATGTGCGCATTCTTTTTCCAACCGATGTCACCGTCGTGCTGGCGACCGATTTCCGCCACGAAGGACAGCGCCGATCCGAAAACGGAGATTTCAAGAAACGAACTGTTATAGGCACCCAGGTTGACGAGCCGCTTCGACAGTTCGTTGCGGAGGTTCTTGACCGAGGATTCCACCAATTCAGCCGGCATCAGCTCTGCCCAGGCGACCGCGCCGCCACCACTCGCGTCTGCTGGCGGATCGTCAGCGGGTGCTGCCGTAGCAGTACCCATGTCGCCGCCACCTTCTGACGGTACCGGCTGCGAACCACCACCGCCGCCTGTTCCTACTTCGCTTTGATCTGCGGCAATCTGGAGTGGACTGTCAAAGAACACGGACAGCTTTGAGTTTGGTTTGGCGGACGCCGTCAGCGTCCCGCTACCCGACTGCACAGGATCGGCCGCCGCAGCCCCTCCATCGGTCCCGACGGCCGGTTCGTCGCCGCCACCACAACCGGACAGGCAGCCAACAACCAGAGCCAGACAGCCAGTGGTCATCGCAAGTCTGAAAGATGTCATCGGAATCGTTACCTGGTAAGCAGCAGAGATGATTGTCCTGCAGTCGCGATCACCAGAGTGTGAGCGTGTGCAGGGTTTTCCCGAAGTTTCCAATCTGACAAACCGCTAGCCGTTTTTGAAGACCATGTGACATTGAGCACATGCCTGGCCGACGTTCGACCGCTGCAGATCAAATTCCGTGAAGTTCCCGCCCTTCGCGGCTTTTACGCTTGCCGTAGCCGCCTCACGCATTTTGTCGGTGTATCCGGAAAACTCTTCGTCGACCTCGGCTGGACCGTATCCGTAATCCTCCAGATTGAAGACGACGGCGAACGTCCTCAGCAGACTGGCTTCTCGCTGAGCCCGCTCCGCATTCTCCGCGAATTTTTCCTCGCTGCCCACATTGGTCGACAACCAGCCCATGCCCTTTTCCGCCCGCTTCATCAGATAGCCAAGTTCCGCGATTTCGGTGTAATCGGTGACGTCTCCGGCTTCCGGAAGTTCCGGCGGCTCGTTGCCGTCCAGCAGATCGCAAATCTTGAGGAACGCTTCGTTCGTTTTCGTGTATCCGCCGCGACCGCGGGCCTGCCCGGAACTGGTCATCGCCACCATCTCTCCGGCAAGAACTCGAATGTACTTCGCTTGTTCTTTCCAGCCGATATCACCGTCGTGCTCGATGGCGATCTGAGCGAGCAGGGCCATCGTCGAACCGAAGATCGGAATCTCCAGATAGGACGAGTTGTAGCTGCCGAGGCTGGTCAGCTTGCCGGCAAAGTCGTTGCGGATTGTCTTCACTTCACCTTCGATCGCTTCGGCCGAAATCCAGTCAGACCAGACAATCGCTCCACCCGTTTCCGGCTCGGGTTCAGGTGGATCGGGATCAGGGCCGGGTGGGGGAGGTCCGGGACCGGGCGGGTTCGGTCCGGTAGTGGCCGCAACCAGATCTCCATACACGTCGAGCGGGATCCCGTCGATGTTCGGTCGACTGTCAACAGACGCGACCAGTCGCTGTCCGCGTCCACTCGAGGACGTTGCGGGACTTGCCGGATTCGAGACCGATGGCTCACCGGGAGCCGAATCGCCACAGCCCGGTAACAGGACACTGGCAGTCAGGGCCAGGCACGCGGCCAGCGAGTGATTCCTTGTCGAAACCGTCATGACTGCTTCCCCTCCGCCACCGTTGAAACGCGACCGGGACCCGCAACCGGGTCGTGTTAATTATGGAACGGCGGCTGCAGGCTTTCAACGTGGTTCAGACCTGAGCAGCCGGTTGGTGACGATTCAGCAGATCGACGACTACGGTGTCCATCAGGCTCTCAGCGATTCGGCTGGCGTTCTCGAAGTTGTGCGAGCGGCTGTGTTCGTGCGGGACAGAAATCACAAACGCTCCGGCAGCCGCGGCCGCATTCGTGCCCGCCTCACTGTCTTCAAACACGAGCAACTCTGACGCCGACACGCCGTGACGTGCAGCAGCCGTGAGATAAATCTCCGGGTGAGGCTTCCCGTTCTGAACGTCTTCGGCAGTCAGCGCAAAGGCAAATCGCGGCAGCAGTTCGAAGCGACTCATCAGGTCAAGCTGATAGTCGCGTGGCGAGGAAGTCGCGACGGCCCGGGGAATCTCCAGCGATTCAAGCAGACCCAGTAATTCGAACAGGCCGGGCATCGGCTCAAGATGCTCATCGAGCAGATCGAAGAATTCGGCGAAGGCCTCCGCCTGCAGGTCCTCAACAGAATCGCGGATTCCGCACAGTTCCCGCATGATCCGCATGCCCTCGGGTGGACGCCGACCCATCATTCGCCGCAGCAGGTCCGGCGGCGTCTCAAGACCGCGTCGGCTTAGCATGTTGTCTGCGGCACGAGCAAACACGTGCTCGGTATTGAACATCAGACCGTCCAGATCGAATGCAACCGCACTAATCCGCTCAGGAAATCCAGGACATAGGGGCATTGCGTAAAGAGGCCTTTCGTATTCACGTGTCAATTCCCCACCATCGCAGAGTCGGCGGAGGCAATAGAGCCTCGCAAAGACATCGAGCTACGTCGAGCGTGGGGAACAATCCACAAGAGCACTTCCAGGATTCTGGCCATCCGTCCGTTGAATGCGTTGCGATCCGTATTGTCGACCAGACACTGATCTTTTGAGCAATCCGCAAGTCCGAATTGATGCGCCTCTGGGTCAGCAGTAGACTCCAGTGTTCGCGAAATCACTCTCGTGGAGAATTGTCATGGGTGACTGTCCTGAGTCACGCAAGTTGTTTCAAAGCGTCGCCAATCGCCTGAGGCTGGGCTCGATTGGCCAATCTGCTTTCGTCGGCTCCTGCGTTGCCGGCATTCTCTATGCCATCGCGTTTGTGGCTAGTCGCCTGCTGGGACTGACGGCCGACTGGTTCCATCCAGTCACTGTGTTACTGATTCCGACGGTCGGGTTGCTCGCTGCCGTGATGTTCCACCGACGACCGACGCACATCGATACCGCTCGGCAGATCGACACTCACGAAAAAACAAAGGACCTGTTCCTGACCGTCACCATGCTCGACTCGACCGCGGGCGAGTATCAGTCACTGGTCACGAGCGACGCCGAAGCACGAGCACCCAAGGCACAACCGGAACGCATCGTCCGCTGGAACTGGCAGGATCGTGCGGCATGGACTGCGGGCACGGTCGTTGTGTTGCTGGCCGCCGTGCTGTTTGCTCCGCAGCTCGACCCCTTCGGTCGTGTTGAGGCGGCAAACATGGTCGAGCAGGCGCGAGACGATCTGGAAAACACGAAAAAGTCGACCGAAGTGCGCAAAGCTGAACTCAAGAAAAACGAAGACGACGGCGAGCTGTCTGACGATGTGAAGAAAGCCGTCGAGGGTGTCGTCAATGAATTCCGCAAGATGAAGCAGCAAATGCCGAAGAAGAATTCGGAAGCGCTGGCTGCACGACAGAAAGAAATGGGCGCCAAGTGGCGAGCCGTCCGAAACAGCGACGATCTGAAGGAACTGATGAACCGTTCCGAGTCAGCCCAAAGTTTCGGGAAGAACACGCGGCAGTTGCAGAAGTGGTCGGAAGGTCTGCAGGAGGGCCGACCAGAGACTCTGCAGAAAGCCATGGACGAGATGAAGGAAACGCTCGAACAACTCCGCAAGGAAACTGATCCCGTTAAGAAGCAGGAACTGGAACAAAAGCTGAAACGGGGACTTAAAGACCTTGAAGACTTCGCGAGAGAGAAGGTCAAGTCACCGCAACTCCGTGCTGCCCTGAAGCGCGCGATGCAGCAGCTTCAGGCGGCGAAGATGGACCCGCAACTGGCGGCCGAGGCGCTGGAAGGCGCGATGGAATCGATGGAACTCGCCAGGATGGAACTGCAACAGATTGCTCAGTCCGCTCGGGACTTGAAGGAACTGGAGAAAGCCTTGGAAGCCATTCAGCGTGCCAAGAAGCTGAACCAGGATGGTGAACAGGAAGAACTCGACGATCTGGGGGATGAAGCGACTCTGGAGGACTACGCCGAATTCTACGCCGAACTGATGGCAGCATTGGGGCAAGGCGACGGAGAGGGCGGTGACGGAAATGGCGACGGCACGGGCGGTCGGGGACAGGGCCGTGGTGGCGATCCGGGAGAAGACGATTCGGTCGATACCGGCTTCAAGAAAGAAACTTCGAAGTCAGCCATCACCGCCGGAAAAGTGCTGCTGTCGATGAAAGTGAAAGGCGTGAGCGAAGCGGGAGACACCAAACAGCAGTACCAGCAACTCGTCCGGGATGTGCGGCAGGGCCTGAGCGAAGCAATCGAGCTGGAAGAGATTCCGCCAGGATACGTTCCGAGTATCAAGAAGTACTTCAACACGCTCGACGAATCCGAGTCGGACAGTCAGCCGGTCGGGAGCGATGCGGAGTAACAACCGGCCGTGGCTGGCGATCATTTCAGCAGTCGTGGCGATTGTGGCGCTGAGCATTCTCTCCTGGCTCAGCCAGCCGCCCGAAGACGCGCTCGTTGTGTATTGCTCACACGACTCAATCTACTCCGAAGTCATCCTGCGAGATTTCGAACGCCGCACCGGCATTCAGGTTGTCATTCGCTTTGACACGGAAGCCACGAAATCGCTGGGCCTCGTCAATCTGCTGATTGCCGAGAAAGACGGCCCGCAATGCGACGTCTTCTGGAACAACGAAGTCCTGGGCACGATGCGTTTGAAGAACGAAGGTGTTCTGGCTCCCTACGCTGGCGCGGGATATCGACGCATACCCGATTCGTTCAAGGATCCCGAGAGTTACTGGACCGGCTTCGCAGCGCGTCTGCGAGTTGGAATCATGAACACCGCGACGGCCATCCCGTTGCAGACTGATCCGATCAGCGAGGAGTCGGACGCTGATCTGTCTGACATGGCGATTGCCAAACCGCTCTATGGAACCAGCCTGACTCACTATTCGGCACTGTGGCATGAGCTGGGTGGAGAGCGGCTTAAGGACTGGCACAACGACCGGATCAAACGCGGCCTGTTGGTCGTAAACGGCAACGCCGTTGTGAAAAACCTGACGGCTGAAGGGCAGTGCAATTACGGCTGGACGGACACCGACGACTATTACCTCGCCCTCGACGACGCGCGGACAGTCGACCTCATTCCGCTGCGCACTCCATCGGGCAAGACCATCTGCATACCGAATTCCGTCGCCATGATTCGCGGTACAACGCGGCCGGAAGCTGCGAAACGATTGATCGAGTTCCTGCTGTCAGAGGAAACAGAATCTCGTCTGGCAAAGTCACGGTCTCGGCAGATTCCCCTCGGTCCCGTACAACGGGATGAATTGCCGGAAGAGGTACGCTGGCTGGCGACACTGGCAGAAGATGCAGTTGATCTCAACCTGTTACATCAGGCGCATGACGAGTGTCGCGCATGGCTGGAAACAGTCTATATTGATTGAACGTCTCAACAACACACAGTGCGGAGTCCACCATATGCAGCCACGTGTCGCAGCCATGCTCGTCTTCCTGGTTTCGTTCATTAGCGTGAGCGAGCTATGTGCCGACGACGCGCCGGATTTCGCCCGCGTCGGTCGCCCGTTCCTGCAGAAGTACTGCATCAAGTGCCACAGCGGGGAGAAGCCCAAAGCGGAACTGTCTTTGGACGTATTCCGCGATTCGGCAACGGTCGTGCGACAGCGCAAGAAGTGGGACGGAGTGCTGCGCATGCTGGTGACCGGAGACATGCCTCCGGAAGGCAAGCCACAACCGACCGTGGCGGAGGTTGAAACGTTCTCGACTCATGTCAGAGCCGTGTTCGACTACGCCGATCAGAATGCAAAGCCCGATCCAGGCCGAGTTACAATGCGGCGATTGAACCGCACCGAATATCGAAACACCGTGCGCGATCTGTTGTGGGCGGACTTCGATCCGACTGAGGCGTTTCCAGCAGACGATGTGGGGCATGGCTTTGACAACATCGGTGATGTCCTGACTCTGTCGCCGTTGTTGATGGAACGTTATCTGGATGCTGCGGAGAACATCGGCAATCGAGTGATCCTGGTTGACCTGCCACCGCCGTCCCGGCGGTATCTGAGGGGTCTGTATCTGCAGCCCAACAACGCGAATTCGCCCAAGGGCAAGTTTCGACCTCTCGAGCCGACATCGCCTGATCCCGTTTCTTCGGGACCGTTCACCGCTTCGGGCAGCTACCTCAAGTTCTCTGCAGACGCCGACCTGATCTTCCGCGCCACGCTGTACGCGGAAACCGAAAGCTCGGCGCCAGTCAAAGTCGCACTGTTCCTGACAGGCAGCAACCTGCCCAAAGTTGCCAGTGAGGAAGAAGTCGCGCAGTTCATGGGTGCGAATGTCCCGAAGCTGGGCTCCGTTCAAATCCTGAAGACGTTCGAGATCACCGCGCGTGACGCGAAGGAGACGCAGGAGATTGAGTTTCCGATCAACCGCATGGGTGGAATTAAGAGCGGCGGCATTGCCTTACTGAAGCCGCCAGAAGGTGAGAAGCCGGCAAAGCTGCATGTCCAGCAACTGTGGAGCGTCGGGCCGCTGGAAACTCGCCCGGCATCTCAGTTGAAGATTCTGGAGTGCTCGCCCGACGCGGCGCTTGCCGAACAGACACGAGAAGTACTCTCGCGCTTCCTGCGGCGGGCGTATCGCCGAACGGTGACAGACGCGGAACTCGCACGAGTGACGAGTATCGTCGAACAGACAATCGCCGACGGTGAGAAATGGGAAGCCGGGATTCAGCGGGCGATTCAGGCCACATTGTGCTCACCGAAGTTCCTGTTCCGAGTGGAACTGGATGACCGGCCGACAAGCCCTGATGCGCGACCCATCGACGAGTTTCATCTGGCATCGCGCCTGTCGTACTTCCTCTGGAGCACCATGCCGGACGATGAGTTGCTCGATCTTGCTGAGAAAGGACAGCTCACGGCGAATCTTGATGCTCAGGTCCGGCGCATGCTGCTGGATCCCCGGTCGTCCGAGCTGGTCCGCAACTTTGCGTTCCAGTGGTTGCAGATTCAGCGGCTGCAGCAGTTTGCGCCGGATACCGAGATGTTCCCGACGTTTAACAATCGCCTGCGTGCGGCGATGTTCAAGGAAACCGAGTTGTTCTTCGAATCAGTCGTGCGGGAGGACCGCAGTATCCTCGATCTGTTGGATGCGGATTACACATTCCTCAACGCGCCCCTGGCGAAGCACTACGGCATCGCCGACACCAACGGAAACTGGATTGGTCAGAAGTCCGAAGCTCCCAAGGGCGACCCCATCAAGAGCGACGCCTTCCAGCGAGTGTCATTACAGGGCCGGTCCCGCGGTGGATTGCTCACACAGGCCAGCATCCTGACTGTGACGTCTAACCCCACACGAACTTCACCAGTAAAACGCGGCCGCTGGGTGTTGGAGCAGATACTCGGCGAACCACCGCCACCGCCACCACCCGACGTGCCCGAACTGGCCGAGGATGACCAGGCCATCAGCGGCGGTTCATTGCGGCAGCGCATGGAGCAGCATCGGAAGAACCCGAGCTGTGCCAACTGCCACGCGCGCATGGACCCGATTGGTTTTGCTTTGGAGAACTACAACACGATCGGCGCCTTCCGCGAAAAAGACGGCGAATTCGAGATCGATCCGTCCGGGGAATTCGCGGATGGAACTAAATTCTCTGGCCCGGCAGAGTTCAAGGCGTTGATCAGCAGCCAGCAGGAGCAGTTCACGCGTTGCCTCACCGAAAAACTGCTTATCTACGCGCTGGGTCGAGGCCTGGAATACTACGACCGACCATCGACCGAGCGAATCGTCAAAGCCGTCCAGGCAGGCGACTATCGGTTCTCTGTGCTGATTAGCGAACTCGCCAGGAGCGATCCGTTCCGCCAACGTCGCGGTGCTGATGTTGCCACCACATCCGAGAAATGATCTGGAACGGAGTTGTGGGCGGGTCTCCCGACC
>CAUZFZ010000081.1:0-44710 GCA_963579025.1 Planctomycetota bacterium | reverse complement strand
CGATGCGATGCTCGGTGGCAGACGGGTGGTTGCCGTCCAGCACACGGGTTGTATAACCGGTGATCCACGCAGGTTCGGTGGCCCGCAGAGCGCGAACAGTGGCCGACGCCTCTTCAAACGAATGTGTGACGAGTGCTTCGGAGATCGGCAGTTCCGTCCGGGCCAGCTTCCGGTACACCGCGGTCACAGAGGCCTCCAGTTTCTCGTCCATCGCCTGATACGCGGCATTCACCGATGGCTGTTTCCGCAGCACGACCTGCCCGAGGAGCTTGACGAGTCCGGACAACGGAAGGACGTACTCGTACTGCTGAGTGGCATTGTCGTGAAAAACTCGGTCAATGCGTTCGGAATCAAGAACGCGTTCCATCGCGGCCCGAGCCATGACTGCGACGGGGCGGGCATCAACAAACGGTTGAAAGATCGAATCGAGCAACATCCTTGTTGCCTCCTGAGTCCATGACACGTAACTGCCACTCCACGCACAGGATATGACAAACTCAAGTCACGTTAAAAGGGCTGCCCTGAAGGGGTTGCACAACCGCAGATCGCCAGAAAGCCGCTGTGGAACCCTTTCAGGGTTCGGTCCCGTTGTGGTCCTCACCTGGGGTGGCGCGGCTACGCCGCTGACCCCAGGCTATGTTGTGAAACGCTTTCAGCGTGAAGGATGAATCGGGAACTGATTTCGGACACGTTCCTCTGAAGTTTGTGTGAGGAACACTGAGTGTGCCCGCATCACGCTCATTAATTAACTGCCCGCACATCACACGTCATACGTCCGACCAGGCTCGGCGATGATCGGGGGCTCGTCGCAGAACTCGTTCAGAGTCGCCGCCTGGGCCTGAGCACCGTCGTCTTCGCCGTGCACGATGAACGCCTGCCCGATGCTTGACGTGGCATGCATCGCCTCGAACCACCAGCGGAAGTCCAATGCATCAGCGTGAGCGGACAGGCCGCTCAGTACTTCGACGTTGGCCCTCATTGCGTACTCGTTGTCGTAGATGCGCAGGAACGGTTGTCGGTCGGCGATCTTTCGCCCCAAAGTGTGTCGGCCTTGAAACCCAATCAGCACGATCGTGTTCTCGACGTGTGGAACGGCGTGTTTCAGGTGATGCAGGACACGACCGCCCTCGCACATCCCACTGGCCGAGATCACAACAAACGCACCCTCCCGGCCGTTCAGTTCGATGCTTTCGTCCTGTCGGCCAATGTAAGTCAGCTCGGGGAAGCCGAACGGGTCCGAGTCCTTTCGCATCAGCTCCTGCACATCCTCATCCATGATGTCCTTGTGGTCGCGATACACTCGCGTCACGCGTCGAGCCAGTGGGCTGTCAACATAGACCGGGACCGACGACAGCTCCCCGCGGTTCGACAACTCATTGAGAAAATACACCAGATGCTGTGTACGCCCGAGACTGAACGCCGGGACGACGACGCGTCCTCCGACAATCGCAGCTTCATCAATAATGCGCTTCAACTCGCCCATCAGATCGTCGGGTGAGGGATGCACTCGGTTGCCGTAGGTCGATTCGGTGATCAGCACATCGCAGCCCTCGACAATCTCCGGGTCGCGCAGCAGAGGCAGACCGCGGCGACCCAGATCGCCGGTGTAGACAATTCGACGAAGCTCACCATGCTCCTCGACTTCCAGTTCCGTAATCGCCGAGCCCAGGATGTGCCCGGAGTCCGAGAACCGGATGCGGACATCATCGGCCAGCTCGTGCCACTGGTGATAACTGAGCGGCTGAAACGATCCGACCAGCCCGGCGACATCCTCGCTCGTATACAGCGGCTCGACCGCTGGCTGGCCGCGATCGAGCCTGCGTGCCAGATACTTCGCATCCTCAGCCTGGATCCGGGCACTGTCGGTCAGCATCAGATCGGCGACGTCGGCAGTGGCCTGAGTACAGAACACATCGCCGCGAAAACCAGACCTGTAGAGTCCGGGCAGGTTGCCGCAATGATCGATGTGTGCATGCGACAGAATGACAGCGTCGAGGTCTCGCGGCCGGCAATGAAACTGTTCGTTCTTCGCACGGGATTCCGCACGGCGTCCCTGAAACAGTCCACAGTCGAGCAGAATGCGGCGGTCCCCGACTTCGATCAGGTGCTGACTCCCCGTGACCTCTCCGGCCGCACCGAAGAATGTGAGCTTCATTACGCATCCCGTCGAAGTGTCGCGAAATTGGACTCGCACATGCGCGGCCTGCCGCGTACACATCTGCACGCTGTTTTCTGAGCAGTCACCACAGTCAAACCAACAATCCGATGATATCGAACAACGCCTCCAGCTCACTCGCCGCAGCCTCGATTTATTTCCTGTGTCTGTTGTCTGCCGCAGCACTGGCACGGGCGCTCTGGCCATACATATCGGCCCGGCAGACGATGCCCGCGCGCTCTCAACGAAGACGTGCGTTCTGGCTGACGATCTGCGTCGCAACGACGGGTGGAGCGCTGCACGCAGTTCCCGGGGTGCAGCATGTCCTGCCGGACTCGTGGATTGGACGGGGCATGTATGAGTTCTTGCTTCCGCAGTACGTCACCGAACCGGGTATTGCCGAGCCGCCGTCACGAGACGCGCGCCTCGAATCGCTGGCTGCCTTGAAGGCTGCGATTCTGGGTCGAATCGAAAGTCGATCGGAAATCCCGGAATCACGCGAGGCGATTGACTGGGTGCCGGACGAATTATGGAGCGTTCCCGGACATCCAGGCGCCGCATACACATATGCCAGACTGCCGGACCGCGAGGGCTTCGTGTTTGAAGTCAGTGAACCCTTCCGCATCGACAGTGAACTGCTGTCTGCCGTGAGCGAGGTGGCCCGGTGAGGCGTCGGCAAAACGATTTTGATGCACAGAGTCTGAAGCGATGGATCCGTGGTGCGATCGCCGTCGCTGTCGCGCTTGTTCTGTGCGTCACGCACTTATGGATGCTTCTCATTCCCGTGATAGTCTTTTTGGTGGTGTACCTGAACTTCGGTTTTCTGTGGACGCTCGGAGACGCCGATAATCCATTCAGTATGTTTCATTCCTGGCCGGCCGGTGTGGCGTTCCTGCTGACCCTGGTCGCCCTGGTCCTGGCTGGCGTGATCCACATGACGCGGAGTCGGCGGGGGACGGAAAGATACACGTGTCGCGCGGCCATAATTGTATGGTTTGCCGCAGCGGTGTTGTCCGGGTTCGGGCTGGTCTATCACGTGTCGGGCCTGTTCTCGCACAGCATTTCGCCACAATACGACTCGTACGCACGGGGCGAATCGAGGAATGAACTCAAGCAAATTGGGATCGCCCTGCACAACTATCACGACGTGCATCACATGCTCCCACCGGGCGGAACGCGTTCCGAATCCGGCGAAGCCCATCACGGTTGGGCCACCATGCTTCTGCCGTACCTGGACCAGCACGCACTGGCTGATGAGATCGATTATCACGTGCCATGGCATCACGCGGCGAATCGAAAAGCCATGCAGACCGTCGTACCAGCATTCGTCCATCGAGGACTGTCCACGTTCCGCCAGGACGCGCGCGGGTTCGGGATGATCCACTATGCCGCAAATCTGCATGTGCTGCGTATGAACACGACCACCCGATTCGCGAACTTCACGGATGGCAAGTCGAACACGATCATGGCCGGACAGCTGGTGTCTGAACTCGTTCCGTGGGGACAGCCTGTGAATGCGCGGGATCCGCTGCTGGGGCTGAACCGCTCGCCGGTGGGATTTGGATCGCCCTTTCGCCACATCAGGTTTGGCCGGGTTTCCGGTGGCTGCGACTTTATGTTTGCCGACGGTCGAGTCAAATGGCTTAACGACGACGTTGACCCGGACGTGCTGCGGGCACTCGCCCGGCCAAGTGACAATGACGCGCCGGACAAAGACTTCTGAGACGGTATCCCGCTGGACCGAATTCACGGCAACCGCGTACCCTTCCGCCGTTCCATCCCGATCCGCTTAGCTGTCGAGCGCATGTCTGCAGCCAGTACAACTCACACAGCCGAAACTCGACCGCTGCCGCTGCGTCGGCGAGCGGACCTGGAGTGTCGTGAGCAGCACATTGGAGGAACTCGGTACTGGCATGTCAAAGACCCGGTTTCACTGCGGTACTTTCAGCTCAGGCCGGAAGAGCATGCCGTTCTGATGATGCTCGACGGAGTCGTTTCTCTGCGTGAGATTCGCCGCCGCTTCGAACAGCGCTTCGCACCGCAGCGACTTTCGCTGTCACAACTGCAATCGTTCATCGCCATGCTGCATGGGAGCGGTCTGATCGTCTCGGACTCGGCGGGGCAGGCGGAGTTTCTGCTGCAGCGACGGCGGTCAACACGTCGACAGCAACTGTTCGGTCGGTTTATGAATCTGCTGGCAATTCGCTTCCGCGGTTATGACCCCCAGCGATTGCTCAACGGGCTGCATCCGCACACACAGTTCCTGTTCGCTCCGTGGTGCGTGACGTTGTGCGTCACATTGATGCTCGGGGCTATACTGCTGGCTGGTCTGCAGTTTGATGTGCTGCAGTCGCGTCTGCCGAGGTTTCACGAGTTCTTCTCGGTCGGCAACCTGATCTGGATGACGCTGATCTTCGCAGTCACCAAAGTTCTGCACGAACTGGGGCACGCGGTCAGTTGCCGCCACTTCGGCGGGGAATGCCATGAGATGGGTGTCATGCTGCTGGCGCTGACCCCGGTGCTGTACTGCAACGTGTCGGACGCATGGATGCTGCCCAATCGTTGGCATCGCATCGTCATCAGTGCCGCCGGCATGTACATCGAATGGCTGCTGGCATCCACATGTCTGTTTCTGTGGTGGTTCTCGCTACCCGGGTTATTCAACGGCCTGTGCCTGAACGTCGTCGTGGTGTGCTCCGTCACGACGCTGCTGTTCAATGGAAATCCTCTACTGCGCTACGACGGCTACTACATTTTTTCGGACCTGGTCGAGATCCCGAATCTACGTCAGCAGGCCGGCGTCTTCGTCAAAAATCTGCTGAGCGTTTTTTTCTTCGACTCGGAAACGGGGAATCCGCGTCTGTTGCCCGAGCGTCGACGGGCACTGCTGGTGACCTGGTACGTCGCCGCACTCATCTATCGCGTTCTGGTCATCTGGGGCATCCTGTGGTTTGTCCATGCCGTGCTGGAGCCGTATGGTCTGCAGGCGCTTGTCGTGTACATGGCGATCACAACGATCGGCGCCATGCTGATCGGCCCGTTCATGCAGGTTCGCGCAAAGCTAAGCAGTCCGTTCTGGAGTCGCACAGTGAACTGGCCCCACTTCCGTTTTCGCCTGTTGCTCGTCGGTGGAGCATTGGCAGCCCTCTTGTTCATCCCGCTGCCGTATTGCGTGAAGGCACCTGCTGTGATCCAGGCCGAAGGCGCTCGCAGCGTTTACGTCAGTCATTTTGGCACACTGACCGAAGCCGTCAGTCCCGGTGCAACCGTCGAGCCGGATTCCGTCGTCGGTCGACTCGCGGACCCTCAGCTTGCGTGGGAAGTGCGACGCCTGAAGAGCCAGGCCGAGTTGTTGACACAGGAACTGGCCAACCTGGAAGACCGACGCCTGAACGACGCAAGTGTCGAAGCCTTGATCCCGACCACTCAACAGCGTCTGGCCGAAAAGAAAAACGAGTTGCGGCAAAAGCAGTCAGACGTCGATCGATTGACACTGCGTGCGCCGATCGCCGGAGTCGTTCTGCCGCCTCCGCTTCGAAGTTCGTCCGATGACACTGGGGACGATGAGCGTCTGCAGCAGTGGTCAGGCACTCCGCTCGACCGGCAGAATCTGGGAGCATCGCTGGATACCGGTACTGTGTTCTGTCAGATCGGACATCCGAACCGGTTCGAAGCGATCGTCGCGGTTGACCAGGACCATGTGGAGTATGTTTCGGCCGGCCATCGCGTCGAATTGCTGATCGACCACCTCGGCGGTCGTCTGGTGGAAGGCACGATCGTGGAAGTGGCAGAGATCGACATCGACGTGGCACCTCGAGAGCTGGTGACACACGACGATTTCCCGACGACTCTCGACAGCAACGGGATTCCGCGACCAGTCAGCACCGCATACCAGGCCCGCGTCCGCCTCGATGAAACTGACGTCCAGCTCATTCTGCGTGGCACCGGCCGCACTCGCATCGAATCGGCTCCCCGCTCACTGGCCGATCGAACGCTCACGTTCCTGCGCCGCACGTTCCGGTTCAAGTCGTAGTCGTAGGCCGGAACAAGCGCAGCGCAGTTCCGGAAGCCAGACGCGGAAATTGCCGGAACAGCGCGGAGCGTGTTCCAGCCTACTGAGTCCCCACTGCCAGGCCCGGATCTGCAAAACGCCGCCGGCCGACTGATTCGTGAGCTAGGTTCAGAGAACTGACTGACGCGCCATACCCGCACGACGTGCGCGATGGCGGATTCTGTCGCTTCTCCGGATGGTGCCGATTCATGAGCCATGATGACTCGCACGTCAGGCGTCTGACACGACGCTACTGGCTGACACTGATCGCGGTTATTGCAACGTTGCCGGTTCTCGCAATTGGAGCGCAGCACAGCATTGACGGTATGTGTATTGCCCCGGAACAGTGGGCTCCTGAATCGAATGCGCAGCGACAGCAGTACGACCAGTTTATGGAGCGGTTCGAAGGGAATGATGTTGCCATCGTCAGTTGGGACGGTTGTACGGTCGATGATCGGCGACTGTTCGATTTCGAGCGTAAACTGACCACTCCGGCCAGACCGGATTGGCAGATTCACTTTGCTCAGGCATTCGATCGAGTCATCACCGGATACTCGGCAGTTCGCCAACTTCAGGCGTCTCCCCTCAATCTGACCCGGGACGACGCAGCGCGGCGGCTGCGGGGCACATTGATCGGACCCGACGGACAGACAAGTTGTGCCGTCGTCGTCCTGACATTCGATGGCAACGCCGATCGGACGCGATCCATCGAGACGATCATCGCGGTCGCAGAAGAAACGACCGGTCTGTCGCGCAACGAACTTCACGTTGCCGGGCCGCCGGTCGACGGTGTCACGATCGATGCCGAGAGCCGACAGGGTGTCAACCTGTTCGGAGCACTGTCCACTCTGGCTTCGGTCGTCCTGTGCTGGTTCTGCATCCGCTCGTGGATGCTCACGGGGACGATTATCCTGGCAGGACTCACTGGACAGGCATTTGTTCTGGCACTGGTCCACTACCTCGGACTTCGCCTGGATGCGATTCTGATCGTCATGCCGTCACTGGTCTTCGTCCTGACGGTTTCGGCTGGCATTCATCTGATTGGCTACTTCACCGGCGACACGCCGACGGACCACAACGAGCACGCTGCTGTGAGAGCGTTGCGACTGGGCTGGAAGCCCTGTCTGCTGGCCGCCCTGACAACAGCTATCGGGCTCAGCTCGCTGGTTCTAAGTGAGATTCGGCCGGTTGCCGCGTTCGGCGGTATCGCGGCAACGGGCCTGATGGTCAGCGTCTCGCTGTTGCTGCTCCTGCTGCCCGGCGCGATGGTCAAGTGGCCACCACGCGCACGTACTGAGTCGCAGCCAGCTGGCGGGCGCTGGGATAAGTTCTCCTCGCGGGTGTGTCGATCGTCTGGGCTGATCAGTCTTGTCGGCGTGGCTGCGGTAGTCACGCTGATAAGTGGACTTTCATCCCTTGCGACGTCGGTTGACGTATTGTCGCTGTTCGCGCCGGAGAGCCGATCGATTCGCGACTACACATGGATCGAAACAAACATCGGCGCAGTGATCCCCGTCGAGGTGGCTGTCGAAATCGGTTCCGAATGCGAATTGAGCTTGCTGGATCGCATGCGACTGATCGATCAGCTGGGAGAAACGGTTGCCTCTGTTGAGGGACTGTCCGGGGTCACATCAGCCGTCACGTTCGCTCCGCCACTGGAGACAGGGACCGATCTGGCGAGCATGTTTCGTGCTCGTGTCCTCGACACGCGGCTGCAGCAGGATCGACAACGTTTCATTGACGAACACTACCTGTACGAAAACGGCGAACGGCAAATCTGGCGAATCAGCGCCCGAGCCTCAGCGCTGGCCGGAGTCCGTTACACGGACATTATGCAGCGGTTGGGAAAGTCCGTTGAGGCTGAACTCAGCGGGAACTCGCTTGCGAGCGACCTTCCCGCGGGCCAGTTGCAAGCTCGCTTCACCGGGATCATGCCATTGATCGAAACTGTGCAGGAAATGATCCTGCAGGACCTGAGCCGCAGTTTTGGAACGGCATTTCTATTGATCACGCTGGTGATGATTGCCGTGGTCCGCAGCCTCCGCATCGCTCTGGTCGCCATGATTCCAAACGTATTTCCCGTCGTCGCCGCGTTCGGTCTGATGGGCTGGCTGGCGATTCCCGTGGATATCGGTTCTCTAATGACAGCCAGCGTGGCACTCGGGATCGCGGTCGACGACACGATCCACTTCCTCGCCAGCTACCGCCGGCTGATTTCTCAGGGCAATGATCCGAAGTCTGCTGTGCGCGGAGCGATTCATCACTGCGGTCGGGCCATGTTACAAACTACCGTCATCTGCGGACTCGGCCTGCTCGTGTTCGCCGCGAGCAGTTTCATCCCAACACATCGATTCGGCCTGATGATGTGCGGCCTGCTGGTCGCCGCACTGGCCGGAGATCTGCTCCTTTTGCCGGCTCTGCTAGTCGTGGTCAGCAAACGGTTCAGCAGACATCCTGAAGCATGTTCGCACGTGCTGCCGTCGGTCCCAACTTCAGTCGAGGTGTAATGTCAGAACTCAGACGCAACGTGGAACACTAATCGGCGCTAATCCTCACTAATCGAATTAGCGGAGATTAGCGTCGATTAGTGTTCCCCTCACTTTGCCATCCACATGATCGCGAGATTCATTCGTTGGCACCAAAATACGTTGAGTGGCTCATCGACCCATCGGCTGCAATCTGAACTTCAACGGCGCCGACCTGTGAAGTGGACAGGACAAGCGATTCCGGTCCATACACGCGTTGAAGTCGGGCGGGATCGAATTCACGTTTTGAGCTTGCAACAACCAGGCGTGGCGCCGCCCATCTGGCCAGTTCGGGAGTGTTGGATTTCGGGTCGCCGTGATGCGGTGACAGCAGCAGATCGACCGATCTGGATTCCATATTAAGCACTTCGGACAGGCCTCGGTCCCTCAGGTCTCCCGTCAGCAGAATGCGCCGGCCCCGATACAGAATCTCCAGGACGATGCTGGCTCCGTTGTCTGTGTAGTTACGCGAGGCGTCCGGGTGCAGGACACGGATCGAGACGTCCGGGCCGAGTGGAATCTGATCGCCCCGAGACACGATATGCAGCGGGATGCCACGCCGCTCGGCGGCATGCACCGCGTCCAGCGTGTCAGGCTCATCTGAATCGATAAAGTGTCGCGACACGTAAAGGCCTGTAGTCGAGATCGAACGCAGCAATGGTTGCACTCCCGCGTAGTGGTCTGAGTCTGCGTGCGAAATTACCAGCGCGTCGAGCGACATCAATCGCTTCTCCCGCAGGACTCCCTCGACAATTCGTGCGGCTGTGTCTCCGCCGAACTGACTGCCGACGTCATACAACAGCGTGTGGCCCGACGGAGTTTCAACGAGCACGGACAGTCCATGCCCGACTGAAAGCACGGTGCATTTGAGACTGGAAGATGTTTCGGCTCTTGTTCCAACTGAGAATCCGAAGACCGTCCATAGTGCAACGCCCACCCAGAACCGATGCGGGCGCCGGTGATGCAGTGTCGCCAGCATTGCAATCGCCACGATCGTGTAAAAAAGTCCCAACCACCACAGCGGCGGACTGGGGACATGCACGTGGCCGAACGGCACGCTCGCGGCGACGTCCACAATTCCCATGAGCAGTCGCAGTGTTACATCAAACAGAAAAACAAACGGGAGACTCAGCGGTTGCCATACAGCACCCACCAGAATTGCCAGGAACCCCGTCCATAGGCCGGCAGCGACCAGCGGGATCAGGAACAACGAATTGACGACGATGCCAATGACCGGGATGACATGCCATGCGTATGCGACAAGGGGCACACCCAGCAGCCAGATCGTGCAGGAGACAATCCACCATTGAAACGGGACTCGCAGCCACTCAAGCAGCAGATTGACCCAGTCCGGTCGCAGTACGGCCTTCGCCCGGTCGCTGTTCGGATCAGCGGCCACGTCTGCTGCCTGTCGAAAACGAACAGTCACGGCACTCAGCCAGAAGATGGACGCAACAGCTAGAAAGGAAAGTTGAGCCCCAGTGTCGAACAGGTCCGTCGGGTTCATCACCAGAATGATCAGCGCCGCAATAGCCAGTCTGTTCGGTGCCAGCGACGCACGCCGAAACCAGCGACTGAGGCTCCATACCACGATCAACACATAGGCCCGTAGCATTGGAGGTCGCAAATCGGCAATCAGCAGGTAGATACCCAGGCAAACGACCAGGCCGACGAAGGTCGCGCGATTCGACAGCCGCAACACGCGTGCCGACCCCAGTAGAAACGCCGCCAGGATCCCAACGTGTAACCCGGAGATGGCCAGAATGTGAATCGTACCGGAGACAATGAAAGCATTCCGAACCTCGGGTGCGATCTGCGATCGAGTGCCAAGCAGCATGGCCAGTCCAATGCTGCGTGTTTGCTCGGACAAGCCTCGCTCAAGCACCATTTCACACCGCGCGCGAGCGTACTGCCGCAACCGCGTCAGCCACGTGGCACCAGGCGTTCGGACTTTGATCAGAGCGGGATTCTCGACAAACAGCATCGCGCGGATGCGATCGCGCCGCATCTGCTGTCCAAAATCAAATCCGCCGGGGTTGCGCACTCGGGGCAACGACCTTATCCAGCCGGTAAGAACAACCTCGTCCCCCGAAAACAGTTCCGTGGCACGTCCTTTGACCGTAACTCGCAGTCGTCCAGTGACCGCTCGCCAGTTCTGTTGCACATCGACAGCGCGACACGTCAGCTCCAATCGTGTGATGTCTTCCCGAGCAAACGACGTCTGTGATGCGACGTCAGCCGGAATGACTTCCGGTCGCGATGAGACTGTGCCCTGCAATCGAACGAGCACTCGATCGCTTTTCGCGAATCGCCCGATGTCGGACTCCGGAATTGTGTGCCACCACTGATGGTGATGGAGTGCTGCGACGGCCGAGCAGAGAAACAGCACACTGGCCGCCGCTTCGCGCGGGCGACGTGTCCGCAGACCAAACCAGACGGCGATCGCCAGGATGGCCACCGCAAACAAAGCAGCCTCGGGGAACGGGAAGTATCGGTCTGCAATGATTCCCAGACAGCAGGCGATCGCTGCAGAAGCTGCCGGAAAACGTCCCATGAATGGCCCACCGTCAACGTTACGGCTTCGTGTCAAGCAGCGACGTTACAAACTGCACCCGCCTTCTGCATCAGTCACTTCCGCAACGACCACCTGAATGTTGTCTCCGTCCACGCGCACTGGATAGCACTCGGTTTTTACTTTCGGGTTGTCGACCCAGGTTCCGTCCTGCACGCTGAATCGCCAGGCATGCCACGGGCACGTGACGGCGTGATCCTCGACGTATCCGGAAGAAAGCGACGCCCCCATGTGTGGACACAAGTCATTGATTGCAAAGTATTCGCCGTCGATCAGAAACACTGCCACGATGCGACCATCTATCGTAAACGCGCGCCCCTCGCCTTCGGGCACCGCACCAACCTTGGCAATTGTCCGGTATTCCGACATAAGTTTCTTGTTCGTCCGTGCTGGTTTTCTCTTTCGAATCACACAAATCCGTACACACCGAATGCTAGAGAATGCACCTCACTCAGGCGAGTGCTCCGATCCTCACGGCATTGGACGTGACTGGCTACGCTCGACACCTGCCAGGCCATATCTAAGCTGTGACAGAGCACGGGCGATTTACCGCTCAAAGCGGGTCACATTCGATTGGCGTCCACCGGTTACCCATCAGGCTGCAGTTTTCCATTGAGAGAATCTCCCGTGCGAAATCACGAAATTGCGATGCTGGCCTACGCACGGCTTGCCCGGCTGTCTCATGGAAAGCAGCAGGCACCCGGACGTGATCGTTTCCTTGTGCTGGCCGGATACGAGGCCTGCCAGGCGGGATGGCTCGAAGTGGCTGCGCGTTGCCGTGAGCTTGTTCTGGGCACCAACTCGCGGCATCTGCTTGGCAAGGCCGAGTCGTTCCCGGAGGCGATTCGCGACCCTTCCAGCCGCCCTTTCTTCACGCGACTGGAAACGTTCTGTCCGTTCGAGCAGGCCGAGCACCTGCTTCGCGAAAACAGTCAATGGCCGGAACCTCAGCCCGCTGAGACCGTCGGCGACCAGGCACTCCGGGAGCTGGATGACCTCGATGGCGCATAGAAACAGGCCGCGTGTTCACGGTCTCACGCTTACCCCGAGACGGAACAAAAAAGCCCACTCGGAACATCGCTCCGAGTGGGCTCTTCAATTCGATGTGGACGGTCGATCTCACGCAAACAGTGCTTCGACGCGCTCCGCCTTGACCAGCTCGCGTGGCTGGTTGAGGTGATTGTAGACAATCGTCTGTGGCTCGATGCCGAACGAGTGATAGATGCCGGCCAGCAGATTGCCAGGATGCACCGGATCACGCAGTGGGGCAGAACCGGTTTGATCAGACTCGCCGTGAACGTAACCACGTTTGAAGCCAGCACCGGCAACGACGCCCGTGTAGCAGTATGGCCAGTGGTCGCGGCCATCATCCTGGTTGTTGTTGCCGGACGTGCTGACGCCTCTTTGTGGACTGCGACCAAATTCACCGATGCAAACCACCAGCGTTTCGTCCAGCAGGCCGCGTTCGTCGAGGTCGGAAATCAGTGCTGACAGGCCGCCGTCAAGCATCGGTCCCGACTGGTTCTTCATGCGTTTGGAGAGTCCTGAATGGACATCCCACGAATGGTTGTCGGAATTCGCCACCTTCGGCCAGATAACTTCGACGACCCGCGTACCGGCTTCCACCAGCCGGCGAGCCAGCAGGCAGCAGTCTCCAAACGTGTTACGGCCATATCGTTCACGTATCGCGGCGGGCTCGGCTTCGACATCGAAGGCCTCACGAGCGCGGCCGGAGACGATCAGACTGAGAGCCCGGTCGTAATACTCGTTAAGCGTGTAGTCCTTCACCGCTTCGTCAACGACCTTCATACGTTTCACGATCTGGTCGCGAAGCTTGGCGCGGCGGTTGAGTCGTTGAGCAAACACGTCCGGGCGAAGCTGAAGATCATCAATCTTGATCTTCGTCATCTTCGTCATGTCGAGGTCGTCCCCGGGCGGGTACAGCGTGTACGGATCGAATGAACGACCAAGGAAGCCGGCCGTTCCACCCTTGCCGACGACATTGCTCTCCTGCAGCGGACGCGGCAGCATGACGAACGGCAGCATCGGAACAGTCGGGGGCCTCAGCCGAATGATATTTGAGCCGAAGTTGGGAAAGTCCTTGGGATCCGGCGGTTCGAGCTGACCGGAGGCGCTGACCTTGTCCGTCGTGTACCCAGTCATCATCTGGTAAATGGCGGCCGTATGATTGAACAGGCCGTTGGGCGTATAGCTCATCGACCGAATCATCGTGAAGCGGTCATTGACCTGAGCGAGCTTCGGCAGCAGTTCGGTGAACTGCACGCCTGGCAGCTTCGTATCAATTGGCTTGAAGACGCTCTTCACATTATCCGGGACGCCGGATTTTGGATCCCAGAGATCCAAATGCGACGGGCCACCCTGCAGATAGCACATGATGATGTGCTTGGCCTTGCCCCAACCGGTTCCCCCTGCGGGCAATTGAGCGGCGTCAGCTTTGAGCTGCAGCATGGAACCCAGCGACAGACCGAGCATTCCCGAGCCACCCACACGCAACATGTCGCGGCGTGAAACTCCGAGATGACTATCACACAGGTCTTTTCCGGGCTCCCCAGTGATCCGCCACATATCAAGCTCCTTCAGGAACAACACGTCTGAAAACAAGGGCCTGTTCGAGTCACTTACGACAACAGCGCACTCAGGTAAGTGAGGATGCCACACCGGTACTGAGGGAACAAGCCATATCGGTCCCAGGTCCGGTCGACTCCTTGCTTACTTGAGTTTTCGGTTGCAGGTCTTACAGCGAACTCGGCGACGGACCACTTTGCCACATTTGGGGCAGCGAGCAGTGCTGCGTCCCTTGTGCAGTTTGGTGCGGGGACGTTGAACCATTGGACTCCCTTTCTCACAGCTATTCATGGGGTTACGACTATCAGAGCCGCGAAATTTACCGGGGGAGGCAGTCCGTCGCAACCTGCTCTCGCCACGTAAAAGCAGCCGCAAAACGCGACTGCGTCGGCCGCGAACAAAAAGAGCCCCTCGGATGCAAGCATCCGAGGGGCTGTGGAATCTAACGCCGTCTGTGTCCACTAGTCTTCTTCGTCGACCGTTCCTCCAGGACCGTGGTCGACGCAGTCTTCGTTGTGCCACAGGGGCAGGCCCGCGTTGTACCTGGCTGCCAGCATCACGACTTTCTCTTCCGAGCCCGGTTTCGCCTCAGTCGGATCGCCTGGTTCAATCCCAAGGTCATCGAAGTTGATTACCGGATACTCGTGCAGCTTCACTTTAAGTGCGGTGTCGAGGTCGGTCGTGCTGACGTCAGCAAGAGAAGTTGGCATTCGGGAGGCTCCAGCTCTACGGAAACGGGTTAACCGTGCCGCGCTCCCTGCGGCATTAGGACGGTCTCTGTCTCCTCACAGAGACGATCTGCCTGGCTTAGAATCTTGAACGATGCACACGAGACGAGTTGTGGCCGAAATGGAAACCGCTACGGGGACGAACCCGCACTGTCAACATGAACGACAATAGGCACTTCAAGCCAATAACGAGTAGATAGAGAAGTGCATGCGGCGGGTGGCAGTCTCTAGTGCTGACGATGGAAGGACGATGACACGTTGGAAGAAAAAGGCAGGCAAGAAGGGGATTCTCAGGATGCTGGATCATGAAGTCAATCAAAAATCAGCATTCCCAACTCAGAAAAAATCAGACGGGCGGACCGAACTCTGATGCGGTCGGCCCAAGTGTGGATTTGTCGCCCCTGCGACGGACAACGCAATGCGGTGAGGCCGCTGGCTATCGTTCACCGCGGTCTGGACGACTGACGTTGTACCGCTTCAGCTTACGATCCAGCGTCGAACGCTCGATGCCCAGAATCTGAGACGCCATCGACTTGTTCCAGTCAGTTCGTTTCAGCGTGGCCAGAATGTGCTCGCGTTCAAGACGCTCTAAAGAAACGTCCCGACCTTCAGAGTTGTCACTGCCAGAAGCTGGACTGCTCTTCGCCGGCGTTGAGCTCAAGGTGATTGGAGTCGCTGTCGTTGTTGTGCGAGTCGAAAACTGGATGTCGCTAACTTCCACCAGCGGACCGCGCGAGAGTATGACCGCTCGTTCGACCGTATTCTGCAGCTCGCGCACGTTGCCAGGCCACTCGTAGTCAGACAGCGCCGACATGGCTTCCTCGGAAAACGCCGTGACTCGACAACTCGCTTTAGCGCGGCATCTCTGCAGGAAATGGTCCGCCAGGATGGGGATGTCCGTCGCGTGATCACGCAGTGCGGCGACTGCGATTTCGACAACGAACAGGCGATAGAACAAATCCTGGCGAAACGTCTTTTCTTCGATGGCCTGCTCAAGGTCACGATTCGTGGCCGCAACGACTCGCGTGTCGACATTGATCTGAGTGCCGCCGCCGACACGCTCGAAGGCATGCCCTTCCAGGACGCGCAGGAACTTTGCCTGTATCGGTAGACTCATTTCGCCGACTTCGTCGAGGAATAGTGTTCCGCGATTCGCCTGCTCGAATTTTCCGATCTTTCGGTTGACGGCGCCCGTGAACGAGCCCTTTTCGTGTCCGAACAACTCGCTTTCCAGCAGAGTTTCGGACAGAGCCGCGCAGTTCAAACACACGAACGGCCCATTACGCCGATCACTGCTGAAGTGAATCGCTCGCGAGACCAGTTCTTTGCCGACGCCGCTTTCTCCGCGAATCAACACCGTGGCATCAGTCTGAGCGATGCGTCCAATCGACTGCTGGAGTTCCTGCATCGACGGACTCGTGCCCACCAGGTCGCTTTCGATTTCCAACTGGTTACGAAGCGTATCGGCCTCATCACGTGCCAGTTCGAGCCCGGCCTGCAGATGTTGACGCTTATGCAGATTGTCCAGAGCGATCGCGAACTGATCTGCCACAGCCAGTGTGAATTCCAGATCGTCGACTTCCAGTGTCCGCCCGCCATGTGTCGTGTAGAGGTGGACAACACCAAAGATTGAATCGGCTGCGCGAATCGGGGCACAAATCACGCTCCGCGCCTGCAACTGCTCCAGACTGGCCGTGTCGGTCAGACGAGCGTCGTCTTTGACATCTCTCGCCAGAATGGCCTCGCTGTCTTCCAGGACGATCTCGGTCAGAGAGGTCGAAACTTTCTCATAACTTTGATCTTCGCTGGCACGAAACGCGACAACGCGAAGGTTGGCGGAATCAGCATCTTTTGTCGCTTCGGGCAGTAACAGCACAGCACCGATATCGACCTGAATCGCCGTGAACAGTCCGGACAGGACAATCTCGGAAAGCGCGGCGGCATCTGCGGCCGAACCCATGTCGAGAGCCAGGCGGTACAGCCGAGCCAGTTCCTGGCTGGTGCGGTCACGTCCGATATCTTCGGGACCACCGTGGTACCGGGTACGCTGCCGACGATGCAGAATCTCGGGACTACTGAGCCCGGCTGCTTTAATGGCCGCGCCGTCGAGCGTTTCAGTGTTTGTGTCGGATTCCAGTTCCTCCGATTCGACCGACGGCTGTGAAATGTCCTGCGTGAAAACGAGAAAGAACTCACCAATCTGAATCTGATCGCCTTCGCTGAGGGGACTGTCGTCATCAACGGTTTCCGCACCGAGCAGAGTTCCATTGCGGCTATCCAGATCACGAACCATCCACTCGCCGCCCGCTTGAAAGACCTCACAATGGTGTCGGCTGCAGATGTCGTCAGGTACGACAACGCGATTTGTCGGAGCGCGGCCGATCGTCGTCACCTGTCCCGGAATCAACCGGAACACGTTTCGCCACTTCATTTCGTCCCGCAGAATCAGATACACAGTCCGTTCGCTTCCCGTAGGTCTGGCTTCTCAAACGCCACGCATCGTTTGAAAGCTGCATAGCATCGCGACAGAAATTCGCCGGAAAATCGGCAACTCTGAGAATACGCCAGTGTGAGACGCACTCGCAAGCAATCTATACAGCCGCATCTATTGAGCCGTCGTTTTCAATTGCCCACCAGACGCAAACTTCCCGCAGCTCACCACCGACGACGCTCATAGAGCATGAGCACGCTGCCGTAAACGACTCAAACCGAAACGCTTCGGCAATTCTCCTGGCGTCGATCGATACAACGGGTACGGTGTACGCTTCGAGGACCCCCGTGTCGCATCGCCAAGCATTGAATCACTGACGCCGGAAACGAACCGCATGCATTTGCTGACTCATCCGCATATTTCACGCAGGACGGCCATTCAGGCTGGTTCGGTCGGGCTCCTCGGCCTGGGTATGAACCATGTGGAGGCCTTGCGGGCGGCCGATTCCGCCTCACAGGTTCAGACTGCCAGCTCAGTAATCTACATCTTCTTGTCTGGAGGACTTGGCCAGCATGACAGCTTCGATATGAAGCCGAACGCTCCCGACAACATCCGAGGAGAGTTCTCACCGATCTCCACGGAAACGCCGGGGCTGCAGATTTGCGAGCACATGCCGATGCTGGCGGCCCGAAGTCGAAACTGGTCGATCGTCCGATCCCTCACGCATCCGTACAACGAGCATTCCCAGGGACATATGGTGATGCTCTCTGGCCGCACACCGATGCCGCCCACATTCAGTGGCAGCCGACCGATGCCGGAAGACTGGCCATCCATCGCGGCAATTGCCGGCGATCAGTTGGCGC
This sequence comes from Planctomycetota bacterium, assembly GCA_963579025.1. Lineage (GTDB taxonomy): Bacteria > Planctomycetota > Planctomycetia > Planctomycetales > Planctomycetaceae > CAUZFZ01. The sequence goes on along the minus strand of CAUZFZ010000081.1, from coordinate 26,799 downwards.
CCCGCAACAACCTGCCGCCTGCCATCGCCCTGCCCGAGCGTCTGATTCATCGCAGCGGACGTGTCATCCCCGGCCAGTTCGGCGGTCAACTTGGCCGACGACGCGATCCATGGTTCGTGTCGGCGGCTCCCTTCAACGGTAAGACGTATGGCGCGTTTCCGGAATTCGAATTTCACCACGCGCGTGGCCCGGAGAAAGCCGGGCTCAAGTTTCAGGCACCCAATCTCGCGCTGCCTGAAGGCCTGTCCGGTTCCCGGCTGTCAACGCGATTCCAACTCATGACGAGTATCGAGAAACAACGACGTGATCTCGATCGAACCGCCAACGTCCAGCAGTTTGATCGCTATCGCCAGGGAGCTATCTCACTACTGACGGATCAGCGAGTGCAGGGCGCGTTCGACGTCACCACTGCCGAAGACAGTGTGCTGGATCGCTACGGCCGCAACTCGTTCGGCTGGTCGCTACTGATGGCACGGCGACTGGTGGAAGCGGGCGTCAGTCTGGTGCAGGTCAATCTCGGCAATAACGAGACTTGGGACACGCACGGCAACGCGTTCCCGAATCTGAAGAACTCTCTCCTGCCACCGATGGACCGGTCGGTGTCTGCGCTTCTTGATGACCTGAGCGAGTCCGGTTTGCTCGATTCCACGCTCGTCGTCATGGCCGGCGAGTTTGGTCGCACACCGAAAGTCTTTGGGTTGCCACAGCATTACAAGGCGCCTGGACGGGATCACTGGGGAGCTGTGCAGACGGTCTTCTTCGCCGGCGGCGGAATCGTCGGTGGTCGAGTTGTTGGCTCATCGGACAAAACTGGCGGCTATCCGGCCGCAGATCCGCAAAAGCCAGAGAACATGGCCGCGACGATTTACGAAGCACTCGGCCTGCCGCGAACGGCAGCGTGGAAGGACGAAGTCGACCGCCCGAATCACATTTATTTCGGCGACCCGATTGCCGGGCTGACTTGAGTTGAACAGCCCATTCTCACCACAAGTCGGCACGTGGATCGACGGGATTCAGCACGCCGAATTCCGTAAGCAGTTCTCGCGATCGATCGTCCAGGTCTTTCGGGGCGACAATTTTCACGACAGCAATCAGATCGCCGCGTTGCTTCGTTTTCGGGTCCGTGACGCCCTTGCCACGCAGACGCAGCTTTGTCCCGCTGGATGAGCCCGGCGGCACTGTCATGGTGATGATACCCTCGCTGAGTGTCGGCACATCAACCTGGCCACCCAAAGCAGCCTCTGCGATCGTAATCGGCACGTCGACGAGCAGATTACTTCCCTCACGGCGGAAGTAAGGATGCGGTGCCACCTTGATGCGGGCCAGCAGGTCGCCGTTCGGTCCACCACCGGAACCGGCGCCGCCCTGGCCGCCCAATCGAATCACACTGCCTGAACTGACGCCCGGCGGAATAGTGATAGTCAGCTCTTCCCGACGGCCCTGTGTTGTGACTGTCAGCCCATGCTTGCCGCCTTCGGCTGCCGTGCTGAATGCGATTTCGATCGTGGCCTCTGTGTCGCGACCCCTGCGGGCTCGAGGCTGCCCACCGAACCCGCCACCTCCACGGCCGCCTCCGAGTCCGAAGGCCTCCGCGAACAGACTTCCCATGTCTGCGTCGTTGCCAAACAGCTCACTCAGATCGATCGGACCGGGACCACCGCGTCCGCCAGCATGGCCAAAGCGGTCGTACTTCGCCCGTTTTTCAGCGTCGCCAAGGACTTCGTACGCGGCCTGTACCTGCTTGAACTTCTGAGACGCAGCTTCATTACCCGGATTGCGATCCGGGTGATTCTCGCGAGACAGCTTACGGTGCGCCTTTCGAATTACATCCTGCGACGTGCCGCGCTCGACTCCGAGGACGTTGTAGAGATCTTCCATGGTCGTGATTGTTACGCTGTTGTGGCGATCGGGAATGACGCAGAGACGCTCCAACGGAGAACCTGCCAGCATTGCAGCAGGTTTCGGCGGCGTTCGTCAACTCGCTCGCAAGCCGGCATTTTGGGGCATCGCGCCCCGAATCATCACAACGGAAAGCGACGCTGCCAGGTGGTGAAGACCGGCTTGGAATCGACCATCTCAAGACTGGTTCAGAAGCCCAATGAGTCAATTCTGTCGTAGACGATTACTGCTCGCGCAGTGCGGTTACATTGTGGCTCGGTGTGCCCCAGGCGGGACCTGGTTGAGTACCTCGCCCAGCAGAAAAGCAAGCCGGCCAGCGAAGACGGTCAGCCAGAACAGGTTGAGTAGGTGCGACTTAGGTCCTGCGATTCTCGGATCGACCAACATGTTGTCGCTGGCGTTTCGCAACGAATATCGAATATCGAACAAGGAATTTCGAAGTCCGAAGTGAAGCACTTCATCATTCGAAATTCCTTGTTCGATATTCGATGTTCGTGCCGCCAGGCATTGGCTTCTGAACTTGCCTCAGAAGCCGCACAGCCTCTTCGCAACGCACAGGTGCTACTGCGTCTTCCAGAACGATGGGACGAACAGCACCAGAATTGCGAACAGCTCCAGTCGGCCCATCAGCATCAGCAGGCTCAGCAGGAGCTTCGTCTGCGGCGCAAGCAACGAGAAATTCATCGTCGGGCCGACAGCTCCCAGACCTGGGCCGATGTTGTTCAGCGTCGCGGCGACCGCGGTTGCGCTATCCAGAAGCTGAGATTCATGTCCCGTGTCCTGCCAGGGACGGCCTGGTTCGATGGCCAGCATCAGCAGCCAGCTCGACACGAAGATCAGCAGCATGAAGCTGAAATACACGATCACGTCGTGTCGCAGAGTGTTCTCCAGATTAACACCGGCAATCCGCAGCGGACGAACGACATTCGGGCGAAAGGCGTTCTCCAGTTCGAGCTTCAGAATGCGGGCGAACAACAGAAAACGAACCACTTTGATTCCACCACCGGTCGATCCCGAACACCCGCCCACGAACATCAACCCGACCAGTAGGCCACGGCTGAACCCACTCCATTGATCGAAGTCCTCAGTGCCGAAACCAGTTGTGGTCATGATCGACACGGCGGCAAATGCGGAGTGCCTGAGGATTTCCTCGGAGGACTCATACTGGGCGTTCCGCCAGAGGCTGAAACCCAGAAGCACGGTCGCGGCCGAAATAATCGTCAGGTACAGCCGGAATTCGGGATCCCGCAGCAATGGTCCCAGACGACTCCAGCGGCTGGCCTGCTCCCGCTGCGATCGGTTGCCTGTCAGCAGCAGGAAGTACAGATTGAAATTCGTGCCGGCCAGGATCATGAACACCAGCACGGTCCACTGCACGACTGGCTTTGTGTAGTGACCCAGACTGGCGTTCCACGTGCTGAATCCACCAGTCGCCACCGTCCCGAACGTGTGACACAGTGAGTCGTAAAACGTGAGTCCTTCAAGCCACAGCAGCAGTGCCTGAATGACGCTCAGACCAACATAAATGGCCCACATGACGATCGCCGTTTCCCGCACACGCGGACGTACGGTTTCGGAAATCAGGCCGGGAACCTCACGCCGCATGAGTGCTTTTCCGCCAGCCCCAATCTGACCAAGAACCGCGATGAACAGCACGATGATGCCCATGCCGCCAAGCCAGTGCGTGAAGCTCCGCCAGAACATGATGCACCGCGGCACCAGTTTCCGCGGAGCATTCGCGTCATCTGTACCCACGGGTGGCGCTTCCAGGTGAGTCAGCACGGATGCGCCTGTCGTCGTAAATCCGGAGATCGATTCGAAAATCGCATCCGGTATCGTCATCGGCACGATGACATCTCCGGAATGACGGCTGGCACCGGAAAGCAGAAACGGCAGACTCCCGAGCAATCCGGCCAGCAGCCAGCCGAGCCCGACGATTGCCAGAGCCTCTTTTCGCAGAATGCCGTCGCGTTCACGCCGGCCCACGAAATACAGACCGCCACCGACGGCCAGGCTGATAACGATTGACCCCACGAGCCCTCGGAAGCCATCGTTCTCGAAGGTGTCGGTCTGACCGCACGCGGGGAATGCCCAGGGCAGACTGAACAGCATCGACCCGCCGACAAGCATTCCGAGCAGGCCGAGCATCCGGCACAGCAGCAGCCAGTTCATGGGTTCCTCGGTGCCGTCGCGATTGATCTGTGAAGCGAATGAACTATGAAGCGGGTGATCAACCCCGCGTGCGAGTCTAAAGAGCGGACTGTCGGGACGCAAAGACCTGTTCCGAGTGCCTCGCGTGGGACTCCCCCTGCCCTGCCCCACCTACAGAAACGATCAGATGCGCAAACTGATTCTCAGCGTGACTTCTGCCGCCGTGTTACTTGGCATCGCCCTCGCTGCGGGTGTCCATTCGGACAAGGACTCCGGCACGGAACGATCCGCACGGGGCGTTGTTTTTCACGACGCCAACGGCAACGGCAAGCGTGATGCGGGCGAGAAAGGACTTGCCGGCGTTCGCGTGTCTAACGGTCAGGGAATCGTGCAGACAGACGACAGCGGGGCGTACGAACTGGCCATCGATGACGACACAATCATTTTCGTCATCAAACCACGCAACTGGCGCACACCCTTGAACGAGCACAACCTGCCGCAGTTCTATTACATCCATAAGCCGGCCGGATCACCCGAACTGAAATACGCAGGCGTCGAACCGACCGGACCGCTGCCCGAGTCTGTCGATTTTCCGCTGTCTCCGCAGAAGGAACCGGATCAGTTCAAAGCGATTCTGTTCGGCGACCCGCAGCCTCGTGATCAGAAGGAAATCGACTGGATCGCTCACGACGTCGTTGAGGGGTTAGTGGGGACAGACGCGTCGTTCGGGGTCACCCTTGGCGACATTTTGTTTGACGATCTGTCGCTGTTCGAGTCACAGGCACGATCGATCGCGCTGCTGGGTATCCCCTGGTACAACATCGTGGGCAACCACGACATCAACTACGACGCGGCGAACGACCGCATCAGCAACGCGACTTTCGAGCAGAACTTCGGTCCGGCGTACTACTCGTTTGATTACGGCACCGTGCATTTCCTTGTACTGGACGATGTCGAGTGGGTTGTGGACACGCCCGGAAAACGCGGTCGTTATCGCGGCGGACTCGGCAAGCAGCAGATCGAGTTCATTCGCAACGACCTGGCCGGTATCCCCGACGACCAGCTACTGGTTGTGATGATGCACATTCCGTTGACCGAAGTGGAAGATCGGCAGGATCTGTACCGCCTGATCGAAAAGCGGCCGTTTGCCATGTCGATGTCTGCCCACACGCATCGGCTCGAACATCGCTTTATCACGCGAGACGATGGTTGGCAGGGACCTGAACCGCATCACCACTTTATCAACGTGACTGTCAGTGGAAGCTGGTGGTCCGGTGCCACGGACGAACGCCAGATTCCACATACCACTTGCACCGACGGCACACCGAACGGCTACTCAATCATTTCCTTCGACGGCACAAAATACGCCCTCGACTACCGGCCGGCAGGCCGACCTGAGGATTATCAGTTACAGATCCAAGCCCCCGATGTTGTCTCCACCGCTGCTGAAGAAGAAACAACGATTTTCGTAAACGTGTTTAACGGGTCGTCGCGGTCACGCACGGAGATGCGAGTCGATTCCGGCGACTGGACGACGATGGAACACACAGTCCGTAATGATCCGTATTACGAGCAGACCTATGCGATCGACGCCGCACTCACCAATAAACCGTGGCGCACGATGTCGGCTCCGCGTCCATCGTCCCACCTGTGGATGTCGCCGCTACCGAAGGGACTCAGCACGGGAAGTCATTTGATCCAGGTGCGGTCCACCGACATGTTCGGTCAGATGGTCTCGGGTCGGCGGATCATTCGCGTGTCGGAGTAGCTCGAGGACGCCCACCTGACGGAACTGACTCAGAACGTGCTGAGCCGGCCAGGACCGCGTGCGTCGTCCGATGTCGCGAGCAGAGACGAACGCACGGCGCGCATAGAAAACGGGGAGCCCGTTCTGGACTCCCCGTCATTCAGACAGTGGTTCATTTGGACGATCACGGCAGTGCGTCAACCAGTTCGTTAAAGCTGCGGAAGATCCAGTCGCGATCTGAGCCCGATGTGTCTCCGAAATACCAGTCGCGACCACGGTTACCAATCAGGACATCTCTAACGCCGTCATCATGGACGGTTGTTCCAGCTTCCAACTTGATCCCGTTCAGGCTGCCACTCCCGGCGCGAATGGCGTTGACGCGATTGTTGTAACTGGTTCTTGATGTCCAAGCCGTCAGCAGCGCCGTCAAGGCGGCATCGTCATTGTCGTAGATGGTCGACCCGCCAATCAGAATGTCGTCGCCGTTACTCCCCACGAGCCAATCCTGACCGCCGCCACCAATCTGGATGTCCCGCCCGCTTCCACCATTGAGGTAGTCGAAGTCATCTCCGCCGACCAGGACGTCGTGTCCGTTGTCGCCGTAGATCCAGTTGTTGCCATTACCGCCTCGCAGGATGTCGTTGTGATTGCCGCCGCGGATGTAATCGTTGCCTGCTCCGCCATCGATAACATCGTTTCCGTTGTTACCGTAAATGACGTCATTCCCGTTGCCGCCATTGATCACATCGCTGCGACGTCCGCCCGACACTCGATCGTTGCCGTCGCCGAGTTCAATCGTGGAATCCCGGTAAATGCTGCCGCCCAGGTACACCTGGTCGTTGCCCGCACCGACGTCGACAGAAATGCTCGCCACGTCCGACTTGCTGAAGACGTCGTACGTAAACCCACGCGTCGCGAAGTTGTAAGTAAAGACGCTGATGTTGCGGCCTCGACCGTAGAGTGACACATAATCGTTGTCACCCGTGCCAATGACGGTCAGGACTCCGCCGTCCAGGAAGACGCCAGAGTCTTCCTGATCGTCGTTCCCAATCGTACTACTGGCCGAACCAGTCGCGATCGTCGCCCCCACGGCACTGGACAACGTGACGGTAAACGTCTCGTCAGGCTCAATCGTGTCATCGCCCGCAACAGTGATGTCGATCTGCTGCGTTGTTTCACCGGCGGCAAAAGAAACGGTGCCGCTCGGTAGTGCGCCGCCAAAGTCGGCGGCGTCGGCATCACCCGAGACAGCGAAACTGGCCGATGCCGCACCGCTGGTGTCACCGCTGCGAGTGACGAGGAATCGATACACCGTGCTCTCGCCCGCGTTACCTTCGGCCTGGCTCACATCCAGAGCCGTAATGGAGAGGTTCGAATCGTCGTTAGTGATCGTGCTTGTGGCCGTGCCGGTGACGATCTCACCGTTGTCGGCATTTGATAGACTGATCGTAAAGGCCTCGTCCGCTTCGACAAGAGTATCACCGCTGACGTTGATCGTGATTGTTTCGTCCGTGTCGCCAACCGTGAATGTCACCGTTCCCGACGGCAAGACACCGCCGGTAAAATCTGCGGCATTCGCTCCACTGGCCGACGCCAGCACGTCAAAGTCCACAGTCGTTTCCACGCCGGTGAAGCCGGAACGCGTGACCTGGAACGTGAACGCCGTCGAACCAGAGTCACCTTCCAGGCCGCTGGCCTGATTCGCGACCAAATTAATGTCGATGTTCACGTCGTCGTTGAGAATCGTCCCGTTGGCCGTTGCGGTTGTGATCTCCGCGTTGCCGGATGGATTCGCGAGCGTCACTGTGAACCCCTCGTCGAGTTCCACATCGGAATCGCCGCTCACGTTAATTGTGATCGTTGCAGACGAATCACCGTCAGCGAACGCGACTGTCCCCATCGGCAAAACCCCGCCCGTGAAATCAGTGCCGTTCGCCGTGTTTACGCCACTTCCGGTCACTGCGTAGTCCACCGTCTGCGCCCCAGTCGTGCTCCCGTCGCGAGTCACTGTAAATGTGAATGCGGTGGAGCCGGAGTCGCCTTCACGTTGCGACGCGTTTGTGGCCGCAATGCTCAGGTCCGTATCGTCATTCGTGATCGTTCCACTGGCAGACGCAGACCCGAGTGTGGCTCCGTCCGTCGGGCTGGAAAGCGTGACCGTAAAGTCTTCGTCCCCTTCAACGTCGAGATCACCCGCGACGTCAATCGTGACAGTCTGTGACGTCTGGCCAGCGGTGAAATTCACAGTGCCTGTTGCAAAGACGCCGCCCGCAAAGTCATCCGCCGTCGCCCCGTTTCCGGTCACACTGTAAGAGACTGACCCGGCGCCGGTGGTGTCACCACTGCGAGTGACCGTGAATGTAAACGCCGTTGATCCGGCGTCGCCCTCGGCTTTGGTGGCGTCGTTCGCCGCAATCGAAATCGAGGTATCATCGTTCTCGATCGTTCCACTGGCTGATGCCGTATCGATTGTTACCCCAGTGGAAGGACTGCTGAGCGTGACGGTAAAGCCTTCGTCATTCTCGACGATCACATCTCCAGCGACGTCAATTGTGATCTGTTCCGTTCCGACCCCGGGATCAAACGTGACTGTTCCGGACGGCAGTGATCCCCCGAAATCACCTGCGTCCGCGGCGTTGGTTCCGCTGCCAGCCACGGCCCATGCCACTGTGCCGGTCGTAGCGAGATCACCGGTTCGCGTGACGTCGAATGTAAACGCGGTCGTCCCGGAGTCACCTTCCGCCTGCGTGGCATTCGCTGCGGCGATCGAGACACTGGATGCGGCGGCATCCACAGACACGGAGACGTCCAACTGGTAAAGCTGGATGGCATCCTGTGCGCCAGAGATTCGGATATGGAAGTTGCCGGCGGCCGTTCCCAGATCGAAGCTGCTGATTGTCTCGGTGCCGCCGAGGCCGTTCGCGTTCGCTGTCGCCAGAACGGACCCTGTGCCCGACAGTATCTCGACGGTCAGATCGCTCTGGCTGCCAGCGTTGAACGAAGACTCTGAGCCGCCCTGCCGGCCCTGGGAATACGTTGGCCCGACCGGATCAACCGAAACACTGACCGATGCGTTGGCCACAACGCTGAAGCTGTAGACATCGGTGTCGGAGTTATCATCAATGCTGACGAAACCAGTGTCCGTGGCTGCGACGACCGTGTCTGCCGCATCGGCCCCGATCGTGACGGTTGCACCGTCAGCAATCGAGCCGAGTCCTGTCGCAGTGCCAGTCGTTTCGTTGCCATTTGCGAATTCGAAGACGTCACCGTAATTGCGCTGGACACCAAGGATGTCATCAAGTTGTGGTCCGTCAAAGTTCGAACTCAGAAACGGCTCCATGAGGAACTGTGAGTCATTCGAAATCACGTGACTCAGCCCAAAGCCGTGTCCGGCTTCGTGTGCGACGACGTTTCGAAATCGAATCGAATCATTGCGGATGTCGGAGTAGAAGGAGTCCGCCGTGTCGATCACCATCTCGCCATTGTCGGGGAAGAAGTTGTAGGCCAGCACACCGGAATTGCCGTCGATGTTGTGTCCACCGATGCGGACGTCCCCACGGACCCCATCGATTCCCGGGGCGGCATTGGACGAACCACTAAAATCGGCTCCGTCATCGTTCGGCTCATAGACATAGTTAAGGCTGGACACGGCACTCCAGCGGTCCAGGGAACGCTGGACCTCGTCGAACCACGGCTCGTTCGTGAGATCGTCGTCTCCCGGGCTGTCCTCGCCGTAAATTCCCGCCAGAAACGCGATCAGGTTGCTGGGTGCGTCGGCCTCACCATTGAACCCTGGGATGTTCGTCCCGTCGTCGGCAATGCTCCACGTCAGAGTCGTCGGATCGCCCTGTCCCAGTCCGCCACCGGTATTCGTCGCTGTGGTTCCCCAGCGGTCATCGGCGTTGAACTCGGCAAATCCAGGCTCGCCCGCCTGTGCTTCATTGGCAAGGTGTGCATCGATGACGGACTGCGCTGTTCCGGGAGCAAACAGGACATCGATTGCACCAACGTGTGTTAGAAGTGCTCGGTTTTCGAGTACTTCAGAGGCATTGCTTGCGGCCTGTGAACGGCGTCGGTCTCGGCCCCGCAGCATGCAGGTGAGTAGTGCTCCACTCTGAGATCGTGCGTGTGTGTGTCGAGACGTTGAGCGAGCGGGCCCTGTGAAAGCCATGCGCGGACTCCAGAATTGAGGTGATTGGTCGCGTCATGCGAGAGAGATGTGACGGCAGCCGTCCCTGGCCGCGATGGAACGGTTTGTCAGTTGGCATGTAGCGTGCCGACTTTAGGAATTCTTCACAGAATCACGGTAAACCACGAAATCAGATGTGCAGGCTTCGACAACGTCGCAACTTTGGTGGTGTAATCTGCGCAGTGCTGTTGCGGTACGCCGCACCAGCGCCGCGATTTGCGGCACGGATGCATGACCCGTTGGCTGGAAGTTTGCGAGAAGCAAAAAGGATGGGAACTTTTCTGCAGCCTCTAACTGCGTGGGCGTGCCGATGGTCTCCCTGACGAAAGCCGGCGACGGGGCGTTTAACAACTTACGTGGGCCAGCTCAGTTCGAGCTCTTCCACCCGGCGGCGTCTTCGCCGTCCAGTCTCAGCGTGAGGCACTTGGCACTGCCTCCCGCTTTGACGAATTCCCACAGCGGGGTTTCGAGAGGCTCATAGCCTCGCGATCTCAACGCCTGATGCAGCTTCGGACAGTCCGCATTGGTGACGACGCTTTCTCCCACCACAACGGCGTTCGCTCCGAAGGCCGCAGCCTCGATTTCGTCCAGTTCAATCAGATCGGCAATGCCTGCGCGGAGGACTTCCTGCCCGTAAGAGTCGAACGCTCCGGGAAACCAGATCGCCTTGCCAGCGGACAACGGACAGAAACAGGTATCCAGGTGATAGAACCGGCTGTCGACCAGCTCTAGCGGAATCACCTGCTCGTCGATTTGCTCGGCCACGGACTGCAGTGCCAGCGCCGTGCTGCGAATTCGGTATCCGGAATACAGTGCGTCGCCGCAGAACAGCGCGTCGCCAGCTCCTTCGAAAAACAGGTCGTCGTCCAGTGTCTCGACGGAGAAGCCCAGTTGCGTGAGGCGGTCAGAGAAAAGCGATTCCTCACCCTGCCGCTGCTCGTGCCGGAATCGGGACAGCACGGCTCGGTCCTGGTAGATCAGTGCGGCGTTCGCCGTGAAAACCAGATCGGGCAGCCCCGACACCGCGTCGACCAGCTCGATCGTCACTCCAAGCGATTCGAGAATGATCCGCAGGGCCTCCCATTGCCCGATGGCCACCTGGTGATCGACCTGAACCTCGCAGTTCATCCACGGGTTGATCTCGTACTCAATCCCGAAGAACTCAGGCGGGCACATCAGAATGCGCGGGTTCGTAGTAGCCGCATTTATGCGGCTCGGTCCGGAGTGCGGTGTTGTCAATGGCCTGTATCCAATGGAGCCGCTGTCGGGGTCGACCGCATAAATGCGGTTACTACGAGCCTCGCTTAATCTCCGCAGCCTTGAACGCCGCGGACATGTTTCGATAGCACACCTGAGCGGCCTTAACCGGATCATACCCGGTTTTGCTCCACACCTGACCGCTGACTTCACACGAGATGTCGCCGGTGTATCCGCCCTGATCGAGTGTCCGCAGCAGCGTCTGAAAGTCGATCGTTCCGGCCGCGCCGGGCAGGTCGAATCGCACGCGACCGTTCTCCTGCACAGCATCCTTCACCGCAACATGAGCCGTGTACGGCAAGGCCTGTCGAATCGAATCGAGCAGCGGAATATCTCGAAACGTGTAGTGGCTGTAGTCATAGACCATTCGCAGCCATTTCGATTTTCCAAGTTGTTCGATCAGCCAGACGGCTTCCGATGGTTGCGACATGCCCCCGCCCCGATGCGGTTTGACGCAGGTCACAATGCCGAATGAATCCCCGAGTTCAACCCAGTCCCCGACGCGATCTCGGAACATGGACTTCTTCTCGTCCCACTTGCCCCCGCCCAGGACTGTCTGGACGACGGGCGGTCTTCCATCGTCGGGGGCCAGTTCCGCGGCCATCTGGTAAACGTGCAGGAGTCGGTCGAGTGACTTTTTATGCTCGGTGTCATCAGCCGACGGATAGACATGCTCCATCAATGACGTCAGCTTCAAGTTCCGTTCGGCCAACCGCGAGCGAATGCTCTCTCGTCGCACAGCCGACATCCGCTCCGGTGCAGCGTCCCAGCCTGGCCAGACCGTGATTTCAACCGCGTCGTAACCAGTTTCGGCGATGACATCGATGGCACGCTCAGTTGGCAACGTCTTCATGCCGTACGTGCTGAATCCCAGTGTCATGCGCTCCGGATTGTCTGCTGCAGATGCAAGCCGCACGCCGCCGACCATTGCCAGTGATGCACCGATGAATTCTCGCCGCGTCAATCCTGCAGTCATTAGATCGCTCACAATCAGGTTTGAGGAGTTTTGGTTCCGGTCAGCACACCGCAATGAATCAGTGGGGGAATGACCTCGCTGCATTCAAGACCGACAGCAGCAAGCCAACTCCGGTATTCGGCCGCGCTGTAGGCTCGACCTTCGGTCAGAGCGAACAGATTGGCCGAGTACAGCGACACTGCCAGCGGACCATCAAGCTCATCATTGAGATATACGTCGTGAATGAGCAGTCGCCCTCCTTCCGGTAACGCGTCGGCGCAGCGGTTTGGCAGGGACTGGCATTCTGGAATATCCCAGTCGTGCAGAACATTGGACAGAAGAATGGCCTGGCAACCCGGCGGAACGGAATCGCGGAACATCGAAAATGGCAGTCGGGTCAGTTCGAGGCTTCGTCGTTGCGGACAGCGTCATCGTCCTGCTCCTGTGTATCGTCACTGGCCACTGTCGTTGGCAGACCGGTCAGCTCCCGGTGCAGGAGCACTGCTCCGACGACGGCCGTCGTCTGAAAGACAGCTCCCACGATGGGGATCAGCATCAGTCCTGTGATGACAATGCCCAGGCCGACCGTCGCGCCGATCCATTGTCTCGCAAACGCCTGCCGATCTCGCCAGCGCTGACCGCGAAGTTCCAGTGGATAGCCGATAAATTCCGCGCCCAGAATGTACGCGTCCATGTAGAGCCCGATGACAACCGCCGCGATAGAGCCGACGACGGGGATCAGGTGCAGAAACAGGACCATCCCGTTGATCAGCAGCAGTTTGGAGATCGCGCGCAGCGTGTCAGTCACCTGGCCGAACACCGGAATTTCCGCAAGGTCTTCAGGCCGCGAACCCAGGGCCAGCTCGACGTGGTATGCCAGTTTGCTGAAGAACCAGGCACAGATGACACCCAGCAGCAGCAGATACGTGACGAAGCCCAGAGCGAGTGTCAGCAGAACGATGCAGACCAGCCCGGTCCACTTGACGAGGCCTGCCCACCAGGCGATCGGCAGCGCCGTTTGGTACGAGTCCCACACCATCCAGCCGACATAGAATGCCGACAACCACACGACGAACGTCACGACGATGTTGACCAGAATCGGCCAGACTCCGTATCGCCAGAGCGCCGGGTGGTTGTTCAGAAACGCGAAGCCATCGACCGACGCCGAGATTCCCGAGCGAAAGTGCTTGACGAAGCCCGTCTGACTTTCTGTTGCCAACGCTAACCCTCCGCCTGATGCAGTTCGAAACGACTTGGCGCACGCTATCCCAGAAGTTCAGGCGCTGCAATCGGCTGAACTGCAGCACCCGCAGTCCGCCCTGGAAGCAACCGATCCACGCGGCTTGATGCGTCCGTTGGCTGACTGTGTCTCTCGACGCGGACGACTACAATCTCCGGCCCTGCACACTGAAACGACTCGGAGAATTCGAAATGCGAATGCTGTTCTGTGTTCTTGCGGTGATTGGCGTTGCCTCTGGTACTCGTACCCAGGCCGCACCACCGAATATTGTGATGATTATCTCGGACGATCAGTCATGGACCGATTATTCGTTTCTTGGCCATCCTCAGATCCGGACGCCGAACATCGACCGCCTGGCAGCGGAGTCATTGACGTTCACTCGCGGCTACGTCCCGGACAGTCTCTGCCGTCCATCGCTCGCGACGCTGGTCACAGGTCTGTTCCCGCATCAGCACGGCATTGTCGGCAACGACCCACCACCACCGCCGGCAATTGCCGGGCAGACCAAAGGGCAGGCGCGACGCGATCCACGCTATCTGCAGCGACGCAACGAGTACCTGCGACACATCGACAACGCGCCACGTGCCGCTGAGTTGCTAAAGGCCAAAGGCTATCTCAGCCATCAATCCGGCAAATGGTGGGAAGGCCATTACACCCGCGGCGGCTTCACGCATGGCATGACTCACGGTGATCGCACTCGAGGCGGTCGACACGGTGACCTGGGCCTGAAGATCGGGCGGGAAGGCATGCAGCCAGTCTTCGACTTCATCGACATGGCGACGGACAAAGAAAAGCCGTTCTTCGTCTACTACGCCCCGTTCCTGCCGCACACCCCACACAATCCGCCCGAACGATTGCTGGCAAAGTACCGGGACAAGACCCCGCATCTGCCGCTCGCCAGGTACTGGGCCATGTGCGAATGGTTCGACGAAACCGTCGGCCAGCTTGTTGACTTCGTTGATGAGAAGGGACTTGGTGAAAACACACTGGTCATGTACGTCACAGACAACGGCTGGATTAACGATACAAAGGCCAGTCGCTATGCCCCGCGTTCAAAACGCTCTCAGTATGAAGGCGGCACGCGGACACCAATCATGCTGCGCTGGAAGGGGAACATCGAGCCGGAGATGAACGAGACGCATCTGGCCAGTTCAATCGACTTTGTGCCAACGATGCTGGCGGCGGCAGGTCTGGAACCGACATTAGAAATGCAGGGCATTAATCTGCTTGATGAAACGGCTGTTACGCAACGTGACCACATCTTTGGCGAGATCCTGGAGCACGACATCCAGCACATGACAGATCCGGTCCCGAGTCTTCGGTTTCGCTGGGTGATCGAGAATCAATGGAAACTGATCGTCCCGCACGCCGGCCGGGAACCAAAAGCGCCCGTGGAATTATTCGATGTCCTCGCCGACCCTCACGAGAAGAAGAATCTGGCCGCAGATCACAAGGCCCTCGTCGATCGACTGACTTCAAAAATCGACCAATGGTGGGACATCAGCGGTTCGTAGCCAGGTTCGTGGTAACCGCTGTTCGTAGTAACCGCATTTATGCGGTTCACCATTGCGGAATAGATCGCGCAAATCCGACCCGTCGTGGCACCGAGGCCGACGTTGGATGTGTGTCACTCATCGCAGCGGTCGCAGTCCCAGCTCACGACGCCGGTCATTCAGCAGCGTGAATGCACGAGGTTCATGCTTCAGGAATCGAACGAGCTGCGACGTTGTGATGCCCGACCGTTCTGCAGCCAGTGCCGTGTCCCAGTCAGCACCGCTCAGTCGATCCAGAGCTTCGGCCAACAGAGCCGGAAAGTCGGTGTGTGACGGGTTGACGGACAGACGCCCCTGCCGTGTTCTGAGCTGCCAGAGGTTGCTGGGTCGATCGTCCGGAGCCGCGGTCGTGCGGACCTTCAGAGCCAGATTGACCCGCAGTCGAAAGATGGCGACCACTCGATTGTCTGCATGACTGCGACGTTCATTAGCTTCAGCAGCAACACCCGAGTCTGAGTGTTTGAGAATGACTGCAGTTTCGACCCGGTTGCGATGCTGACCGCCCGGACCCGAGCGACGGGTCCGGGATTCCGTGCACTGTTTCAGCAGTTCGCCCAGTTCGAGCGTCGCGGGATGTGCGTCCGTCATGCGTGTCAGCGAAGACCAGTCTTCGTCACCGGTACGAGTGGGAAAAGTGTCCTGTCTGAGAAGTCTCTGTCGTCGCAGCTCACCGTATTCAGAGCATGTCCGATCGGCACACAAGTGTAGCACTGTGCAGAAAGCGCCGATGCATTCCGCAGCGCTGTCTGGTCTACCGACACGACACTGAACACAGATCCTGACAGCCAAGCGTCTGCGATTTGTTGCCATATGTAATCATATGAGTTCTGTGTCGTCTAAACGTGCTAACAGTGCGGCAAGCCGTGCTGGCCGTTGGCACCGCGATTGCACGTGTTTGCTGCTTCGTACGCTCTCGTTCCGTCTTCGAGTGCCTAACTGACTCAACATCCCGCGGAGTCGTGATGGATCAGGTTCAAGGTTTTCACGCAGTGGTCTCGACCTGCACAGCTTCCATTCGAGAGATCCAGGATCGGCTGGCCGAGTTGCTGGACGATCTTGAGTACACGGATCGGGACCGTTTCTCGGTCCGGCTCGCGGTTGAGGAAGCGCTGGTGAATGCTCTCAAGCATGGCAATGGTCGCGATGTTGATCGCTCGATCGAAGTGCATTGCCGCGTGGGATCGGATTCGATTCGCGTCGAGATCATGGACGAAGGCGACGGATTCGATCCGAGTGACGTCGAGTCGTCTTGTGAAGAGGGCAACATCCTGACGCCCAATGGTCGAGGATTAGACCTGATGCGGCGCTTCATGGATCGTGTCGAGTTCTGCGGGAGTGGCAATCGCATCGTGCTTGAAAAAACCCGCAGTGACGCCGAGTCCGCCTGCGCCTGACCGAAATCCTGCAGACTCCCGAAAGCAAGGGCGGAGTGTCAGCAAAGTACTGGCACTCCGCCCTGCTTCTTTTTCCAGACCGCCTGACGGTCCGAATCATTGAGCGTGCGGCAGATAAGTTCTTACCTGTAGGACGGGCACTCTTGCCCGTCTCTGGGGCGACGGGCAGGAGTACCCGTCCTACGGCAGATAAAATCTGATCCACCGCACGCCTTTATAACCCGGGATTTTTGAAATCCCGGGCTTGTTCTCGTCCGGGCCACTCGCGTCGTGTGATTCGTTGCTGCAGAATCTCCGCGCACACAGATTGGCCCGCTGTTGGAGGCGGAGTCACGGAATCCGGAGAGTGTTAAGGAGAGCAGAGATGTTTGAGTCGGCCATTTTCAATCGCGGCGCGGACCTGCGAGGCACGTATCCCAGAGACATTAATGAAGAGGTTGCCTGGTTTGCCGGGCAGACGCTCGTGCAGTTCTTGCGGAAGCGACTGGGCGTCGAGTCCCCGCGAATCATTGTCGGTCGCGACGGACGGGTTTCTTCGCCCGCGATCTATCGCGCATTAATTGAGGGAATCGCAGCGCGAGGCGGCGTCGCGATTCCCTGCGGTCTGGCTTCGACTGACCTCGTGCAATGGGGTGTTGGCGAGCAGGTCGGCGGAGCGGTGGCCGGGACGATGGTGACCGCGTCGCATAACCCGGCGGAGTACAACGGGATCAAGTCTGTCGTGCTGAATACTGAGCGCAATGTTCTGGATCCGATCCGTCCCAACACCGATCTGCGACCTTGTCTGGCCGAGATTGCCGGGTTGCCGTCTGCTTCAACGGCCGGAGTCGCCCCGTTTCCGGAAGGCACGGGTAATGAACTCCGTTCGCAGTTCGTCGCCGCGGCATGTACTCAGGCCCCGCGACTCAGCGAGGCGACCGGCAAAATTGTTCTCGATCCTGGCAACGGGGCCGCCGCGATCTTTCTGACTCCGTTGAAAGCGGAACTTGAGCGGCTGGGCGCGAATGTCGAGGTTGAAGCCATCGCGGCAGAAATCGACGGGACGTTTCCCACGCGTCCATCCAATCCCGGTTTGCCCGGTGCGGTTAAGGGCTTACAGGCTGCAGTCGTGAAGACGGGAGCGGCGTTTGGCGTCGCGTTCGACGGGGACGCTGACCGGGCATTCATGGTTGATGAGAAAGGCGAATTTGTGCCCGGCAGCCAGATGCTGGCGGCTTTGGCCGACGCAGCAATTCGTCAAAAGAAAGCCGCCGGTATCGAACGATGCCCCGTGGTGATCCCGGCCGTCTGTTCGTGGAAGGTCATCGAGACGATTCGCGCGGCCGGCGGCATTCCCGTGATGAGTCGCGTGGGTCAGGACTCACTGCGTACGGCCGCCATGCAGACGGGTGCAGTCTTCGCCGGAGAGTCGTCGGCGCACTTTAATTTCCCCGATACGTATATGCTCGACTCGGGGCTGTTCGCCACGATGACGTTCTGGAATCTGTTGATCGAATCCGGAAAAACCGCGTCGGAATTACTCAGCGACTTCGCCATCTGGCCGGCCAGTGGCGAAACGAATCTGCGGATCGAAAGCGATCGCTGGAGTGAGATCAGCAGGATCATCATCGGCACACTGGTGGAGACGTATGGCTCTGCGGAACGCAATTGTTTTGTGCTACCGCTTGATGGTGTGGGCGTTTATTCGACAGGCACATCCGGCAGCGAAAGCGACGTCTTCACCGAGGACGGTGAATTCGGATCGGTCTACCGAGTGATTGCCGACGGCTACACGCCGGACTGGATGTTCAACGTGCGTGCATCCAATAACGAGCCGTTGCTGCGGCTGAATGTTGAATCGCAGGTCGCCGATCAGGTACCGACAATTCTCGAAGAGTTGATCAATACTGTTGAGCAGATCTGCAGGAAAGAGGGAGCCAGTGTCAGTCGGGATGACTGAGCGCCAACACGTCCGGCTCATCCAGGCAAACGACGCCACCGTCCCAAAGGGATCTCGACCGGGGTGGGATAGAGTGTTAGATGGCTCCTGAACGTGCCCCGTCAGGAACGGCGTTCGAAGGATTCGCGTGGGACGGAACTCAGGCGGGCCGCCTCTTGCAATCCGGTGACCTCGTAGCCCAGCGATTCCAGACGGCGGACCCAGTGCCGGCACAAACACTGAGCATCAGTGGCGTGGCACGATTCCGCCAAGTTGTTATGCGGACTTCTCCCGAGGATGGTCAAAGCGGGATGAACAATAACCGGAATCCAGCTGTCATGGTTGCGTCTCACGCGGACCGGCACTGCCTCTGAGTGCGGCGTCCGAGCCCGACCCATTTCCGGCCGCGCCGCTCATTTCCGCACGCTTCACTCATCGCCGGACCGTACGACCTGGAAAGCACGTACAACCAGAAACTCGCCTACAACCGGACCGCCCATGTGTCGTTAGTAGACGACACTGCGGTCAATGGTGTCAGCCATGTACGGCGAGCGTCTATTACCAAAGCAGCAAAGACACCCTAGAAGCCCGCTAACCGATTAAGTCAACCAATTGCGAACCGGCGGGCGGCACTAATGTGAGATCTGGGTGCACCCCGGACGTCCGGTCGACGTGCTTGTTATGCCTCCCCTGTGTGATCGCGGGAGGCGTCAACGACTGAAGAAACATCCGTGCTTCACACGCCATGAGTAGAAGCGCCGACACGGTGTAGCGCAAATACGACTCGTCTGATAATACCACGCAGTTGGTTGGTGTGGACACGGATAAACGAATGCTTTGCCACAGCTACCTTGTGACGGCATTTGCGTGGGACGAGGAACTACGACGTCGAGTTGGAGAATCCTACCCGGCGCGTCTGCGATGATAACGTTTCTCAATAATTGCGTAGCGACGCCGTCACGAATGAATTGGATTGTGACGACTCGCCGCCCGGGACCTGGCGGCAATGTAAAACTGTAATCCGAACCACGCACAACAAGTTGATTTCCGCTCAGCGATTGAGCTGGGAATCGCTGACCAATTGCGTCTAGCGGCGTGATGTCGCGATTTGATTCGGTGTCCGTGATGAGGATGCCGATTCGTTCGTTGGCATCGATCGGGGCCTTTCCCGGCGGCAAATTGAACATTCTGCCGCTCACGCCGCCAGCAAACGATGGCGAAACTGAAATTCCAAGGGACAGCAAAGAGACTGCGGCAGTTGCGAAAATAATCTGCATTTGTTGGCTCCAAAAAAGGGGCGTCGGGGATGCTCACTCGTTGCCAAAGTGTGGAATGAGACGAAAGTTGAATTGTTGGCCTGAAGGTTGCTTGTCGACTTCTTCAGTGTTTGGGTCGCGGGCGTACAACAAGACGACGATTGAGTCGCCCTCCTTCGCATCCTTGACGTCCAGTATGGCGGAGTTGGTTGCTTTCAGGTTTTGGCCACGAAAGCGGAGTTGTCGGTACTGTGGGCGATATTCGTCTGGCGACTCACTCAATATAAACGCCGCACGCTCACCAAACAGGTAGTTTTGGTCGCACTTTAAATCGAGTGCGAACGGCTTGTACGAATCAGCCAACGGTGACTTCTGTTGCACCCAAAAGAATTGCTCTTCTTTATAAACACGGGAACTCTTCCCAAGCCATTCTATCCATTTGTCCATCATTTGGCGTGTTTGTCCAGAGCGGTCCATTCTTTGTAGGTAAGTTAAGGCCTCGCATTCAATCGGCCCTTCGTCGTATTTGACACGACGCGTCTGATTCGGCAGCAATTCCATTGACCCGAGAATCAACATGATCGCCCCAAGGAAGAATGACCAAGTCAGCGTCCAGCGACCGTATCGAATCGATGGACGGTCGTAGGCGCGTACTGGCACCGTGTTACCCGCCTCGTCGACGTCGTCGCCAAGCATTCGGAGCATCGACGAGATCCAGGCAATCGTGACGAGCACGATCCCGGCGTAAATCGAAAGAACAAGCGGTTCACGCCCCTCACTGGATGCAACGGCGGTAAGCGCTGCACCTTGGGCCAAGGCAAAAGTTGCAAGGGCGTTGAATACACTGTAGCCATCCTTTGACTTGTTAAACGGGATTCGGCCATCCAAGTCGGTTGCGAGCAAAAACGTGATGGCTTTTAGGATTCCGTTAGGCATTGGCGGAGCGTCGCTTTCGCACCCAGACTGAGGACCGGATTCTTTGGTGTTCGATACCTCGACCGTTTTACCGGAAACTTCGGGCATTCTGCCCGCACCTTCTTCGGCCGGTCGTTTCAACTTCGCACGTCTCCTTCGGCGGTTAGCTCGCTTCGAGGATCCCGACATAATGAGTTGAACAATTCTGTGGCATAACGAATTGCGATCTATCCAGTGACATGGATGTCGACGGATAGATTGTGCGTTGAACTTTTCCGCTTCGTGGGGCCGGTGAGGTGTTGGTGGTTGCTTGCGGATTCAATCGCGTTCAGTGAACTACGAAACACCAGCTTATCCGCTCACTTGTGGATTGTCATCTGAATTGGGCAGGCCGGCTTCGGGAATGGATCGGCGTGTGTGGAATTGCCGCGACGGAACACGCTGAGTTGTGAGTACCCGTAGGGCCGGTTCCTACCGGCCGTTTCATTGTTTGACGCTCATCAGCGTGTGCCGGTGACCAGCCCGCGCCGTTGCCTGTCCGTCATCGCATGTCGGCTCCGGGGCAAACGGGAGGGGCTGGAAGGCGTCCGGTGGGACCCGGCCCTACGACTTCTGTACCTCGCCGGGTCGGGCATACCACGTCGGCCGGTTCCGGCTGCTCATCACGCGCCACCAGCCGGGCCGATCGATGCTCATCACTTCACGCATCCGGCCGCCGTATTGCGGGCATGGCGACTGCATGAAAGCTCCGCATCTCCTCAACGGTCATCCGCGCTTCACCGCCGGAACCTTATACGGCCCCACGGACCGAACCTGCCGCCGAAACGCATCCATGACCGCCTTGTAGATGTAGGGATTGTTTTCTTCCGCTCGCTGATTCTCTTCGGACCAGCGGTCGTACTTCAATTCCTCAAACGCGACATCATCCAGTTTGCCGAGTTCGATCACGATGTCGCGCATGATCTCCGGTCCCTGCAGCGTCCGATCCCGTAGTACGGGTGTCCGATCGGAATAGCGGAGCGACGTCAGCTTCGTCCCCAGCAATTTGTTGCTGAGCAAACCATCACGGTCCGTCCGGGCCGCGACCGGGTTCCACAAGACGTGCTCGGCGTCGTACTTCATTTTCGACAACTGCTGCAAATGCTGCAGCTTTTGCGGCCATGGCCCGACCGGCGAGTATTTCACGTGCCCAAGCCCTTCCCGAGCAAGTGCATGCTCCGACCAGCGGGCCATCCCTTCCAGGAACCACGAATTCTTGAAGTACGTCGCCCCGTATTGCACCAGGTGGAACGTTTCATGCGCCGGTGTAATGTTCTTGATCGGGTCGAGTTTGCAGTTGAGCGCCATGACGATCGCCCGGTCGGTCGGTTTGCCCTCCGGAATCTGCCGGGCACGCTGCGACTCGTCAAACGCCAACCCGTTCCCGCCGCCCAGATCACGCAGACTGGCCTGAATGCAGTTCACCTTCTTGTACCGCTCACACCCGAGCGGATCAGGAAACTTCAACACATCGCAAAACAGGTGATGCGCTGCCCAAATCTGTTTCGCAATGTCCTCCACGCGATCGGGCACTCCGGTGCGATCGACGTCATCGAGCGGCACCGCATCCTTGCCCTCTTTGATGTAAAAGATGCGTATCGGGCCGAGGACGTAGTGTTCCTTGAGGAACGTCTTTTGTTGGGCGGAGGCCGTGGACGCGGAGACGAGGACAGCGAGGAAGACGGTGAGAGTGATGATGCGGAGCGGTGCGCGATGATGGGTTTGTTGCATCGAAGTGAACTTTTTTGAGAGTTCCGTCGAGCCGGTTCTACTGGCCGAGAATGAATCGGCAAGCATCGCGACCGTGCCGGAACGCCGTCAGGCAATGATGTCGGTCACAACTCGGCCGTGGACGTCGGTCAGCCGGAAGTCGCGGCCTGAGTAGTGATACGTGAGACGCTTATGATCGAAGCCCATCTGGTGCAGGATGGTCGCGTGCAGGTCGTGGACGGGGACCGGATTCTCGGCCACGCTCAGACCCAGTTCATCCGTCGCTCCGTAGGTCATCCCGCCTTTGATCCCACCGCCGGCCATCCAGATTGAATAGCCGTCGATGTGGTGGTCGCGGCCCACTCGATTGATGTCTTTCGGACCCGTCTGGACGGTTGATGTGCGGCCCATCTCGCCACCCCAGATGACAAGCGTGTCTTCCAGCATCCCGCGCTGTTTCAGGTCAGTCAGCAGAGCCGCAATCGGTTGATCCGACTCGCGCGCGAGCTGCTTGATCCTGGGGACGATCCCGCTGTGATTGTCCCAGGGCTGACCGGCGCCGTGATAGCACTGCACGTATCGCACTCCCCGCTCCGCCATGCGACGGGCGAACAACAGATTGCGACCCTGAATCGTGTCGCCGTACATCTTCCGGATGTGTGCGGGCTCCTGGTTCAGGTCGAAGACGTCGGTCGCCGCGGTCTGCATCCGAAACGCCAGCTCCATTGTGTGGATACGATTTTCAAGACGTTCGTCGCCGGGATGCAGCGCACTGTGTCGGCGATTCAGGAACTGAGTGAGTGCCACCTGTGCCCGCTGACTGCCGGGTTTGATGTCGTCGCGAGTGAGATTGGGAATCAACTCGCGCGACGGACTGGCAGTGTCGATGTGCGTGCCCTGGTAGACACCGGGAAGAAAGGCACTCGTCCAGTTGCGAGACTGAGCGGTGGGCATACCCTTCGGGCACAGGACAACGAACCCCGGCAGGTTGTCGCTTTCATTTCCCAGTCCGTGCAGCAGCCACGAACCGATACTTGGTCGGGCCAGCGTCGAATGCCCGCAGTTGGTCAGCAGCAGTCCCGGTGAGTGATTCGCCACCTCGCCCAGCATGGATCGCACAACACACAGATCGTCGGCGTGACGAGCGACGTTCGGAAACAGCTCACTGATCTCCAGTCCGCTTTCACCATGCTGGCGGAATCGGAACGGCGAGGCGAACACCGTGCCCACGCGTTTCCGCTGTGTCGGTTGCAACTGCTGTTTGACGGAATCCGGCAGCTTCTGGCCGTCGAGTTTTGTCAGCGTCGGCTTGGGATCGAACGTGTCGGCCTGCGAAGGTCCTCCGTTCATGAAGAGGTGAATAATCCGCTTCGCCTTCGCCGGAAAATGCGGATGACGCGTTGCCAGAGGTGAACTCGAACGACCCCGGCCGCGCGGTGCCGCGGCAAGATCTCCCGATTCAGCCAGAAGACTCGCGAAGGCCAGCGACCCGATGCCGACTCCCGTTGTGCGCAGCAGGCGACGTCGAGTTATGGGAGACACGGATGTGCTGTCGGTTGAGTAATGCGTCGAAGTCATCTGGCGTGTCCTGGCTGACTTTGTCCGGGTCGTTTTATCAACACTCGTACCTCGTTCGGCGCGGGTCTCCGACCCCGCCGCGGCCGCGACCGAAGGTCTCCATCCCTATCGAATTCTTGACCCGTTAGTCCAGGAGGGAGACCTTCGGTCGGTGCAATGGCGGGGTCGGGAGACCCGCGCCGAACAAAGGGGGACGGTTTGAAGTGCTCATAGACTCTCTGCGTTGGTTGGTACGGGCGGACGGGACGCGGAGCGTCCCAGGCGGCGTTCCCACGCAGAGCGTGGGGACGAGTTTGAAATTCAATCGATGTACTGAAACTCGTTGCTCATCAGCAGGCTCTGTGCCACAAGTGGCCACGGGGAACTGATCCGGGCTCCCGCTGCCGAGCGTTTCTGCAGTAGTTCGACAAAGCGAATGATTCGATTCAACTCAACTTCGTGCGGCTTGCGCTGGAAGACAGCCTGATAAATCGCGGCAACTCGTTCGCTGTCACTTGCATCACCGGCAAACGGGCCTGACTGAGTGATTGCGTTCGCCTGATCGATGACGAACGGAGAATTCATCGTGAACAGGGCCTGCGGTGCCACGATGCTCTCGTCTCGTTCCGGCTGCGTCTGCATCGGTGTCGGAAAGTCAAAGATGCGCAATGTGGGATCGAGATTGAATCGGTTGATGTAGCCGTAAATGGCTCGGCGTCGGGTGTAGTCTTTGCCCCACAGTCGCTCCGGCCGTCCGCGCGATGTGCGATCAAGCTGACCGGAGACGGCCAGAGAACTGTCGCGCAACTCTTCGATCGAAAGTCGTTTCCGGTTCGCTCGCCAGTAGTAGCGATTCTGCGAATCGAGTGTCGCCATGTCTTCGCGATGGTCGCTGCTTTGCTGATACGTGCGTGACAGCACAATCGTGCGGACCAGGTGTTTCAGTGACCAGTCGTGCCGAACGAAATCTGCAGCGAGCCAGTCCAGCAGCAGCGGATGTGACGGCCCCGATCCCTGCAGACCGAAGTCGGACGGCGTTTCGACCAGATGTCCGCCCATAATGAAGCCCCACACACGATTGACGAACACGCGTGCTGTCAACGGGTTGTCGGGATCGACGATTCTGTTCGCCAGGTCCAGTCGACCGCTTGAACTGGCAGAGAACTCCAACTGCCCGGGATCCAGAATTCTGAGGAATCGGCGTGGAACAGATTCACCGCGATTCGCCGGATCGCCCCGCAGAAACACAACGGGTTCGACGGCTTTCGGTCGCTCCCGCACGACCATCGTGTGAGCGGGTGCTCCGGGGTGAAACAGCAGCAGTTCGGCCAGTTCCGTTTCACGAATCTTCTGGGCCACCGAACGCCGATTCCCTCCGGCAACCTTCTTGCCAGCGGCTTTGATCTTCTTATCGATCTCTGCTCGCTTTTCGGCATAGTCGGCGCGTGTGTCTTCGTCAGCCACATATCCTGCAAGCACTGGCAACTGCTCTTCGGCAAGCGGATTGATCCGGTTCACAGACGCGAACACACCGTGCAGCGAGTAATAGTCGGCAGTCGGAATCGGTTCGAACTTGTGGTCGTGACAGCGGGCACAGGCAACGGTGAGTCCCAGCAGTCCGCGGGTCGTCGTATCGATCCAGTCGTCGATTGCTTCGGTTTGGTTCCGATTGGCGTGAGGCCCCACTGTGAGGAAACCAAGCGCGGCCAATTCTGGAGCATTCTTCTCCAGACCCAGGAGATCGGCCGCCAGTTGCTCACGCACAAACTGATCGAATCGCTTGTCTGAATTGAACGCCTCGATCACGTAGTCCCGATAGGTAAACGCAAACGGGAAGTAGTGCGGGGTCTTTGTGTCGGGACGGTAGAAGCTGTCGGTGTCGGCGTAGCGGGCGACGTCGAGCCACATGCGACCGAAGTGCTCACCAAACGCCCGCGAAGCGATCAGGTCGTCGACCAGGGCACGAACAGCTTCGCCCCGGCCGGCGTTTGGTAATGACGCGAATTTCTCAACGCGCTCGGGAGTCGGCGGCAATCCCGTCAGGTCGTAGGAAAGACGCCGAATCAAAGCCCGCGCGCCAGCCATGGGCGACGGCGTGAGTTGTTGATCGGTCTGATTGGAAAACACAAATCGGTCGATGGCGTGCGAGTTCCAGCTCGAGTCGCCAACTTCCGGCGGATCAACTGCGTTGACAGGCTGGAAAGCCCAGTGATCGGCTGCCTGCCCGAATAGATATTTCTGATCGCCGAGCCGAGAGAATGCCGTGTCACCGAGATCGTCTGCCGGTCCGGACGCCCCCCGACGGACCCACTGTTCGAGCAGGCGAATCTGTCCGATGGAGAGTTTCGACTCTGGAGGCATTTGCAGGTCTTCGTCCTCATAGCGGACGGCGCGAATCAACAGCGAAGCCTCCGGATCGCCCGGCACGACTGCCTTCTCGGTGTCGCCACCTTTCAGCCAGCCCGACCTGCGGTCCAGCAGCAAACCCCCCTGCTGCTCCTTCGAATCTTCCGAGTGGCACTCGTAGCAGTGCCTGATCAGGATCGGACGGATCTTTTTCTCGAAGAACGCGATCGACTGGGGATCGTCCGCGGCGTTGACGGCTCCCGGGGAAAAGGCCATCGCGGCCAGGCACAACACCTGCATCCATCGACGCGTGCTGTCGTTGACCTTGCCTGGCGACCCGGTCCGAATGAATTCGCCAATATTGTGCAGCATTCCTGACTCGTACTCGCGTAGTTGGACAGCACCACTCTGGATAATCATACAAGCCCGAAGCGCAAGTTTTGAAGTTGCACAGTTGTGTGCCCCGGAGGGGCAAAGGCGAATAGCCCGGGGTTTCAACCCCGGGAAATGAGTGTCAACTTGTTGACTGAGCCCCGGAGGGGCGACGGCGAGCCCGTGAACGGATTTGCCGTCGCCCCTCGGGGCAACGCCGTTAAGGATTCTGGCGTTGTAAAAATCGGGGTATCGCTGAAATGGATGATTATGAAAAAAGCCAGACTCCCGCATGTGGTGT